>JBAVSY010000111.1:0-94056 GCA_049695855.1 Candidatus Korobacteraceae bacterium | reverse complement strand
CGGGTTCTTTGCCGATTTGCGTTTCGGAGCCCGCATTCTCAAGCGCAATCCCGGAGTGGCTCTGGTGGGCATGCTGACGCTGGGGCTGGGCATTGGGGCCAACACCGCGATATTCAGTTTGCTGCATGCCGTGCTGTTGCGGCCATTGCCCTATCGCGATCCCGGCCGGCTGGTTTGGGCCGCGCAGTACGCGCCCCGCCTGGATGCGACGCTGGTCCCGGCAGGAACATTTCTAACCTGGCGCGAGCAAAACCGCTCCTTCGAGGACATGGCAGCGTATGACGATCACCTCTGCGACGGCAATCTGGCCACCGGCGGCGAACCGGCTCGACTCGACCGCTGCGCCGAGGTGAGCGCGAATTTCTTTTCCCTGCTTGGAATACAGCCTGCCCTAGGGCGCAGTTTTTCACCACAGGAAGACGCGCCCGGAGCGCATGGAGTCATGATTTTGAGCGATGGCTTCTGGCGACGTCGCTTTGCAGCTGATCCCAATGTTCTAGGCAAGTCGCTCCGCCTGGACAATGCCGAGTACACGGTGGTTGGCATCTTGCCGGCGAACTTTGTCTATCCCAGCCAGCTCAAGCCGGATGCCTTCGTGCCGCTTCCCCTTCCAACCAAGCCTGATTGGAGCCAGCGCGAGAGCGATGACATGAGCGTGGTGGCGCGCTTGAAACCAGGTGTCCCATTGCAGCCGGCGATGGCGGAGCTGCAGACCATCACGCAATCGCTTAGGGGGCAATATCCGCAGGCTGCGGCTGAGAACCTGGCGGGAGCGGAGGTGCAACTTCTGCCTCTGCACCAGCGGCTGGTAGGCGATACTCGTCCGGCATTGTTGCTGTTGATGAGCGCCGTGGGGCTGGTTCTGCTGATTGCCTGTGTGAATATAGCGAACCTGCTGCTGGCCCGGGCGGCGGCGCGACAGAGGGAATTTGCGGTGCGTTCTGCGTTGGGAGCAGCCCGCGCCCGCATCATCCGGCAACTGCTGACGGAGGGCTTGCTGCTCGCCGCTCTGGGATCGGCGGCGGGACTACTGATAGCTTGGGGCACGCTGAATGTCGTGCGCCTTCTGCGGCCGGACACTCTCGCCTACTTCGGTGAGGTGCATCTCAACGGGGTTGCTCTCTGCTTCACTCTGCTGGTTTCGCTGTTGACGGCCGTTCTGTTCAGCCTGGCGCCAGCCCTGGTCGCCTCTCAGGCTGGCGCGAGTATTGCTTTGCGTGAAGCAGGAGGAAAAACCACAGCCGGTGCTGCCCGGCAGAAGCTGGGCAGCGTGCTGGTGGCCGCGGAGCTGGCGTTCGCTTTTCTCCTGCTGATGGGCGCAGGACTTATGCTTCGCACCTTTGCCAATCTGCGCGCGGTGAGTCCAGGTTTCAATCCACGAAATGTGCTGACCGTTCAGGTCACGCTGACGGAAGCAAAATATCCGGATCTCGCCCAGCGCAAGGCTTTCTTCGAGCAGCTACTCGCTGCCGTGCGGGACATGCCGGGAGTGGAGTCGGCCGGCGGCACCACGACCCTGCCTTTCTATTACGGCTTTTCCAGCCCGGTAAACATGACGGTCAAAGATCATCCGTCGCTGCCGGCGGATCAGTCGCTATCGGTTCCTTTGTCGCACGTCACAACGGATTACTTTTCCGCGATGCAGGTTCCCCTGCGCGCTGGGCGTTTCTTCACAGCGGAAGACCGCCCGGGCAGTTTGCCCGTCGCCATCGTGAGCCAGGAATTTGCCAGCCGCTTCCTCGCCGGAGCTGATCCGGTCGGAGAACATTTGATCTTTCCTCCGGCCACAAATTTGCCGCGGCAGCAGTTCACCATCATCGGAGTGGTGGGGGATGTCCGCTACATTGGATTGGATCGCCAGCCGGTTCCCGTCGTCTTTACTTCGACAGAGCAATTTCCTGCCTCGGCTTTAACGTTGGCGGTGCGTACCCGGATCGCGCCCGAGAGCCTTAGCGCTGCGATTCGACGTGAGGTGCAGAACCTGGACCCGGAGCAGCCCATCTACCACGTGGCTACAATGGAACAACGAGTGGCGGATTCAGTTGGCCCGCGGCGCTTTGATGCTTCGCTGCTGGCACTGTTCGCAGCGGTTGCCTTTTCGCTGGCGGCGGGTGGGATCTATGGCGTCATGTCGTATTGGGTGACACAGAGGACGCACGAGATCGGCGTCCGCGTTGCCCTGGGCGCCCAGCCCCGACAGGTTCTCAGACTCGTTCTTGCGCGCGCGGCATGGCTCACACTGGGCGGCCTCAGCTTTGGTCTGGTGGGGGCATGTGTTCTGGCCCGCTCGCTAAGCAGCTTACTTTTCGGTGTCCGGCCAATTGATCCGCTGACCTTGCTGGCCGCCTCTGTTGCCTTGGCCGGGATCGCCTTCGTGGCCAGCTGGCAACCGGCCCGCCGGGCCGCAGGGGTCGACCCGATGGTCGCTTTGCGTTACGAATAAACGCTGCGTTCGCTTATTGCTCATTCAAGTATCCTTTGTTTCCCGGCGCGATATTGCTGCGCTGACTTGTTCTATGTCGATATACCTTTTAGCGACCAACCATTTTCATCAGCTTTTCGGGATAGCGCTCTCCATGCACCGTGATCTTTGCGGCGGCGGTATCGATCTCCCTAAGGTCATCGGACGTCAGCTGGACGGCGAGTGCTGCAATGTTCTCGTCCAGGCGATGCAGCTTGGTGGTGCCTGGAATCGGGACAATCCACGGCTTCTGCGCCAGCACCCAGGCGAGCGCGATCTGTGCCGGGGTCGCTTTCTTCCGCTGTGCGATTGCGCCAATCAGATCGACCACCGCTTGGTTTGCCCTCCGCGCCTCCGGCGTGAAGCGTGGCACCGTGCTGCGGAAGTCCGTGCTGTCGAGCACCGTGTTTTCGTCGATCTTGCCGGTAAGGAAACCCTTGCCCAGAGGGCTGTAAGCCACTAAGCCAATTCCAAGTTCTTCGATCGTCGGCAGAATTTCCTTCTCATGATCTCGGAACCACAGCGAGTATTCGCTCTGCAGTGCAGTGATTGGCTGAACGGCGTGCGCGCGACGAATGGTCTGTGCTCCTGCTTCCGAAAGGCCGAAGTGCTTCACCTTGCCTTCGCGAATCAGGTCCTTCACCGCTCCCGCCACGTCCTCGATCGGGACGTCCGGGTCAACCCGGTGCTGGTAATACAGATCGATGACATCGGTCTTGAGTCGCTTGAGCGACCCCTCAGCGGCCTGCTTGATGTGTTCGGGCCGGCTATTCAGTCCTGCCGCTCCCGGCCGGTTATCACGACCACTCAGATCGAAGCCAAACTTGGTAGCGATCACCAGCTGATCGCGCAGGGGAGAAAGCGCCTCGCCGACAAGTTCCTCGTTGGTGAACGGGCCGTAGACTTCGGCAGTGTCGAAAAAAGTTATGCCGCGCTCAACGGCGACTCGGAGCAGCGAGATCATCTCCGTCTTGTCTTTCGGCGGACCATAGGAAAAGCTCATGCCCATGCACCCAAGCCCGATAGCCGATACTTCCAGATTGCTGTTTCCAAGTTTGCGAGTCTTCATGATTGCGTCTCCTCCAGAACCGTTTCTCTCATTCCGAGATTAGGGCAAAACGCCTTGGAGGCGGTAGCCTGATTCTTCTGATTTATTGCCTATTCCTCTCGTCAGCGAAAGAATTATTGCCGCATCCGAACGGCGGGGCTATTCTAGGCCTGACGTAAGAAAAACCATCTAGATGCGAAATATCAACAAAAGCAGCACTCCTTCGCTGGATCGAGCAGGTGAATTGCGGACGGAACTGGCGCGCAAAATTGCCTTGTCCATTGGGTCCGCAGAGAAACAGATAACCAACGTCCCAGGCTTGCTGCTGACCCGCAGGACCGCCCCTACGGCGCCAGCTTCAGCGACATACGAGCCGAGCCTGGCTGTGGTCGCGCAAGGGCGGAAGCGAGCAACCCTCGCCGGGACCACGTTCGTCTTTGACCAGTCGCGATACTTGCTGACATCGCTGGACTTGCCAGTCATCTGTAACGTGATCGAGGCAAGTGACGCGGTGCCCTATCTCTGTTTCGTGCTCAAGCTCGAAATGCCCGTAGTCCGAGAACTTCTTGGTCGTGAGGAGATTCAGACGCCTGGGGCAGCGTCGGACAGTCCTGCGATGGGTACCGGCGAAACCACGGCGGAGTTGCTCGATGCATGCTGTCGGCTCATGGACCTGCTGAACACGCCACAGGACATTCCGTTTCTCAGCGGCCTGATTCAACGCGAGATCATCTATCGAATCCTGCGGGGACCGGAGGGGGCTCGCCTTCGAGCGATTGCAACGCTGGGAGATCAGAGCCAACGAACGGCAAAGGCTATCGCCTGGGTCAGGGGGAATTACGCGAAGCCGTTACGGGTGGAAGATCTCGCAAAGATCGCGGGCATGGGCGTGTCCACACTGCACCACCATTTCCGGGTGTTGACCGCCATGAGTCCGCTGCAGTATCAGAAGCAACTTCGGTTACACGCAGCGCGGGAACGCATGCTCATGGATGGTCTGGACGCCGCCAGTGCGGCGTTCGAGGTCGGATACGAGAGCGCCAGCCAATTCAATCGCGAATACAGCCGCTTCTTCGGCCAACCGCCCATGCGGGATATTCGCACGCTTCGTTCTCCAGGCGCTACGCCGCTGGAATCGGTTAGTAATCTTCAGAACACTATCTGAACGTCTGGTTGCTGAATGGTTGACAGAAGGACGGTGGTGGCGGCCGGCATGCGCGGATAATTTCGTTGCGGGTCTTTCACTTCGCCCGCGACCGTGGAAGCGGCGTTCCATCCCGCTTGGCGGCCGTTGGCTCTCACAATGTAGGGATAGGCGTGCGCGGCTTTGCCGCATCCCACAATGGCGGAGTCGGGATAAAACTCGAGGCTGAGCCCGTTGAAACCCTCATAGGTTCCGCGCATGCGCCAGCTCAGCGTCGTGTCCTTGGCCGCCGCCAGTGAACTAAGCTCGGGCTGATTGCAGTTGGCCGTCTTCGGAATTAAGTTATGGTCGGGCCGGAATAACGCCCGCATCTAGCCGTCCGGGATATCGTCGTGTAGCGTAAATCGTGAAAACGGCCAACCCGGGGTTGAACCCTCTGCTTCTTTTTGTCCGGGTGGGCGATTCTCCTCCTCAGAGAGGCCCTTCAGAAACATTGCTGCGCGTATCTTCTCCGCTTCCCATGCTTCCTTTCGTAGGTTGACATGGGCTGCAGCAACACTGGCGCCACGCCCTACTGAAAGAAGTAGGAACGTGGCGCCATTCAGTTTGCAGTTACTTCATCCTTGCTAGTTCGATGCGCGAATTCCGATCGGATAGTTCTGCGAGGCGATACCGTTTACTACCACCTGCAGGTTATATTCGCCGGCCGGAACACTGGGAACATCCACCATCGTATAGGTAGGCCCAACGTATCCCACCGCCATGGTGCTGTGATCATGCGTCCGGGCGTAGTAGACCGTTCCGGTGCTCTGGCTGGTGAAGCGCACGATGGGGTAGTTGGTGGCATCCTGGAAATCGTCACCGTAGGCATTGTTTTGCGACGCACCGTTGAACTTGAAGCCACTCAGCTTAATCGTGGTGCCGCCCTGGATAGTCGCCGAAGTCAAGATCACGGTCGGATTCCAGCCAGTGTACTGGCTTCCGGCTGAGGTGAACAGCTCGACGTCATTGCTGAAGTCGGTGAACAGGATCTGTCCTGTCGGGAGCATCAGCATATGTCCGTAGTAAGAGGAGTCCTCGGGACCATTGGGAGGACCGGGGATTGTAGTCAGAGTGCTGCCATTCCACTCGATGAAAACCGCGCCGGTGCCGAAGATTCCAGGGCTGGTCATGGCTAGTACGTTGCCATTGACTTCCAGCGCGGCCGGACCGTCGGCGATATCCAGGTTGCTGGGGAAATCCGGGGCCTCTGTCCAGGAGTTACTGCTCACGGTGTAAACCCCGTTATGACCGGCTGCGCAGCGGTTGGCGCCCGTCTGGAACACGGTACCATTGGGCATCAATACGGCGGGACCAAGTTCATACGAAGCTGCGCCCTCACCACCGCAGTTGGCGGACGAATCCCAATACTGCTCCGGTGTGCTGCCCTGGCTGGTCCAAGCGCCCGAAGTAGGATTGTAGGTTTCCCAGTTCTTGCCCGCGGAGTTGTACTGAAAGACGTAGGCATCGACGTCAAGCACGTTGCCGCCGGGCAGCAAGGTCATACCTTCTTCGTCATAGATGTCAAACTTGCCCGTACCGGTCGAGGTCCAGGCTAACGTGGAGGGATTCAACAAAGCAGCCTGCTTCTGGGTGTCGCAGCAGCTGCTCTGCATGTAGGTTCCGTTGGACAGAACAACACTGGGACTATCGCCAATGGAGTTCCATCCGGCCGGAGGAGTGACCGACGTCCAGGCGTTGGCAACCGGATCGTAGATAGCTCCCTTAGTTGTCCAGGCATCGCTGCCGTTGTTGTATTCTCCACCCTCGATGATGTAGCGGCCATCCGGCAGCACCGCCGATCCGAAGTACAACGGACCGTAGCTGGACGCCGTGGAAGCAACTTGTGTCCAAGTACCGGTGGCATAGTTTCCACTGGCATCCGGAGTCAAGGTCCACCAATTCTGCCAGGTGCCAGGATTTCCGCTCTCGTCATGCATTAGCACCCGGCCATCGGTCAGCAACGCCATCGCGCCGGCGCCGATGTTAGGGGTAGAACTCGGTGTGACTTGTTGCCACTGGGATTGCGCACTGGCAGCACCCACTGCAGCCAGCGCGAGTACAGCTATTCCGAGCATTCGCAAAAGCTTCATAATTCTCCTCAATTCTGTAGCTTGTTTAGGGATGGGTCAGGATGCAAACTGACGGCATCTGGGGTCGCCGCAGTTAGACAACTCGACTAGGTATAGCGCACAAAATGTACTCTTAATCATTGCATCAAGTCAATCATCAGATGGACATACTTATGTCAAATTATTGCGTTCGGCAGTAATTTAATCCTTATGCTAGTACTATGACTATTCAAGTTTATAGATAGCGAATTTCCGAAGCCATAATTGTAACAAATATAGGCCACCATGTTGCAAATAGATCGTTAATTACTATCAATGTCGTAGCAGACTATATTCTGACCTTCTAATAACTTATTGACTTGCCTATAAACCGGTTCTATGCTCATGGGCAGCAGAAGCCAACCTGGTTGATTTTCCTCAGCAACAGAAACCAACTTCGTTGATTCTTCGTTCCCCCGTTCGATGACGAGCGGGGGTTTTTTACTATTAATTCCATCCAGGGCCTCGGCATGTTTGAGGAGTGGAAGGTCACGCTATTTCCTCATCGTAAGGGGTGTGAACTTTCAACGAAAAAAGACCTGGCCAGCGCTGCACGACAGAGCCAATCTATCCCCGCAGTTGTACAGTTACGCTGCTGTGGTGAGCCGATCAGATACGCATACACTGGGGCTTGACCTAAAGGGAAAATAAAAAAAACATTTCACCATGGTTGTACCCGACGGTGTATGTCAGCCCCTTCATGAATCCGGCGGCCCGGCCGGTGATCGTGACGGTCCCTTTCACCCCGGTTACCTATTCGCGGCTTACGGTACTGTCCTGATTTCAAATCAAGAAAACTTGGGCGGTGGACAACCGGGGTGGGGGGTTCTCTGTTGCCGCATTGCCCTCGGTGTCGGGTCTGAGTTTGTCCTCCAGGCAAGGCTTGGAAATTTCGTTCAAAGTCTCGACAAAATATCATATTAGATTTAATCTAAATACTGAATGGACGCCGAGGCGATTAGACAGACCCTGGAAGGCAGCGGGTTGCGGTGCACTCCGCAGCGCTTCGCCGTGATGGCGTTCCTGATGGAATGCAAGCGGCATCCCACGGCTGCGGAAATCTTCGAAGCCGTGAATCGGGTGGATCCCCGCTCTTCCAGAGCCACAACTTATAACAATCTGCGCGACCTGGTGCAGGCTGGTTTGGTGCGTGAAGTGGCCGTCGAGGGCCGGGCCGCACGATTCGATGCCAAAGACGTGCGGCATCACCACTTCATCTGCGACCGCTGCGGCAATGTCGAGGACATTGACTGGTACAAGGTGCCCAGGCCTGCCTCGCGCTCCCTCGGTAAACGGGTCCTTCGGGAATGCGAGCTGATTTTCCGGGGACTCTGTACCAAGTGCGCGCCCCGGCATGCTTCTGGTTAATTGCCGCAGGCGTGTCGGTGGCGGATGAACAGCGCGGCCGCCGGCAGTGGTTATGCGAACCCATCGTGGGTTTGTAGTTCGTCACTTTTTAACTGACTTGAAGGAAGAGAACATTATGGATAAAGAACTCGCGACAGCAGCGGGGGCGACTGTCCCCCAGACTCAGCAGCAAACCTCGTCAACCGAATCCAAGTGCCCGGTCGCTCATGGCGCTCACAAACTCCAGACGAATGCCGACTGGTGGCCGAATCAGCTAAACGTAAACATCCTGCACCAGCACTCCCCCAAGTCCGACCCCATGGGCAAGGAATTTAATTACGCGGAAGAATTCAAGAGCCTCGACCTGAATGCCTTGATCAAGGACCTGCGTGCCTTAATGACGGATTCACAGGAGTGGTGGCCGGCCGACTTCGGCCACTATGGGCCGCTTTTCATTCGCATGGCCTGGCACAGCGCGGGTACCTACCGCATCGGCGACGGCCGCGGCGGGGCAGGTTCCGGCGAACAGCGTTTTGCGCCGCTGAATAGCTGGCCCGACAACGTGAATCTCGATAAGGCGCGCCGGTTACTCTGGCCGATCAAGCAGAAGTATGGGAAGAAAATCAGCTGGGCCGACCTCATGATTCTCACCGGCAACGTGGCCTTGGAGTCGATGGGGTTCAAGACCTTCGGCTTCGGCGGCGGGCGCGAGGACGTCTGGGAACCCTCAGACGACATTTATTGGGGCTCCGAGGGCAAGTGGCTGGCAGACGAGCGTTACAGCGGCGACCGTGATCTCGCCAATCCTCTGGCCGCGGTGCAGATGGGCCTGATCTACGTGAACCCGGAAGGTCCCAATGGAAATCCAGATCCTCTGGCTGCAGCGAAGGACATCCGGGAGACGTTCGCCCGCATGGCGATGAATGACGAAGAGACAGTTGCGCTCATTGCCGGTGGACACAGCTTTGGCAAAACTCACGGCGCCGGCGATGCGGCACTGGTGGGTCCAGAGCCGGAAGCCGCCGGTATCGAGCAGCAAGGCCTTGGCTGGAAGAGCAAGTTTGGTACGGGCAAAGGCGATGACGCGATCGGCAGCGGCCTGGAAGTCATCTGGACCACGACGCCTACAAAGTGGAGCAACAATTTCTTTCACAACTTGTTTAGCTACGATTGGGAACTCAGCAAGAGCCCAGCCGGGGCGCATCAATGGACACCGAAGAATGGCGCTGGCGCCGGTACCATACCGGATCCGCACAATCCCTCCAAGCGTCGCGCGCCCACCATGCTGACCACCGACCTTGCTTTGCGGTTCGATCCTATTTATGAACCGATTTCACGTCGCTTCTACGAGCATCCAGAGGAACTCGCAGAGGCGTTCGCCAAGGCGTGGTTTAAGCTGACCCACCGCGACATGGGACCGATCTCTCGGTACCTGGGCCCGCTGGTTCCCCAGGAGCACCAGATCTGGCAAGACCCTGTTCCCGCCGTGGATCATGAACTCATCGGGGACAAGGACATTGCTGCTCTGAAGGCCAAGATTCTCGCGTCCGGACTGTCGATCTCCGAACTGGTGACCACTGCCTGGGCGGCGGCGGCCAGCTTCCGCGGCTCCGACAAGCGTGGTGGCGCCAACGGAGCCCGCATTCGCCTGGCGCCGCAAAAGGATTGGGAAGTCAACCAACCGACCGCACTCGGGAAGGTCATGCAGAAGCTGGAGACGATCCAAAAGGAGTTCAACAGCTCGCAATCAGACGGGAACAAAGGGAAGAAGGTCTCGCTGGCTGACCTGATCGTTCTGGGCGGCTGCGCGGCCGTCGAAGAAGCTGCCAGGAAGGCCGGTCACGACGTGAAGGTTCCTTTCTCGCCGGGACGCACGGACGCTTCGCAGGAACAGACCGATGTGCACTCCTTCGCCGTAATGGAGCCCAAGGCAGACGGGTTCCGCAACTACGTGGGAAAGCAAAACGGAATATCGCCGGAGGAGATGCTGGTAGATCGGGCGCAGTTGCTGAGGCTGACTGCTCCCGAGATGACGGTGCTCATCGGCGGCATGCGCGCCCTGAACACTAACTTCGGCGGGACGAAGCACGGCGTCTTCACGAAACAACCCGGGACGCTGACGAATGATTTCTTCGTCAACCTGCTCGACATGAATACGGAGTGGCAGCCCTCTGCATCCGCAGGGGTGTACGAAGGCCGTGACCGCAAAACGGGCCAAGTCAAGTGGACTGGCACTCGGGTCGACCTGATCTTCGGTTCGCACTCGCAGCTCCGAGCACTCGCGGAAGTCTATGGGTCTAACGACTCGAAAGAGGCCTTTGTGAAGGACTTTGTGGCTGCATGGAGCAAGGTGATGAACCTTGATCGCTACGATCTTGTCGCGGCGAAAAAGCCGGCTGTCCACTAGGCACTAACCCAGGGTAGTGTCTCAAACTGAGTCACTACCCTAATTCGTTCCTGTCGTTTGGATCCCTAAAACGGAGGTGGTGCTTTCCTGTCTCGTGCGGGCCGCATCGCCCCCTCTGATTCTGCTGGAGACTTCTAGAGATGCCAGCTACGCCGATCGGCGCAAAGACTTCATCAGGCCAGATTGAGACTAACAATGCTTTGCGATTTCAGCCGACGGTGGGAGCAGGAAACGTCACCTTGGCATCATAAAGGAAGAGCCCGCGCAGTTTGTCCCAGAAGTCTCCGCCTAGCACAAACAAGCTGACGACGATAGTTAAATCTAATCCTAGATTGATCCATAAATGATCGGCTTTTTCCCCTGGCAGCCAGGAAGGAATGTAACTGGTTATCCAGGAGAACACCGTCGGCACTATTAACAACACCAAACCAATCCTATAGCGCGTGCTACTCACGCTGCCGGTCGGCTGCAACGTCTTCAAGATGCCCTTCGTCCAACTAATGATGCGATTGAAGTTTTCTTTCCCCATCAGGGCGATGGCGGGGAACATCATGATCTCCGGGCCGAAAACGAAAATTCCGCCAGCGACGGTTCTCACTGCGACAGGCCAGTCGGTTCGGGCAACCAGAAACGTGCCCAATGGCATGAGCAGCCCGAGCACCAACAGGGCGATACCCAGTTTTGAGACGGGTGTCTGTGTTCATTGCATTTCTCCTGTTTCCGAGAGACTTATACCCATCACCCGGTATCCTGCTGGGTATGATCAACAGAGTCGGTTAGGGCTGGATGCCAAGCTTGATTTCGGCCACTACTGCGCGCGCCCGATCAATCGGCGCAGGCACTCGCTTGAGGGAACGAAGTAGTACGCGCCGGTGAGCGGGCGGGTATAGTGCGTGAGCGCGTCACGCACGCCGTTACCTAGCCCAGCCATGCTCTCCAGCATTGTGGAAAGTCGTTTCTGCTCGGCGCTGAAGCCTACGAACATGGTGCCGTGCTCGGTGACCGTGCCATAGGGCATGTTTCTGCGAAAGATTTTGCCGAAGCGGTCCTGGTCGGTACTGGCGACATGAGAGTCTGCGGCCTTGTTCTCAATCTCAACGCTGTCCCGCTTCTTCCGTCCCATCACCCGCTCCTGGCGAGCCACCGGAAGCGACTCCCAGGCGGCCGTTTCGTGGACCCACTTCTGCAACAGGAGGATGGTTCCTCCCGCGCCGGGTTTTCCTTCCGATATGAGCGCCACTTCCGCGGCGTCGATCAGACTGGGATTCTCGGTTCCGTCAATGAATCCAGTCAAATCGCGATCGTGTTGGTAGGGCCAGCTCGAAGTCTCTTCGGCCACCAACGCCAACTCCTTGAGTTCGGCGATGGCCTTGCGCGCCACGTCGAAGATCACGTCGTAGGCACTTCCCGACAGCCACAGCACGGCGTCGTGCTGGGTGGCCGGCATCACGAAGCCGTCCACGCCGATCACGTCTTCATTGAACCCTTTGACCTTCGCCGGGTCGTCCTCCGGAACGGTTTTGCTCCAGAGTTCAGGCCTGAACCCGGCTACCAGGTTGACCCCGCCTATTGTCATCCTCGGCTCACGCAGGGACGAGATCGCCCTCACCAGGTGCTTTCCCTTCCGCTTGTCCAAGACATCGAATTCCAGGTAGGCGTGAGATGCAGTTCCCAGGGCGAATATTCCGCTCTGGGGAGTCGTCATGCGGCCATGATGCCGAGATGCGGGGTTCATAACAATCCGTGACCAATTTATACTGGCCATATGTCGATCGCCAAGCAGTTACTGCTCGCTGACCTCGGGTAATCTGCTTGGGGCTAACCGGCGAGCTGACCGGACCCCATAGCCAAAATGTCGTATTGACATGCGCCCCGCCCATTCTGTACTTTCATAGCACGATGACTTCGTTGACCCATCGCCATCATCACCATGCCCACGTGGCGAACGTGTCAGCGGAGATCACCGGATAATTTCCTAGTCACACAGATCTCATCACCCCGCTGACACGAATCAGCGGGGTTTTTGTTTTTGCGCGAAAGGAATAACGGAAATGGCAGTGACCATCGACTTCGACAAAATGGGTGGCCTGGCTCCGGCCATCGTACAAGATGCCGTGACCGGCGAGGTTCTGATGCTGGGCTTCATGAACGCCGCAGCCTATGAAAATACCCTGCGAACCGGCTATGTGACTTTCTTCAGCCGAACTCGTAACCAGCTTTGGACCAAGGGCGAGACTTCAGGCAACCGGCTGAAGGTAATCTCGGCCACCGCCGATTGCGACTTCGATACGATCCTGTACCGCGTGGATGTAGAAGGCGAAGGCGTCGTCTGCCATACAGGCACGCGCAGCTGCTTCACCACCGCGTTGCCGGTTGCGACTTCGACGGAAGGCCAGTCATGAAGCTGCGACTGGGAATACCCAAGGGAAGTCTGCAAGAGGCGACGCTGTCACTGCTAGGTCGGGCCGGACTGCAGGTCTATGTCAGTCCCCGGTCCTATTTTGCCGGCACCAACGATCCTCAGTTGGAATGCATGCTGATTCGCGCCCAGGAGATGGCTCGCTACGTCGAACACGGCGCGCTGGACGCCGGGCTCACCGGCTTAGATTGGGTTTTGGAAAGCGGTCTTGAGGTAGTGAGCGTTGCCGACCTGATCTACGCCAAGCAGAGCCGGGGCAAGGTGCGCTGGGTGCTGGCGGTTCCGGAAGATTCACCAGCAACGAGGCCCGAAGATTTGCAGGGCGCCACCGTAGCAACTGAGCTAGTCAGCGTTACCACGCGTTACTTCCGACAACGTGGGATCGACGTGAAGGTCGAGTTCTCCTGGGGCGCGACCGAGGTAAAGCCTCCCACATTGGCGGATGCCATTGTCGAAGTCACCGAGACCGGCAGCTCGCTGAAAGCGAATCGCTTGCGAATTATTGACACCGTGCTCGAGTCGAATACCCAGATCATCGCCAATCCAAAAGCGTGGGCCGATCCTGGCAAGCGGCAAAAGATCGAGAACCTCTCCCTCATGCTTCGCGGTGCGATGGAGGCACAAGGTCGGGTCGGCTTGATGTTGAATGTTAAAGTCGAGGACCTTCCAGCGGTACTGAGTGTTTTGCCCGCATTGAATAGCCCAACCATCTCTCAGTTGAGCGACAGCACCTGGGTCGCGGTCAATACAATTTTGGAAGAAGCCGCTTGTTGGGAAGTGATTCCGCGGTTGAAAGCTGCGCATGCGCAGGGCATCGTCGAGTATCCGCTCAACAAGGTGGTGATGTGATGCGGATTCTACAGGGCAAAGCCGCAGAGGGGGTGGTCGCGAAGCTAGCCGGCCGCAGGTCGCGCCTGGAAGAGTTGGAACCGCGGGTGCGCAAGATCATTCGGGCCGTGAGGGGCGGCGGCGATAAGACCCTGGTTCGTTATGCCACATTGTGGGATAGCTTGCACAAGGGCCAATCGTTAAGAGTTTCGGAAGAAGAGATTGCCGAGGCCTGGCGTTCGATTCCTCGTCAGACACAGAACGCACTGCGAAGTGCAGCTGCTAATATCCGCCGCTTCTGTCAATGGCAGATGCCGCGTGAATGGCGTAAGAAAATTCAGGGTGGCGAGCTCGGCCAGATCGTGCGGCCGCTGGAATCGGTTGGCTGTTACGTTCCCGGCGGGCGCTATCCGCTTCCCTCCACTCTGCTGATGACCGTGATCCCGGCGCAGGTCGCAGGTGTGCCGCGCATTTGCGTAGTCTCGCCGCGCCCGCAGCCGGCAACCCTGGCGGCGGCTGCTCTGCTCGGCGTCCGCGAAGTTTACCGCTGCGGAGGCGCGCAGGCCGTCGCGGCCTTAGCTTACGGCACCGAGACAATTCCACGGGTGGACAAGATTGTTGGTCCCGGAAATAGCTTCGTGACCGCCGCGAAAAAACTGGTCAGTTTTGACTGCGCCATCGATATGCTCGCTGGTCCTACCGAGGCGGTGTTGTACAGCGACACGGGTAATCCCAAGTTCCTTGCGGCTGACCTAGTTGCGCAAGCCGAGCACGATCCCGATGCGGTCGTGGTATTCATTACGACCAAGCCGGCGCTGGCTAAGAAAGTAAAAGCCGCGATTGCATCTGCCAGCCGGAGCAACCTGATCGCGAAGCAAGCGATTCGCCGCAATGGACATTTGCTGGTGGCGGCTTCACGGCAGCAGGCCATTGCCTGGATCAACCAGATCGCCGCCGAGCACCTCACGGTCGACGATGACGATCTCTCCGGGGTACACAGCGCGGGCTCGATTTTCATTGGCGACTATTCGCCGCAATCGGCCGGGGACTATGCCGCCGGACCCAATCATGTTCTGCCCACTGCCGGTGCCGCCCGCTTTCGCGGAGGACTGAGCGTCCACGACTTCCTAAAGATCATCACCGTGCAAAGGTTCGATCAAACTGGTTTGGCCAGGATTGCGCCCGTCATCACCGCGCTCGCCGAGGCCGAAGGTCTACGGGCCCATGGCGAGTCCGTCCGCGTGAGGTGCGCCGATGCTTAACGCGCGAAAGGCGGTGCAGAACCTGCGGGAATATCATCCGCCGTTGGCCTGCCGCGAGGGACTGCGCCTCGACTTCAACGAGAACACCGAGGGCTGTTCGCCTCGCGTATTGGAGCGGCTGAAGCAACTCACCGCCGATGACCTCGCCCGCTATCCCGAGCGCCAGCCAGTCGAAACGGCTGTCGCCGCGCATCTCGCGCTTGCTCCGGAACAGGTGCTGCTCACCAACGGAGTGGACGAGGCCATTCATCTTCTGTGTGAGACCTATCTTGAGCCGGACGACGAAGTTCTGGTGGTGACGCCCACGTTCAGCATGTACGAGATCTACGCTGGCGCAACCAGTGCGCGCGTCATTCCAGTGCAGTGCGAAGGGGACTTCCGGTTTCCGTTGGCAAAGGTACTGGACAGCATCACTCCTGCGACTCGGTTGATCGCCGTGGCCAGCCCGAACAATCCTACCGGCTCGGTTGCAGGTCGCGATGAGTTGCTGCAGATCGCCCGCGCTGCGCCGAATGCGGCCCTGCTGGTGGACGAAGCTTATTTCGAGTTTCACGGCGAAACCGTGATTCGCGATATCGACCGCTACCGGAATCTTTTCGTCGCGCGAACCTTCTCCAAAGCCTACGGGCTGGCTGGGCTTCGCATCGGCATTCTCGCCGGGCCAAGCGATCAGATGCCGCAGGTACGCCGGGTATCGTCGCCCTACAGCGTTAATGCCGTGGCACTCGCGGTGCTCCCTGTCGCACTGGCGGACGACAATCATGTCAGTTGCTATGTTGCGCAAGTGAAGAACGGACGCAAGTGCGTGGAAAGCTGGTTGGCAGCGCTAGGACTCTACAGTTGGCCCAGCCATGCGAACTTCCTGCTGATCAGGATTGGAGAAAAGCATCGTGAGTTCGTGACGGCAATGCGGCAGCGCGGAATTCTGGTTCGCGACCGCTCCGCCGACCCCGGCTGCGAAGGTTGCGTACGCATCACCATCGGAAGCGATGCGCAAAGCGACCGGCTCATCACAGCGCTCGGAGAAGTCGTAGGCGAACTCGAACTCGGCCGGGAGGTGACAGCATGAGACGCGCCCGCATTCATCGCAAAACAAACGAAACCGAAATCCACATCGCGCTCACGCTCGAAGGTCACGGACGCGCCAAGATCGGCTGCGGCATTCGCTTCCTCGATCACATGTTGGAGCTGCTGGCCCGGCATGGAGCGTTCGATCTTGAGCTGCAGGCCGACGGCGATCTGGACGTCGATCAGCACCACACGGTTGAGGATGTCGGCATCGCGCTAGGTGAGGCGTTTACGCAGGCGCTGGGGAATAAGCGCGGCATTCTGCGAGCGGGATACTTCGTGATGCCCATGGATGAAACTCTGGGCGTCGTCGCCGTCGACTTTGGCGGACGCAGCGCCGCGGTGGTCGACACCAAGGTTCGCACGCGACTGGTTGGAGATCTACAGACGGAACTGGTCGCCGACTTTTTCGACGGTTTTGCCCGAGGCGCGAAAGCCAACGTACATGCCAAAGTACTCTACGGCCGCTCGAATCATCACAAGATCGAATCGCTGTTCAAGGCCTTCGCTCGTGCCTTGCGTGTGGCCTGCTCAAAAGACCGCCAACTCGGCCGCATGTTGCCCAGCACGAAGGGACTTCTATGATTGCCATCCTCGATTACGGTGCGGGAAATCTGGCCTCAGTAGTGAAGGCCATCCGGCACCTAGGCCGCGAGTGCGTGGTGACCGACGACGCTGACATTGTCTCTGGCGCGGAGAAGCTGATCGTGCCAGGCGTCGGCAACTTCGCCGCAACCCTGCCTTTGAGTGACGGTGCACTGGGCGCTGCGGTGCGGAGCGCAATCACAAACCAGACACCGGTGCTCGGCATTTGCCTGGGCCTGCAGTGGATGTTCGAAGGCAGCGAGGAGGCATCTACGCTGCGAGGAATAGGAATCTTTCCAGGCGAATGCACGCGCTTCTCCGACCAGGTGAAGTCGCCGCACGTTGGCTGGAACCGCATCGCAATTGATCCGCGCTCGCGGTTGCTGCGCGACATTCCGTCGGACTCCTACGTGTATTTCACCCATTCCTATTGGGCGCCGCTGTGTCAGGATACCGTCGCCACCTGTGTCTACGATGCCCCATTCACGGCTGCGGCGGAAAACGGCAACGTGTTCGGCGTGCAGTTTCATCCGGAAAAATCCGGCGATATCGGAATGAAGATTCTGGAGAACTTCTGTGCCCTCTGAGACCTTGGCCAAGCGCATCATCGCCTGCCTCGACGTTCACGCCGGACGCGTGGTGAAGGGCATTCAGTTTGTGCAATTGCACGATGCCGGCGATCCTGCCGAATTAGCCGCAGCTCACAGCCAGGCGGGCGCTGACGAAATTGTTCTGCTCGACATCACGGCAACGGCCGAGTCGAGGAACACGCTGCTCAGCACGGTTCGCCGCACCGCGAGCCAGCTCTTTATTCCCTTCACCGTGGGCGGCGGCATTCGCTCCCTCGAGGATGCGGCCGCGGTGCTGGATTGCGGCGCCGATAAAGTTGCGATCAATTCCGCCGCCGTCGCAGACCCGGCACTGATCACGCGTATTGCCCAGCGTTATGGTTCGCAGGCGGTGGTGGTGGCCATCGACGCGCGGCAGAATGCCGATGCTTGGGAAGTGTATGTCTGGGGAGGCCGACGGCCTACGGGTCGAGACGCTCGGGCATGGGCGATCGAAGTTGAGCAGCTGGGAGCAGGGGAAATCATGTTGACCTCGATGGATCGCGATGGGACGAAGTCCGGCTTCGATTGCGAACTCACGCATACCATCGGCACCAGCGTGCGCATTCCGGTCATCGCCTCCGGAGGAGCGGGCGAGCCTCGACACTTCGTGGAAGTGTTTCAGCAGGGCGCAGCCGACGCGGCGCTGGCCGCCTCGGTCTTCCACTTCGGACTGGAGTCGGTCCATGCCATTAAGCAAGAACTGTGCAAAGCAGGTATTCCGGTGAGGCTGACATGCTGATTCCCTCGATTGATCTGATGGGCGGAAAGATCGTGCAACTCGTCCAGGGCCAGAAAAAAGCTCTGGAGTTTGAAAACTTCAGCGAGTGGGTCGAGCGTTTCTCGGCCTATCCACTGGTGCAATTAGTGGATCTGGACGCAGCCAAGGGTGAAGGCTCGAATCGCAAGCTGGTCGCTGAATTCTGCGGAAAGCTGCCCTGTCAGGTGGGCGGCGGGATTCGCTCCGCTGCCGACATCCAGGCCATGCTGGATTGCGGCGCGAAAAACGTAATCATCGGTTCATCGCTAATCAAAATTCCGAAACCAGCCACGAATGCGGCGGACCAGCCCGAGGACGCGGTGGATGTAGCCTTTGCCGAAAGCCTATGCGACCAATTCGGCAGCGATCGCCTGGTATTCGCGGTCGATTCGCGCGGCGGACGAGTTGCCATTCACGGCTGGAAAACCGTCACTCGGATCGAGCCGGCGGCGATGATGCAGCAGCTCGAGCCGTTTTGTTCTGCCTTCCTCTACACCCACATCGACACCGAAGGCTTGCTCAAGGGAATCCCGATGGATGTCATCCGCGACTTACGGCAGAAAACATCGCACCGCCTGATCGCGGCCGGAGGTATTCACCGCGCCGAGGAGATTGAAGAGCTAGACACGATGGGCGTCGATGCGGTCGTGGGGATGGCTATTTACTCGGGCTTGTTGGCAATTTGAGCGGGACGAATCGCCCGGTTAAACCGTTTGCTAAAAAATCATTCAGAGTTGATTTTGAAGGTACGTACCAGGGCGATTCGACCGATCTTTGCCGCCATCCGGCACGATTCTCTCGATTGCCGATTCGCCCAAAGGGCAACTTCTTCGCCAGCGACTGGCTAAGCCTCACACCTTTTTGTGACGACGCTCACTGTCATACCGTTCGCAGCAATAGATAGTGGTTTAGGTGGACAGAAGTATGACAGGAAACGACTCACCCCTCAGTGAAGAACGCATTGCTTACCTTGACGGGCTGGTCCGCCAAGCCAGAATTGCCGCTGCCGTTTTTACGCAGTACACCCAAGACGACGTCGACCGCATCGTCAAGCAAATGGTCCTGGCCGGACTGGAGCAAGCTCAATATCTGGCCACCCTGGCGATTAAGGAAACCCGGCTTGGCGTGCTGGAAGACAAGGCCCTCAAGAACATGGTGGCCACCGAGTTTGTCTACGACTACATCAAGGACAAGCGCACCGTAGGTACCATTCGTGAGTTTCCCGAACGCGGTGTGGCGGAAGTGGCTGAACCGATCGGAGTCATCTTCTCGCTCACTCCCATCACCAATCCGACTTCGACGGTCCTGTTCAAATGCATCATGGCCATCAAGACCCGGAACGCGGTCATCTTCAGTCCGCATCCCAGCGCCGGACGTTGCTGCTACGAAGCCGTACGCATTATGTACGAGGCGGCCGTTAAGCATGGCGCCCCTGAAGGCGTGTTCACCTGTCTGGAAGCGCAGACCTTGCAGGACAACGCCTACCTGATGCACCACAAAGACGTCGGCCTGATCGACGCCACCGGTGGGCCCGGCATGGTCAAAGCCGCCTATGGCTCGGGCAAGCCAGCGTTGGGCGTGGGCCCGGGCAATACGCCGGTCTATCTGGAAAAGACGGCCGACCTGAGCATGGCAGTGGTCGACATCATTACCTCCAAGACGTTCGACAACGGAACGATTTGCGCCTCCGAGCAGACGGTGGTGATCGATGACGAAATTTACGACGTTGTACTGCACAAATTTGCGGACCTCGGCGCGCACATCTGCAGCGAGAAAGAGACCGAGCTCCTGGGCCGCACGGTAATCGATCCCGCCACCGGATACATGCAGCCCATGGCAGTGGGCCAGAAAGCCACCGACATCGCCCGCATGGTCGGCCTTTCCGTCCCAGCGAACACCAAGCTGTTGATCGCGCCGATCCAAGGTGTAGGCCGCGAATATCCTTTGTCGGTCGAAAAACTTTTCCCGGTGCTGGCAGTCTGCCGGGTGACGTCGGTCGATCAGGCGCTCAAGATGTGCGTGGACGTGAATCACGCCGGCGGCCTGGGACACACCGCAGTCATCTTCTCCCGCAACGATGAGATCATCCGCAAGTTCGGCGAAGTCATCAACGCCGGCCGGATCATTGTGAATTCGCCCGGCTCCATCGGTGCGCTGGGCGGGGTTTACAACGACATGGTGCCCACCTTCTCCTTCGGCTGCGGGACCGGCGGCGGCAACAGCACCATGGATAACGTGAATATTTATAACTACCTGAACATTAAGCGAGTGGCGCGGAGGACACAGGCCCATATGTGGTTTCGCGTTCCCAATCAGATTTACTTCAACATGAACGCCGTGGAGAACCTGCGCCATTTCCCGTCGCGCTCCACCATCATCGTCACCAATCCGGCCATGGAGCAGATCGGGCATGTCGACATTGTCCGGCGCAATATCCCACCGGGCACGCTGGTGCACGTCACCGTCATTCCGGATGCTGAGCCTGAAGTCAAGGTCGTGATGCAAGGGGTGGAAACGCTCAATTTCTATAAGGCGGACCAGATCATTGCGCTGGGCGGGGGCTCTGTGATCGACGCAGCGAAGATCATGAAGCTCAAGTACGAATCGCCGGAGGCAGATCTGGAAGAACTGGCAGCGCCGTTCCTGGATCTTCGCAAGCGCGTGGTTCAGTATCCCACCGAGAAAATCCACAGCGCCCGGTTGATTGCCATTTCTACGACCAGCGGCACCGGTAGCGAAGTCACTCCTTTTGCTGTCCTTACCGACAAACAGGCTGGCCGCAAAGTTACTCTGGCCGATTACTCGTTGAGTCCGGATGTGGCCATCGTCGACCCGCAGTTTGTCATGTCGATGCCGAAAGGACTCACTGCCGATACTGGCATCGATTGTTTGACACACGCGCTGGAAGCCGGCGTTTCTATTCTGTCTTCCCCATACACCGACGCTGACGCCCTGCAAGCGCTGCAACTGGCGTACAAATATCTGCCCATCGCGTATGAGAATCCCCGCGATGAGGAAGCCCGCACCATGATGCACAATGCCGCCTGCATCGCGGCCATGGCGTTTTCCAACGCGGCAGTGGGCGTCAATCATGCTCTGGCACATGCCTTTGGCGCGCGCTTCGGAGTAGCCCACGGCCGGGCCAACGCCCTCATGTTGCCACATGTCATCGCCTACAACGCGTCGGTACCTACCAAGTTCATGCCATCGCCCAATCAGAAGGGCTACGTCGCGCACCAGAAATACGCCATGATGGCGGACCTGCTCGGACTAGGTGGAAAGACAGTCGAGGAGAAAGTAGAGAATCTGGTGACGGCGGTAGAACAGCTACTCGACCGGTTGGCAGTTCCGCGTTCGATCGCCGACCTCGGAATCTCGAAGGAGGATTTCGAAGCAGCCATGCCCGACCTGGTCAAGATTGCCTTTGACGATCCTTCCTGGCGATCGAACCCTCGCATGCCTTTGTTAAGTGAGCTGGGCGAACTCTTTTGGAGCGCTTATCGCGGACGCCGTCCGGCAAAGGTAACTGGTACATCTCAGCAGGCAGTAGAAGTTGAAGAACGGTTGTGCGTATGACAATAACGGATGTTTGGCTGGAAATTGATGAAAAGTGCGTGGCCCAGACTCTGCAGACGACCTGCGAAAGACTGGATGGCGCCGAGGGCGAAGTGGTGTTGGACTTCTCTTCCGTGCTTCTGATCGATCCCAGCGCCCTCAAAGCGCTGGAAGCACTGGCTGCTGCTGCTGACGGCAAGGGTATCAAGGTCGGGTTGCGTGGCGTCAACGTCGACATCTATAAGGTGCTGATACTGGCAAAGCTGGCGCCTCGATTTTCGTTCGCCTGAGCGCACCAACTAGGTTCAGTTAAATCGGTAGTTGGATGGGAATGCGGCGCCGATTGCCTTAAGCAGCGTTCCGGTAGCCCATAAAGATCAAATCGTATTGCTCTTACGAGGTCCGTGATGCGAAAAATTCCCGCGGTTGAAGATGCCCGCGCCATCATGACGGAAGGCACCAGCTGGGGTGTGTGGAAGTGGCTGACGGAAAAGAAAAGAGTGCGCGGGCTCGCCGACCAGGCCAGGGCCGCACTTGATGATTTGGAGATGAAGGTCAAGCTCACCTGGAGTGACGATCTGAAGATTGCCTACAATCATCTGGTCGAAGAAAACGGCACCTCGAAGCGCACGCGCGCCAAGGCCAAGGCCAAAGACAAGAACAAACCAAACGGCTCCAGTACCGATCCCAAGACCCTGTCTGCGGTTAAGGCCATCAAGGAAGCCGATGACGACGCTTACAACGCACATGAAGATGCGGAAGATCTGTTCGCTGAGGCGGAGAAGAAAATGAGCACCAGCATGGCTCGTGAGGCCGCCGGCAAGGCCCTCCAAGCCTACGATCTGCACGAAGCCGCCATTCGCAAGGCCGAGGCTTTGGCCCATTCGAAGGCATAATGCTGCGGGCAAATTGAAATTAGCTTCTAAGATGAATTGGCTCCGTTGACATCCTTGCCCAACGGCGGAGGTTGGGAACACATTAACAACAGACGACGATCCAAGTCCCGCCTGGCGGGACGGCGATAAGACGGCCCAGCGTTTCAGCGCTGGGTAGACTGCCGTTTTGAGGTTGAGCCCCTTCAGGGGCTACACATGAAGATGTCGACAAGGCCACATGGCCCTTGAAACGGCAACGCCTGGGTAGTGCGGACCTTCAGGTCAGCGTATAGGACCTTATCTCTCGCGTTTAGAGTCGGCTTTCAGCCGACGACATGTACCCTCGTCGGGCTTTCCCAATCACACGAACCTTCAATCTCAAAATCTTTGCCGAGCACTTGGCTAGCCCGCATAAACTCCCGGAACTTTCGTCCTCCCTTGTCCGTACCTCTGGATGTCGGTAATTGCAAACGGCAGGCGCGGCTGGCGCGGCCGAGAAGGAGTCGGACCATGGACGGAAACATTGTGGGATTAGCTGCAGTAGTAATGATCTTCGGCATTCCGATAGCCGCGCTGTACACCTACTATCGAGTGCGCAAACTGCGAACCGAGGAGCGTCTGGCCGCCATTGCGCGCGGCGTCACCGTTCCCATGGAGCCTGAGCTGTCACACGCGGCGCGTTCTCGCCGGGCCGGCATCCTACTGACCAGCGTTTCGATCGGCTACAGCATCGCCTTCGCTCTGGTCGGGCGCGTCGAACCCGATGCCCTGGTCGCAGCCGCATTCGGCGTCATACCGTTCGCCGTCGGACTTGGATTCTTCCTGGATTCGAGCTTGATCCGACGCGACCTGCGCGCCTAGCAACCGGTCAACGGCCGCACAGCTTTCGCGCTGCGCGGCCGACTTCAATCCGCGTCTTTGATGAGATGGCGATTTAGCGCCAACTCAGCGGTACGGCAACAGTTTCTCACCTATGGCGTAATCTCCCAGACCACACCTTGGCCATAATTGCCGCCGTACTGCGCCGTGCCGTACAGATTGCCGCTGGCATCCAGGATCAGGTCGGCGCCGTAAGGCATTCCGCCGTCGCTACCGCCGGTAAAGTCGTGCAGCGAGGTGGCTGTCCAGCCGCCTTGCGAGGGCGTCAGTTTGAAAATGAAGCCCTGGTTATAAGCGCCCCCCTGCGCCTTCGAGCAGTAGAGGCTTCCAGAGCTGTCGATGACCAGCCTCAAGCAACTGAGGGAAAAGTCAACGAAGTTATAGAGGGTATGAATCGTCCAGCTCCCAGGTGCAGGTGTCAGTTGGAAAACCGTTCCAAAGCCATAGCTGCCGCCTTCCAAAGTTGTTCCGTAGAGATTCCCGGAACTATCGAATATAAGAGTGTTGTCCGGTGTGGCGCCATCGCTCCAAGTGTCGAAGGTGTAGAGCGTCTGCAGGATCCAGCCACCTGCGGACGGTGACAACTCAAAAATCTGGCCAGATTGCAGTTCTCCGTACAGGTTACCGGCGCCGTCAAAAATAACGGATAGGGGAGCACGTTCAAACGAGTAAGGCACATTCTCGGTCTCAAACGAGTAAAGCACATTCTCGGTCCACCCAAACGCCGAAGGAGTTAGCTCGAAGACGATTCCTCCATTGCCCGCCCCGCCCCAGTAGGTCGAGCCATAGATGTTCCCTGATGGATCAAAGGCAAAGTCAGGATTCGGCTGGCAGCCATCGCTGCCGCCATCGAAATCGTGAAGATACATCAGATTCCAATTGGATATGGCCATTGGCGGAACGCTGGGTGACGGCGCCACCGTGAAGATCGATCCAAAGGAAAAATAGCCTGAGCTGGCGGCATAAATGCTCCCGTCAGGAGCAAGATTTACTGTTTCGGAGAAATCCCGACTCGTGAGTGGAATTAATACCCATCCGGAATCTGATTGGCGGAGTTTGTAAATAACAGGAGGGCCAGAGGCGGTTCCGTAGGCGGTTCCGTAGAAGGTTCCGGGGGCAATCATCTTCAAGCCCTGTGGCGCGCCTCCATCGGCACCACCAGTGAAGTTGTACAGTACCTGAAACGTTTGTCCCGTCGCGGGTTTGAGTCTGCCGATAACTCCTCCGGACGCACGCCCGGGTGGGCCATACTCGCACGCCGGAAAGGTCGTCGAGGTGCCAAGAAGGGTGAATGCTTCGGGAGGGATCGTGCCGCCCGCCTCTGCCTGCGAGGGGCAACCGTAGGAGGTGCACCCAACTCCACCATTCTGGTCCCAAAAAGCCTCATCCCCGTTGTTCACGACTGCATTCTGCAGGTTCAGCCAATAAGTTCCGGGGTACATGAAAGGGGCCTGCAAATTGCCGGTCTCGGTGCATACGACGTAGCCGTACTGATTAGCATTGGAGCAACCGCTTTGCGTGAGAGTGACAACCTGATCGTAGTAGCTGGTGCCACCCAGTGGCTGCGAGGTGAACGAAACTTCAACCGATTGCAGCACATCACCGGGGGCCAGCCATGCGCCGAAGGTGAGAGAGTTGATCGATCCAATTCCATAGTTGAAGGAGTTGCTGATCGCGAAGCCGTAGTTGATTCCCCACGCATATGTGTTACCGTCGATGGGGCCATTCGCATAAATCACCAGTTCGTCCTGGGGCGAGCCGCGATGGAGGCCGCTGCGAGCATTGCCACGTTGCTTTTTGGAAGTGGGCCCCGGGGCGATGCGGGAGCCGAATTGCGGTGTAGATGTTTGAATCGCAGCCGGCGCGACGGAATCTTGACCCTGCGCCGGTGAACTGGAGATGGTTATGAACAAAGGTTCGAGAGTGAGGAAGAAGATCAACAGCAGGAACTTCAGCGGCACCTTTGCCGAATTCCGGCCTAAGAATGGGTGAGGGGATGCATTGCTGTGCATGGAATTGGCCTCCTGGCGTAGCCAACAACCGGGCTGTGATTGAGCTAAACAGGGCACCTGGGCGATGGGAAGGAGGCGAGGCGCAGACAGTCAGGGTCGGAGGCCGGGCTCCCCTCCCGAGACACCCAGTAACATTGCACTCGCTCTTGGAACGTTTTGTCAGTGATTTGTGCGCCACTGTGAGGTGACGGTACCCAGATCAGTCAACGGCCATATCGTTCCGGAAATTCTGCGAAGCGCCCATCAGGATGAGGGCGACTATCAGCAAAGCCTGAAGCACGATCTTCATGCCGCGAAGATACGACGACATTCAAAAGTCAGTGATGCCGTTATTGCTGTCGCAATCAGGCCAATTTGCAACCGATCCGCGCACACATCTAGTCGCGGGGCATCTCTGGGCAAAGATCACCGGCGCGACGCGCACTGCAGCCGGTTAGCCAGTACACCCGTTCTTCAGTCGTAATATTCCAGCCCCAGATGGGTGATCATGTCTTCGCCCATCAGGTGGCGCAGCGTGTTCTTCAGCTTCATCGACTGAATGAACAGGTCGTGCTCGGGATAGAGTCCCGGAGCCGTCATCGGCGACTTGAAGTAGAAGCTCAGCCACTCCTGAATGCCGATGCCACGCAGCGTCGATGACCGTTTTGCCAAGTCGAGAAACAGCACCAGGTCGAGCACAATCGGCGCCGCCAGAATCGAGTCGCGACACAGGAAATCGACTTTGATCTGCATCGGATAGCCCAGCCAGCCGAAGATATCGATATTGTCCCAACCCTCTTTGTTATCACCACGCGGAGGATAATAGTTAATGCGAACCTTGTGACAAATGTTGCCGTAGAGATCGGGATAAAGCTCAGGCTGAAGAATGTGTTCCAGCACCGACAGCTTCGACTCTTCCTTGGTCTTGAACGAGCCCGGATCCTCCAACACTTCGCCGTCGCGATTGCCCAGAATGTTGGTGGAGAACCAGCCGTTCAGCCCGATCATGCGAGCCTTGAAGCCCGGCGCCAGAATGGTCTTGATCAGCGTCTGGCCGGTCTTGTAGTCCTTGCCACAAATGGGAGCGTCCATCTGCTTCGAAAGCTCGTGCAGGGCGGGGACATCGACCGTCAGATTGGGAGCGCCATTGGAAAACGGCACGCCCTCTTTCAGTGCTGCGTAAGCGTAAATCATCGACGGTGGAATGTCCTCGTCGTTGTTCTGCATGGCCTTTTCGAGAGCCGCAACCGACTGGTGTGCCGGCCCGGCTTCGATAAACGATTCCGTCGATCCGCACCAGGCCATCACCAGGCGATCGGCGCCGCTGGACTTCTTAAAATCGCGAATGTCGTCGCGCACCTGCTCGGCCAGGTCCATCTTGTTCTTGCCCTTTTTCACGTTGGGCCCGTCCAGCTTCCTAACGTAATTCTTGTCGAAGACGGCCTTGCGCGGCGTAATCGACGAGAGGAACGGTTTTACCTGCTCCAGCAGCGAGCGATCCAGCACTCCCGCTTTGCCTGCAGCCGCGTACATGTTGTCTTCGAAAATGTCCCAGCCGGTAAAGACCAGATCGTCTAGCCCGGCAAGAGGAACGAATTCGTTGATCTTGGGAAAACGGCCCTCGGTGCGCTTCCCAAGGCGAATCGTTCCCATCTGCGTCAATGACCCGATAGGTTTGGAGATGCCCTTCCGTACCGCTTCTACGCCCGCGACAAACGTAGTCGCAACAGCGCCCATGCCAGGGATCATGACCCCCAGCTTTCCCTTCGCCGGCGCGATTTCATCCTTGCCGGTCTTGCTCTTGTCCTGCTTGTTAGTTGTTGGCATGTGTATCAGTCCGCTTCGTGAAGTATGTGTAAACTTATTATCTTCTCGTATCAGCGGGGCTGGCGCAATTAATGGGCCGCGAATGGGCTGGTTTGGCTGTTGTGCTGCAATTTGAGGGATTCGACGGAGGACCATGGCAGAGCAGAAAATCGCGGTTGTGACCGGAAGCTCCAGTGGCATCGGCCTGGTCACGACGGTGGAATTGGCTCGGAACGGCTATCGCGTGGTGGCCACCATGCGCAATCTGGGACGCAGCGACCGGCTGGAGGAGGCTGCGCAGAAAGCTGGAGTGCGCGACCGGCTGGACCTCCGGCGCATCGACATCATCGAGTTCGATTCCCTTCCCAGCGCGGTGGAGCAGATCGTTCGCGATCATGGGCGCATCGACTTGTTGGTGAACAATGCCGGATTCAGCTCCGCCGGTTTCGTCGAAGACACGCAATTGCATGAGCTCCGCCGTCAGATGGAAACCAACTTCTTCGGCAACGTTGCCATGACCAAAGCCGTGTTGCCGGTGATGCGCAAGCAGCGCTCGGGCCACATCGTGCAAGTGACATCGGTGGCCGGACGCGCCGCCACTCCCATGGTGGGCAGCTACGTGGCATCCAAATTTGCCCTGGAAGGATGGAGCGAGGCCCTGCGCATTGAAGTCCACTCGCTGGGTATTCGGGTCGTCCTGGTCGAGCCGGGATCGTATGACACCGACATTTGGGAGCGCAACTTAGTTATTGGTGAGCAGGCGCTCGCACCCGAGTCGCCCAACAAAGAGCGCAGCCGGCGTTTTGCCGAATTCATAAAATCGCGGGCCAGCAAGCGCCGTGACGCGCGGGAAATCGCGCGCTTGATCGTACGCGTGGCGAAAGACCCAAATCCCAAGCTGCGCTATCTGATTGGCCCCGACGCCCGGATGCAGCTGTGGTTCCGCGCCCTCACGCCCTGGCGCAACTATGAGCGCGTCATGGCGAAAGCTACGAAGATCGATTAGCCGGTTTTCGCGCCCGCGAAAGAAAGAAACGGCAGATCCCTCGGCTCCGCTCGGGATGACAGAATAACCATAGCCAGACGACGGTCGTTGTATCATCCACTATCCCCTAACCCCTGATCCCTGGCCCCTGCCTTATGTCTCTCCTCGACCTCGCCATCATCGCAGCCTATCTTCTGGCCATCACGCTCTTTGGGCTGCGTTTCCGCAAGAAGCAGCATTCGCTGCGCGATTATTTTCTCGCCGATCGCAACATTCCCTGGTGGGCCATCGCGCTGTCCATCGTCGCGGCAGAAACCAGCACGCTCACCATCATCAGCGTGCCGGGGTTGGCCTACGATACCAACTTCGCGTTCCTGCAATTGGTGATAGGGTACATGGTCGGACGCGTCATCATCAGCTACCTGCTGTTGCCGCATTACTTTCGCGGCGAACTCTACACTGCTTACCAACTGATCGAGCTCCGCTTTGGCGGCCGGCTGCGCTCACTCACTGCTGGCTTATTTCTAGTGACGCGCGCCGCCGCCGAAGGCGTTCGCGTGTTCGCGGTTGCGATCGTGGTTGGCATCGCGCTGGGGCCGATTCTTGGACAGCGGGGAGAATTCCAGCGCGACGTGATTTCCATCGGAGTCGTTACGCTGCTGACGCTGCTGTACACCTTCGCAGGCGGCATGGCCGCAGTGATCTGGACGGATGTGGTCCAGTTGTTCATTTATGTTGGCGGAACTTTGGTCGGCCTCTTCACCATCGTGCATCTGGTTCCCGGTGGATGGAGCACCATCCACGCGACCGCGACCAGCGCCGGTAAGTTTCGGGTCTTCGACTTCAGTCCCGACTTTTACCGCACCTACACGTTCTGGTCCGGCGTGATCGGCGGTGCGTTCCTCACCACGGCCAGCCATGGCACCGACCAACTCATCGTGCAACGGCTACTCTCTGCGAAGAATGAAGCGCAATCAAAGCTGGCGCTGTTGAGCAGCGGCGTTGCCGTGCTGTTCCAGTTCTGGCTCTTTCTGCTGATTGGCGCGATGCTGTGGGTCTTCTATCGCCTGTCGCCGCCGCGGATTCCCTTCGACCGCACCGATCGCATCTTTCCCACCTTCATCGTAAACCATATGCCACACGGCATCTCGGGCCTGCTGATCGCGGCGATTCTCGCTGCTGCCATGTCGAATCTGAGCGCCGCCCTCAACTCACTTTCGTCCACCACCATGCTCGACTTCTATCTGCGGCGCAGGTCTCAAACACCCGAATCCCGTCGTCTCTTGCTGTCACGGATGGCCACCATCGGATGGGGATGTGGGCTGTTCGCGCTGGCCATCCTGTCGCGACATGGTGGCAAAGTCGTCGAGCTGGCACTCAGCATCGCCTCGGTCGCTTATGGTGCGTTGCTGGGCGTATTTCTGCTTGGAGTGCTGACCCGTCGGGCAAACGAAACCGGCAGCATAATTGGCATGGCGGCCGGATTCCTCGCCAATCTTTATATCTGGCAAGGCAGCGCGGTCCTGCAATGGCTCCAGCGGGCAACCGCTATGCCCTTTGGTTCGCTCGCGCTTTCGCGGCCGATTCCCTTCCCCTGGTACGTTCCCATCGGCAGCCTCATCACATTCCTGGTCGGGTATAGTTTCAGTCTGTTGCTCGCATCGCCAAATGACCGCACCCGCATCGCCGCCGACTAGCACTGGAAGACAACCCGCCGCACTCTCGCGCGATCTTGGCGTGAGCCATGCCAGTGCCATCGTAGTGGGAACCATCATCGGCAGCGGCATCTTTCTTGTCCCGTCCGAAATGATGCAGGCCGTCGGTTCGGCCTGGCTGGTGTATCTGGCATGGCTCGTGGGCGGCGCGCTTTCGCTGGCAGGCGCAAGCACCTACGCCGAACTCGGCGCGATGAAGCCGCAAGCTGGAGGCGAGTACGTCTACATTCGCGATGCCTACGGACCGCTCCCTGCCTTCCTGTACGCGTGGACCTGGTTCGCCATCGCCAAACCCGCATCCGTCGCGACTCTTACCACCGGATTCGTCCGCATTCTGGGCACGTTTCCCGCGTTCGCATCGTTCAATCAAACTGCGATTCATTCGCCCTTCGCGGTTAGCTACGGACAACTGGTGGCGATCGCAGCCGCGGTCCTCATCACGGCGCTGAACTACATCGGCATAAAGCGAGCCGCCGAGTTCCAGGTGGTGTTCACCCTGCTGAAGATTGCCATCATCGTCGCAGTTGCTCTGCTGGCATTCACGGCCAGCCAGGGAACCTGGCACAACTTTGCAACCACCTTTAGCGGCGCTAAGGGAGGCTTCGCAGGATTCATGGCTGCGCTGATCGCGGCGCTGTGGGCCTATGACGGATGGAACGACCTCAACATGGTCGGCGGCGAGATACGGAATCCGGGCCGAGTGATTCCCATTGCGCTGATTGCCGGCGTCGGGGTGGTCGCGGGCCTTTACATGCTGACCAACGCGGCCGTGCAATATGTGCTGCCCGCGGCCAGCATCGCGGGTTCGCAGCGGCCGGCCTCGGATGCCACCGCGGTTGCGGTCGGAGCTTGGGGAGCGGCGATCGTATCGGCGGGAATGGCCTTGTCAATCCTCGTCGCGCTGAACGGCACCATCATGAGTGGCGCGCGGGTCCCGTTCGCCATGGCTCGGGACGGATACTTCTTCCATGCGATGGCCGAAGTGCATCCACGCTTTCACACGCCTTCGATCGCGCTCCTGGTGCAGCTCTTGCTGTCGATTGTGTTGCTGCTGTTCGCCGGGAACTTCCGCCAGCTGTTTTCGCTAGCCATCTTTGCCGAGTGGCTGTTCTACCTGGTATCGACCACCACGGTGTTCGTGCTGCGCAAACGCGAGCCCAATGCGACGCGTCTGTATCGCACCTGGGGATATCCAATGGTGCCGGCGATGTTCGTTGCCGCCGCGGCCGTGCTGTTGTACTACACATTCACGGAAAATATTCGGAACTCGGCATGGGGGGTGATCGTAATCGCGGCAGGCGTGCCGATTTATGCTTACTTTGCGAGGAAGAGGAAGAAGCAATTAGCAATTAGCAATTAGCAATTAGCAATTAGCAATTAGCAATGCGGTATCGATTTAGGAGATGGCCAGATGGGCTTCTAGTTGCTAATTGCTGCCTTTTACGTTGCCGCCTTCATCTGTTTGGCCCGCTCATAGACCTTCATGTACTCTCGCGCCGAATTGATCCAGGAATAATCCTGCGCCATGCCGTTGCGCATCAGCGCCTGCCATGCGTTCTGGTCTCCGCGATAAACCCGTATAGCTGCCCGCAAGGTTTCCAACATAGCTTCACCGCTATACTCCCGAAACTTAAAACCGGTTCCCTTGAAGGTTCGGGGATCGAATTGTTCTACGGTGTCGTCGAGTCCGCCCGTGGCACGCACGACTGGGACGGTACCGTAACGCATGCTGTAGATCTGGTTCAGGCCGCAGGGTTCGTAGTGCGAGGGCATAAGAAACATGTCACTGCCCGCCTCGATCTTATGAGAGAGGGCGTTATCGTAGGCGATTTTGAGCGCGAACTTCTGCGGGAACTGTTTGTTCAGCCGGCGGAACATCTCTTCGTACTCGCGGTCGCCGCTGCCCAGCACCACCATGATCAGATCTTCCAAGGCCAGGCGATCCGCTACTTGCTGAACCAGATCAAAGCCCTTCTGGGCAGCGAAGCGGGAAACGATTCCTACCACCGGCAACTGCGTGTCCTGGGCCAAGCCAAATTCCTTGAGCAAGTCGGCTTTACACGCTGCCTTACCTCTAAGATCGCCAGCCGAATAGTGCGCGGCGATAAACCGGTCGGTTTCGGGATTCCAGGAAGCGTAGTCGACGGCGTTGAGAATTCCGGTGATCGTACTTCCCCGCGCGCGCAACACTCCCTCCAGACCAAAGCCGTACTCCGCTGTCTGTATCTCCTGGCTGTACCGCTTGCTGACGGTGGTGATGAAGTCGGCCATGGAGATGGCACCCTTGAGGAAGTTCACCTTGCCGTAGAATTCCAGCTTCGACATGGTGAACAGGTCCCAGGGCAACATCAGCAGCGGCAAAATTTCCGGCTGGAAAAGGCCCTGGTATCCCAGATTATGAATAGTAAAAATGCAGGGTGTTTTGGCGAATGCTGGATCTTCCTCGTACAGAGTCTTCAGCAGGATGGGAATCAGGGCGGTTTGCCAATCGTGACAATGCAGAATATCGGGAGCGCCTAGAATCTTGCTGGCCTCCAGTACGGCCCGGCAGAATAACGCATAGCGCTCGGCATTATCGTGATAGTCGCCCAGTGGAGTACCATACAGCCCTTCGCGATCAAAGAACGGTGGATAGTCGATGAAATAGAATTGCACTCCGGAGCGGATACCGCCGTCGAGCACCGAGCAAAAGCGATAGCGATCGTCGAACGGCACTGTAATGCTGGGGATAACGGTGTGCGGATTGTCAAGCTTGGTTTGCCGGTATCGCGGAAGAAAGACGGTAACCTGGAATCCCAAACTGGCAAGCGCCGGCGGCAATGCGCCGATGACATCCGCGAGGCCGCCCGTCTTGGAAAACGGAACGCACTCGGATGCCGCAAAGGCAATATGCATGAATCCTCCCCGGCGCGGCGTTGACATTTCCGCGGGGTATGCCGAACTGCATCGCTGAACTACATTAGGATGAGCGAAATGCCGGAACAGTTGAGTCTAATTGCGGAATCGGAAGAGGGTCAACGTGGTCAAAGCCGCGGCGAACAATACTAGCGTCAGTGGTACGAAACGCAAGCCAAAACTGGGACAGAATTTCCTTATTGACCAAAGCGCGGCGCGGCGAATCGTGGAGGCGCTGGGAGACGTTTCTGATCGAATCGTCATCGAAATCGGTCCCGGCCGCGGCATGCTGACCGATCTGCTGGTTCCCCGCGCCAAGCGGGTGATTGGCATTGAACTGGATCGCGTGCTGGCGGCGCAACTGCGCATGCACTACGCTACCAAGCCCAACGTCGAAATACTCGAATCCGATTTCGTTACGGCTGAATTCCCCTCGATGGTCGGCCGCCGCCCGGGTCCACTGCATGATCTTCGTCCTACGCAGCCGGAGACTGTGGACTTGGTCGGGAACCTGCCGTATTACATTACCTCCGACATCGTGCTGCGAATTCTGGAGCTGCACTCTAACATCGAACGTGCCGTGATCATGGTGCAGCGCGAGGTGGCCGATCGCATCTCGGCTGTGCCGGGCAGCCGTGACTACGGGCTGCTTTCCGCGACCGTGCAGTTGTTCGCGCGCGTGGAAAAGCTCTTCACCTTGCCGCCTTCAGCTTTTTCTCCGCCGCCAGAGGTGCACTCCAGCGTGCTGCGGCTGACCATGGAGCCTCGGCTGGACGAGCTACAGGTGGAGGAGGAGCCGTTCATCGCGTTCCTCAAATTGGCCTTCGCGCAGAAACGTAAGACACTCGTGAATAATCTTCGCGGCCAGTACGATCTTGCCGCTATTCGTAAGGCACTCAAAGCTGCCGGACTGCGACCTGATGTGCGAGCTGAGGCGATATCGTTGGAGAAGACTGCAACCGTGTTCCGGGAGCTGCGCGGGGCGTAGACTTTCCCCAGGCCTGATGCAGCCGTGTTGCACCAGCCCTTGCAGATCCAGGTAACCCGGAGCGGACATGTCTACCGCAGTTCGTCAGCCGGCGGTCGCCGGGCGATTTTATCCGGCCAACGCGCAATACCTTCGCGCCGAAATAGAAACTTACAGCACCGCCCCCGCTGCCGCGCCGGCTGAGTCGAGGATTCGCGCCTTGGGATGTGTGGTGCCGCACGCCGGCTACATGTATTCCGCACACGTCGCAGGCGCGGTTTATCGCCGACTGGAGTTGCCTCATCGCTATGTGATCCTGTGTCCGAATCACACCGGCATGGGCGAGCCTCTGGCCATCATGAGCGAAGGCGCGTGGCATACTCCGTTGGGCAACGCAACCATTGACGGCGAACTTGCGGCTCAGCTCAAGTCGCAGATGCCGTTGCTCTCCGAAGATCCGGTAGCGCATCGCTTCGAACACGCTATTGAAGTGCAGCTTCCCTTCCTGCAAGTTTTGGCGCCGGGGCTTCGGTTCGTACCGATCGCCGTCGGCATCAGCAATTTTGAGGCGTTAAATGCGCTCGGCGTCGTAATCGGGAACGCGCTGGCTCAATCACAAGAGCCATGCTTAGTTATCGCGTCGAGTGACATGAATCACTATGAGAGTGACGAGATAACGCGGGTGAAAGATCGTCGCGCTATCAACCAGTTGTTGGCGTTTGATCCGCGTGGTCTATACGACGTGGTGCACCAAGGCAACATCAGCATGTGCGGATACGGCCCGGCAGTCGTGATGCTGACGGCGGCAGGCAAACTTGGGGCAACCCAGGCGGAGCTAATTCGCTATGCCACGTCGGGCGACATCTCTGGCGAGAAAGATATGGTTGTCGGGTACGCGGGGATCGCAGTGCTTTAGTAGGACCCAGGCACCCCGAAGCACGCAAACTTGCCGCACATGAAAAGAGCGGCCGTCACAGCCGCTCTTTGTGCGTTTCTTTACTTCTCAACTTCTCACGCTCGTTCGCTTCTCACTTGTGAGCTCCGCCCGCGGCTGCACTCGCGCTGGCGCTGCGACTGCTGACCCCGGCGCCGCCATGGGCGGCTGGGCTTGCTCCCATTGGTCCCCCGGTGGCTCTTCCGCCATAGCTCGGGCCAATACTCGCCAGCCCGCTGGAAACCGCAGGCGGCGCAGGAGCAGCGAAAACGTGGGCCGACGAATTGCGGTGGGCGACGCCAGCGTTTGGAGCGGCAAAGGTAGTACGGCTCGCGCTTGCAGCATTCGGAGTAGCGAATCCATGAGGTGCCGCGTTAGCGGCGACAGCACGTCCGGGGATTACGCTGCCAAAGTTCGGCGGAATGCGGCCTCCGGGGATGTAGGCCGGCGAAGCCGCCTGCTTGCCAACCATGACCGTCGGCTGGGTCGCGTTCGTCGCCGTGTTGATCGCAGGCGGCGTCGCGGCGGTCCAGCCCGCGGGCGTGTTCTTAACGGTGGGAACGCTGCGAAAATTGTTCGCGTACCACTGGCCACTGTATTGGCTTCCGGGCGACCACGCCCAGCCGGTTCCATTAAGGTAGGACCACGTGCCGTAGTGGAAAGGTAGCCATCCCCAGGGATACGCCGAAGCCCACGAGTAACCCACGCCCGGATAAAACGTCCAGGCTCCATTGCTGTACGGGCTCCATCCCATCATCGAGTTCGCAAAGCCGTAAGGCTGCCACATATATCCATAACCGGACGCATAGAAGAAGGCGCCATAGTAATTCAGGTCCTGCAATCCGTAAGCATGGCTTGGCCCGCCGTAACCCGCATTCTGAGCGTAGGTATTGCTGTAGGCCTCGCGCTCCTTGTTCCAGTTGTCAAACGGAACCGTCTCAACTCCCTTGGCGATGGTGTAACCTGCAGCATTCTTTGGATCGAGAGTGAGAGTCTCTTTCTTCTGGACGTTAACGGATTGCGCCTGGTTCTGGAGTTGAACGTCGCCCTTGAATACCGCGACCTGAACCTGGCCGGAAGTGGCGTCGAGCCGCATCAGCGTGTCGCGACGGACCAGCAAATCCGTCCGACCGACCGTGATGTGAAAGACGTCAGCACCCTTCGAAATGGCGTCCAGATAAACGGTGCCCTTGACCACCTCGATCTGGTTGACCTTGGCGCCGGCATCATTCATCAAGAGCTGGGTGAACTTAACTTCGGAGTCTTCTGCCAATCGCAACGCGCTCTGATTTTCGAACTCCACTTCGGCAAGCCCGTCGCTTCCGGTGATCAGGCGCACGCCCTCGACGATCGGCGTGTTGAGGATAGCGCGCTCCAGGCCCTGCCCCGTTGCACGATCCATCTGCACTTGTCCTTCGACGGAGCTGAGGCGGACGATCCGAACGTGCGATTCGGCGAAAGCCCCTATGGAAGCTGCGACTACCAGGAATGCGAGAGCGGTGGAAACTGCAAATCCGATACGCCGGGTCATTTCTGTACTCCTTGGCCCACAGAATGCCAACCCTGATCGTTAAAAGGCTTCGACGACGGGACTTGGCTGGCAAGCCTCCGAAAGCCTTCCTTGCTTAACCCCATTAAACAACATTTAATGGCAAGTTTTGGAAAATTCGCATGCTGCAATTGTCAAATTTTCGTTCCCATGGCCAGCCGATGCCAAGCCGGCAAGCGAAGCTGTTGTCATTGCTGAGCAGGATTTTGCCCAGCAGAAGCCGAATCATTCCTGGTCTGCAGCAGGTGCTTCGCCGTCTGACGGCTGATGTTCATCATATTGGGATCGCCGGCAATCTTGCGCAGAATGGGAGCGATGATGCCTATCTCTTTAGCGTCTTGGCTGGCCTGCAAATCCTGTAATTCCTTGAGCCGCTCATCCATTCCGAGTTTGTCAAAACGATACTGAAATTCCAGTTTGCGGCCATAATCGATCGTCATGGCGATGGCCTGGAATAATTTCGTCAATTCCTCGACATCGGCATTTTGCGACCAGTTGTAGGTGGTGGCGCCCTGGACCTGGGCAGAGCGGTACTCCAGAGTCTTCCTGCCGGTCTGTGCAATATGTTTCAGGTGCGAATCGAAATCGCCGCGAAAATAGTTCAGCTTTTGGGTCAGATCAAATATCTTCTGGCGGTTCGCCGCCGACATCGAGAAATCTTGTCGATAAGGGTCTGTATCGCGGCTGTCCGCCGCATTGGGAACGCCGTCGAAATGCGCCTTTCCGTCCGCTTGTACGTCGATCGAATATTTCTGCCAGGGAATACCTTGAGGCCAATCAAAGCTAAATCGGACGGAAGCCGCTTGGCCTGGGGCAGGAGCAGTATCAGGAGGAGCTTGTTGTGCCGCGACTAGTAGCGGCATCAGCAGGACGGGGGCAAACCACCGGTTCATTGCGGAAGATTCTATCAGCCCGCACCGGCATGTTGCCGCTGCAAGGTGCCGGCGGTATGCAGATGGCAAATGGCAATAGCCAACGCGTCGGCAACATCGGGAGGTTCGGGCAATGCAGGAAGGTCGAGCAGGCGCGCTACCATCAGCTGCACCTGCGATTTTTCGGCTCGGCCATAACCCACCACGGCGGATTTGATCGAAAGCGGTGAGTAGGCGACCACTTCCAAACCGGCCTGAGCCGCAACCAGCATGGCGACTCCGCGGACGTGACCCAGCTTCAGGGCCGATTTCACGTTCACCGCATAAAACACATCCTCAATGGCGACCTGCTCCGGCGAGTATCTGCGGACAATGTCGGTAAGCTGTTCGCAGATTTTCTTCAGCCGAAGTTCCAGGGCGTTGCGGGGAGAAAGGCGAATCGCGCCGCTACAAAGATGCTGCAGCGAGCCGTGGGCATTCTGCTCGACCACTCCGTAGCCTGTGCATTCACCACCGCAATCGATCCCGAGTACGCGCATTGCCGCGAGTGTAGCAGGAGTACGGGCCCGACGAGAGCAACAAATTAGACCGGGAGCCGGTTGATTACTTCAAATCGGCAGGCGCGGTAGGATCAGGATCCTGACCGGCGTTCCGAGCATCTGCCACCCGTAATTTGGAATTAAGGCGACCGGCAAGCATCAGCGCCAGCGCACGAAAATCGCTCACGAACCGCCAAGAACGGGTGCCCAAAGGTTGCGGGCGTATTTCTCTCCAGCAGAAAGTGACCAGTCCGGGCAAACCCATAACCCAGAGGAATCCACAGCAACGCGCAACAGGGTTCGTCTTACTGGTAAGATTTTGTCACTTCGTCTTACTAGTAAGACGTTAGCAAAGACGGTTTTATCTGTGAGACCAGTGGGCTTCCCAGTTTCCGGTTTGGGCTGAAACCTGTACTCTCTGCTGCAGAAATGTTGCGATACCGTTACTATTTCCTAGAAGCCAGTTGCCCAGGTACTCAGAAGCGTTCCAATAGGCGGTGGGATCCAAGTGACCAGAACTCGAAAGTTTGAGTATTCGCTAATGTGCCGACGGATTGTTCTGCTGTTTGTTGCGGGATTGGTGCTCACGTTTGCGGCTGCCGCGCAGAGTCCCTTCGCACCGAAAGTCACGGGGCCGCTGTCACAGCGAGTCGTGGCCTATCAGATCGATGCGAAGTACGATCCTCCTAAGCATACGGTGGAAGCCAGCGAGACGCTGACCTATCACAATCTGACCGGTCAGCCTCAGGATACTTTTCCCTTCCACCTTTATCTCAACGCCTTCCAGCCGAAATCAACCTGGATGCGCGAGGCTCATCGCGACGGCAATTTCCGCTCCAGCAGCCTGGAAAAATGGAAGCCTGAGGACTACGGCGCAAACGACGTGTCTTCGTTCGAGGTCGTGGGGATGGGCGACCTGACCAAGCAGATGAAGTTCATCTCGCCCGACGATGGCAATCCCGACGACAAGACCGTCTTTCAGGTCAAGCTGCCGCGCCCGATCGCGCCCGGCGAAAGCGTAACCTTCAAGATCAAGTTCAAAGCCACGTTTCCCGAGGTAATCGCGCGCACCGGCTACAAGCGGACGTTTCTGCTCGCCGGGCAATGGTTTCCCAAGGTCGGCGTGTGGTGGAACGGAAGCTGGAATTGCCATCAGTTCCACGCACTGACCGAGTTCTTCGCCGACTTCGGCACCTACGATGTGAAAGTCACGCTGCCCAAGGATTACGTCATCGGCTCGACCGGCGTGCAAGTCAGCGACAACGATAATGGCAACGGCACCAAGACCGTCGGTTTCCACGCCGAGGATGTTCACGACTTTGCCTGGACAGCCGATCCCAACTTCAAAGTCGTCGAAAACCAGTTCGACGGCAGCGTTGGGCTGGTGAAGATTCGGCTGCTCACCTACGACAGTCATGAGCGCGAGTGGCAACCTTACATCGAATGCGTGCAAAAGAGCATGAAGCGCTTCGATGATTGGTACGGACCTTACCCATACGCGCAGCTTACGGTGGTCGATCCGCCGCATGGAGCAGGTGAGGCCGGCGGGATGGAGTATCCAACCTTTATCACCGGGGACAGCGGCTGGTTCATTCCTAAGGGCATTCACCTGATCGACCTGGTCACCGAGCACGAGTTCGGCCATCAGTACTGGTACGGCATGGTGGCGACCAACGAGTTCGAGAATGGCTGGCTGGACGAAGGCATCAACAGCTATACGGAAGTGAAGGTCCTCGACAGCTTCTACGGCGAGAATGCCAGCGTCCTGAATATCATGGGAGCGCAATTGGGCGAGCGTGGTCTGCAGCGGCTGGGATATCTGGGTTCGCCTGACATCGACACGCTGGCTCAGCCCAGCTACACCGACATGAGCGTCGGCAGCTACAGCGATATCACCTACGGCAAAGCGGCCTCGTTGCTGATCTCGCTGGAGACCATCATTGGCGAGCAGACCCTGCGGAATGCGCTGCACACTTACTTCTTGAAATACCGGTTCAAACATCCTACGCAGCAAGACTTCATGCGTACGGTAGACGAAGTCGCCGGCCAGGACCTGAGTTGGTTCTGGAACCAGGCAGTCTACGGAACGCAGGTGCTGGATTATGAGGTGTTGCGCGCCACCTCGGATCCGGTCAACTGGTATGACGCAAACGCCGGCGACAAGAAGGGTGAGACCACCTACGAAACGCAAGTCATCCTGCATCGCAAAGGCGATTTCATTTTCCCTGTCATTGCCGAAGTGAAATTCGATGATGGCGAAACTACTATCGAGCGTTGGGACGGCAAAGATCGCTGGGTGCGATATGTGTACCGTAAGAAAGCTCAGGTCGAATCGGTGCAGATCGACCCGGCCTACCAGGTCACGCTCGACCGCGATTACCTCAACAACAGCCAGGTCACGGCGTCGCAGCACGGCGCGATCCACAAAATTGCGACCTACTGGCTGTTCCTGACCCAATTCCTGGCTCAATTCCTGAGCTGGCTGGCCTAAGGAGAAACCATGGCAGACAACGAGAAAGGCGTAGTAGCTGCTGGGTTCAGCCTCCTCTGGCGGCGGCAGGGAATCTTGTGGTGGGTGTTCGTGGTGAACTTCGTCTGCGGTGCGCTGGGAACCATTCCCGCGCTGCTCACGTTGAGTCGGGCACTGTCTCACTCGCTCGCGGGGCAACCGCTCAGCAAGGGCTTCGACGTCGGCATGTTCGTCGAGTTGATCAGGCTGCCGAACGTACGCTTGATGAGCAACTACACCACCTCCTACATCTTCGCGTTCCTGTTCCTCCTGTTCATGTTGTTCGCCAGCGGAGGAATTCTGGAAACGTATCGCCTGGACCGCAAACTTGCGACCGGCGATTTCTTCGCCGCTTCAGGCGGATACTTCTGGAGATTCGTACGGCTGCTGCTCCTGTCGCTGATTCCCTTCTTTATCGTCAGCATGATTTATCAGGGCCTGAACAAACTGTCCGACACGGTGGGCGACCGTGCCATCGCGGACCAGGTTGGCATCTTTCTTTTCTGGTTCGCCGTTGCGGTTTTCCTGCTGTTGGCGCTCGTCGTGAGGTTGTGGTTCGATATCGCGCAGGTCCGCACCGTGGCTCAGAACGAGCGGGGCATGTGGCGCAACACCTGGAAGGCGTTTCGCATAACCTTTCGCGCGCTTCCCAGCCTGTTCTGGATGTACTTCCGTATCAGCCTGTTTGCATGGGTGACGCTGATCGTTGGCTTGGTGATCTGGGCGAAACTGCCGCCGACGGCAACGCCGGTCACATTCATTTTGTTGGAACTGATCCTGTTGGCCCAGCTGACGACGCGATTCTGGCAACTGGCGAGCGCGATGACCTGGTATCAGCGGCATGCCGAGGTCGTTCCCGCCGACTCGGTGGATTACACCACGCCGCATCCGCAAGAAGTCGCGGAGCCCACACCACCAGTCGAACCTGCTCCGTCAGTCGAGCCATCGCTGCGCGATCCTGGTCCGGAATTACCGCCGGCCGACGCGTAGCAGAACAAATCATTGCACGCCTTGTATCAGGGCACGGCTCCAGCCGTGCCGTAAGGCGCTCCAACACAGCCTGGGAATTTTCGGCGCATTGCGCGGCCTGCTAGAGCCAGGCCCTGAGACAAAGCAACTTACTTTTCTTCCTGCGGAGAGAAAAATAGACCAAGAGTAACCTGGCGAATTTTCCCCAGGTTTGCCTTGAGGTCCCCCTTTAATCCACTGATCCAAAGGATTTCAGGTCTTCCGGCCCTTCTTGCACCGCCACCTTCTCCTTGCCCTGAACCATTACCCGGACATTTTCCACCACATCAGGATTGGCCAAGGTGGTGATATCTCCGGTGTTCATGTTGTTGGAGAGAGCCGCGAGAACCCGTCGCATGAGCTTGCCGGATCGTGTTTTTGGCATATCCGGAACAATGAGAATCCGGCGCGGGCGGGCAATCTTGCCAATCATCGTTTCAATGACATGGTTGACCTTCTCCAGGATCTCCTGATGCTGAGTCGACAGGATATCCGGCTGCACCACGATATAGACCTCGGGTACGCGGCCCTTGATTTCGTCCACTACCGGCACTACCGCCGCTTCCGCCACTTCCGGAACCGTCAGGCAAGCAGATTCGATTTCTTTGGTGCCCAGGCGATGGCCGGCCACATTGATGACGTCATCCACGCGTCCCAGAATCCGGAAATATCCATCCACGGCCAACACGGCTCCGTCTGCGGCGAAATATGGCCAGTCTTGCCAGTTCTTGCTATTGGTATCCTTGCAGTATTTGGCGTAATACTGGGCGACGAAGCGCTCGCGATCACCCCAAATGGTTTGCATGATTCCCGGCCAGGGATTCCGAATGCAGATGTTCCCTGCCTTCCCGGAACCGGCGTGCACCTCCTCACCCATTTCGTCCAGGATCATGGGGTAGATACCCGGCATACCTGGGCCTGCGCTTCCCGGCTTCATGGGATCCAGCGCCGGTTTGGTGCTGCACAGGAATCCTCCGTTTTCGGTTTGCCACCAGGTGTCCACGATTACGGCTTCGCCTTTGCCCACGGTCTCGTAGTACCAGCGCCAAACCTCTGGCTCGATGGGTTCTCCCACGGTGGTCATGTGCTTGAAATGGTAATTGTATTTGGTGGGTTCATCGTGACCTGATTTGCGCAACATGCGAATGGCCGTGGGCGAGGTGTGGAAGATATTGACATCCAGCCGCTCGGCGATTCTCCATACCCTGCCGGCGTCGGGGTAAGTTGGGACGCCTTCGTAAATGACGCTGGTAGCGGCCAGGGCCAAAGGCCCGTAGACGATAAACGAGTGACCGGTAATCCAGCCGATGTCGGCCATGCACCAGTACACATCCTCGGGGTGGATGTCCTGAATGTATTTGGAGCAGCCGGTCACATAGGCGAGGTAGCCGCCCGTGCGGTGTTGACAGCCTTTCGGCTTGCCCGTGCTGCCGCTGGTGTACATCAGAAACAGCGGCGCTTCCGCGTCCATGGGAACTGGAGGGACGATTTCACCGGAGTAGCGTGGAAGGATCTCGTCAACCCAGAAATCGCGACCTTCCACGAACGGCGAAGCGGACGCATTCTGGCCTGCGTGACGTCTCCAGACCAGGACCTTCTCCACGGTCGCGCCTTCCTGCTTGGCTATGTTGAGCGCGATATCGGCGCCGGCTTTGTGATCGAGCATCTTGCCATTGCGATAGTAGCCGTCCATCGTGATCAGAACTTGGCTGCCCGAATCGGCGGCTCGCATGCCGCAAGCCTCGCCGCTGAATCCTCCGAACACCACCGAGTGAATCACCCCCAGGCGGGCGCATGCCAGCATGGTGATCGGCAACTCGGGCACCATTGGCATGTGGATGGTGACGCGATCTCCGCTCTTCAAACCACAGAAGTCGCGCAGCAGCGCGGCGAATTCATTCACTCTCACATAAAGTTCGCGGTAGGTGACGGATACGGGCGCTTCGTCTTCGGGTTCCGGCACGAAGATCAACGCCGCTTTGTTCTTGTACTTGGCGAGGTGCCGGTCCACGCAATTGTACGAGGCATTGATCTTGCCCCCGACGAACCACTTCCAGAATGGCGGATCACTGGTGTCGAGCGTGGTGTGCCAGTACTGGTCCCAACTCAACAGATCGGCATACTCGCGAAAGCATTCCGGGAAATTTTTTTCGCTGAAGCGTTCGTTGACGTCAGGATCGGTTAGATTTGCCTGGCCGATAAATTTCGCGGAGGGATAATAGTATTCTTCCTCGCGCCAATGCACTGCGATCTGAGCCTCGCTGGTCTGGGCCACCGGATTCTGCTGCTGAAGCGTTCGAGCCATATCAGGCACTCCTTAGATTTCTGGATTTGTGATGCAACCCCGGCAGTTCTTTGCCAGTGTTTGCTGGCTTTACAGAGAGCCTTCTCACCCTCCGTTCAAGCCCATATGATGGAACATTCTGTGCGCCGCTACAAGACCTTTGCTCGTCGGGAACCTTACAGGCGCAGCCTTACAGGACCTGGCCCGCCATCATAGCGGGCTATAAGGAAAACTTGAAATCACTGCTCCAAAGTCGAAAGATCTCCGATCTCCGCTCCCGTTTCCTGTGCCTTCAGAAGCCGGCGCATGATCTTGCCCGACCGTGTCTTGGGCAGAGCCGAAACGAATTTAATCGCCGAAGGCGTCGCGATCGGTCCCAGTTCTCTCCTGACATGCTCGATCAGGCTTGCGGTCAACGTGTCGGATGCGAGATGGCCAGCCCGCAATTGGACGAAGGCAACAATTGCTTCTCCCTTCAGCGCATCGGGGATACCGATAGCGGCGGCTTCAGCAACCGCGGGATGCGAAACCAGCGCGCTCTCTACTTCCGCCGTGCCAATGCGATGTCCGGCAACATTCAGCACATCGTCGGCGCGACCTATGACCGAGATATAGCCGTTTTCATCCTTGGTTGCGAGATCTCCGGTGATGTAGCAGCCGGCAAGTTCCAGCCAATCCTTCTCGAAGCGGGCAGCATTGTTCCAAATGGTGCGCATAAAGTGAGGGAATGGCCGCTTCAGGATCAGGCGGCCGCTTACCCCGGGAGGTGTAGGCACGCCATTGATGTCCACCACATCGGCTTCGCAGCCCGGCAAGGCCAGGCCCGCTTTGCCCGGACGCATCGGCATCGTCACTGGAGTCCCCAGAGCAGGTCCGCCCAACTCTGTTTGCCACCAGTTGTCTACCACATAGCCCCATTTACCGTCACCTGCAATGTAGGTCTGCGCCCACCGCCAGGCTTCCGGGTTCAGCGGTTCGCCGGCGCAGGCCACGACCCGCAAGCTGGTGAGGTCATACTTTTGCGGGAGGGCTTCTCCGTACCGCATGAACATTCGCAGAGCGGTTGGCGCGGTGAACATCTTGGTGACACCGTACTTCTCCACAATCTGCCACGCAATCGAGGGGTCGGGAAAATCGATGGCCCCCTCGCGAAACAATGTCGTCACGCCAGCACAGAGCGGTGCATAAACGATATAGCTGTGGCCCACGATCCATCCGATATCCGAGGTACACCAGAACAGGTCGCGAGGGCCGACATCGAAGAACGATTTCAGGTGATAGGTGGTGCCCACCATAAATCCGCCGTGCACGTGTACCACACCCTTAGGCTTGCCCGTGGTGCCCGAGGTGTACAGGATGAACAGCGGATCTTCGGCGTCCATGTCTTCGGCCGGACACTCGGCAGGAAACTTCATCAGTTCGCGGAAGTCCACTTCGCGAGCGCTGGCAGGCGCGAACGCCTTGGGATCGCGGGTGAAGACCACAACCTTTTCCACCGTCTCCAGGCCGTCGAGCGCCTCGTCCACAATGCCCTTGAGGAGGACCGGCTTGCCCCGACGGAAGCCGGCATCGCCGGCAATCACCACTCGTGCCTCTGCGTCTTGCACCCGATCCCGCAGCGAGGAATGGCCGAGGCCCGCGTAGACTACTGAGTGAATCGCCCCGATCCGCGCGCAGGCCAGCATCGCGATCGCGCCCTCGACCGTTAGCGGCATGTAGATGACTACCCGGTCGCCTTTCTTGACGCCCAGCCACTTCAGACCATTGGCGAAGCGGCAAACGTCGCGATACAACTGGCGATAGGTGACAATCTTTTCGGTGCCATCTTCCCCCAGCCAGATAAAAGCTGCCCGGTTGGCGTTTTCCGATTTGGCATGGCGGTCGAGCGCGTTAACCGTAATGTTGGTGCGGGCGCCCGTGAACCATTGATGATGGATTCCGTCCCACTCGAAGACTTTGTCCCAGGGCTTGCTCCAAATGAATTGCTTGGCGATATCGGCCCAGAAGGCATCAGGATCCTGTTGAAAGCGTTTCAGCTCGGCTGGCCAGTCTTTCACCAGCGCCTGCTCCTTCACGATGGCCGGAGCGGCATACTCTTCGATCGCCGACTTAGTGGGCGCTGCTGCTTCAGCTAGTTTGGTCGCGGTTCCCATGGAATTGCTCCTTGCAAAATTACGAAATCAAGAACGATAACCGCCTGCAGTAAATTGTGTTCTGCCACCCAGCCCGGGCGGCACGACCCAGGTGGAGCGTGACCTTGCATGATGCCAGGTCACGCTCGTAGCTGAGCCGCTTTCGCGCCCCAGCCAGGACGTTAAGAATGTGGCAGAACCATTCTGCCGTGACACGCATTCACCAAAGTCGCGGTGGCGATATACCAGGCTAGGAACCCGACGATGAAGATCTCCCAGCCGGCCACGCGCGCGGGAACGATACCGATAACCACACCGTCAAGCAAGATAAATGCCAGCAGCAGCAACCAGAACAGAACCGCCAAGTACTTGCCGATACGGTGGGCCGCAAGACAAAAGCCAAATGTAAACAGTGTCCACATGAGGAAGAAGCCGAGTTCCTCGGGATGACCTGCTGGAATGCCCGTCTTCGGTTGCACGTAAAGCAGTACAAAGAGGGACCACCAAAAGGCGCCGTAGCACATGAAGGCGGAGCCGCCAAAGATGCTTCCTTTCCGCAGATCGACGATCCCGGCAACGAATTGTGCGGTTCCACCAAATGTGATGGCCAACGCCAAGGTTGGTCCGGCGCTCCAGAATCCTACGTTGTGCAGGCCTGTAGCCATCGTGGTCAAGCCAAAACCCATCAATCCGACAACCGCCGGATTGGCCCACCATTCTTTGTACATACCCGCGTCTGTCGCCTCAGCCATGTCGTTCATCCTTTCCAGAGAGTTTGCGGCATCTTGCCGTTGGTCTTCATAATAATCAAGAATGTCTAAAAAACTACGCTTTATCGCTTTCTGGGAACCCAAGGAGCGGGGAACCGGCAATCACCGTCCTTCAACCTCCAGTTCGACTGCGTGCTACAAAATCCCCTCGCCTGGTTTGGGCATGACCGGGCAAAGCAAAACCATAGGCGGGAAGCGATATGGGGTAGAGGAGAGAAGTCCAATTCCATGCTGTTCGGTGCGCGTTCGCCCGCCGAAGGATCCAGCAACCCTCCCACGAACGTTCGTTCGACGGTCGGGCCCGACAACGGAGGAATGAGGACCTTCGCTTCCCGCCTTTTGAGCCGTTGTGGGCGCGATTTTCCGTCGGGAGGTGGGCCGAGGTCTGTGACTTGGGATACCAGTGGATGTGATGAGGGTCACGACCGCCCTGCCGGGCGATGCGCCCTCGTCACCGTCGGCACTCACCAACGTCGAGGTTCCGACCCGCGCTGCGGCTGGGGCGGCGCCAAAACCGGGGATGCCTAAAAGGCTCTATCTCGGATAATCCTACTAAAGGGGGATGGTACCGAGGAGTAAGGTGATAGCATGATAGGTAAACGTCGGGAGGGCACGTGGGATCACCTTACGGCTTTGAGCTGGTTGAGAATTGTGTTATTTGCAAGCTGCGAAGCGATAGCTTCTTCTGCTCTCTCCCCAAAACCGCGCTGGAAGCTTTTGACAAGATCAAGTACACGGCCTCCTATCCGGCCGGTGCCATCCTGTTCGTCGAGGGTCAATCACCGCGGGGAATCTACATGTTGTGCAAGGGCCGGGTCAAGCTGTCGACCACATCCGCTGAAGGCAAGACCCTCATCCTGAAAATCGCGCAGCCGGGAGAAGTCTTGGGCATGCACGCCACGGTTTCAGGAACGCCGTACGAGATCACGGCGGAAACCGGCCAGCCCTGTCAGTTGAATTTTGTGAAACGCGAGGACTTCCTGAACTTTCTGCAGAAGCACGGCGACGCCTGTCTGAAAGCCGCGCAACACCTCAGCAAAGATTGCCAGAGCGCTTATCAACAGATTCGCAGCCTCGGACTGTCCCACTCGGCGCCGGAGCGTCTGGCCCGGCTGCTGCTGGAATGGACTGCGACCAGTCACGAGCAGGCCGAGCCCAAGGTGAAACTGGCGCTGACTCATGAAGAAATCGCCCAAATTATCGGTACCTCACGCGAGACCGTGACTCGGGTGCTGGCGGATTTTCGCAAGCGGCAGATTGCTGTACTCAAGGGTTCCACCCTAACGATCCGCAACAAATCGATTTTGGAGAAACTGGTCGGCGCCTAGCGAGCAACGAAACAACTGTACAGCTGGCACATCCAAGTGGTGTGCCTTTTGCTTTGCCCGCTGATATGGCGCCTCATCCAGCGTCTTGCGCCTTGTCTCCAACCCCCAACGGACCGGCGTCTATTTTGTCGAGACCAGGTTGCCCGATCCCATCTGGCAGCGATGGTTTTCCACTGCATCTTGTGCCAGCCGGATCATTTCCGGGAAGCGACCTGCGGCTCCCGGAGACAGTCGATTGCTGAGATCGAAACGCCACCCGGCGAGCGTGATGGCCACTGCCTCTGGAACGTCACCGTAAAGTTGTTCGGCGGCCGATAGCAAGGATGATGGAGTCAGTTGGTGAGTGAATCCACTTGGTCCCGGCTGCGGCGCAACCTGTGCCCGGCGAAGCGTTCCCGGTTTTTCACCGGTCGCAGCGTCGAGAAAGAGCACAAAATCGCTTCCCGCGACATCATCCGCCATTTCCGGCGTGAGTTGCTGGGTGGCGATCACTTTCACGTCAGGATCGTCGCCGAAAAGTTGTTCGAGCTGGTAAGCTGCGCGATATCCGACGGCGTCGTCGCCACGCAGCATATTTCCGTAACCGATGATCAGGGTCCTAGGCACTTCTCAGGTCTCCAGCGTTTGAAGTGGACTTTGAAATTCTGCCGTCAAAGAAAAACGTAAGGCATATAGCCACCAACTATCCATATCTTCTTACCAAAGGTCTGGATGTGCGATGCCTCACGCTACAAGGTGACAGACTGAAGGTAGGACGCTCAACAGATCCTGGGCAGCTGCTCACCGCTCAACATGTCAACGATGCGGTCAGTTCCTAACTGGGTCTTCATGGTGACCATGCCGGCTGGCCCATCCAGCACCGTCCCAATGCGAACCGCTCCGCTGCTCACCGCCAACCGGCGTAGGATGTCGAGTGTCCGTGCCGCCTCCTGCTCCGGGACAAAAGCTACAAAGCGTCCTTCGTTGGCCAGGTACAGAGGGTCGAGTCCTAATATCTCGCAAGCTCCCTCGACTTCCTCGCGCACCGGGATGGAGCCTTCCTGAATCGCGTTCCGTACTCCCGCGGCTTCGGCAATCTCGATTAACCCGCTGCTCAAACCTCCCCGAGTGAGGTCGCGCAGACAGTGAACCGCAACCTTCGCGTCCAGTAATGCCTTGACCGGCTCCCACAATGGGGCACAGTCCGACTCGACCGTACCTTCGAATGACAGCCCCTCGCGAGTTGCCATGATCGCAATACCGTGCCGCCCGATGTCGCCACTCAGCAGAATAGCGTCGCCCGGACGTACGTTTTTCGGCGCGATGGAGACGTCATGCTCCACCACCCCAATCCCTGCAGTGTTGATGAAAATCCCGTCGCCCTTGCCTTTGTCCACCACCTTGGTATCGCCGGTCACCAGCTGCACGCCGGCGAGCGCGGCCGACGCGCGCATTGACTCGACCACCCGCCTCAGCGTCTCCATCGACAAACCTTCTTCCAGAATGAGCGCTGAGCTGAGATAGAGCGGGCGCCCGCCACACATCGCCAGATCGTTCACCGTTCCATGAATGGCCAGGGTGCCGATGTCGCCGCCCGGAAAAAACAGTGGTCTGACAACGTAAGAGTCGGTAGTAAAAGCCAGCCGGGCGCCGCCGATCGTGAGGGTCGCACCGTCGTGGCGTTCCAGCAGGAATTCGTTGCCGAAGCTGGGCAGCAGCAACCCCTCCAGCAACTCGTGCATGCGCCGTCCCCCTCCCCCGTGCGCCAGTTGCACACGATCTTCGTCATTCAGCGGCGTCGGACACTGCAAGCGAAACTCTTTGACCTCAGCCACGCCTGCTGCCTCTTGCAGCGGCGTCGTTCACCGTCCGCAACCGCCGGTAGCGATAGTACGCAGCACAGGCTCCTTCGGAAGAGACCATGGGGGCGCCCAGGGGATGATCGGAGGTGCAGCGCGCGCCGTACGCCGAGCATTCCTCCGGCTTTTTCGCACCCTGCATGATCAGACCGCTGATACATTCCGAATCTTCCTGCGCAGTGTAGTCGGATAAGCCGAAGCGCGTCTCGGCATCGAAATCAGCGTAGTCGGCTGCCAGTCCCAGGCCGCTACGAGCAATGCCTCCGATGCCGCGCCACTTGCGATCGACGATGCGAAACACCCGCGCGACCAGGCCCTGCGCTGGCGCATTTCCCTGGCGCCGAACCGCTCGCGCATACTGGTTTTCCACCTCGAAGCGTCCTTGCTCCAGTTGCTGCACGCACATGTAAATGCCCTGGAGCAGATCGAGCGGTTCGAAACCGGTGACCACGATGGGCACGCGATACTTAGCGGCGATCGGGTAATACTCGGTGTAACCCATGATGGCGCAAACGTGGCCGGCAGCGAGAAAGCCTTGCACGCAATTTGCCGGCGAACTCAGAATGGCTTCCATCGCGGGCGGCACGAGCACATGCGACACCAGGACCGAATAGTTTTTCAGGCCGCTCTGCTTGGCGTGATAGACCGACATGGCGTTGGCGGGCGCGGTCGTCTCAAAACCGACGGCAAAAAATACCACCTGCTTATCAGGATTCTGCTTGGCTATCTGCACCGCATCCATGGGCGAATAGACAATGCGTACATCTCCGCCGGCCGCCTTGATACTAAACAAATCGGCCGACGAAGCGGCGCCTGCCTTTGGACTTGTTGGGGTGGTAGAGCCGGGCACGCGCAGCATGTCGCCGAAGGAGCAAAAAATGACATTGGGTTGCGACGCAATCCGCAGCGCCTTGTCGATCAACTCAACGGGGGTGACGCAGACCGGACAGCCCGGCCCGTGCGCCAGCGTGATCTGTTTAGGTAGAAGCTCGTCGATACCATACTTGACGATGGTGTGCGTCTGCCCGCCGCAGATTTCCATGATCGTCCACGGCCGGGTGACGATGTGCGCAATGCTGGCGGCGTATTGCCTGGCAGCAGCGGCGTCGCGATACTCTTCCACGTACTTCATGATTCGACCGTTTCCACTTCCAACTCGCTCAACTCGTCCATCTGCTGGAGATATTCGAAGGTGCGCAGCGCTTCCTGCTCGTCCAGCAGGCTGATGGCGAACCCGACGTGAACGATCACATAGTCGGCAACCATGGCTTCAGGAACGTAGGCGAGGTTCACCTCTTTCACAATCCCTCCGAAGCTGACGCGGGCCGTGCGGGCAAAATCTTCCCCTTGAATACTCAGAATTTTTCCTGGAACGGCCAGACACATGCCGGTTCTCCTACTGTTAAGAGTAGGCTGACGAGTCACATGTGTCTGTGACCCATAACCGCGATGCTTGGTCGGGGCTGAGGAGAGATAAACACCGCGAAACCGGTGACGCTCCCTACGACGGCTTCTTCTTCCCCGGCAATGCCGCGGGATTTTCGTGAGTACGTTCGCGGAAGCGTCCCTTCATGCCGGTCGCCAGCGAGACCGCATTCTCGCCATACTTTTCGCGCAGGCGATCGGCGGCAGAGAGCGCCTGGTTCCACTTGTCGTGCGAACCCTGTCCGGCCAGGCTGATCTGCTCGCTCTCGTCTTCGAAATGCGATACGTGAACTCCAAGCAGGCGTATCGCGTCGCCTTTCCAGCTGGCGCGGAATAGCTCCCGAATCGTGGCCAACACGTCGGTATCGATCGCGGTCGGATTGGCTAGTGTGCGGGCGCGCGTAATAGTGTGAAAGCTGGAATCACGCAGCTTCAGTTGCAAGGTGCGGGCGTGCAGCTTCTGCTCGCGCAGCCGGCGGCAGACCATTTCCGTCAAACGCGCCAGCGTGGATTCGAGTTGTTGCGCATCGGCGGTGTCGTGCGAAAACGTGTGTTCGTGGCTGATCGAGCGCGGCCCATCGTCTTCGCCGATGTCGGCATCAAACCAGGCGCCAGCATCCAGGCCGCGAGCTTTCCCCGAGAGCGCCACTCCCAACGCGCCAAAGTTTCGCTCCAACCAGCGCTCGTCACGCGATGCCAGATCGCCTACTTTGCGGATACCCTGGTCCTGCAACCGCTTCTCCATCACTTTGCCTACGCCGGGAATCTTGCGGACATCAAGCGGAGCCAGAAACTCCACTTCCCCACCAGGCACAATCCACAAGACGCCGTTGGGCTTAGCCTGGTCTGAGCAAACTTTGGCGATCAGCCGCGAGGTGCCGATCCCGATGGAGCAATTCAGTTGGGTGGCGTTCTTCATCGCAAGATGCAATGCGTGCGCCGCCCGCATCGGCGGACCATGCAGGCGCTCCGTGCCAGTCATGTCGACGTAGGCTTCGTCGATGGAAACCATCTCCAGTTTGGGCGAGAAACGGTTCAACACTTCGTAAACTTTGGCGGAGTACTCACGGTAGCGGTCGGGATGGCCATCGACGAAAATTGCCTGCGGACACAGCTTGGCCGCGGTTCGCAATGGCATAGCCGAATGTACGCCGAACTTTCGCGCCGCGTACGATGCAGCCGAAACCACCCCGCGCTCGTTTGCCCGTCCTCCTACCACCACCGGCTTGCCCTTCAGTGACGGGTCAAACACTTCTTCGACGGAGACGAAGAAAGCGTCCATATCGACATGGAAAATTGTGCGGTGCGCAGCCGGCATGCTGAGCGCGATTGTAGCCCACACATTGGCGCAATGGCGACGTTTCGAATGCGCGCACGAATTACACAGACGCCACGAACGCGATGCCGATGGTGTAACCGGTTTTAAATTTTATCCGATCGGTGTGCCTACGGTCGCCGGGCAACGACTCGCAATCTCTGCGGGGCCTCCGCAACTCCCTCCAGCGATTCCCTCTCGGCCAAGTCAGCGGACGTGCGGTCGGTCCTGCTCCTCCGAGATTCGTTCGGGGGTTGACTTCCTCGCTGAGTGATGGGCGCTACCGCAATCGCGCACATCACGAAGAAGACGGCGGCGTTCGCCGGGATGTGCAAGTTAAAGTCCGAGGAGCTGTGGATAAGGATGCCGCTCACGGAGACCATCGCCCCGGTGGTAATTCCTCTCTCCCAGATGGTTTGTGATCGCTCGAGATTGCGCCAGCCCTCACGGAAAACCAGGATCAGAAACCACGCAGTCAACATTCCGCCAACCACGCCGGTCTCAACCAGCAGTTGCATATAGTCGTTGTGCGCTTCATGGATGGGAACGTCGTCGTAAAACGACCGAAACTGCGGATAGACAGTCGCAAATGTCCCGAGCCCCCAACCCAGAACCGGCTTGGCGCGCACCATAGAGAGGCTGTCGCGGTTGAGGCGCATTCTCCAGCCGGCAACATCGGCGCGACCCGGTTCGCGTAGCGCGCTGATCCGCGAGGCGACCGCGCTATCGACCATGATGGCCAGCAGACCGGCCATCGCCACCAGCATTACCAACAAGACAATGCCGCCTCCGCGCCGAATGCGCGTGAAACGCCCGATCGCGAACAGCAGCACGACCTGGCAGGCGAGGGCGATGATGCCCCCACGGGAACCGCTCTCCACCACGGAAACTCCCATGATGATTGCGGACAGGCCGAAGAAAAATCGTTTAGAGATACTTACCGGGCTTTGCAGGGCAAAAACCAAAGGGAACGGAATAAGCATTTCGATCAGGCCTGCATAGTGGTTGTGATTCACATATGGACCGAAAGGCATAGCGTCGGTCGGTATCTGCACCACCCAATAGACTTTTCCATTCGAAGCCAGGTATTGCAATAAAGCAAAGACGGACACCGCCAGCCCAAAGCCGCTGATCGCGAGCGCCAACGCTTTTGCGGCCTGGCTACCGCGCAGGGATTGCAGCGTAATGAAGGCAAGCAATCCGTAGGAAACGTAATTCAGCAGTTCGATCAGCGTGTCATGCCGGTAGGCGGTGAGGCCGAACAGCATCTGCGCGACGACAAGTCCGGCGAACGCCAACGCCGGAATATAGATGGGGGAGGATGCAATGCTGAGCCTGCCCCGGACGAACTGCAAGACCGCCCACAGCAAGAACAACGCCAGCGAGCAGCTGCGAAGAAGCAGCTCAGCCTCAGGCTGAACCGCCCCCATGGCCAGCACAGCGAAAGCCAGGGCCACGCAAACACCGCCAGTAAGAACGCTGTCCCACCGCTGACCTGGTTGAGGCGCAGCCGGAAATACCTCGGCACTGAGATGGGGCGCAGCCACTATTGGTCGTCCTCCGGCGTAATAGAGACATCGTCGAGCCAGAGATGGCCGTGGATGGGATCGTAGGGCGGATCGCGCAGCAATGCGATCGCAACCATGTGGGTGTCAGGTCCGGTGCTGAACGAGCCGGTTTGAGCGGACCAGAGAGAACTGCCCAATATGTCATCGCCGGTATAGAAGCGGTGGGAAGCATCGTAGGGATCGGTAACTGCCAGGCGAGGACCACTGGAGCCGAGGATGTTGTCGGCTCGGACGTAGGCCTGCAGGCGATAGCGGGAGTTTGGTTTTACCGGGACGTATTGAAATATGCCGAAGTCCTGGATGCCGTTGCCGTCGAACGAAACCGACAGCGATCGTGACCCGCTATGAGATATCGCACTTTCCTGGGCCAGCTTTACGTAGGGGTGCTCGGCGTGATGCCAGTCGAAGCCGCCGTCCAGAACGTCGTGCTCAAATCCTCCGTTCACGACCAGATTGTTGGGCGCCACATATTCCGCCATTTCTGGATTCGTGGTCAGAAAGTCCTTCCACACTTGTTGCGCCTGATCGCTGAGTCGGTGCTCATGGGATAATAACGTCCCCAGATAGGCAAGCACATAGTCCGCGCCCACAGGTTGTTTGAGCGCGACCAGGGCCTGCCAGACTTTGGCTGCTTCGGGAAACTTTTGTTGCTCATACATCACGTTCAAGACCGCCGACAAGGCTTCCACAGTGTGCGGAACATACTGGAGCAGCAGGTCGATGTTGGGCTGCGCACGCCAACTGGCCCGCACGGCTTGCTTGCGCAATTGCGGAGAATACTGCTCCACCGTGGCGAAATTGCGAAACGCCATGGGCAGGTTGCCACGCAATAGATAGAAGTTCGCTACCTCCCACGATGTGTCCGGCATCGTAGGTTCCACCCTCTGTGCGCGCTCCAGGTCAGCCTCCTCGGCCTGGGAATCACCGGTAACCTGAGCGATGCTGGCGAGATCAAGCCAGTAGCGAGCGTCGTACGGATTCAATGCAGTCGCATGAGCCATGGCAGTTCGCGCGGCTGCAAAATCCTGCTCCTGATATAGGTAGATCCGCCCCAGCATGTGGGCATACTGGGAGTTCAGAGGATCGAGACGGGTTGCCTTTTGCAGCGCGGGCACCGTGAGCTGCGTATATTCCCGGTAGGCCAGGCATTGCCGAACGCTACAAACTTCAAATACCACCGCCAACAGCGCGCACACTACGGCAAAGCCGATTTTTGACGCTGGCGATTTGAGACTTAGCTCCATGACGGTTAGGAAATCGCTCGGCTCCCGGGTGGCGCTGGCGGCCGACTACGTAGTCTGCGTCTCCGGCGTCTCTTCGTAATAGCTGTGCGCTCGGTCATAGTAGCCATAGCCGGCATAGTAGCTACGGCCGTAGGCAGAGTCGCGATCAGGCTCGACGGAGTTCAGGATCACACCGCACACCCGGGCGTTGACTTGATCCAGAATTTCACGAACCTCCTTCAAAGCCTGCTTGGTGGTTTGACCGAATCGCACAACCAGAACGACCGCATCCACGTCGACCGAGAGCAGCACTGGATCGGTAACCGAAAGTACAGGTGGCGTGTCGATGATGATGTGATCGTAGTTGGGCCGCCAGGATTTAAGCAGTGCCTTCATCCGATTGGATCCCAGTAGTTCGGCCGGATAGGGAGGTTTGGGGCCGGCAGGCATGATGTACAGATTCGGCAGCTTCGCTGAGGGTACGATTACGTCTTCCTCTTTATCCTTTCCGATTAGCACGGTGCTGAGGCCGCCGGCGCCTTTGGGAAGCCCGAGAAAGTCGCTCACTCTGGGACGTCGCATATCGCCGTCCACCAGCAGGACCCGCCTCCCCATTTGTGCGAGGGCGCCTGCCAGATTAGCGCTGATCGTGGTCTTGCCCTCCTCTGGCAAAGCACTGGTGACCAGCATGGTTTTCGGCGGCGAGTCAATCGATGACAACAGGATGGAAGTACGCACCGCACGGAACGATTCCGCGACCTTGGAGCGCGGCCGTGAAACCACTACCAGAGGACCTTCACTGTCGGTCTCTTTCGATTGCAGAACTAAAGAACTTCCTTTGCGCAGACTGCGTGGACTTTCCTGCGTGGAGGGAATGACCCCTAAGGAAGGCCAGCCGCTCACAGCGTCGATTATTTCCGGACTGGTAATCGAGTTGTTCGTCCGCTCCATGACGAACGCGGCTACCGTACCAAGCATCAGGCTGGCAAAAAAAGCGGCAGCCATATTCAGTGGGATGTTCGGCTTCGATGGCCGGTCCGGAGGAACCGCCTGGTCTACCACCTGAATATTGCCGGAGCGCAAGCCCGCCGAAACGCTGGCCTCTTTCATCTTCTGTAGCAGACCGTCATAGAGTTGCCGGTTCGAATCGGCCTCGCGTTTCAAAACTTCATACTGGATAGCACTCTCGTTCAGCTTATTGGCTTCCTGCTTCTGCTCCTCCAAAGCCGCGCGCAATAAATTCTCGCGCTGCACGGCGGCAAGGTACTCATTGTGAATTCTTGAGACCAGCTTATTGCCTTCCGATTGAATCGCCGCCTCGGTCTGCTCCAATTGATTGTGCAGGGTGATCACCTTGGGATGCAGTGGACCATACTGGCTATCGAGCAGGGCATATTGGTTCTTGAGGTCGGCCTGTTGTTGCTTGAGGTGCAGAATGATTTCACTGCTGGCCATCGCCGGAATCGATTCGACGCCTCCGGACTGCGTCTGCCGGTAGGCTGCCTCTTTCTGAATGCGATCGCTTTGGGCCAACGTGAGCTGCTGATTGAGTTCGTTCAGCTTCGAAGTCGTGATGTTCTGCTTTTCATCCAGTCCCAGAATGTTGTTATCGGTCTCGTACTTCACCAGCATCTCCTGGGAACTGGCCACCTTCATCTGCAGATCCGAAAGCTGCTTCGACAGCCATTCGGAGGTCTGCATGGTGGCCTGAAACCTGGTTTCGAAGTTGTGCTCGATGAAGGACGCAACCAGGGTGTTCACAATGTCGGCAGAAAGATTTGGGTCGGGACTGGTACAGTGAATCTCGATAACCCGCGTCTTCGGAACTTTGTCGATTCGCAGCCAGCTGTGCAAAATGTCGATCAACTGCCGAAGGTTGCTGGGACCCGTGGCCGGGAGACCGCCGCTTTCAGCTCGAGAGTTTTTCTGGGCGGAGATGGCACCGGCGAATTTTGGATTGACATCCAGCCTGAGCTTCCGAATGACGTCGGTGGCCAGCGTGTCGCTCTGCAAAACCTGCACCTGCGTGTCGAGAGCAACGTTGTAGTCGTAGTCCTCAAGCGTATTGGCAGCAGAGTCTTTGAATCCCAGAACGTCAGCGTTCTCGCGATTGATGGTGATCCGGCCGGTCGCCGAATACAGTTTCGTCATCCGGAACGAGATCAATGCCACAAGTATTACCCCCGCCAGCACGGTAATGAGGATGATGGCCCGGTGCCGCACCACAGTTCCCCAGTAATCCAGGAACGTCGGTTCCGTGCGTAAGTGTGGGGTACTTCCGGTAAGCAGCGGCACGACAGGAGGCCTTTCGAGCTGCGGCGATTCCCACCTTTTTAGCTGAACTTTGGTTTCCAAACCCGCACCTCCTGCTTCGTTAAGAAAGCCCTGAATGACATTTTGGTTCGTTGGTCGGCAAGGTGAGCCGGCCTTAAACGAAACCCCACACGCGGCGAATGCGGGCGATCATAGCACTAAAGAATTGTTTATTAAAGCAAATTTGTGCCATATATTTCATGCACGGATCGGTATATTTGTGCTATAGATAAATTCCACTAATGGGCGGATGCCTGTGGGGCACCCGCTCATAGAGCGAAATCCTTAGCGTTTTTCGACATTGGGAAGCCGACATGTGCGGAATTGTTGGGGTTCTGTCGTTCGAAAACAGCCGATTTGAAGTAACCACGTCGCTGATTACCACTATGCGCGACACCATGGCCCACCGCGGACCGGATGGCGCGGGCGTTTGGGTGTCGTCTTCAGCCAAGGTGGGACTCGGACATCGGCGGCTCTCGATCATCGATTTGTCGACCTCTGCTTCGCAGCCTATGGGCAACGAAGACGGCTCCCTCACCGTCGTGTTCAACGGCGAAATTTACAACCACGCTGAGATCCGGCGTGAGTTGGAAGCTCTCGGCGGACACGCCTGGAAGACCAGCCACTCCGACACCGAAATGATTCTCCATGCTTTCGAGCAATGGGGAATCGACGCGATTCGCCGGTTCCGGGGCATGTTCGCCATTGCGTTGTGGGACGGCCGAAGCCGCGAGCTGTGGCTGATCCGCGACCGCATCGGAATCAAGCCGCTGTACTACAGCGTGCATCATGGTCGAATTACCTTCGCCTCGGAGATCAAGGCGCTCCTGAAGGACCCGGATCAGCTTCGCGCCGTGAACGAGGAAAGCTTGTTCCACTATCTCAGCTTCCTCGCCACCCCTGCCCCACAGACACTGTTTGCCGGCATCCAGAAACTGACCAACGGCACCTGGATGCGAGTCGACCGTTTCGGCGTCATCACCACCCACAAATACTGGGACGTGTTGGATCACACCACGCCATTGACCGGAGTTTCGGAAGATGAGATCTCGGAGCGGCTGATCGCCGAATTGCGCACCGCCGTGAAGTTACGCAAAGTCAGCGATGTTCCCGTGGGCGTGTTTCTCTCCGGGGGTATCGACTCCAGCACGAACGCCGCGTTGTTCTCCGAAGGAGAGAGAAGCCCGGTTCGTACATTCTCCGTCGGATATGACGAAAACTACCGGGGCTGCGTCAGTGAGTTACCGCACGCTCGGCAGTTTGCCAAACAACTCGGCGCGAAACACGAAGACCGCGTCCTGACCCAGGAAGACTTCCTCGACTTCCTGCCCCGCATGATCCAGTTGCAGGATGAGCCGATCGCCGATCCGGTTTGCATGCCGATTTTCTACGTCTCCAAGCTCGCGCGCGATGCCGACGTCATTGTTTGCCAGGTCGGCGAAGGCTCCGATGAACTCTTCTGGGGATACGCCTCCTGGGAGCGGATGTTGCAGCTGCAGCGCTGGAATAGGCTGCCGGTGCCGCGGTTCGTGCGGTCCCTCGGCCTGAGCGCGCTGGCAGCCGCTGGCCACAAGAACGGCCGCGCTTATGAAATGCTGTGCCGCTCTACACGCGGCTTGCCTTTGTTCTGGGGTGGGGCGGAAGCGCTGCCGCACGAATTGAAAATGCAGGTCTTCTCGCCCCGACTGCGTCGTCAATTCCACGGCTACTCGTCGTGGGAGGCGATTCGTAACATCCATGCCGATTTCACCACGAAAGCCTGGGAAACGACTCCGGTCAAGTGGATGACTTATCTCGACCTCAATTTGCGGCTGCCGGAATTGCTGCTGATGCGGGTCGACAAGATGAGTATGGGGGTGAGCCTGGAAGCCCGCGTTCCGTTCCTCGATCACAAGTTCGTGGAATTGGCGATGAGCATTCCGGAGTCGCTGATCACGAAGGGGGACCAGCGCAAACACATGCTGAAACGCGCGGTCACTGGCGTCATCCCGAACCAGATTATCCATCGCACCAAGCAAGGTTTCGGAGTTCCAATTTACGAATGGTTCTTTGACCGCCTGGGCGCTTATACCCGACGGGAGCTGGCTGCCTTCTGTGAGGCCACCGATTTCTTCGACCCGGCCGCCGTGTTAAAGATCGCTGCCGACAAAGAACAAGGCTGGAATTCCTGGTACCTGTTGAATTTCGTTCTGTGGTGGCGGGAGTACGTCGACAAGACAGAAACCGGTGACCGAGCACTCATGATGGCCAGCAGCCACTAGCGGCGAATGTAGAGACCTTATGCCTAAGAGCGAGACAGTCTACCTGCATGTCTGGACCGGGGACCGCGAGCGCGCGCGGCAACTGACCGCGGAGCGCTATACGGATGCCGACCTGATTGAGTTGTCGCACCGCGCCCTGCGAGAACATGGGTGGAAGGGACAGCTAAAGGCATTTCGGGCGCTTCGCGGACGAGCGCTGGTTATTTACTTCGATTCCTTCGCCGATTCCAAGCAAACCGAACTCATTCGCTGGTCGGGATTGTTGCACCACTGCGACCAGACCGTCATGGTGAATCGTTCCGCCGATTGGCAAGTGTATAGCCGCCGCGACTGGCTTTGGATGCTCCCGAAAACCATGCTCAGTCTGCTGGCGGATGCCTGCGTCTTCGGGTTCTGGCTTGCCTATTTGCTGTTCCTAAAGATGACGATTCAGCCCGCAGCAGAACAAGACACCGCTATGCCTGAGGTCGCTTATCTCTTCCCTTTTCCGCTCAACCCGGTGGTTGCCGGTGGGGCGGTGAGTCATATTCGCGGAGTACTGGGAGGCCTGGCGGCCAATCGTCACGCCTGTCACATTTTTTCGGGAACGCCTTTGCCAGTAGACGTATATTCCACGGAATTAGTCCCACTTCGCCACAAAGGGTATGTCTTTTGGGAGAGCTTGATGCTTTCCTACAATCTCAACTTCGTCAGACAAGTCAGATCACGGCTCGATAGCAGGCGTCCCACCGTCTTGTATCAGCGCCATGGACGTTTCTCGGTTGCGGGAGCTCTTCTGGCGCGTCGGCTGCAAGTTCCCCTAATCCTCGAATACAACGGCTCTGAAATCTGGATGGCCAAATACTGGGATCCCACGCGTTTCCGCATCTGGCTACAGCTTTGCGAAGACGTGATGCTGAAATGCGCTTCCCTGATTGTTGTTGTCTCCGAACCGCTGAAAGAAGAGTTGCTGGCTCGCGGAATTCCACTTCAGCGCGTACTGGTGAATCCGAACGGAGTTGATCCTGATTATTTTCGTCCGGGGTGCGGAGGCCGCGAGATCCGCAAGGAGTTAGGCCTGACGCCGCGATCCGTGGTGGTGGAGTTTGTGGGCACCTTCAGCCACTGGCATGGCATTACAGTGTTGCAGCAGGCCATCCTACAGCTTTTGCAGGGAGACCCACAGGATCGCCTGCGTTTTGTACTGATCGGCGAAGGCCCATTGCACGGTGAAATCCGCGAGGGGCTCAAAACTTATGAGGCCAGTGGAAAGGTGATGTTCACCGGCCTGATCGCGCCTTCGAAGGTGCGAGCTTATCTGGACGCCGCCGACATCCTGGTTTCGCCGCACGTTCCCATGCCCGATGGCCGTCCATTCTTCGGTTCGCCCACCAAGCTTTTCGAGTACATGTCGATGGGCAAGGCCATTGCCGCCAGCAACCTCGATCAACTGGCGAAGGTACTCACCCATGGCGAAACGGCGATCCTGTCGGAACCGGGCAATGTGAACGAATTCGTGGCAGCCGTCCAGCTGCTGGCTTCCGACCCTGGAATGCGCGAATGTCTGGGACGCCAGGCACGCGAAGCCGCGATCCAGAGACATACCTGGGCTCGCAATGTCAGCAATGCATTGGCAGCGATTGCACCAAGTCATGCACATGAAGTTCACACCGAGGAGCCGGCAAGAAATGTGCCCCTCGCTTCCCAGCGTCCATGGGCCGATCGATAGCGCTACTAAAAACGTGCGAATGGATACTCGTTTTCACGATGAACATAACGCAGGCCAATCCCGAGGCTGATATCGCGCTGGCTACGCCTGCCTATGGCGTTTCGCGTTGGCGCGCGATGCTGAAGCAGGCGCTGGCTTCCGACCTGGTGCGCAAGGTAGTGGAAACCTACGCAACGCAGATCTCCCTGATCCTGCTAGGGCTGGTCACGACCATAGCGGTTGCCCGCGCCCTCGGCCCGACTGGGCGTGGACTCTACGCCGTGGCGCTCGCGATGGGACAGATTGGAGTTCAATTCGGCCACTTCGGATATGTCGCCTCAAATACTTACTACCTGGGACAGGACCGCGCGCTCCTGCCGCGCCTGCTGGCCAACTCGTTACTGGTAAGTCTCAGCGTCGGAGTTACCGCAGCGCTTGCCGGTGGCCTGCTGTTCAGCTTCCGTCCCGAACTTGCTCCGGTCCACGGATGGCTGCTGGTGCTTGGCTTTCTCTACATTCCGCTGGGCCTCGGGTTCCTGTTCAGCGAGAACCTTCTGCTGGCGCTGCATCGGGTGCGCTCCTATAACCAGGTGGAATTCATGAATCGCCTGCTGATTCTGATCATGGTGGGCGCGGTCATCCTATTCCGCTGGGTCAGTGCGCAAACTGTGTTTGCAGCCATCGTTGTGGTCATGGGGCTCAGCAACGCAGCAGCCCTGTTCGTCCTCAGGCCATTCCTGGCTGAGTTTCCTCGCATATCGATTCGGCTCCTGCGACAGCATTTTGGGTTGGGACTCAAAGCCTATCTCATCATCCTGTTCAGTTATCTCCTGCTGCGTATTGATCTGCTGATGGTGAAGTACATGCTCGGGGCGGAGCAGGCGGGCTATTACTCGGTGGCTTCCAGCATGGGCGATTACTTGCTCATGCTGCCCGGAGTCATCGGGATGATCCTGTTCCCCAAACTGAGCTCCATGCAGAATTGGCGCGACAAGCTGCGGCTTTCGCGTAAGGCAGCCTACGCCATGATCGTGGGGATGGTTCCGCTGCTAGGCATTGCCGGCCTGGCTGCGCGACCCGCCGTTCACATCCTGTTCGGCGCAGCTTTCCTACCCTCGGTAGCAGCCTTTCTTTGGCTGTTGCCGGGCATATTTACGCTCGGGATTGAGACCGTCGCGGTGCAGTTTCTCAACGCGATGGGCTATCCCCGGATCGTAGTCGCCATCTGGGCCGTTTCCGTGGCGCTCAATGTGGGAGGAAATCTCTGGGCTATCCCACATTGGGGTATAGCCGGCGCTTCGATCATGTCTTCCGTTTCTTACACCCTAACTCTGGTTGCAATTTTGGCAGTCATCCATCATACGGAAAGGACACTGGTGCACGCTGATGCCCGCTAGAGTGCTGCGCCTGGCAAGAGCTGTTCGCGAAGATTCCGTAGGAGCATTGGCGCGCGAGGCAATGCTTCGTGTGTCCAAACGAATTCGTCGATCCTGGTTTCAGACGGAGATCGAACGAATTCCGGAACTGCAGTACCGCCCCATCGGATATTACAGGCCCGTTCTGCACGCGATCGCCCCGGATCAGCGCGAAGCCATCCTGTACTTTGCGAACCTGGTGCTGGCAGGCAAATTTCCTTTGATGGGCTACGGAAATGTTCCCTTGGGCTTGCCTCCTGACTGGAGCAGCGACTGGGTTTCCGGCAAAAGCTGGCCGGATGCGCCGGCGCAGTGGCTGACCGTGGTTAGGCACGACGGCTCTGATGTGAAGGCGCCATGGGAGTTGTCGCGCCTGCAGTTCCTGCCGGTTCTGGCAAAAGCAAATCTGCTTAGCGGAGACGAGAAGTACCGCGCAACGGCGCGTGAACTGGTATCCGATTGGATTGATCGCAATCCGGTTGGGGTGGGAGTTAACTGGACGCTGGCGATGGAAGCGGCCCTGCGCGGCATAAGCCTGTGCCTGCTGCTGGAGCTGATGTGGCCTCTCCGACCGGACGAACAGGCTTGGCTCGCGAAGGTCACGGGGTCGCTTTGGCAACATCTGCGTTTCACCGAAACCCACAACGAATTTTCGCACCTGGTTCGCAGCAATCATTACTTGAGCAACATTGTCGGGCTCACGACCTTGAGCGCGGCCTTACGCGGTCACGGCCTCGACCAACGCTTTAACCGTTATGCGCGGTTGGTACAGCAGGAAATCCTATTGCAAACCTACGCCGACGGCGGCGACTGGGAAGCCTCGACGGGATATCACCTGCTCGTCTCGCAGATGTTTTTGCACTCGTACGTGGTACAGAAAGCGCAGGGCATTCCGGTTGACCCGCGCTTCCAGCAACGTCTGACCGCCATGTTCAAGTGGACGGCTGCCTTGGCGGACAGCCAGGGAACCCTCCCGCACATTGGCGACTGCGATGACGGCCGCGTGGAGTTATCTCTGGATGATGTCCAGCAGGCTAAGCTGCCCGTCGAACAGCGCAATTCGTTGAAAGTATCCAACGTCCTGGGCTTGGGATCGTACTTGCTGGGAAGTGAATTTGGAGGCAGTGGCGGGGACGCGGCCTGGTTGGGCGCGCAGTCGCCAAGCTTTCCGGCCCGCAAGCAACAAAGGGTTGAACATCTTGGCGACTCGGGCTTGGTCATTGCCCATCATGAGGACGCGAATCTGATCTTCGCTGCCATGCCAAATGGCATTAACGGTCGCGGCAGCCATACCCACTCCGACAAGCTGAGCTTTATATTGCGTTTGGGTAACAGCGAAGTGTTTTGTGACAGCGGAACGCGCTGCTATACCCGAGACGCCAGTCTGCGCAACCAATATCGTTGTGCGGCCGCGCACAATGTGGTCGCTGTCGAGCAACAAGACCACAACACAATCAGCCCGGACAAAGAGCATTTGTTTCACTGCGGCAACGAAGCGGCCGTCACCCCTATCGAGGTCAGCGCGCATAACGGAGCTATTGCGTTCTCGGCATCGCACTCCGGCTATAGCCGGTTTGGCGTGCTCTGCTCGCGGACGCTTCACTTGAAGAAAACTGGCCTGACCATCCAAGACCAGATACTAGGCACCGGCCATCATGCCATTGACTTGTTCTTCCAGGTCGCGCCGGAGTGGATCGTATCCTCCGAGCGAGCCGGTGGGACTAGCGTCGGCTGCGCGTTTAGCGGTACTCGATATCTCCGGCTTGATTGCCGGACTGATCGAGAGTTGCAACTCGAATTGGAAAACAGCGAGATTTCCCGGGTATACGGGGCAGCACTGGCAGCAACCCGCATTCGCATCCGTTGTGCGGCAGAACTGCCCATAACTCTCGTAACCACGATTCATTGGGAAAAGTAGACATGGACTACGGGCTTTCAGGAGAGAGCATCATCTGTTTCGCCGGCGAGGATTGGTGGTATCACCATCCGCATTCGAAGAACCACATCCTCAAGCGACTGGCTGGGCAAAACAAAGTCCTGTTCGTCAACTCGATTTCTATGGGATTGCCTTCGATGTCGAATCCTGACTTCTTCCTGAAGATCCGACGCAAGCTAAAGAGTTATTTGAAGTGGCTGCGCAAAGCTCCGGAAGGCTTGTGGGTTATGACGCCTGTTAACTTGCCGGTATACGGCACGAAGTTTGCGCGCAGATTGAACTGGTTGCTGCTCGTCATCCAGATACGGCTGGCCATGCTGCTGATTGGTATGCGCAGGCCAGTCCTGTGGATCGCGATTCCATCCGCTGCCGATCTGGTCGGCCATCTCGGCGAGCAAATGCTCCTCTATCAGGTCAGCGACAAGTACGAGGCCAACGAAGACAGTGCGCTCTCGGCGGAGGTGATCCGATCGTTTGATCGCAAGCTTAAACAGTCGGCGGACGTCGTGATGTTTTCCGGCCGAAAACTTTTCCAGGAATCGCACGAACTCAACCGCTACTACCTGGAACAGGCGGTCGACTTCGAGCATTTCGCCACCGAAGCGCGAGAGGCCGCTCCGGAGATCGCCAACATCCCGCGGCCGATCCTGGGTTATTTCGGAGCCATGGATTACGTGATGGACACAGACCTGATGGCCGAGGTTGCTCGCTTGCGGCCTGAGTGGCACTGGGTCATGCTCGGCCTGAAATCAAACTTGGTCCAAGTCTCGGCGCCCAATATTCATTTCCTGGGCTCGCGACCTTATGCAGACCTGCCGAGGTTCGTGAAGTGCTTCGATGTTTGCGTGCTGCCCTGGCGGCAGGACAACGCTTTCACCAGCTACGGAAGTGCGATCAAGGTTCGCGAGTATCTGGCGACCGGCAAGCCGGTGGTGATTTCGCCGCTTTATGAGTACCTGAATACGCCTGGGCTCAGGATCTATCGCTCGACCGAGGAATTCATCAGTCTCGTCGAAGACGCTTTGCAGAACGACCGTGTCGAAGCGAAACAACAACGCCAGGCAGCAGTGCAGGGTTGCGATTGGAGTCTGAGAACGCGGCAGGTGGCGGCGCTGATCCAGTCGTTAAAGAAAGGTGAGAAGTACGCCTACAGCCCAGGGCTCGCGAAGGCGGCGCAGACCTGAGGGAGAAACACGAATCATGACTATGACTTCACCTACCAAAAGGATTGACGCGCCGTGACCGTCCAGAGCTTGACCTACATTTTGTTTCTGCCGCTGGTGTGGCTGCTATGGCGCTTGCTGCACTCGCGATCTGGCCGCAAGATCGTGCTGCTTTGCGCCAGCTACTTCTTCTATGCGACCTGGAGCCTCGGGTTTCTGGCGCTCCTGATCTTCAGCTCCGTGGTCAACTATGGCTTCGGCGAATACCTTCGCCGCAAACCTGAAAAGTCACGGCTAGGGCTGGGTGTTGCTTTCAATCTGGTGGTACTGGCATTGTTCAAGTATCTGCCAGCCACTGGCTGGGCTCATCATTCTGCGATTCTGCACAACCTGCTTGTCCCCATTGGCGTGTCGTTCTGGACCTTCCAGGCATTGAGCTATCTGTTCGATTTGTATCGCGAGGAAGAGCTCGATCCTTCCCTGCTCGAGTTTTGTCTCTACATGGCCTTCTGGCCGACGGTGCTTTCGGGACCGGTGTGCCGCTTGCCCGAAATGTTGCCGCAGCTTCGCTCATCCGATCCCGGCTGGGATGACATTGCCGAAGGCTGCCGGCGCATCCTGATCGGATTATTCATGAAGGTGGTGCTGGCACAAATTCTCGCCTCGGGCTTGCAAGGTGGTGAAGGCGTAGACGCGGGCTTCGACCTGGCCAGCGGATGGGGCGGCCTTGACGTCTGGGCGCTGGCTTTCGGTTATGGCTTCCAACTGTTTTTTGATTTCGCCGGATACTCCAACATCGTCATTGGCACGGCCCGTTTGTTCGGCATTCGCCTGGCGGAAAACTTCGATCGACCGTATCTCTCCCGCAGCCCATCTGAGTTCTGGACTCGCTGGCACATGTCGCTATCGTTCTGGATCCGCGACTACGTCTTTCTGCCGTTGGCTACGCTGCGCAGGAGCCCAGCCTGGCGCTACTTCGCGCTGTTCCTGGCGATGGTAGTGTTTGGCTTCTGGCACGGAGCCACCGTGCTCTACGTGCTTTGGGGCGCTTACCACGGAACCATTCTTATCGCACATCGCCAGTTCCAAAGCTTGAACCGCCGTCTGGAGTTTACCGTTCCCGAATCGCTGGCCAACTTCCTAAGTTGGAGCCTGACGTTTCCGTTGATGTGTCTGGGATGGATTCTGTTTCGAGCTAACGACCTGCAACAGGGTTTGCGCATGTTCAGCGTGGTCTTTCAGCCCGCCAACTACCACCATCTGGCATTGAAGCCTAACTTCTACCTGGTCACGACGATCATGATCGTCGGCTATTTCGCCTTGTGCGGGTATCACTGGATGGTGGAGAACTGGGGCCAGTCTCTGTTGTGGAAGCGAACATCGTGGCTGCTGTCGCCGGTCGTCTATTCGATCCTGATTGTCGGCGTCATTATCTGGAGCAAACAAAAGTCGGTGTTTGTGTATATGCAGTTCTAAGTTTCAACGGGTGGACAGCGGGCCGCCAGCTGTTGCCCGAACACAGATAGGCGCAGCCATGCACTGTTTTGCGGGCTGCCATGAACTGACAAGGGGGAGCTATGCGAGCCGTTCTGGAAGACATGAAGTCAGGAGCTGTGTCGTGCTACGAGGTTCCGGCGCCGGAAGTGCAGCCCGGAGGAATCCTGGTGCGCACCGCATTTTCCGCCATCAGTGCGGGGACGGAACGAGTGAAAGTTGAAGCCGGCAAGAAATCATTGCTGGCCAAAGCCATGTCACGACCCGACCTGGTCAAGCAGGTCATCGACTACGCCAAGGGCAACGGTATCAGGGCTGCCTACCAGAAGGTGCAGGCCCGGCTCGACACTCTTTCCGCGATTGGCTATTCGTGCTCGGGTTATGTGCTCGAGGTGGGCGATGAAGTGACCGAGTTCAAACCGGGCGATCGCGTCGCCTGTGCCGGGGGCGGCTACGCCAATCACTGCGAGATTAACTTCGTCCCCAATAACCTGGCGGTTCGCGTACCTGACAATGTGGGACTCGACGCTGCGGCTCTCACCACGATTGGATCCATTGCTATGCAAGGCGTGCGCCAGGCGAATGTCACTTTCGGTGAAACAGTCGCGGTAATTGGCGCCGGCCTGGTGGGCGTGCTCGCCATGCAAATCGCGCGCGCCGCAGGTTGTCGCGTCATCGCCATCGATCTTTCGCCGGAGCGGGCGAAGCGCGCAGTCGAATTCGGAGCTCATCTCGGCTTGACTTCTAACGACCCGGACCTGGCTCCGGCCATTGCCGCCTTTTCACGCCACGGCATCGACGCTGCATTGATCACCGCGGCCACTCCGTCCGCGGAGCCGCTCGAACTAGCGGCTAAGCTCATGCGCGATCGCGGTCGAATCGTGATTGTGGGTGATGTCGGGATGGGAGTCTCGCGCGGCAACATGTACATGAAAGAGTTGTCGCTGACCATGTCGCGCTCCTATGGTCCGGGCCGCTACGATCCCAACTACGAAGAAGCTGGGCAGGACTATCCCCTGGGTTATGTGCGGTGGACCGAGCGGCGCAACATGGAAGCCTTCCTCGATCTGATCTCAGCTGGCGCGATCAATGTAGCTCGGCTGGCGACGGTTAAGTATCCGGTGGAGCGCGGAGGCCAAGCGTATGACGATCTCAAAACCAGTATCTATACCGCGATCATCGATTACGGTGCGCCCGCCGATGGTCAGGTTTCCAAGCCGGCAGTCAAGTTGTCTGTTCACGTGGCTCGCGCGGCCGGAGAGTTGCGAATAGGCTGTATCGGAGCCGGCGGCTTTGCTCGCAGCATGATCTTCCCCAATCTGAAGCCGCAAAAAGGCGTCGTCTTGGAATCGGTGGCTACCGGTTCCGGTATTGTGGCGGAGAGCACCCGCAAGGGATTCAAGTTCAATCGTGCACAGTCGCCGACTGAGCTGCTACAGGACCCGAACGTCGATGCTGCATTCATCGTCACGCGTCATGATAGCCATGCCCCGTACGTGATCGCTGCACTCCGCAGTGGCAAAGCTGTCTTCGTCGAAAAACCGCTGGCCATCACTCGCGATGGGATGTACACGATCCGCGAGACTTACGAAGAATTGCTTGAGGCCGGCAAGTCGCCCTTCCTGATGGTAGGCTTCAACCGGCGCTTCGCTCCGCTGACGAAAAACCTGATGCAGTTCTTTGAACGGCGCGCCGAGCCCATGATGGTGCATGTGCGCTGCAATGCCGGGTTCATTGCGCGCGATCACTGGATCCAGAACGATGCCGGCGGCGGCCGCATCGTGGGTGAGTTTTGCCATTTCGTGGATTGGGCCCGCGCCGTCGTGTCTTCCCCTATCGAAACTGTGACCGCCTCAGCCCTGCCGGACGCCGGCCGTTACAGTCGCGACAATATCAGCGTGACCCTCAATTTTCACGACGGCTCCATCGCCAACCTGCTTTACCTCTCCAACGGAGACCGCTCGGTCAATAAAGAATACTTCGAGGTCTTCTGCCAGGGAAAAACCGCGCGGCTCGATGACTTCCGCAAGCTGCAACTTTCGACTGGAGGCAAGACGAAGGAGATCGCGTCGAAATTTGATAAGGGGCACAATCAGGAACTCCAGCTCACGGCCGAGGCGATGCGTACCGGCGGCTCTTCCCCGATTCCTTTTGAAGAATTGCTGGAGGTGACGGAATGCTGCTTTGCCGTGGAAGAGTCGATCCAAACGCAACGTACCATAACACTTCGGCAAGATGTTGCCGCTATGCCAGCTGTCGCAGCCTTGGGGACTCGATGACGCATGAGTGAGCGAGCCATAGCGATAGGCGAAGCGTCGCTGGGGAGTGTTGGGGCGGCGCAGACGTTCCCATTCCAAAGGGCCTACGTTCCTCTGAAGACATTCCTCCTAGTGCTGCTGATCGGTATGTGGCTGGTGCATGAAGCAGAACCGCTCGCAGCACCGCCTCCCGAACTGCGAAAACAGACGGGAGTGAATCCCGCGCTCTCGCCTCAGGAAGCCGAACTGGCGCGCGCTGTCATCGAGCCGGGCTTTGCTTCACGGGGAGGCCGCGAGCAATTGCTGTTCATCGGCAACTCCCAGACGATGGCTATTCCATATGCCCAGCCTTGGGACATCTCTACCCCGCAGTGGTTCCAGGTGCTGTTGTCACGACGCGATCCCGGAGGCGTTGATGTTCATCGGGGATCGTTGGGCGGCATGACCTTGCCGGAAGTCGTGGTGCGTATGGTGGACTTCGTCACCACTGCTCAAACTCCGGCCGTGGTGATCTTCGACCTTCGCCCCGAGATTCTCAGCGATCTATCGATCCGCAATGAAATCCGGGATGAGGCGAAGCAACCGGCGGTCGCGGCCGCGCTACGCAGATTGGCGGCTTCGAACCCTGATTTGCCTCGCGCCGCTCACGTGGTCGAGGAAATGGTGTCTAGCGATAAAACGAGCCAAGCCGCGATCTCGCAAGTTACGCCTTGGCCCAACCGTTTGGAGAACACTCTCCAGGCGACGGCAGAGAGGTCAAAAGTCTTCGCCCAACGTGACCTGTTCATCGACATGGCGAACATTACTTTTCGCAAGTATCGAAACCGGCTCTTCGGCGTAACCTCAGCGTCAACGCGTCCCCTGGAACGTTCGATCTACCTGACCAATCTCGAACTCCTGAGTGAAGCTTTGCAGTACTTGCACCAGAAGGACACGCGAACAATTATCTATTTCGGCCCCATTCGCCGGATCCTGCCCAACCCAAACCCGCGCGATAGCCTGGCACAGGTTCACCGTGACATTGCTGACCTTGCCAAGCGTTGCGACGCTGAACTTCTGGATTACTCCAGATTGGTTCCAGAAAGCTATTGGACCGACTACGAACCGAGCCGCCTCAACCAACTCACCGGAGATGCAGGTCAGCATGACTTTGCTCATTTCCGGGCCGAGGCCCATCAAATGGTCGCCAAGAAGCTTGTGCAGGATGTGGGTGGCCAGATTTATGTGTCAACTCATTGATTCTTGACTTCTTAGATCCCATAGTTACTCGCCTGTTTCCTCAGTTTAGGAACCGGATGCCCTTACTAACCACTTATGTGACAATATTAAATCCAAAATTACTAAACAAAAGTGTTGCACAATTATCCCTTTAGTGTCTAGAATGCCCAAAAGGTTTTAGCTTTATAAGCACTTTGTGGGGATTCCAGGAATTTTCGGCGAGAAGGGGTTGGTCGCGACCATGATCAGCACAGCATTCGCATACGTTCCGCCGAAAAAGCAGGCCGATTGCAAACGTCTCGCCCTACGTTTTCTGGCCGCCTTCCTGCTGACCAGCGGAGTTTGCCACGCGAATACTGGAATTGCCCAGCTCCTTACCCCCCAGAACGGAAGCCAGGTATCAGGTTATCCGGCCGTGCAGTTCTCGTGGACCAGCGTCCCGGATGCGCTGCAATATGTTCTGTGGGTTGGTACTACGCAAGGCTCTTACAACATCCTCTACGTCGCCACACAGTCTACGAGTACGTCGTCCCTTATTCCGCCGGCGCAAAGCTACTACGCCCGCATATGGACCCAGACAAGTTCGGGATGGTTCTATCAAGACTCAACTTTCAGCACGACCGCTACCGCCTATTTGACTTCGCCGGCCAATGGCGCGATCGGCGTCGATCCGCGAGTGCAGACGTTCACCTGGACCTCCATACCTAATGTGATCTGGTACCAGCTCTACATAGGCACGACGCCTGGCGGAAATGATGTCTATAACAGCTGGGGTGTGACGGTTACGTCGCTGACTCTGCACTTGAGCCTGAACTCGAACTTCACCTATTACGCTCGATTGTTCACGGATGTCGGAGGGAAATGGACCTATACGGATTCACACTTCACTACCGGTGTCGGCATCGCACACTTGATCACCCCAGCCAACGGTAGTCAGGTTGCTGGTTATCCTGCGGTCCAGTTCACCTGGAATAGCGTCGTCGGCGCAACAGATTACGTGCTTTGGGTCGGCACTGCCCCTGGCACATATAACGTTCTGTATGATTCCACAACCTCGACCAACACCTCTGCTCCTATCGCGCCCGGGCGAACCTACTACGTCCGCATGTGGACGGAGGTGGGTTCTACATGGTTCTACCAGGACACTACCTTCAGTACTACACCCGTAGCCTACATGCTCTCACCGGAGAATGGCGCAACCGGAATCGATCCAACTCTACCTATCACTTTTTCCTGGACCTCTGTACCGCAAGTGATCTGGTACCAGATTTACATCGGGACCTCGCCGGGCTCGAATAATGTTTACAACAGTTGGGGCGTTACCACGACAACGCTGACCGTCAATCTCAGCTGGCAATCGAACTTCACCTACTATGTTCGGCTGTTTACGGATGTCGGTGGCCAATGGCGGTACTCGGATTCCACGTTCAACACCGGAACTGGCATAGCTCATCTTCAGAGCCCCATCAATGGAGCCACCAACGTAAGCCAGTTCCAGCTATTTACCTGGAATGCCGTCCCAAGTGCACTGGCCTATTCTTTGATCATCAGCCCTACCAATTACGGGGTCCGTGACATGTTTGCGGATACCTGGGCGCCCATTGTTTCCAGTCGATACGTCTGGGGTCTTTTGCCGAGCACCTACTACTACGCGGACATGTGTACCCAGTTCACTTCTGGTTGGAGGTGCTCGCAAAGCACCTTCACCACGGGTCCGGCGGGCGCATTGCCTAACCGGCAGCAGTTTTATAACACGGTGCAGAGCCTTACTTCGCAAGTACGGCTCATGACCCAAGGCATGACGAATCACGCGATTCCCGGCACTCCGCTCTATGAGGAGATGATCGACCACGGACAAAATCCCAACGAAGTGACTTGTGGGTACTACTCGATCACCTTGTTGGATCAGATGACTCCCAATCAGATTTTGGGACGCTATCGGGAGCTTACTCTGGACGGAGTAGACGGACATGTGATCGCCGAGTACTGGGACCCTTTCAACAATAAGTGGCAAATCGCAGACTCCACCTTTGGTCTGATCTATTTCAATCCCCAAACGGAGATGGGACAAGGAGCGGAAGATGTCAATGCTCTGCTGCTGTCGGGAGACTTGTCTGATATCGACTTCTTCTGGGTAACTAACAACGGATCGGCCTATATGACCAACTACTATATGGATCCGATCACGCTATACAACAATGTTTACCCGTTTGGGGATATCAACGACTCGTCGTTAGTGTTGAATTATGTCCCCAATTCTCCGTTGCCGTACCTGAATCCGTCCTCATTAAGCGTACAGGGCACTTACGGAATTTACGTGTTTCAGTTTGCCAACCAAACCGACCAACTAACGATCAACAACGCAGGAACTATCGTAACGGTGACGCCGGGCAATACTGAGGGATGGGCTGCGGGGATTGAACTGTGGCAAGGGTGGTACGTCACCTCCCAAGTACCTCCGGGAATGAACATGTACACCTTTAAGCGCATTTTATTTTGATCGAGGAGCAAATGGCTGAGCGTGCCGATGGTGTCCCCCTCCACCCGAAGCACGTTCAGCCAGGCTCTGCGGATTTCTTTAATCTTCGTGACTCGTGATGAAAGCAGGCCAATGACCACAGCAGCCTTTCGGATTATGAACGTCGTCGGGGCCCGACCCAACATGATGAAAGTTGCGCCTCTTATAGCTGAGATGCGCCGTCATCCTGAATTCGAGCCAGTGCTGGTTCATACCGGACAGCACTATGACTATTCGATGTCGCAAGTGTTCTTTGAGCAACTGAACATTCCCGAACCTGACTACAACCTGGAGGTCGGTTCGGGCACGCACCATGCGCAGACTGCGGAAATCATTAAGCGTTTCGGCGAGTTAGTACAGCGCGACCGACCGGACATGGTGCTGGTGGTTGGCGACGTGAACTCCACGATCGCCTGCGCGCTGGTAGCAGCGAAGGAATCCATTCCGGTTGTACATGTGGAAGCGGGACTGCGAAGTTTCGATCGCCAGATGCCGGAAGAGGTCAATCGCCTACTGACCGACGCTATTTCCGATTTATTGTTTACGACGGAAGAAAGCGGCAATCAGAACCTGGCCAACGAGGGCGTCAATGCAGCGAAGGTCTTCTTCGTCGGGAACCTGATGATTGACTCCCTGGTAGGAGCGTTGGAGCTAGCCCGGCGCTCTCCGCTCCGCACCAAGTTAGGCCTGGGGAAGCGTGGATACGCGGTCCTTACTCTACATAGGCCATCGAATGTCGATAATCCAGGTCGGTTGACACAGACACTGAGCGCCCTGGCAGAAGTTGCCAGAAGTATCCCAATCATATTTCCGGTCCATCCGCGCACCCAGGAAAAGATTCTAAGCTCCGGCTTTAACGGCACCAACGCGTGGGATGGAACGACCCCGATTGCAGCGCATGGAATCTGGACAATGCCGCCGGCCTCCTATCTGGACTTCCTTGGATTGGTGGACAGCGCCGCCATGGTCATCACCGATTCCGGAGGTATTCAGGAAGAAACCACTTACCTTGGCGTTCCGTGCCTCACGTATCGCAACAATACGGAGCGGCCGGTTACGGTCGTGCTGGGCAGCAATCGTCTGATCGGCACCGAGCCAGCCAACCTGTTGGGCCATGCGAATACGGTCTTGCAGAACACCCGATCGCGAAATGGCACCCTGCATAAGGTTCCCCCTTTATGGGATGGCCGGGCGGCCTGCCGTATCGTGCGAGTTTTGAAGCAATACTTGACGGCCGCTGATGTGAATTCGTCGATGGCAGTGCATGCATGAATTTGTGATCCATATTCTCCGCCGCCAATACGGAACGGGTTGTCATCTTTTCTATCGTGGCTGACATCGCCGGAAGGAACTGTGCATTGAAGAATCGAACGAAGGCTTGGGATTTGGCATATCAGGACCTGGAACAGGCTCTGCAGCAAACTCATGAGTGGTTGTCTAGTCGGAACTATTCCGGCTACGAACCTTATGACCTTCTGAATTCGCCTTACCTGTCGGCTGGTATCTTCCGCCGCCCTCCCCTAAGCTTTGCACTCTTACAGTTTGGCAAGCGAGTAGCTGGTCTTCGTCTGCGTCAACTGCTCCGCATTCCGCCGAGCAAAAATCCCAAGGCGCTTGCCCTGGTGCTGTCGGCGCTATGCGACCTGACGCGAACTGGCGAGGACTACTGGCAGGAGGCCGACGATCTGAAATCAATGCTGTGGCGCCTGCGCTCGCCCAGGGAATCGGAATTTTGCTGGGGTTATGACTGGGACTACATGTCGCTGCGAGGTACGAACCTGCCGGCTTTTAGTCCCAACAGTATCGCATCCTACTTCTGCGGAGAGGCGCTACTGGATATGGCCCAGGTCTTCGGCGACCGCGAAGCGGCTGAAATGGGAGAATCGGTTGGCCGATTCATGGTTACCCGCCTCAATCGTTCGGTGGATACACCTGAGCAACTCTGCTTCAGCTACACGCCGTCAGATCGCACCGTGATCTATAACAGTAGCGCACTGGCCGGGGCTTATCTGGCGCGACTGGCGAGCCTGAAGCCAAATGCGGGATATCGCTCGCTCGCACGTCGTGCGATGAACTATGTGCGCAGCCAGCAGTTGGCTAATGGAGGATGGTACTACGGGGCTTTGCGCAAACAACACTGGATCGACGGATTCCACACTTCCTATGTGCTGTGCGCACTTGACGAGTACCGCCGCTACACCGGCGATCGCTCGTTTGACGAAGGCATTCGACGCGGTCACGCGTATTACAACGCGACGTTCTTTGTTTCTGACGGCGCGCCCAAATATTTTCACAATCAGCTTTATCCCGTCGACATCCACTCCTGCTCGCAGGCCATCCTGCACCACTGCACTTTCGCCGACCAGGATCCAGCGGCCTTGAGCAAAGCACTAGCGACGTTTCGCTGGACGCAGCAGAACATGGTTTCCGAGAACGGGGCCTATTACTTTCAGCGCCATCGCACTTGGGTCAATCGCGCGGAATACACGCGTTGGGGACAAGCCTGGATGTTTCGCGCCCTGGCCCGCCTGCGGTTGACGTTGCGGGGAGACAAAACGCAAGTCAGCGCTTTGCTGTCCAGAGCAGGGGGGATCTGACAACATGTGCGGCATTGCCGGAATGGCTGGGGTTGAGGACAGACAACTGCTCAACGCGATGCTGGAAGTTACCCGGCACCGTGGTCCCGACGACTGGGGAACCTACGCCGCGGGCGGAGCTACTCCCTCGGGAATGCTGGCGTTCGGAAACAATCGCCTGAAGATCCTGGATCTAAGCACCGCCGGCCACCAGCCGATGTCTACCCCCGACAAATCCGTTTGGGTGGTGTTCAACGGGGAGATCTTCAATTTCCCTGCGCTTCGCCAAGAGCTCGAGGGCGACGGCATCGAATTCCGGTCGCAGACGGATACGGAAGTTCTCGGTCACTTATATCAGAAGCACGGCTCCGCCATGGTGGAACACCTGAACGGGATGTTCGCGTTCGCGATATGGGACACCCGGCAGCGAAGCTTGATGATCGCTCGCGATCGCATGGGGATCAAGCCGCTTTACTACACCCAGGTGCGCGATCGGCTGTACTTCGCGTCGGAGATCAAAGCGCTGCTGATGTGCGATGAGGTTGAGGCGGAACTGGATCCGGCGGCCTTACGCGAGTTCCTCTCGCTCCTGTATGTGCCCAATCCCGGGACTTTATTCAAGGGCATTTTGAAGTTGCCGCCGGGACATCTGCTGTTCTGGCGCAATGGCAAGCTGCGTTTCGAAAAATTCTGGGACAGTTCACAGCCGGTTGAATGCTACCGGGCGCCGGAGGCAGAGCTTATCGCACAATGTCGTGAAGTGATGCAGAGCGCGGTTCGCCGGCAACTCATCAGCGACGTGCCGGTGGGATTTTTTCTCTCTGGAGGACTGGATTCCAGCACGATTCTGGCTTGCGCTTCCCAGGTGCACCAAGGACCTCTGCGTTGTTACAGCATCGTATTCAGCGATGAGCATGGGAAGCTGGAACAGTCGGATGATGATGCGCACTACTCGAAACAGGTGGCCGCTCACTTCCACGCGGACTGGCATCAGATCGTCGCTCACCCGAACGTGGTTGAGCTTCTCCCCGAAGTGGTTTGGCATCTGGATGACGCCATCGCCGACCCGGCCGCGATTGCCACCTATCTGATCTGTCGAGAGGCGAAAGAAAATGTCACCGTGCTGCTCAGCGGACAAGGTGGGGACGAGGTCTTTGCCGGATATCGGGTACACCTGGTGGATCGCATTACGCGCTGGCTCAGGATGATTCCTGCGCCACTGCGTCAAGGCGTCCTGGTCAACGGACTCAGGTCACTTTCCAATCATCCGGGGATTGTGCCGGGAGTGAAGCCTGGGCTGGTGCTTGCCTATTCACGCTTCACGCAGAAGCTGCTGAAACTGAGCGATCAGAATCCCATCGATCAATATGTATCGATGCGGTCGTATCTTGACGAACCCGAAGTGGACGAGTTGCTTAGTCCGCAAATGCGCGAGCTGGCGCGCACGGGTCACGATACCAGGCTGCTGGAACACTTCGCCGACACCGCCAATCTCGACTTCGTCAACCAGATGCTGTATGTGGACCAGCAAACGTTTCTGCCGGACTTGAACCTGGCATATTCCGACAAGCTGAGCATGGCAGCTTCCATCGAGGCCCGCGTTCCCTTCCTCGACAATGAAGTCCTGGATTTTATGCGGCGCGTGCCTAGCGACTTGAAGCTCCACGGACACACGCAAAAATACCTGCTCAAGAAATCCATGGAGAGATTGCTGCCGCGTGAGGTGATCTATCGGAGGAAGGCCGGCTTTGGATTGCCCGTCCGTTCGTGGCTACGCAACGAGCTGCGGGAAATGATAGGCGACCTGCTTTCTCCGGATCGGATTCGCCGGCGTGGAATCCTGAATCCGCAAACCGTCGCTCGGTGGTTGCGGGAGAACGCGTCGGGCGAGCGTGATTACACCCTACAGCTCTGGGCCTTGCTTACCCTCGAGGTCTGGCAGCAGAGCCTGGTTGACCAACGACGGATGACCCAGATAAGCAAAGCGGCGAATTCCTAGAGACAAAAACCGTCCGCGTGATGTCGGACTGCCGGATTTCGCAGCGATGCAAAACCGTGTTTCTCCTGGACCTACTCCTTCACATTTGCCTACAAATTAACGCCCAACATGAGACCTCGAGCTTTCACTCGCAAGTCACACACTCCGCCCAATATGGCCATAAAGAGCTATAGATATATAAATCTTTAGTCTAACTTTATGGTTGCAATTTATGGCTCTATTGTTGTATTGTATGCGACATTATAGTGCCATTAGCGGCCCGCACAGGGTCGCTGATCTCGGAAGTAATGGTGGGGTTAAATCGCATAAGCAGCCAGAAACAAGCTATTTATCTTTGGGCCTAATTGACGTTGATCGCTTCGCAGGCGAAGCAGGTGGGCTTCTTCCCAATCTGCGGTTTGGTAAGGGGCAGGGAGTACGGCAAATAAGACGCCCATTGTTTCAGACCCAATCTCGGCAAGAGGGGTGAAATGACATGCAGGTGTGGATTGACTTCGACAACTCTCCCCACGTTCATTTCTTCGCGCCTTTGATTCGCGCGTTGGAACACAACGGCATGCACGTGATGGTCACCGTCCGTTCCTTCGGACAAACGGAGGAACTGGCGCGGTCTTACGGGGTTCCCTACACCGTGGTGGGCGAGCATCGCACGCCCAAATTCTTTCTCACGCGGGTTACGGCCACGGTCCGACGGGCCATACGCCTGGCCCTGTTCGCGCGGCATCAGCATCCTGATCTCGCCATCAGTCACGGCTCGCGAGCGCTAGCCATGGCCGCCAGTCTGCTTCGCATTCCATCGATGACCATCTACGACTATGAGTTTGTATCGTCAAACTTCTTTTCCAAAGTATCGGAGAAGGTCATGGTTCCGGAGACCATCCCCTCCGATCGACTACAGCATCAGGGAATCGATCTGAAGAAGGTCATTCGCTACCCGGGGTTTAAGGAAGAAGCCTACGTCTACGATCTGTCGATTTCGGCGGATATCTTGCCGGAGCTAGGACTTGACCCGCGTCGCCTGATCGTAACCGTGCGGCCGCCTGCCACCTGGGCTCACTATCACAATCCCAAGTCGGAGATCCTGTTCAAGGCCCTGATCGAGCGGTTAAGCCGGGAGCCCGACGCCCAGGTCGTGGTGCTTCCGCGAATGAAGGCACAAGGGGACCAGTTAAAGGCCGAGTATGGAATGGATCGGCCTCCCTTCCGCATTCTGGAGAAGTCTGTGGATGCCTTGAGCTTGATGAGCTACTCCGATGCGGTTTTCAGTGGCGGAGGCACCATGATCCGCGAAGCCGCGCTGTTGGGGGCAAACGCTTACAGCATCTTCGCGGGCGCGACTGGAGCGGCTGACGAGAGCCTGGAGCGGGCGGGCAAGCTGCACATCCTCCGGGAGCCGGAACAGATACGCAATCTGAATCTGCGGAAATCCGCCACCGGCGGCAGGAAAATCAGCGACACCCGAACCACGCGCGATTTTTTGTGCGGGCAGATCCTGAATTTCTGTCAGCAGCATATCCGAGCATAGCCACACCAACCGTTCAACGCTATCTGAAAAAGGGGTCAGGAGCCGATGTGCAGCCAGGCTGTAGTCGCTACCAAAGCCGGGATTCGGGTTCCCTTTCTCGATCTGAAGAAACAGTATGCAGAGCTGCAAGCTGAGCTCGCTCCCGCCATTTTGCGCAGCCTCGACCTTGCGGCCTACATCGATGGTCCTTCGGTGCGACAATTCGAAGCCGAGTTTGCGCAATATTGCGGCACTACCGACTGCGTGGCCCTTGATTCCGGAACCGCAGCTTTGCACCTTACGTTTCTGGCATTGAACATCGCCGCCGGCGATGAAGTAATTGTCCCTACTAATACTTTTATTGCTAGCGCTGCAGCCGTGGTCATGGCCGGGGCCAAGGTCGTTCCCGTCGATTCTGACAGCAAGACGTGGCTGTTAGACCTCGAACAAGTGGAGGCGAAAATCACCCGCCGCACCAAGGCCGTACTCGCGGTTCACCTTTATGGTCAGCCAGTGCGCATGGATGCGCTGCGGGAGATTTGCAATCGAAAGGGAGTGCTTCTCATTGAGGATGCCGCGCAAGCCCACGGCGCAAGGTTCAAAGGCCAGCGGGTTGGAGGTCTGGGCGAGGTGGGATGTTTCAGTTTCTATCCTGGCAAGAACCTTGGCGCCTACGGCGATGGAGGCGCCATCACCACCAACAATTCAGAGCTGGCTGAACGGGTTCGGAGACTAGCCAATCACGGCCGTACGAATAAGTATGAACACGGCGAGGTCGGCTGGAACTTTCGAATGGACGAAATCCAGGGCGTGGTCTTGCGGCACAAACTAAAGAAGCTGGATGGTTGGAATCAGCGGCGCCGCGAGCTGGCCCGGCTTTACCGCTCGCAGCTGAGTGATCTTCCCGTCCGCATGTATGAGGTGCCAGCCGAGTGTGATCCCACTTACCATCTCTTCGTGATCGGTGTTAAGGATCCGCGAGGCCTGGCTAAGCACCTGGCTGAGCAGGGCATTGAAACTGGATTCCATTACCCCATACCGGTTCACTTGCAGCCGGCGTTCCAGTTTCTGGGATTCAAAAGCGGCGATTTCCCTGTCGCCGAGGGCCTTTGTCAACATGCTATTTCTCTTCCTCTGTTTCCGGAAATGACGATTGAACAACTCAGTCTAGTCTGCGAATCGGTGAAAACTCACTTCAGTTATGGCACTAAAGAGTTATATATATCAGCCACATAAATAACACATTAGTATTGTTTTTGTGGTTGAATGTATAACTCAATCGTGGTAGCTTGTCATCAAGCTATAGTGCCACTGGGGTCGAGGAAACTATCAAATACAGCGCCGCTTGCCGGTATCTATACGACTCCTAATGGTTGTAAACAAAGTATTTTCACATTGCGCCAGTGAAAGTGAGAATCACCATGAAAGTGGGTGTAGTTGGTTGCGGTTACTGGGGTCCGAATCTCATTAGAACTCTGATTGAGACCAATCGCTGCGAATCCATCTATTGCCACGATATGAACCTGAGGCCGGCCCAAAGGATCGGAACCAGGTACCCCTCCGTGCTTCTGGCTGAGAGTCTGAGGCAGTTGACCGCCAACTGCGATGCGGTGATGATTGCAACCCCGGTTTCCAGCCATTACCAGGTAGCCAAGTCCGCCTTGGAGCAAGGCAAGGGAGTCTTCGTCGAAAAGCCTCTGGCAGCGTCGTCCGGCGAATGCCAGGAATTGATCGAACTAGCCGAGCGGAAGCGGGCGACCTTGATGGTTGGCCACACCTTTGTCTATAGCCCTCCGGTGCGCAAAATTCGAGAGTATTGCGACCGCGGTCTGCTAGGCCATCTCTACTTCCTAAGTTCCTATCGCGTCAATCTCGGCATTCACCGCCGCGATGTGGACGTGATGTGGGACCTTGCTCCCCACGATCTGTCGATGTTCCTGTACTGGATGCAGGAAACTCCGGTGCGGGTATCGGCGGCGGGACGCGCCTGCATTGGCCGGATGCTCGACATCGCGTCCCTGCGTCTGGAGTTCGCCTCGGGCGCCATTGCCCACCTGGAAGTCAGCTGGCTTGCACCCAGCAAGCTACGCCGCACTGTACTGGTCGGCAGCAAGAGCATGGTGCTCTACGACGACATGGACGTGGAGAAGGTGAAGCTCTATGACCGCGGCGTGCTGCAGGATGCGCCCAACAGTTTCGGCGAATACCAGTTGACCTACCGCTCCGGCGATATCGTTTCCCCCAATCTTGATGCCACCGAGCCGCTGCTCAACCAGACCAACCACTTCCTGGATTGCGTCGAAAGCGGGGAGCGTCCGGCAACCGACGGCAGGCTGGGATTGGAAATTGTTCGCATACTGGAAGCCGCTTCCCGTTCGGTGCAAGACAGCGGCGGATTGGTCGAGGTCGCAGGTCAGCCTCCGAGCCAGCGTGCCGATTACTTGCGGGCCGTAGTTTAGCGCGCGATTCGTATCGACGCTGAACAGTTCAATGGCAACGTTTTGATGGAAGGAGGATGGGCGACGATGTTAGCCACCGCTGAGAAGGATCTTAGGCTGTGCAACATCATTTCCGACCAGTGCGCGCTGGCGGCGTCGCTCGTTCTTGCCATCCTGATTCGCTTTTACCTTCCCGGGCTGACTCACATGTCGCCGAGAGCTTTGCTGTATCCGGGCAATCTGCTGCGCTACCTGGCGCTGATGGCGATGTGGTATTGGTGTATGCAGGCTACGGGTAACTATCACCTAAGAGACGACCGCAGTCGGCGGATGACCTGGTCGGCCATACAAGGAACGTTGCTGTTCACCGTTATCGTCTTGGCCATGGCGTTCTTTGAGTGGTCGCTGTTCTCCCGTGCCGCCGTCGTGCTTTTCGCTCTGACCGCTTCCATGGCAACCGTCGCCTTTCGTAAGACCGTTCCTCAACTGCTGTTAAGGATGTTGCGGCGGCAGACTGCGATTAAGGTTCTGCTGGTCGGCGAGGGACAGGTCGCCAGTCACATATCTTCGCTGCTGGATCAGAGTCACGGACACACCGTCATACACTTCACATCGCTTACGCCCCCAGGCGTAACGGCTACGGGTCAAAGCGATGTCGACGGTCTCCGGTCCCTGTTGCAGCAGTACAGGCCCGACGAAGTCATCCTGGCGCGCGAAGGCCGGCCCGCCGGAGCCATCAGCGAACTATTGAACTTGTGCAACGAGTACCGGATACCGTGGCATTTTGTGCCGACCCTGGATCAGCTGGTTTTCTCCAACGTACGTACTCATCTGGTCGGGGGTCTGCCGCTGATTGGAGTGCCCAGTTGCAACCTCTCGGCGCTTGATCTCACAGTGAAGCGCTTGATCGATATCGTGGTGGCGTCGACCATCATGCTATGCGCAGCGCCATTTTTCGCAGTGCTTTGGCTGGCGGTAAAGTTGACGTCTCCGGGTCCGGCAATCTTCGTGCAGAAACGCGTCGGCCATAAGGGACGCACTTTCAACTTCTATAAGTTTCGCACCATGTATGTCAGCCGGGACGATAAGACCCATCGTGACTATGTCGCTCAATGGATCTCAAATCAGGCCCACACGGCGACTGAGAAGCAAAAGACATTCAAGATCGTAAACGATCCCCGGGTCACGCCCGTAGGCAGACTGCTGCGGCGCTATAGCCTCGACGAGTTGCCGCAGTTGCTCAACGTCCTCAAGGGAGACATGAGCCTGGTGGGTCCGCGGCCAGCCCTGCTCTACGAAATTGAAATGTACAAGGAATGGCACAAAGAGCGGCTGGAAGGACTGCCGGGGCTCACCGGCCTGTGGCAAGTGGCGGGACGAAACCAGTTGTCCTTCGATGAGATGGTGAAGCTGGATCTGCAGTATCTGCGAAACTGGTCTCCCGCGCAGGACCTAATGCTGATCATGAAAACCGTTCCCACGGTTCTGTTGGGGACGGGACACTGAATACAAACTCCATGTTTTACAAAGCTCGCATCGCCGCAGGTCCCCGCTCGCCGAATCGTCTGATTTCGGCGAACGCGTGGATCGGCCAGCTTGCGGGGTCCCCCACTCTGAGCCTGACGCTGGCCGGGGGTTTGACGCTTGCTATTGCGGCGATGATATTCCTGCCAAAGCTCTATGTCGCGGCCGCCGCGGTCGGATTGATGGTTGCGGCGGGAATGATGTACCTGGTGGCGCGCACCATGCATGCGCGGGTCGATGGAGCCCTGCTGACGTGGTTGCTGATCTCCCCGCTGGCCTATTACTTCCTGTCCGTTCCAAGTGAGAAGCCGATTTTTACCCTGGACCGGTTCATCATTGCCGTGCTCACTGGGGCGGTGATCTTCGTACCTAACTGCGAAGCCACTCCCGTGCCGCGAGAATTGAAGCGGGCAGCCTGGGCTTGGATCCTGTTCCTGATGTTTGCATTCAGTTCCCTAGTTCCGGTATGGAGCGATCTGGGAGTGGCAGGCAGCCGCTTGATCACCGAAGCTTTCATTTTTCCGGCACTGCTGGCCCTGTTCATCATCAGGGTTTTTCCGGCACAGCTTTATGTCCGGCAAATGCATACCCTCATCGCAGGGATGACGGTCTACTGCGCTGCAATTGCAATCCTCGAACTGATTACCGACCAGGATCTGCTGCCCATCCCAGGAGCTACGTTTTATGGAACCGATCAAACCGGAGCTTTACCCCGAGTCAATGGGCCTTTCGATACCAATTTCTGTCTCGCATTGATCGGAGCAATCTCGCTGTTTCTGTTGTTCTTCCTGCGTAGCGTGATGGACGGCCCGATCAGCCGAGGCCGCAAATGGATACACTGGACGGGAATCGTGTCGGCTACCGTCATGATCCTGCTGCCGCAATTCCGCACGCTGGCCATTGCATTTGCCATCGTGCTGTTCCTGGAGCTCTATCGCAACCGGCGAGTCAGCGCCCGGCTAGCGGGTACCGCCATCGTTCTGTTGCTGATGCTTGCCATCTTGTGGCTGCCGGCAGTTGCGCCCACCTTCTTCGATACCCGAATCGCCGACCCTGCGAACTTCTACGCCCGGGTAGCGCAGCAGCAGCAAACCTGGGAGCTCTTCCTGCACCACCCACTGAACGGCGTAGGCTTCGCCAACTTCATGCAAGCGATTCAAACCGTTTCGAGCACGAGTTTTCACGAAGTGGCTTCGGTCGATACGGCCCACAATTCCCTGGGATCGATTATGGCCGAGACCGGAATTGCCGGGACTCTACCGTTCCTGACGGCCAATGTATTTTGGTTCCTGGCGTTCTTCCGTTTGCGCCATGTGGGAACACCGGTGGCCGCAGCTGCCTGGCGATATTTCCTTTACATCTTTCTCTGCTACTGGATTATGGGCGTGACTCTGGTTTCCGCCTATGAGCGCGACCTTAATCTCTGGTACATGTTGGCCTGCGCGATCCTGTACAAATTAGCGCTGGTTGAACAACATCACTACCAGTCTGAGGCGCCGCAGCTGTACCAGACACGAATCGCAAGACCAGCTTTGGAGAACTCATGAGCAGCGCTGTCGACCTGGCTCTGGCGGCGAAGGGAGTCAGCACTTGATGCTGACTTCGCCGCAGGGACTTGGCCGAAATCGAGTCTGAAGGTTGTCGCCATGCCTCCAGCGATGGAAAGCCAATTCGGAAACAGTCGACGGATCCGCCGGCTTTACGTGCCTGCGGTAACGTTGCTGCTTGTCATTTGGTTTTCGTTCTTGCTGGTCTCGCTCGTGAGACAAGATGCAGGCCGGGCGGTTCATCCCCAGGTCACGCTCACCTCCCTTGATGATCCGCCTTTCGCGCCTCCATTTGCATCCTCGTTGCTGATGCTGGGGAATTCGCAGACGTTTGAGATCCCGGATGCCGTGGCCGGCGATCTGGACACGGGGCAATGGCTGCAGATATTTCTGTCGCGCCGCGCCTCTCACGCCGTGGAACTAAACCTCGGCGCGTTAGGGGGAATGACGTGCGAGGAAATGTTGGTGCGAGCCGTGCAATGGGGAGTCGCACTCGACAAGCCCGGACAGCTATTGATTGCGGTCCAGCCTTCGGAGTTTGGCCAAGTCGTCATCCGGCCAGATATAGCGGCAGCGGCTACGTCGAGCAGATCGCCCGCCAGAGAGATCTTGTCCAGCATGGCTCAAAGCAACTCAGACCTGCCCCTGGGTACCACGGAACTACGACGCCTCCTGGCATTACCTCCATCCGAAGGCGATTTAAATACAGTTGAGAACAGGCTGCAAGATCGAGTCGCGCGCTCGCTACCGCTCTTTGCCTACAGGGATGATCTGCTGGCCATCGGAGATCTCTTGTTTGTCAGGGAGCGCAATCGAATCTTCGGGATTAGAACCTTGCGTCTCACCCCATTTAAGCCGCAGCGCTATCAAACTAACCTCGAGTTCCTTGAGCTCATCCTGCGCTATACCGAAAGCAAGGGTATCGCCACCTACCTTTATCTGGCGCCAGTCCGGCCGGCTGCCGAAAGTGTTTATGCCGACTCCGATGTGTTCGCCATAGCGTCCCAAGTGACGGCTCTTGCGGGCCGATACGGCGCACAACTGAAGAACTATCAACGAATCATTCCGGAGCAATATTGGACTTACTACCCCGATAATCGCCACAACCGGATTGAAGATATTGCCGGGCAGCCGGATCCTGCCCACTTTATGGAGCCGGCGCATAAGATCCTGGCGGAAGAGATCGACCAGAGCTGGGGGGAACTTATGATCCGGCGTGCCGGCCCGGTAAATCGAGACGGCCATGCAGCTTCGGTGTCTGGCAAGGACGATGGAACTTCGCAACGAGCCTCACTGCCGGTGACCTATGGGCCCACCGCGAAACAATAAGCTGGGTGGCGAATTGGTCGCGTGGGGACGACTGCTATCTGTGGCCGTGGTAGTCCTTGCCTGGGTTGGGTTGGGGAGGGCCGCCGGAGCTGACATCCCGCTCCGGGCGCTCCATCCTCGGGAAGTATTCAATCTGCAACCTACCGAGGACGCCACGGCCTTCCCCAGGGATGTCCATTTTCCCGACGGCAGCTCGCACCCAGCTCTTCTGTTGAGACAGCAAAGCCGTGTCACCTACGACATTCCGATTGGGCAAAGCTCTTTTCGCGGCGAGTTATATCGCCAGGATGCTGGCGATTCTGCAAGCGATCCCCGAAATGACTACAACCGCATCCGCGTGCGGTTCCTGCTGGATGGCAAGGAAGCTTACGACACAGTGCTGGATGTCACGATGCCGCCAGAACGGTTTGCGATTCCAGTCAGCGGAGCCAAGACGCTCACCATTGCGGTTGACCAAATGCTATCCGGCGGCGCAGTCTTTCTGGCGGATGCGGTTTTTTCTTCGCAGCTCGAGCCCCACGCCATTACTTATCACCTGCTGCCGGCTGGAGCGGGCTACGCCAACCTGGGAGCCAATGTCCGGCAAGTCGCTTTTCGCACCTATCACCCGGGCGAAACCGTGCCGCTCCAGATGGAGTTCTCCGGAGCGGCACGGGAAGGCAGTATCTCCATCACCATCGGGTCGAACACACAAGCTAATCCCATCGCGCTCCTCGTGCCTGTAGTCTTGCATGCTGGCGATCGAGGCTCCGTAGGAAATGCCAGCTGGCAGGTGCCTATCGCCCTGGGACCGGCGCAACTGGATCTGCGAGCCAGCGTCAATGGGAAACAGGTGTATCGGCGCACGTTGCAGATCTCCATTGCGAGACAGCTTGACGTGTCGCAAGATTCGCCGTCGAGCACATTTGGGATTCATCTGTCGTCGGCTGGAATTCCCTACCTGGCCGACTCGGTTGCAGATATCTGGGGCGCCAGGTGGGCACGAATATTTCTACGGTGGGAAGTGGTCGAGTTCGAGCGGGGCCGATACGACTGGCGACGCATCGACGAACTCGTGGACCTCTATCTCTCGCAACATATGCAGATCCTCGGAGTGCTGGGCGAGACTGCGCCTAAGTGGGCCGCACCTTCGGGAGCTGAGACGGAGGCCGCGTTCAACCAGTTTGTGAAGGCCGCAGTTGAGCATCTGCAAAACAAGATTCGTTATTGGGACGTTTACAACGAAATCGATTCGAAGTATCACGCGAGCATGGTGGTAGACAAAACGGACCCAACGGCTGACATTCGCCTGCTGCGGGACGAAATGAATATCATCCGTCAGGTCCAGCCGGGCGCAAAGCTGGTCTGCTGTTCGACCGGAACCAGTTACTGGCTCGCCTACGACAAGCGACTTTACGACAACGGGCTGCTAGGCATGATCGACATTCTCTCGTCTCATCCCTATCAAGCCGGTCCGCCCGAACAACGGGACGGCGTCTTCGACTATTTCGAGATCATTGCTCGCCTTCGCAAGTTGGAACGCGCTTACGGAGCAGACAAGCCTGTCTGGAGTACCGAAGCGAACTGGATTATCGGGCCGGAAGGACAGAAAGGAGTGACTGCTCCAGATGTCAGTCAGCACAACCAGTCGCGATACCTGGTCCGGGTGAACTTACTCTCCATGGCACTGGGAGTGCCGTATTTCGTGCATGCGCCATTGTTCACGCCATTTCACCGTGACCTGATGGTGGACTCCATCGCCTCGTATGCCAACATGACTTACAACTTTGCCGGCGCGACAAATGCACGGTTGCTAAAACTGCCGGAGGGAATCTATGGGGTCGCGGCGAATCTAGGTTCGAGAACCATCCTTGCGGTGTGGACAACTCGGGAATCTGCGACGGTGAAATTAGCCGGGATGAGAGATCTGCGCTTCCAGGACATCTACGGCAACTCCGTCGCCTACGACGCTGCGCGGATTCCTCTGAGCGGCGATCCGGTTTACGTCGCTGGCGTCGGCGATCCGACGATTTCGCTGGAACAAATCGCGCCAATCCCTGCGGCAACGCCGCTGCCGAATCCCTGGACTTGGGATAAGAGCCTGTTACAGCATTACAGGCAAACTGAATCGGGCGTTCGCATCACCACGAGACGCACAAACTACGGCGATCTGCTCACTTCTCCTGCGATAGCTGTGTTACCGAATTCCTGCTACCTGGTCAGCACGAAGATTCACACTTCCGCCGGCGGAGTGGCGATGGTGGCAGCAGATGCTGCGACCGGAAGGCGACTAGGGGCTGCCCTCAATCTGTTCAATGTGACGGGGAATGACGATTATGAACCAGTTCTGAAAGTAAGGACGATTTCAACAACGCAGATAAAGATTGTGCTGATCGCCGACAATCCTAATGAACCACAGGTGACGGAGTTCGAGGTATCGCGTCCGCAGATTCGGGCGTGCGATGGACAGTGAAACGCATCGGGTCTATTTCCTGGGTCTGCCCACCCGCTGCGCCGTAGCAAACATCAGCGCGACGGTATTCATGTCCTTGGGCTGCACCTTGCCGGCGGGAATACGCAGGTTGGTCACCTCTTCCAGCTTCAGCAACAGGTCGACCAGAGCCATGGAATCGACCAGACCTGATGAAACCAGGGGCGTGGTCTCGTCAATCTGCAAGCCGGACTTGCGGACCAGTTTGGAAACCTGCTCGATCATTTGTTGTGTTTCTGTCACGCTCATCGTCCTCGCTATTCTCGGGCTAGTTCCGGATGCTCCTGCAGCAGCTTCTGGCGGGTGGTGGAGCGCGCCGGCTTTCCTGCCGTACTTTTCACGATCCACTTCGGAGGCTTCAGAAGCACCGTTCGCACTGCCACCCCCATATTGGCTACGACACTGCTGCGAATCTCGCGTTCCAGGTTTTCCGCCTGCCGCAAATACTCTTCGTTCTCGACTTCGGCAACCACGACGATGTCTTCCGTACCCAGGTCAGGGTTGAACAGGCCCAGGGCAATGGCGCGGCCGTCGTGAATGGCCGGATGACTGCACACAATTTCCTCGATGTCCTGGGGATAGATGTTCTCGCCGCCGATGATGAGCAGGTCCTTCTTGCGGCCGACCACATATAGCTCGCCGTCCAGAAAGAATCCGAGATCGCCGCTGTAATACCAGCCGTCGCGGATTGCCTTCTGGGTGAGATCGGGACGGTTGTAATAACCCTGGAACAGAGAATCGCTCTTGATGGCGATCTCGCCGACGTGACCGTTCTGCAATACCTCACCCGAATCGGAGACAATGCGAATCTGGTTGCTGGGCAGAAGTTGACCCGATGAAGTAAAGCTAACGGCTCCCGGCGTATCCTCGGCGACCGGAGCGATGAAGTGTTGGCTGCGAAAGCGAGAGCCGTCAGCCCACACAAGGTTCGGCCCGGCCTGGCCATGAATGCCCGACTGGGTGACCGCAAATACATTTTCAGCCATGGCATAGGAGGCCTGAAGAGCTGATCGCCGCAATCCGCAGGGCGCAAATGCTTTATAAAACTCGTCCATGCTGGAGGCTCGAACTGGCTCGGAGCAGTTGACGAGGGCGCGAGCCGACGACAAATCGTATTTCGACCAGTGCTCTTTGGGAGTGCGCCGCGGGACAAACTGGAATGCGAAGTTGGGGAGCCACGCCAAGGTGCATCGGTGCTCGGTGAAGATGTGAAGCATAGTTTCGGGATGCATGACCCAGTCCAGCGGCGACTGCATCACCACCGGCAGGTGGCACACCATGGGCATGATGAAGCAGGCGATCAAGCCCATGTCGTGATACAGCGGCAGCCAGCTGTAAACCGAATCGCGAGTATCGTCGAGTTTGAGAACGGAAGAAAGATGCTCCAGATGTTGCAGGACCGAGGTGTGGGTGAGCGCCACTCCCTTTTGCAAGCCGGTCGTTCCCGCCGAATGCTGGATGAAGGCGAGCGCGTCGGGTTCATGGCCCACATCAGGCAGTTCCACGCGGGAAGCTGGAGTCTGTTCCGCCGCGGCTCGCAGCAACTTCGTCTCTTCCCCAAAACTTACGTGGCCGAGCAGATCGTCGGGAAACTGGTCGTCAATCACCACCGCTTTGGCCCGCAAATTCGCCGTCACTCCCGCCAATCCGAAGCGGTATTTGGAGGGCTCGACCTTGAAGTTGGGGTAAGCGAGGATTGCGGGCACTGCGCCCAATAGCATCGCTCCAGCGAACGCCGCCATTAGCGGAATTCCCTGGGGCATGATGAGGATGACGCGATCGCCAACGACAATTCCGTTGTTTTGGAGAAGCAGGGCCTGCACTTGCGCCCGCTGGCGGAACTCGCCGAAGGTGACGCTCTGGCGCTCGTCCTCGTCAATCCAGGCGGTGACAAACGGCCGGTCCGACGGGGCCGACCACAACGCATCCACCAAGGTTCGATATCTAGTCGTGACCATCAGGCAATCCGCTGTGACATCTTACTCCTGGACAGCTACGCGCAACCTGTATTCGGCGTCCGGTTGCTATTAACGGTAAATTGCCGCACCGACCGCAACCTGCATGACAGCCTGCATGGTCGAGGTCACCACGGCTCTACTTGAGGTTGGGATAAAGACGATATCTTCTTTTTGTAATGCAATATCGGGCGTCTTGGCTTTCAACATGGCGTTCAGCGGGAGGGGAATTTCATGGTATTGACCATCCGCCGACTTGCGAATAATGCGGGCAGCACTTAGTTTCGCGTCTTTGGTCGTACCTTGAGCCAGGGCAATCGCCTGCAACACGGTCATGCGCTCGCCATTCTCCATCACCAGACCGCTGGGGCGTTGCACTTCGCCGACCACATACACCAAAGGAGCTTTGGTCACGACGATGGTGTCGCCGGGATATACAGCCACGTTGGCCTGCGGATCCTGGCCGTCCTGAGTCAATGGAATTTTAATCACCTGATCGGGATTGTCGCGACGGGTAAGGTTAACTGTGTTGCCCGCCTTGTTGGTCACTCCGCCAGCCGCAGAGATTACTTCCAGCAAATGACGAGTGCCTTCCAGCTGGTAAATGCCCGGCTTGTTCACCTCGCCCAGAATCGACACGCCGCCTTGCACATCTTCCCGGATAAAGACAGCGAAATGGGGATCCTTCAATATCCCTTTTTCGATCGAAAGTTTCGCCAGCTTGGTTTCGGCTTCGGACGTAGTCAGGCCCCCGACCTGGACCTGCCCGACCAGTTGCAGGGAAACCTTACCGTCGCTGTCCACGCGGACCTTCTGCGACATGTCTTCCAGACCGTAGACGTTGACCTCCAGCAGGTCGCCGCCGGCGATGCGGACCTGGCTGGCATCGTACCGGGTTGGGGTCTCGGCAGGCACACTCGGGTTTGCCGGCGGATTGACTGCCCGCTCCGCCGCGAGAACGGCTGCCGGAATATTCGCCGGCTTGCCGTTCTGGGTCTGAGCCTTAAGAACATGCCCCGACAACGACACGGCGACAAGGACAGTGCAAAGCGCGAAAGCACAAACTGATTTTCGCATCCGTTGGCACCTTAACACTCGAGCGGCGAGTGCACTGAATAAGACGTTGTCAATCTGCCGAAGATCCAAGTGTCTTCGGTTCAAGTGACTGCTTAGGGATGGCAACGACAGGGATGGGTTTCGGAAGCGTCATGAACCCCGAAACACAGACTGACCTTTTCACAAAAGGGAAGATCAGGAACCAGGGCTGTACCGAAAGTCCTGAGGCGTTCTGCCGGCAGCAGACTGGCCTCCGCGTCCCGGTTGGACGAGGCGAATCGTGTAGTGGTTCCCGGCTCCAAGGTTACGGTGCGGCTGCCATCGCGCAAGGTTAAAGCGCCCTCGCGGGTGGTAATCGATGTCCCATTGTCCGATCTCACGACATCGAACTTGGCCATGCCATCTTTGGGTGTGATGGTGAGTTGACCGGCTTGAGCCGACATGCCGGCCAGAGTACTGAGGCGAGCGGTGCCGCGCATAATATCAATCGACGACTGCCCGTACTGGATCGAAGAGTTGGGATTCACGATGATCGAGGAACCAGTTCGGTTGATGGTGACCACCGACGAGTCGGCAGTATCCAACCGGTCGCCGGTAAAAATGGTCGTGGAAGATCCGACTGCCTGACCGTTCAACGTCACATTGCCATGCGCGTACAGCATGGCGCCGTTATTCTGAGCGTTCAATACGGTCAAGGAGAAAAATACTATGGAGAATAGGCTGAAAACTCGAATACCCCGCATCTCTGCCTCCTCACTGCCCACGAAATTGCCATCTGCAGTGCTGAGATGCTAGCCTAACTAGGCCATCAATGTCAACCGAAATGTGCCATATTAATTTGAGCAACATAAGCATGTTTGTGCTACTCGATGGCCAGCCGTCGCAAGCCCCGGGTTCGCTCTTCGAATCGGTTGCCGCACGCGCAAACCAGGGATTCCGGCAATTTGCTTCCGCATTCGCACATAAAGCCGATTTGCCGGCCAGGATTGCCTACGACCATGGCGTAATCAGGCACGTCGCGAATCACTACCGCGCCCGCTCCGATGAAGGCATAGCGGCCGATGGTGATGCCGCAGACAATCGTCGCATTGGCTCCGATGCTGGCTCCCTCCCGGACCGCCGTGCTGACGAACTGCTCCCGGGTTTTCTTTACCTCGGCGCGAGGATTGAGGTCGTTGGTAAAAACGGCGTTCGGACCGATGAACACATGGTTGGCCAACGATATGCCGTCCCATATCGCGACTCCGTTTTTGATGGTCACGCCATCGCCAATCACAACGTTCGATTCCACAAACGCATGGTCGCCGATGTTGCAGTTCTTGCCGATGACCGCGCCTTTCATGACATGAGCGAAGGCCCACACCCGCGTGCCTTCACCAATTTCATCGGTCTCAACCAGAGCGTGGGAGTGTGCGAAATAACGATTCGAGTTCATGGTCTCCGATCGACAGCCTGGGTTAGGGGGAATGGATCGCTCGCCGCAGATTACCAGCTTAGCTGGTTGGCGATTATCCGGCAAAAAAAAACGCACCCACTAAAGGAGTGCGTTCTGATTTCTACCGGGAGAGAGGTGCTACTTCTCTTCGTTCGCCGCTTCCGTTGCGGCCGCTTGCTTATTCTCTGCCTCGGCGGATTCCATGGCTTTGCGGTTTTCTTCGGCGCGTTTAGCGCGGAGTTCGGCCCGCTTCTGGCGCTTCTCGTCCAGCGTCTTCTCGCTGCCAATCAATTCCACGAAAGCAATGTCACCGCCGTCACCCTGGCGAAAACCGCCATGAACGATGCGCAGATATCCGCCCTCGCGATCGCCGTAACGCGGAGAGATGGTGTCGAACAGCTTATCGACCGCGTCGCGCGTCATCAGATAACCCGCGGCCAGACGCCGTGCGGCCACGTCACCGCGCTTGCCCAGGGTGATCATCTTCTCCACGTGAGGACGCATGGCCTTAGCCTTGGTAAGGGTGGTCTCGATGCGCTCTTCCACGATCAGCGAGGTCACCAGGTTGCGCAGCAAAGCGCGCCGGTGTTCGGTGTTACGTCCCAACTTCCATCCTGCTCTACGATGACGCATAGTGTTCCTTTTTAGTAGCCAGTAGCCAGTATTCAGTTGTCAGTTTGCCGGTCGGTATCTCAGGCCGTGATGTTCACCCTCGGTGTTGGGTGCGTTTCTCCAATTGCGAATGGTTAACTGACAACCGACAACTGACCACTACAACTGCATTTAGTAGTTTGGATCGATGCCGTAGTTCGCCGAAGCCATGCCCACGGACTGCGATGCTCCCGAATTACCCGGAACTGCATTGCCGTGCTCGTCGATCTTCATGCCCAGGCTCAAGCCCATCGACGACA
>JBAVSY010000110.1:0-3595 GCA_049695855.1 Candidatus Korobacteraceae bacterium | reverse complement strand
GCGGCAGCGGCTTCGGCGCAGGTGGATTCGGCGGACCAGGCCAGAGCGCCGGTCCGGGTGGCGGGTCGCGCACCTACACCCAGGAAGTTCCCTTCGATTTCAGCGGATTCGACTTCAACGATTTCTCTGAAGGCGCAGGCGCAGCTGGCCGGCGGTCCGGTACAGGGGGCGGATTTCGCGACATCTTCTCCAACATCTTCGGCGGAGGCGGCGGACGCGCCGAGGTGATGCACCAACCCGAGCCGGGCAGCGATCTGGAGTACAGCGTCAATGTCGGCTTCTGGCAGGCGATCAAAGGCGCGGAGATGCAGCTCACGATTCCCCGCCTTGAAGTCTGCGGCAATTGTCATGGGCAGGGCTACATCGAGAGCCCCGGCCAGTGTCCGGAATGTCACGGCAAGGGACAAATCACGCAGAAGAGCGGCAGCATGAAGTTCAATGTGACCTGTCCGCGCTGCGGCGGCAGCGGCAAGAACCGCACCGTGTGTCCGGTCTGTCATGGCGAGGGACGCGTCGAGCGCAGCGAGTCGTTGAAGGTGCGCATCAAGCCGGGCACTCGCGACGGCCAGCGCATCCGGCTGCCGGGACGCGGCAATGCGGGTACCATGGGCGCGCCCGCGGGCGATCTCTACATCATTGTGCGGGTGGGAGAGCATCCGGTCTTCCGGCGCGAAGGCGACGACATTCACCTGACTGTGCCGGTTAGCGTGACCGAAGCTGCGATGGGGGCAAAGATTGAAGTGCCGACCATCGACGGCCGGGCGCTGTTGAAGATTCCACCGGGCACGCAGCCCGGACAGAAGCTGCGGCTGCGCGAGAAGGGTGTGCCGTCGGCGGTGACCGAAGGCAAGCGCGGCGATGAGATTGTCGAGATCAAGGTGGTCACGCCCAAGGTCAGCGATGAGCGCTCGAAGGAAATTCTGCGCGAGTTGGCAAAGCTGAATCCGGAAGATCCGCGAGAAGAGTTGTGGAAGCAGGTCTGACGTGGCAGCGAGCGCATCCAGCGACGAAAAGATTGTCCTGGAGACCGAGCGGCTCCGGCTGCGTTATCTGACGCTAGACGATGTTGACGCTGTCTTCGCGGTTATCGGCGATCCGGAGACGATGAAATATCATCCCCAGGAATTCGGCCGCGAGGATGCGCTGCGTTGGGTAACCAAGACTCAGGAGCGCTATCGTACGGACGGCTTCGGGTTATTCGCGGTGGTGCTAAAGGCGACGGGCGAGGTTATCGGCAATTGCGGCCTGATGCGGCAAGATGTCGAAGGCGAATCGCTGGTAGAGGTGGGTTATCACTTTCGCCGCGATCATTGGGGTCACGGTTACGCCACCGAAGCAGCGCGAGCTTGCATGAATTACGCGTTTGAGCGTTTGAACGTAGAGAAGATCATCTCGCTGATCCTGGCTGAGAATCTGCCTTCGCGACGTGTGGCTGAAAGAAATGGAATGACGGTCGAGCGGCAGGTCATGTTCCAAGAATTGCCGCATCTGATGTATGCCATGAAGCGTGGAGATTATGGGCAAACGTAAAAAACAAGGCGCGTACATGATCAGCGCGGTGGCGGAAATGTATGGCATCCATCCGCAGACGTTGCGCCTTTACGAGCGCGAAGGGCTGCTGAAGCCGTCGCGCACCGAAGGCAACACGCGTCTGTACACGGACGGCGACCTGGAGCGGCTGGAGTTCATCCTGTCGCTGGCGCGCGACCTGGGAGTCAACATCTCGGGCATCGCCATCATTCTGCAGATGCGCGAGCGCATGGACGAAATGCAGCGTCAGATGGCGGAGTTCGTCAGCTATGTGCGCACCGAGGTGATGGCGCGCGCCCAGCACGCCAGCGTGGACGCGGCTCGTGGGGCGATTGTGCCACTGCGGCAATCGATCGTGGTCAAGAAGAAGCAGTGAAGCTAGGGACTGGGGGTCAGGGACTAGGGGTTAGATACTAGTTTATGGGAATGGCTTTCATCGCGCGCCAGTTCTTCCTGTCGCCTCGGACCCTATCCTCTAAACCCCGATCCCTAGCCCCTACTTCTGATCCCGGCCCCTAATTCTTAGCGGTCTTCACCTTCAGTTTCTCAAGTGCTTCGTGGGCCTTCTTGGCGTAGGGGCCATTCGGCAGGATCTTCAGGTAGGCTTCGTAATTTTCGATGGCGCCGGCCTTGTCCCCGGTTTTATTCAGCACTTCGGCGAGTTTGTAGGTCGCTTCCGCGTCATGGGGCTTATACTCCAGCGCCTCACGGTACCGGCTGATGGCCGCGTTGTAATTTTCCCTCTTGTAGTAGAAGTCGCCAACCTCGACGTCCTTCATGGCCTGCATGGGATTGTAGGGGGTGAACTCATCCACATCGCTATCGCCCAAATCTGCCTCGGGATGGGTCTTCGCATCGTTCGCAGGAGGCGCGATATCGATCTGCGTCTGCTTGCTGGAGCTTTCTCCGGCAGGAACATTGTCGGACCGGGGCGGATTGGCTTTGTTGTCTTTGGGTGGAGGCGCCGACTTGTCGGTAGGCAGGGTTTCAACTGGAGGCGGTGGTGAGTCCTGCGCCTTGGCTGCGCCGGTCAGCCACAGACAGAGTATTGCGAGAAGAAGATAACGAAACCTCACATCCATATTCTATGTCAACCCGGGAATGTTGGTGAAGACTCGGGGATGACGTTGGGGATGCCTTGAGAGATTCGATTTGATTTGGAGCCACACAGGGCTAGGGTCAAAACCGGCCGTCTCCAAAAGGACTCGGCGGCATCTCGCCCATTTACTCCGAACTTCCGCGTCACGTCCGAAATCCTCGGATAGGCGACGGTCAGGGAGTGCCTCCCTCACTTGTGCCGGATGTGCAGCACCTTCTGCACCTCGGCAACCACGTCGCCGGCTTCATCCTTCACTTCCACCAGGAAGGTGGGCTCGTATTTTTGCTGGGTGTCGAGCTTGGAGCGAATTTCGTCAAGTTGCTCGTCGGTCAAGCGAAATTCGGCCCTCACTCTCCCCTTCCCCGGCTTCCGGAAACGAATGCTGGCCGCCTTGTCCCAAACAATGTAATCGCGGCCCAGATTGTTCATCAGCATCAGCATGTAAAACGGATCGGTCATGGAGTACAGCGAACCGCCATAGTGGGTGCCGACATAGTTGCGGTTCCAGAAACGCAGCTTCATCTCCACGTCGACAGCCTTGTTGTCAGGACTCCATTTGACGCGAATTCCGGCACCCAGGATGGGAGGCCACATGTTGATCGCCCGAATCATCAGGCGTTGAATTTTGGGGTTCATATTGTTTTGTGCCGCCAATGATCATAGACGTTGCGGAGGGATTCGCCGAGTTGGATTTGTATCCGGGCACAACGGAACAGAACGCCGAATGGCCGGAGAAACAGAGTTGCTGCCGCCGGCTGAAGCCGGCTTGGAAACCAAAACAAGGCCACGTCGACGCTGGCCTGAAGAGACTGTGTCGCGAGTGGTGTCGCCGCTCTGCGGCTCACGACTCTTTCTCACTTTTCCGGGCCTTGCGAGTTACGAAACTGTGCCGTCGCTACGCGACTCGGAGATTTTTCCCACTTCACCCAGCACTCCGCCTCCGGCTCCGTGCTGGGCTAGGTTATG
>JBAVSY010000109.1:0-13523 GCA_049695855.1 Candidatus Korobacteraceae bacterium | reverse complement strand
CTCCTGAGACAGCAGCAGCTGCGGACCACCCAACTCGAAGCCCAAGTGGCTGCCGAAGTCCTGAACGCGATCACGGCACTCAACGCTGCCAAGACTGCTGCTGATGCCGCTGCCAAGGCACGAGAGTTGCAGTCAAAGCTGCTTGACGCAGCCCAGGAAAGCTTCACCGCCGGCTATGCGACAAACCTCTCCGTGATCGAACAGCAGACCTATCTGGCGCAGTCACAGACCACTGAAGTAATGGCCAAAGCCGCCTGGATGAAGGCGGCCAGTCAGTTGGATCGGGTGCTGGGACAAACTCTGGAAAAGACCGGTATCTCCCTTAGTTTCGATCCGGCGAAGGTAGGACAGCGCCAGTAATGCCCAAGCTACCGCCAACGGATGAGGCAGCTTGGGATGTTTTGCAGATAAATCGTTGTTTAACAGTTGGGAGGCAGAGAGGTTGGCAGTTGGATTGCAACCAAGGACAGAGCAAGTTGTTGCAACGAATTACTGAATCAGATTGATACTCCAGGGCCTGGAGGTGAGTCGTGGAATTAACAGCTTTTCTGCATCGCATACAATTCGCCTTCACCATCACCTTCCATTATCTGTTTCCTCAACTGACGATGGGCCTCGCCCCATTGATTGTGATTTTCAAGACGCTCGCCATCCGTACCGGCAACCAGCAGTATGAAGATGCCAGCCGCTTCTGGGCAAAAATCTTCGGCATCAACTTCGCCGTGGGAGTGGTAACCGGAATTCCCATGGAATTTCAGTTCGGTACGAATTGGGCGCAGTTCTCGCGACTGACCGGCGGCGTCATCGGCCAGCCACTCGCCATGGAAGGCACGTTTTCCTTCTTTCTGGAATCGGCCTTCCTGGGATTGTTCTTGTTTGGCGAGAAGCGGCTGGGAAAATGGGGCCATTGGCTGGCTGCCTTCCTGGTCTTCCTGGGGTCATGGCTGTCCGGCTTCTTCATCATCGTCACCGACGCCTGGATGCAACACCCTGTAGCGTACACAGTATTGCCTGATGGTCGGTTCAACCTCAACAGTTTCTGGGGACTGCTGACCAACCCGTGGGCGCTGATTCAATACGCACACAATATGAGCGGCGCGGTTATCACTGGATCATTCGTGATGGCCGCAGTAGGCGCGTTCTACCTGCTGCAGCGGCAGTTCACAGATTACGGCCGGATCTTCTTGCGAGTTGGGGTCGTCTGCGGAGTCATTGCCACCTTATTTCAGGTGTTTCCCAGCGGCGACCTGCATGGGAAGTACATGGCGCGTCAACAGCCGGTCACGACGGCAGCTATGGAAGGGCTGTTCAAATCGCAGACCGGAGCTCCCATCGTTATCCTTGGCCAACCGGATGTCGAGCACCAGACTATCGACAATCCCATTGCTGCCAACAAAGTCTTGAGCTTCCTGGTTTATGGAACTACCACCGCTGAGGTGGCTGGGCTGAACGCATTCCCTAAAGACCAGTGGCCGACGAACATCCCGCTGGTCTATTTTGCCTATCACGTGATGGTCGGACTTGGCACCATCTTCGTTGCCGTGATGATGCTTGCGGCTTTCCTGCTATGGCGCGGCAAACTGTACCAATCCCGCTGGATGCTCTGGATTATCATGCTGTGCGCGCCGTTTCCTTATGTCGCCAATACGGCCGGGTGGCTCACTGCCGAGGTTGGACGTCAACCGTGGCTCGTCTACGGACTGCTGCGCACCAGCCAGGGATATTCCCAAAATGTAATCGCAGGCAACACGATGTTTACTTTACTTGGGTATATGGGGCTGTATCTGCTCTTAGGGGTCTTGTTTCTTTTCCTGGTACAGCGGGAGATCGGGCATGGACCGGCACCGGCAATTGCTTAAGTAATGGCCAGGCTGCTGGCCTCATAACGGCAACCAAGGAGTCTTTAGATGGAACCGCTGTGGTTTGTGCTTGTCGCGTTCATGATCATCGCTTATGTCATGTTGGACGGCTTTGATCTTGGTGCCGGAGCACTGCACCTCTTCATCGCACAGACTGAAGAAGAGCGGCGCACCGTAATAAGCACCATCGGGCCAGTATGGAACGGCAATGAAGTATGGCTGATCGCCGCTGGCGGAACACTCTTCTTCGCCTTCCCCATGCTTTATGCCTCGGCTTTCAGCGGTTTTTACTTGCCATTAAACATCGTGTTGTGGCTGCTGGTGTTCCGCGGCATCGGACTTGAGTTCTGCACGCACCTCGATCAGGAAGTTTGGCGATCCTTGTTTGACGGCTTCTTCGCAATTTCCAGTGCCTTGTTGGCAATCTTTTTCGGCGCGGCGCTCGGGAACGTAATGCGCGGTGTCAATCTGGGTGAAGACCACGTCTTTTTCGAGCCGTTGTGGACAAATTTTCTCACCGGCACGAATACCGGAATCCTCGACTGGTATACCTGCGGCACGGCGATCCTTGCACTGGTTGCTTTGGTGGTTCACGGAGCTCTTTATGTGGCATTGAAGACGAGCGGGGCCGTGAATGCGCGAGCCCGTAATTTAGCTCGGCGATTGTTGCCCCTGCTCGCTGTGCTGACCTTGATTGGGGTGCCAGTCACCGCCGTCGTGCGCCCGCGGACGCTTAACAACTTCACCGAACACCCCTCGCTTTACCTGATTCCGATAGGGGTTGCACTGAGCCTGGTTTCGATGTGGCTATTTGAGCGGCGTGAGAAAGAAAAGCCCGCTTTCCTGGCATCCTGCGCTTACTTGGCACTGATGCTGGCTGGGGCCGCCGCGGCGCTATACCCCGCTTTGCTTCCTTCCAGTGGAGATCCCACTCGTGACATCACCATCTATAACGCGGCGGCGGGCCAGTATGCGTTGCGTGTAGGGTTAATTTGGTGGGGACTCGGCATGTTCCTCGCCGTGGCCTATTTTGGGCTGGTGTACCGGATGTTTCGGGGGAAAGTTCAAAGCGAGACCACCAGTTCAGCCGAACCTTCGATTACCTAAGAGGACCCGTGTCGAAGGTATTTTGTTGAGCTAATACTGTGCGACTAAGCGCCGTCCTCAGTCATCTCAAACCAGCAGTTTCTGAAGAAGGAGTTGCTATGTTCCGCTTCCCTCTAACTCAGCGACCAAAAGTTTCTCGGGAACCGTTCAGTTTGCAGACGCTGGCGAAGAGTTCCCGGCTGCGCGGCGCCACTGTCACTGAGAGCGTTTGTCCTTACTGCGCCGTCGGCTGCGGGCAGCTCATCTTCAGCAAGGGCGGCGAACTCATCGACATTGAGGGCGATCCCGACAGTCCAATCAGCCAAGGCCACCTGTGCCCCAAAGGGGCCAATGCCTTCCAGCTCGCCGTCAATTCGCATCGCGTCCGCAATGTTCTTTATCGCGCTCCCTACTCTGATCACTGGGAGACGAGGACGCTGGACTGGGCGCTGGACCAGATTGCCCAGCGCGTCAAGACGACCCGCGACGCCGATTTTACGACGCGCGACGAGCAAGGGCGCTTGCTCAACTCCGTGCGCAGCATCGGCTCCTTGGGCGGGGCAACGATAGACAACGAGGAGAACTACCTTATCAAGAAGCTGTTTGGCGGCGGCCTAGGAGTGGTGTCGATCGAAAACCAGGCACGCATATGACACAGCGCCTCGGTGCCCGGTCTGGGCGCCTCGTTCGGCCGCGGCGCGGCCACCAATTATCAGCAGGACATGGCAAATAGCGATTGCATCCTGTTCATGGGATCGAATATGGCGGAGGCTCACCCTGTCGGCTTTCGCTGGCCCATGGAGGCCAAGGAGAAAGGCGCGACCCTGATCCATGTCGATCCGCGCTTCACCCGCATGTCAGCGGTGTGTGATGTTTACGTGGGCATACGCTCCGGGAGCGACATTGCCTTCCTCGGCGGCCTGGTGAATTACGTCTTAACCAACGACCGTTGGTTTCACGAATACGTCCTGGCCTACACCAATGCTTCGACGATCATCGAGGAGGGTTTCCAGGATACCGAAGATCTGGCAGGCCTGTTCAGCGGCTTCGACTCACAGGACGACAGCTATTACGCCAAGCAGGGTCATTGGGGCTACGAGAAGTGCGCCGAGAACCAGCCGGGGCCGGACGGTGCTGAGACCTCGCCTCAGGCGAAGTACGCTAAAGGCCGGCATGGACTCCACGGCCACGGCCTCGATGGCAATGCCGAAGCGTTCACTTCGCCGTGCAAGGACAGCACAGCCCCAGAGCGCGATCCGAGTTTGCAGCATCCTCGCTGCATTATGCAGATCCTGCGTCGGCATTTCGCGCGCTACACGCCGCAGGTCGTCTCTGAGGTATGCGGCTGCACACCGGGAGAGTTTGTGCGGGTGGCAGAATTGCTCTGCACCAACTCCGGACGCGAGCGGACCACCTGCGTCGCCTACGCGCTGGGCTGGACGCAGCACACCACCGGCGTACAGATCATACGCACTGCCGGCATCCTGCAACTCTTGCTCGGGAACGTGGGCCGGCCTGGCGCCGGCATTATGGCTCTGCGCGGCCACTCTACCATCCAGGGCGCGACCGACCTCTCGACTCTGTATGACACACTGCCCGGCTACCTGCCGCAACCGTCTGCCTACGACCACACGCACGAGAATTTGAGCTCTTATATCGAACACGAAGGGATGCCCACCGGCTACTGGGCGAACTTCAGCAAATTCATTGTCAGCCTGCTCAAGGCGTGGTACGGCAACGCAGCTATACCGGATAACGACTTTGGGTTCTCCTGGCTGCCCCGCGTGGAGGCCGACTACTCGCAACTGGCCTACTTCGATCGCATGGCAAAGGGTGGGGTGAAAGGCTACTTCCTGGCCGGTCAGAACCCCGCCGGCGGCGGACCCAACGCCGGCCTCCACCGTGCTGGACTGCGCAACCTCGAGTGGCTGGTGGTTCTCGACTGGTTCGAGACTGAAAGCGCCCTCTTCTGGAAGAACGACCCGAATGGGCCACCGCCCTCCGAGATCGGGACCGAGGTTTTCTTCATTCCCGCGGCAGCCGCTCCGGAGAAGGAGGGCAGCTTAACCAACACGCAGCGGCTGCTCCAATGGCACAACAAGGCCGTCGATCCGCCCGGCGATTGCCGTTCCGATGCCTGGTTTTTCTACAACCTGGGTAAGCGCCTCAAGCAGCTCTACTCCGGCTCGACCGATCCTAAGGATCAGTCGCTGCTGAACCTCACTTGGGACTATGACTTCGACGAGCCGCCGCGTCTGCCCGATGGAACGCTCAGCCGCATTGCAGGGGAACCGGATCTGAAGAAGGTCCTCATGGAGATAAACGGTCACCGGCTGAATGAAACCGACCCGCGCACCGGGCGGCCTCGTCTGGTGAGCGGCTACTCGGAGTTGAAAGATGACGGCACGACGGCATGCGGCTGCTGGGTCTACAGCGGCGTCTTCCCCGAGCCGGGCCGCAACCGGGCGAACGAACGCAAGATCACGGATAACCCACTCCAACCAGAATGGGGCTTCGCTTGGCCGAACAATGTCCGCATCCTGTACAACCGCGCCTCGGCCGACCCCGACGGGCGACCCTGGTCGGAACGCAAGAAACTGGTCTGGTGGGACTCCGAGAAGCGGCGCTGGGTCGGACTCGACAAACCGGACTTCGAACTGGAAAAACCGCCCGATTACCAACCGCCTCCCGGCGCGACGGGCATGGCCGCCATCGCCGGCACACAACCTTTCATCACCAAGGCCGACGGACTGGGTTGGCTGTACTCACCCGGCACCAGGGACGGCCCTCTTCCGACGCATTACGAGCCGGTCGAATCGCCGCTGGGCAACCTGCTCTATCCCAAACACAATACCAACCCGACGGTACGCTTTTTCGAAGGACCGCTGAACCACATCGCCCACACGCCGACGGCCGAATATCCCGTGGTGGCCACGACGTTCCGTCTCACCGAGCATTACCTGAGCGGGCCCATGAGCCGCTTCAATAGCTGGCTGAATGAATTGCAGCCGGAGATGTTTGCCGAGCTGAGCTACGAGCTGGCCGCCGAGCGCGGTATTGTTCACGGCGGCTGGATGACCGTCCAAACGGCGCGCGGTCGAATCGAGGCCCGGGCGATGGTGACGCGGCGGCTGCGACCCTTTGCCGTCGAGGGACGCGTGGTCCACCAGATCGGCCTTCCGTTCCACTGGGCTTTCGCCGGGGAGAGCGTCGGCAGCAACGCCAACGACCTGACCGCGCTTTTGGCCGACCCGAACGTGAGCATGCACGAAAGCAAGGCGTTCGCCTGCCAAGTCCATGCTGGCCGGCTCGAAGGCCAGGCTCCGCAACCAACGGTGCCCACAGCGCCCTGGCCGACCCTAGATCCAGTCCCGGACACGCCTGCCAGCGCCCAACCAGAAGGGAGGATCGGACATGGCAAGTAGAGAAAAGGAACTGTCCGCCTTGCCCCAGACCAGCGATCCGCCGCGCGGCCGACTATCGGAACTGGTCGGACGCCTGACCTATCCCTTTCTCCGTGGTGAGCCGCCGAAACCCCAGCCGGCTACTGGCTTTTACACGGACACCACTGTATGCATCGGCTGCAAAGCTTGCGAGGTGGCATGCAAGCAGTGGAACCAACTACCCTCCGATGGTTTTAATTGGTCCGGCAATAGCTACGACAATACGACGGAGTTGTCGGCGACAACTTGGCGCCACGTGAAGTTCATTGAGCAATTCTTCGACGGATCGTCAAGCAAGCTTGTTGCGATCGACACGGCGCCCATCGAGCCCGAGCTTAACCGCTGGCTCATGATGAGCGACCATTGCAAGCATTGCCTGGCAGCCCCTTGCCATCAGGCTTGCCCCACCGGCGCCATTATTCAGAATGAGTTCGAGAACATTTATATTCAGGCTGACATCTGCAACGGTTGCTCGTGCTGCGTGGCGGCCTGCCCGTTCGGCGTCATCACTCGCAGCGACATGGGCGGTCACTCGCACAAATGCACGCTTTGCTATGACCGCCAGCGCGACGGTCTGGAGCCGGCCTGCGCCAAGGCATGCCCAACCCAGTCCATCCACTTCGGCCCGGTCGACGAGCTGCGAGAACAGGCCCGAAAACGTGTGGAGGAGCTTCACCGGCGCGGCGTCCCGCAGGCGTACCTTTATGGCGACGCCCCCAGTGAGACCTATTCCGAGCTGCATTCGTTCTATCTGCTGGTCGATCGCCCTTCCGTCTATGGCTTGCCGGATGATCCATTCAATCCCTGGCTGCACATGCCGGGAGATTACGCTCGTTCCATCGCGGGCGGCTTGGCCGCTATCGCCGCACTGCTCCTGGTGGTGTTTCTTTTGAGACCCTGAATGCACGCAAACTCCAAGCCGCAGCAGGCTTTCACCGAACCTCCCTTGCCGGAAACAGGGAGCCAGGGCGGCTATGCGAATATGCCAGTGACCAAGACGCCGGGGTGGCACGGCATCATCGCCTGGGACGCTTTGCTCAACGGCATGGCAACCGGACTGTTTCTGGCCGCCGCGATCAGCGAGTTGGCAGCGCCCGCGGTCTTCCCCCCCGTGGCCAAAGTGGCTTATCCGGTCGCTCTCGTGCTTTTGCTGGTTGACCTCGGATTGCTCGTGTTGGATCTGGGCGATCCGTTGCGGTTCCATCACATGCTCAGGACTTTCAAGCCCGGCTCGCCCATGTCGGTGGGGACGTGGTGTCTGACAATCTTTTCGCTCCCGCTGACCGCGGCAGCGGTGCTCAGTGTGCTGGCCGAACTGGGGATAGACTTCGAGTGGGCCCGCATACTCGCGGTGGTTGTGGGGCTGCTGCCCGCCTTTGGCTCCGCTGCCTACAAGGGCGTATTGCTCAGCACGAACGCGCAACCAGGTTGGAAAGACGCGCGCTGGATGGGAGGGTATCTCACCAATTCGGCACTCTTAATGGGCTGCGGCGAGCTACTTGTCCTATCCGCGCTGCTGGGGCAAACGCATGCAACCGGTATCCTCCGCACCGTCTTCATCGTGCTGCTCCTGCTCAATTTGATTCCCATGGGACTGTTGTTTGCAAACCTGCAACCGACCCATGCGCGACTCTACACTCGCGCGCAACAGTGGCGTGTCGGCGTACTCATCTTCGCTGCCGGGACGCTGATCCCTCTGGGTCTGGTGCTCCTCAGCGGCGGTCTCCTGTTCCTGGTTGGCGCCGTGATTTCCGTTTTATTGGCAAGTTGGGTCATTCGCTTTGTGTACGTCAAGATTCCTCATACTTCGCCATTGGAAATCCGAACTTAAACCGTCTACCGGTTCCAACTTCAAAGGCGTCGCCATACCGTCCTATTCGACCGATCAGCGACTAACACGGTAGCATCATTCGCTGTGGAACCTTGGCCAGATACCGGCCATCGATCCCGCCGGATAAGTCCAGCCGCCGCTAAGGTGTGGTGAAATGTTGGACACCGCGCTTCACGCCTTCGTCATTGCGCTTGGCTTCCATCGAATCGACCGTGTAGTAATAGGTGGTCTCAGCCTTCAGTCCGTACAGTCTCACGCGAAAAACGGTATAGAAATGCTCGGGGTTCAGCCTGATAGGAGATATTGCAGTCTGGCTAAGGGCCTGGGGGTCGGTACCGTAATGCACCACTCCGTAATGCACGGGAGAACCACCTGGATTGTCCGTTGTCCACCGGATCACCGTCAAATGATCCTTCGCCACCTCGATCATCGGGCCTTGGACAATCTTTACCCGCGCTTTAGAGGTCATTGAACTTTGCTGAGCGGGTGGGTTCCCACTTACCGGCTTAGGCCCAGGGACGGGCGCAACGCCACATATAGCCGACGCGCAGGGCGGCAAAGGTGGAGTCGGGATCAGAGACTCGTTACCCTGGGTCGCGGCCGATCCACCCCTCATGCAAGCACCGGTAAACGTATCGCTGTTGAGGTAGGGCCTGGTGAAACCGTCCGACAAGGTTTCCAGGAAGGCTACGATTTGATTCTCCTCCTCCTCCGTCAAGCCTAGATTCCCGCTGGTCATATCGATGTTGTTCGGCACTTCAGGCTCAGGCCAGCAGTCTACTTTCTCGGTCGTTCCCGCCGGACAATGTCCGGAAGTAACGGGGTACGCATACTTGTCGCGCGTATTGTAGAAATGCACGACCTGCTTCAAGCTCTTCAGGTAGCCGTTATGAAAGAACTCTTTCTGGAAGTAAGGACCGGGGGCTTCGGTGGTGGGGCATTGCGGCGGCGTCAATGCCACGTCGCGCAATATGGGAACCTGCATTTGTCCGTCAACGGTCGGCGCATATTGTTTCCAACTCCGGTTCGGACTGGGGCCGGAACCGAACCCGCTCCGGAGGAACGTCCCCAGTCCCAGGTCTCTGTAGCCGAAGCCGTAAGGATTGGCAACGAACCCGTAGGAGTCCGGCTTCGTCTGGTAGTAAAAGGCGTCTCTGGGATTCAGCGGCAGGCCCTCATTGGCCGAGCCGAAGCAGGTGAACAGAGGGTTCACGAGGGCAGCCGAGCTGGTGTCCGTCTGACCTGGCTTCAGAGTGGTTCCTCTTCCGTCGAGGTGGCACGAATTGCAATTGCCCTTACCGTCAAACAGCTTCAAACCCGCCATCTCATCGGATGTGAGCTTGTACTTGCCTGCCAGGAAGGCGTCGAATTTCGACGAGAAAGCACTTACCTGCACCGACTGCTCGAATGAGTCAATGGACTGCGCCCAGTGGTCATAGACGGTGTTCGCTCGGGTGCGGTCTTCCGGACTCAGCGGAATGGGGGTCGTGCTCCCGTTGAAAACCGCAGCGCCTCCGGGAGTGTCGCAAATTTTCTCGGTGTCGCGCGGGAACTTTATATCGAACGACCCTTTGCCCCATATCTCTTCGAAGAGGGGTCTATATACGGCAGCCGAGAGACGAAACGCGATGCAAGCGGTGTCAGGGAAACCCATTTCCTGGGTATCAACCGGAGGGCCCTGCGCCTGTTCGGCGTCTGGAACGCGTAGCCTGTATCCGGTCGCGCGGGAATCCCAGAAATTTCCCCCAAAGAACAAACCCTGCACCTGGTTGTATTGGAGTACCGGGAAGAAGGGTGAATATGGGTGTCGCTGTGCTGTGCGCTTGCCGGCGCGAAAATGGGCCGTTCCGGGATACGCGATCATGGTCAGATTGACTGAGGGAATCGGTCCGCTGAAACCGGCGTAGGGCATGTGGCAAGACGCGCATGCTTCATTCCGGTTGGGTGAGATGTTCTGGTCGTAAAGCATGAGCTCGCCCAGCGTCTCGGTTGCTTCCGTTCCGACATTCTGCAGGACCGGCGGCTGACCCGCCAGAGTCGGCGACTCGAGCGCGTGCCATCGTGCCAGCGCCCGGCCTTCGATGACGTCCACCTCGCGTTGCACTCGATCTACCTCAGAGCTCAAGTCGGAAGGCAGGATTCCTGGAGGGTACGGATTATAGGTTGAGGCGGGGCGATCTTTGTCCGCATGCTGCGCTTGCCCCTGCGCTGAAATCGGTCCGGTCGAGACCACGAGCGCGACAATAGGGAGTGTAGATAGGATCAGAACCGCGATCCAAGATCCTTTTTCTCTCATTCGTTAACCCCCTTATCGAGTTCTGTTGCAAAGACCGTTCAAACAAAACCATCCCGTCATCCGGAAGATTGCCGTACGAGAAATCCAGTTGTCAAATCGCTTGGCAGAATTTTCCATGGGTTTGGGAGGCTCCATTCAAGCTTGGATTGCAGCTCACCTTATGATTGACGCGCTTGTAGGTTATTGCTCAACTCCAGTTCGGGATATTCCAGGAATCGCGTGAGTTTGTCCCACAGGGTGAGCGTGTAGTTGCAGGCCTTGGCCAGCGCGCCCCCAGGCAGTGCCCTGGAGCGTGCCGTTTGGCGGAGAACTCGATGCGTCCCGTAGCTCTTGGTCGGAGGAATTGGATCCATCTAGGAAGCGCGCAGGCGGGACCAAAGATCGCAGCGATTCTTCCGGTGGTTGAAAGCTGTCGTAGACTGAAATTCCTAGTGCGCGACTATCTAGCCGCGGTTCTTCCCGGTTTCGCTGATTGCCCCATCCAACGACTTCCTGAACTCCCACCCGCAGCGATGGCAACGCAGAGGTGCTGAGTTCAATCGCCTGATAGCGCCAACTGACGCCACAATCTCTTTGCAATGTCAGTTTGCCCAACGAGCCGGTTGACCCGCGTACTCGCAAGACCACCTGTCCTCCAGGGGTTTCTCTCTCGCCCTTTGGGAGAAACTGGAGAACTCTGCGAAAAATCTGAAACTTATTCTGCCGCTGGACCGTATCCATTCCGCCGGAGGTTGACATGCATGACACCAAGGAGCGGTTGTCTCTATTCTGGATCTTCGCGTTATCGAACTACCTGTATGCGGACGTGCTTGCCCCGTTCGCTTTCGTTGGCTCGCCGAATTCAGCCCCACACCTTCCACCATGGGCTCTGCTGGGTTCAGCGGTCTTGATGGAAATACCCATCGCCATGATTGTGGCGTGTCGACTGCTTCCGTTTAGAGCGAACCGGCTGGCGAATATCATCGCGGGTGCAATTTTGACCCTGGTAAACGGTTTCCTGACCTTCGTTCTGCCTCTGACTAACGGTCCTTTATGAGAAAGCACAACGAACTTTGCAGATGAAGTCAGTTGCGCTTCTGGGCAAGCGTTCAGGGAGGTGTATGCTGTTTGTAGGAGACCGCACATTGGGAGCAGCTATAGCCTTTTTCGTTGCGTTATTTGCAGCCTTTTTCCTTCTTTTCCTTCCGTTATTTATATCCGGGAAGGAAGCGCAGGACAAGGCGCACGCGCGCCGTATGGCTGAGCACAGGATGAATGCAAGACTCCTGAGACTCCACATTTGATACGTTCCTAAAGGCTCTCCTCAACGTCTCACAAAGGGTGACTTTCGGGACCCCGTTTTTCCAGCATACGTGTTCTTCGCGACGATCGAGACTGTGTGCACCTCGGTCATCGTCTGGCAGGCGTGGACTTGGTCAGGAGTTGAAGCCATCGTTAGTTCGGAGGGGTTATCGCCAACCCGAAATCAGGCTGCCTGGCGAGTAGTGGGCGTAGCATCCCATATCGCAAGTGACCCATTCGGGCCGGATCGGTTACGATAAGGCCTGTCATCGCCAGTTGACGTGGGACGCTGAATCCCATAACGAGGTAAACTCTCCGCCATGAAAGGGTTTGCGAGCGATTATCGCCAACTCGACAACAATGATCTATTGCAGCTATGGGTGGAACGGTCTCAATTGATGGACGAGGCAAGCGAAACCTTGCGCGAAGAGATAAGCAGACGTGGCATCCAGAGGGAAGCTGAACTTGCTGTCGATAGAAGGGCCGAACCATTCTGCCGTAATGGCCGGTTTCGTAGCTGGATTCATGCCATTAGCGAGTCAATGCAGGTTAGTCGCCCACTAGTCGTAGCTGTAGCGGCGACGGCACAATCAGTCATCGCCATCGGGGTAGTGTTAGCGTGGCTCGCGTTTGCATCTTGGGGCGTTGGATTAGGATCAATTCTGGTTGCTACCGCCGTCGTGGGCGTGCCTCTCTATTTCTCAATTCGCGCCGCGAAGGGACTGTGGTGCGGTACGACGGCAGGATGGTGGACGGCTCTGGCCTTTGATCTCACAATGGTGGTGGCAATCGTGGCGGGGAGTTGGCACAACAACAGCATGAGCTTCCAAAACATCGTGGGGATTGTGCTGTTTCTCCTTCCGTGTGTCCTGCTGCTTTTGCCGACCGTGAGGCGATTCTATGACATCCCACATAAGCCGACCACCTTACTCTGAGACCCGATTGTGTGATCGCTGTAGAGAAATCCATTTCGTAAGCGATCGGCCGGGTGCCCCACTCATTCGCGGGTTTCGAATGAGTGGGTCTGCGAGGCGGAACACGTTATCCTGAGCGGCCATTCCTGACAATTCACTTTTACCAAGCCCACTTCGCCGCAAGCGTAAGCCCGGAAGCTGCTCCATTTCCACTCTTCAGGAGTTGTTACCAGACCGCGTTTCACGGGATTGCGATGCATGTACCTCAGCTTCTCGATGCGCTTTTCCGTACTGCACACATTGAAGTCGTAGAAACGCTTTTGCCAGATCGGACCCGTGCGCACGCCGCCGTGGTGAAGCAGTTTCGTGAATCGCTCTTTCACCACTTTCATCGCCACAGAAGGATTCCCCACCTCCGGCTCGGTTATCAGAAGATGGAAATGTTCGGGCATTACCACGTAGCCGATTACGACGAAGCGATACTTCTGCCGGGCGCGCTCCAAGACACGCAGAAACAGGTCACGGCGCTCGCCGCTGTCAAGCTCCGGACGGCGATAACAACTGGACGTGATGAAGTGCAAGTCGTGCCCACCGTACCAGCGCTCCAAACCTCTCGTCATGGCCTGAAAGTATCGAGGGCAGATGATTCCCGTCTGTGATGGGACGTACCGAAGGCTGTGACTCGCGGAACCCACTCATTCGAACCCCGCGAATGAGTGGGGCACCCGGCACCCGCAGATTTTGTTTTTGCTTTCCTGTCCTGCGTGCTAGTTTGTGAATCCTCTGCGTGAGCCGCTGCCGCGCTCGCAACAA
>JBAVSY010000108.1:0-18719 GCA_049695855.1 Candidatus Korobacteraceae bacterium | reverse complement strand
CAGAGAATTTTCTTCCCGGTTGCGACACAGTCTCTGAAGGCCGTCCCCTTCAAAACCAGAGTTCCCCTAGGACTCATTGGGTAGGTGAACTTTGGATGTAGCTCAACGGCCGGATCGATCCTTCGATTGACCGGCCGTTCCACTTGTGTCGGACTTTGTGCCGCCAAAAATATTGGCTGATTGCTTCGCCCTCGGAATACAATTCTGCCGGGAGACACCATGCCAGAAACAGGCGGGGCGAACATTGAAATTGCTCACAAGCTGAATGAAGTGGAGGAGAAGCACGGCACGACCCATCGCTCGCGCTGGCTGGAATCGCTGGAAATCCTGGAAGCGGTTGTCCTGGCTATGGTGGCGATTGCCACTGCCTGGAGCGGCTACCAGGCGGCACGATGGGACGGAAAGCAGGATGAACTCTATGAGAACTCGACCCGGCTTCGGGTGGAAGCCGAGGCCGCGCAGAGTCGCGCTGGGCAGGAGCAGGTCTACGACGCCTCCAGCGTGGCGGAGTGGATAAAAGCTGCAGCTGGGCGAGACAAGAATCTGGTTCAGGTCTTCGAACGCCGCATCCGGCCCGAATTTCGTCCGGCATTCGAGGCTTGGCAAAAGACTGATCCGCTCAACAATCCACAAGCTCCCGCCGGGCCAATCCAGATGCCGCAATACCGTAATGCCGACCTGGAAAAGTCAGGCAAGCTGAGCGAGCAAGCTTCGGCATTGTTTGAAGAAGGCTCAAAAGCGCGCGGAACTTCGGATGACTATGTGCGCGCGACTGTCTTGCTGGCCACTGTGCTGTTGCTGGTCGCAATCAGCCAGCGCTTTCGCACCCACGCGGTCAGAGTCGCGTTGGCTACCTTGGCTCTCGTATTGTTGTGTTTGCCGTTGTATCGCATTCTGACGCTGCCGCGCATCTGATTCGCGGCCGATTCTAAGCAGCACCATCGATTCAGTCGGGGCATGCCCAGCCATGCTGTGACATGCCCCGGATCCTGACTTAGTTTTGAGTGCCCGCCTGGCCTTGGCCTGACGGAGGCGGTGTCGGGTTCTGCGGCTGCTCACTGGGCGGAGTTGGGGTGGTGTTGGTTGGCCCTGGTGGCACGTAGGGCGGAGTCGGGGTGGTCAACTCTTCCACATTTGCCGGGACAACGCCACGTACTGTGGGAAGGTGCTTCACTTGTCCGGATTCCGCATCCGCCATGTCGATACCCAGTTTGGGCAGGGTTTCGGCGGTCACCTTATCCAGTTGCACTTTCGATTTTTCGTAGTTGGCAGCAGCGTTGAGAACGTTCGATTCGGCAGTGGTCAAATCGCTGGACGCCGATAACACCAGAGTCGGCGTCGAAGCGCCATAGCTAAACTTCTTTTGCTCTGCTATCAGACTCTCCTTCTTGTAATCGCGCGCCGCGATGGCTGCCTGTAGAGCCGCGTAGTTCTGCTGCACAGTAAATTGAGCCTGGCGAACCTCGATGGTGATCTGGTTTTCGATTTGCTGCAAGCCGACCTGGGATTGCCGGTATTCCAACTCCGAACGCACCTGTTCGGACTGCGCGCCCCGGTTACGCAGAACGATGTTGACGTTCACGCCGATGCCTTTGTCCGGCCCCGAGCTATTGAAAAGGTCATGAAACGCATTAGGGTAGCCGCTTCTGGGGATGGTTCCCGGATTCAAGCAGTTCTCACCCGGAATTGCTCCGGAGAAATCGCATGGAGGCAGAAGCGAGGTTTGATCGCCCGCTAATCCTGAGGCGCCATAAAACGCGTAAACATCCAACGTGGGACGCAGGGCATTCTTGAGGGCTTTGCGCGAGATCTCCGCATTGGTAAGACTGATGCGCGCCTGGGCAATCTCGGGACGGGCTTGCAAGGCTTCCTGGATAAGATCTTGGACCGGGCGAGTCTCTTGCGGCTCGTTGAATTGCAAGGTATCAGTCGGAATGACGGGTGCGTCCGCCAGGATGGGGTCGCTCATGTTCTTGGTGATGGCGTTTTTCATCAGCAGCTGTTGCAGCTGAAGCTGGGTTTGAGAAGTCAGCAGGGCCTGGTTCGCGCTGGCAACGCCGCTCTTGGCTTGTACCAGGGTGATGGGCGCCACCGTGCCGATCTTGATTTCCTCTTCATCGTCCGATTGCGTTTTGAGCGCCAGTTGTAGCGCCCGTTCGTTCACTCTCACCGCTTCGTACGCGGTTACCAGGTCCCAGTAAATGTTTTCGATTTGCGATACGGTGGAGATAATCTGCAGACGAAAAATCACGTCCCCATTCTCCCGATTGTTGCGAGCGATGCGGATCCAGCGCAAGTTGGGATCGAAGCCGAAGCCCTGCAACAGATGCTGGGTCAATTCAAACCGGAAGCTCGGCGTAATTTGCGGATTCACCAGGTTGAAAGGAATGTTGCTCGTAATGCGGCTGTTGTCAAAAGTGACCGAGGCCTGCGTGCCCGTAGAAAACGCCTGGGTATAACCAAAGTTATAGAGATTGGTGTTTTGTACAACGGTGGGCTGGCCGCCCGAGAAAAAAATGTTGGTCTGAGGAGACTCCGCACGTTCGCCTTGGATATTACCGGTGAGTACTGGGTCATAGCTGGGAAGCGGAGGGCCTCCGCCCAGCGTGGATCCCACCAGGCCTCCTGCTCCAGCGCCGGCTCCGCCTATTCCTATTTGAGTGCCGCCCGCGCCGGTGCCGCTGGCTCCGGTGGACACGCTGCCGGTTCCTCCAGCAGAGACCCCGCCTTGCCCGCCCGGCGTGCCTACATTTACTCCCTGATTAACGCCTAAGCCAAACAAGCCGGATTTGGTACGCAGCAGTTCTGTGTCCGCAATGGAGAGGTTATAACGCTGCAAGACGATGTCCAGGTTGTTCTCCAGCGCCATGGCGACCGCGTCGTTGATCGACAGATACATTCTGCCGTCGCGGAATAATTGATCGGTCCGGGCGGAGTTGGTCAGGTTGGGAGGCGGTACGTATTGCGACCGGTAGGGGGCGATGACATTAGGGAATCCAGATTGCGGCTTGGCATAGTTCTGGTCGGAATACAGATGGGCGGCATTATGCTGCGGAGCAGGCGCTTGCGGCATCGGCGTCAGCGGAGGAGGAGTGGCCGGCAGCGTAGTTTGCGTGCTTGGCGCAGTTGCCTCTTGAGCCCAACTCACGCTGGCAAGCAGCCCCATCAAGGTAAACATAACGATCTTCCGGACCGCGGACGTAACGAAAGTGGAAACGAACATTCCCTCATCTCCTGGAACTGACACTGCAGTTCTTGGTTCTCTACTCAACAGTTGTTTCTGGAGCCTTTGTGTAATACGCACGAAAGTGCCCAAAGGTTCACAAACGTCTGGATGTTATGGCCATGCGAATACCTGATTGTAACCGCTGGAGAAATGATGTTTCAGGAGCACGCCCACAAACCCCGAGCGGATATGGACTGCAAGCGGTGCGGTAAGGTCAACCGGATTCTGAGACAAGGCCGTTGAGCGCAGCCGCGGGGCAGAAGATGCGGATCCAGGGCAAGTCTAGTTTCTTCGACAATCTGCGAAAACCGTCTCTAGAGCATTTTCATAGAAGGTGTAGACCGAGTTCCCTCAGGGGCTAAAAGCCCGACAGCGTGAAATGCCGCGTACGGCACGGCTGAAGCCGTGCCCTTTCAAGGCGCCGCAAGGACCACACTAACTGTGAAACCGCTGTAGAGCGGTCTGCCACGTGGCTGACGGAGCGATGGCGCGCGGCGTTCCAAAAGAAAAAGGCCGCGAACGCGCATGCGCCAGCGGCCTCTGCAAAGAAAGAAAGAGCTTAGTCCCTCTCGTGAGGAGGAGTTTCGTTCGACGGATGAACGGGCCGCTCGTTGTCCAGATCATAGTAAGTTCGATTGGGATGATCCGACTTCGCGCCCGGAATCGGCACCTCGCCCTTCGAACTCATCTGCGGCTCGGTCATTTCGCCCGGAGTAAAGCCGTAACCCTCGGTGTAGATAGCCTCATGGAACGTGCTACCCGTGGGCTGCAAGGCAATGGCGTAGATGGGGAAGGCTCGCCCGCCCGCCGGCCAGACAGTCGCGACGTAATCCGCCACCATATAGCCGGAGAAGGTTTGCGGCAGCCAGCTCAGCGCCATGGAATGCGAAAGCTGACGTCCCGCGGTCCAGGTCTGACCACCGTTCCCGCTTATCGAGAATCCTGCGAACATCTGGCAACTGCTGCCGCAATTCGAGACCGGATAATAATAGTAGGTCATTGCCATATGGGCCGTGCTGCCCGAAGTCCCGATATCAATGCCCATGCCGTTGATGAAGTGATCGACCCCGCTCCCGATGGGATCCAGCGGAATGCGGACTTTCGAGGTCCAGTGAACTCCATCGGTTGAGCTGCTGTAGACGATGTCGTTCGCCGAACATCCACTTTCAAAACTGCAATCGGACCACGACAGGTAGACCGTGCCGGCGCCGTCAATTGCGGCGGAGGGAAGTCCGGCACTGCGCAGGCCTCCCGCCTCGCCATGACTGGGCGCGTTGGCGATGCTGACGGCTGCACCCCAGCTCTGTCCGCCATTGGTGGACGTGAAGGCTGACATGCCGCCATTGAAGTCGGCATAACCAACCACGACAGTTCCGTTTGGCTGGACGATGGGATTGCCGCCGATTCCGTAGTTGTTGCCGGCCGTTGTTTGTGGCGTGCTCCAGGTCTGTCCCCCATCGGTGGACGTGCTCATGTACAGCAGGTCGCCGACATCGGGATTGTCAAACTCGACATAACAATTTCCATAGTAGGGACTGGTCGGGCTGTCATCGCACGCGATCCAGTTCTTGTCCGCGTCACGGTTGGTAATCACATAAACAGGATTGCCCCAGTGGATTCCGTCGGGCGAGGTGCTGACCGCGACCGTATCGTATTCGTTGCCGATGGGCAGAGTACAAATCATCCATAGACCGTGCTTGGCGTCGTAGGCGACAGCAGCGTCACTGGCTGCGCTATTGGGACCGCCGCCTTCCCACTGTGTCAGACCAGGCAAATATCCGTTGGTCCACGAGATTCCGGAATTCAGGGACGTTGCCCAGCCAATGTCGGCTCCGCCGCCGCTGTAAATGCGGCCAACCTGGAAAGCTGTAACAATCACCGAGCCATGAGCAAAAGCGCCCGGCTCAACTTCGGTCATGTGCTGGCTGGTTCCGTTGGTAAAACTGTCTTGACTCAGCTGCCGGAAGAGGCTTTGCGCGCTAGCGGGAACAGATCCCATGGCGACTAAAGCCAATCCCAAAGTGATGGTCAGCGCTGCCCGGTTAATACCCAGGCAGGGGGACGAGTACAAACATTTCATGAGAGCGTTTCCTTCTTCGTGGTTAGTTCAGACTGGAGCAAACTCTGAGCACGAGTGAGCGTTATGCACGGGACAGGAGGAGATCAGTTTTCCACCTTCGAGGCGATCAAACTCTAACCCGCAGAGTCACTTGCTGTCAACGGAAACGATAGTAGCAGAAGGCGTATTCGATTCTCCTGTCCCGTTTTGGACAGGTAACATGGCATTGCTTCCTTGTCGCATTTTGTCTGGCGGATCAAGTGAGGATGAATACCGGAAGTGATCCGCGGTCGCCGGCAACGGACTGAGTTGCGTCCATCAAGCACAAGTTTGGCATTGGCAACGCCCACGGCAATGCGGTTCAGGGCGGCGTCATGCTAAACTTTCTGCCTGCTACTACTGTTAATCGTAACCGGACACTCGACCATTCGAGGAACTCCCGAGGTTGTCGACTCCATCATTCTTTTTTCTTTACAGGTTCTCATTAAGGGGAAAGCTCGTGCTACGAATTCAATTGTTATTCCGTTTGCCAGTTTCCTGGATTTTCGCTCTTCTGACGCTTCTGGTGGTTTGGGCCGTACCAGGCAATGCGCAACGCACGGTGGTGCAGGATGCCGGAGGCGGAAGGAAGATGGAGTTACATTACAACGCCGCCGGTCAGGTAACGGAGACGCGCACCTTGGGTCCGGACGGCACGATCCTGGAGAAAGATGTTATTGAATACACTCCCGGAGCCTACGTGCCGCAGACGACTTCGACGTCCTATTGGCCAAATGGGCAGATTCACCGAGTAGCTCGCAATACTTACGACAACAACGCGAACTTTACCGGAGAGTTCATTCAGGTCTTCGACGAATCCGGGAAGCAAGTCGCCGGACATCGTCTGACTCACGATCCTCAAACTGGCGTGTATCAGTGCCAGGAGTGGAACGTCGCCGCCCAGGACTACAAAGCCAGGGAGTGTCCGGCTGGTGAGGAGTCTTCCGGAACCCCGGAGGTAGCGAAGAAGTTCACTCAAGACGAAGTGATGCAGCAACTGCAGCACGCCAGGCAGGTAGCGGGGCAACCAGCAAAGGCAGGGGCCGCTCCCGGAACAACGGCCCCATCCAGTCCGGTCACCAATGTCAGAGAGGTAGGATTGATCCTGCCGGCCCAGATTCAACCCGGCCAACGGGTGTCGGGAAGCGTGGTGGAAGATCCCAGCAGATATGAAGGGATGCCGCAACTAATCGTTACCCGGGTGGCGCTTCCGTTTCAGTCGTCGGGGGTGGCATCGACCTTGGCGGATTGGATCGTCGAGATCTCAGGCGAGCCGCCTCAACCTGCCGATGGCCCCATCGGGCTGACGATTCCGCCCGGACAACTGGAGCTGGCTTTTGCATTTCATCCGGTCGGCAATCCTGGCGGCTTAATTTCCAAAGCTATTAGCACTCCCCGTAGCCCTCGCACAAAAGGGAAAACCCCGGCCTCCTACCAGGCGCCGGCGATCTGTCTGAAAGATCAGCTTTGTATTGTCCACGGCCGCTTCAGCGGCAACAGCAGCAAGACCTTCGCGGCATTCGACCAGCAGCCGGCGAAGATTATTGCCGAAACTCCCGACGCTGCCTTGATTGCTATTCCTGACAGCACCGGACCCGGCCCGCGGCCGCTCATCCTTGCGGAAGGATCGAAAGTCGTGGCCTTCCCCATGGTCGTTGGCCGGCTCAGTTTCCGCCCCGATACTCGCAATCTGAAAGCCGGCGACAAACAGCTTACGTATTCAACCCTGGAAGGCCCGGAGGAATTGCCGGATGCGGAATGGCGGCCGGGAAACTATCCAGCCTCCAATCTTGCCGAGGCGCAGAAACTGGTCCCGGGATTTCAACTGCCGCGCCCAGCCCGGGAGAGTCATGAAGAACGGGAAGCCAAAGAGAAACAGGAGAAGCAGGCCGGGCAGACCGCCGACACTGACGAAGAAAATGAAGGAGGAGAGATTCTATTGGTCATTAAGAATCTGACTCCTCAGCAGGTTACGTTCCACGAATCGAAGGACGGGGTATTCGTTTTCCGTCTCAACGGTGCCTCGTTCAAGATGGGTGAATTCAAATACAAGTTTGTCATCGAGGCCAGCAAAGGTGGCAATTTCGATCTGCAGGGCTACGTGATACCGTTTCTGGCTCCCGTGACGGGGCAAGAGTTTCCGCTCGCGACCGCTGTATCGGGAAAGTAGCTTTTCCAGAGAGCATCGCGACCACGGACCCGGTTACCTGGTCGCGATCTAGGGTGCAAAGTAACTGGAGATGTCCAGAACCAAGGCTGCTGATCCGTTGGCGAAAGCATCCACAAGGCCGTTCGTCGTGGGCACAATCGCCATGTTCGACGTAACCACCCCGTCATAGGCGTTCAATGTCGAAGTGGAAGGTTTTAGCTGGCCATCCGGCCACAACGTCAAGACCCACAGCGGTCCATTCGGAACCACGGTCGCATTGAGCACAAATGCTTGCGCCGCCGAGGGGACGCCGCACGGGCTGCCTTCGATGTTGGCGACGAGCTGCCCGCTGAATATACCGATTGTCTTGCGAGTATCGAGAGCGCGGCAGGGCGCACTCGGATACAGTGACAGGCCGCCCGATCCCACCGGCGCGAAGTACCCGTTGGTGTCGATCACCATGTCGGTATCGTTCGTACCTTCAACCGCGATCTCGCCGCTGGTGCCGGCGGGTATGATCGCGGCGTTGGCAGTGACGGTGCCTGTGGGAGCGTTCAAGGTGGAGCTGGTAGGCTGCGTTTGTCCGGCCGGCCACGCACTAAACGTGTAGAGCGGACCGCCTCTGGGTACGGCTGTAAAGTTCAAGGAATAGGCTCGAGCGCTGGTGGGAATATTGCAAGCAACCGCGCTAAGGATGGGGAATTGACGAGTCTTGCCCAATTGCAGGTTAGGTCCGCCGAGTGGTCCAGTCAGCCCGCGCGTGTCGGCTATGCGGCAAGGTTTCAGCGGGTAGAAGGCGAGTGCGGAAGGATCTGACGCTGCCGGCACGAAGTAGCCGTTGATGTCCAAGACGACATCGGTGGTGCCGTTGCTGGCGAAGGCACTGATGGCCCCCCCGAAGCCGGCAGGAACGATTGCTGCATTTGCCTTAAACCTCCCGTCCGCGGAATTGGTGACCGAGATGGCTGATCGGTCCTCACCCGTGGGCCAGACCGCCAGATAGCCGAGCACTCCGTGCGGAACAATGGTGACATTCAGCGAATAAGCTGCCGCAGCAGCAGGCATCCCGTGCAGGCAGGTGCTGGTCGGGAAGGGGAAGCTGCGGGAAGTTCCTATCTGAATCGTGGGTCCGCCGAAAGGACCGTTTGCCAATCGGGTGTCCACCACCCGGCACGGGGTCATGGGGACAAAAAGTAGCGCCCCTGAACTGGCTCCCGCAATCACAGAGACCGTATTCTCATTGGAGTTTGCTACGTAAATCCGGTCGCTGGTCCAGTTGGCCGCCAGGGCCGCGGGGTAGGCTCCGATCGGAAGAGTTGAGGTCACATCCGTCGCGCCATCGATCATGGTCAGGGTGCCATACCACAGGTAGTTTATGACGTAGGCTTTGTTGGTCACCGGATCAACCACCACTGCATTCGGGTTGCTGCCAATCGGCACCGTATCGACGACCGACTGTGTGGCTCCGTCGACGATAGTCAGCGAACCGCCCCGTTCATTGGCTACATAAACCTGGTTGGTCACTGCATTGACCGCCAAAGCCGATGGTCCCAGTCCCACACTTACAGTGCTGGTCGATCTCGTCGTCCCGTTGATGATCGTCAGATTGTTGCTGCTGTAGTTGGCAACGTAGACCATATTCGTTTGCTGGTTGATTGCCAAAGCTTCCGGATAGCCTCCCACGGAGACGGTGGAAGTAGAGTTGGTGGCTCCGTCGATTATGGTTATATTGCCGCTACCGCAGTTGACTACATAGATCTTGTTCGTAATCTGGTCGACCGCCAGTGGCTCCGGATAGCTTCCTACAGCCACGGTAGAGGTCGAGTTCGTGGCGCCATCGATTACGGTTACGCTGTTGCCGCGATAATTGGAAACATAAATCTTGTTGGTCACGGGATTCGCCGCGATGGCCATGGGCTCATAGCCAACTCCGACCGTTACGGTATGGTTGTTGGTGCCGTCGATTACCGTTACCGTATTGCCATCCGCGTTAGCAACATAAATTTTGTTGGTGATGGCATTTACCACGACCGCCTGAGGATCCCATCCGGCTGGCACCGTGGCCGTAGAGTTTGTCGCTCCATCGATCACGGTTACGTTGTTGCTGTTCGCGTTGGCTACATAAATTTTGTTGGTAACCGAGTTGACGTCCACCGCAACCGGCATGGAACCGGTGAGGACCGTGTTCAGCAGAGTTTGCGCTCCGGCAGAAATTGAGGCCACGGTAACGGCGAAGCCGAGCAGCAACAGTAAAGCTCCCAGAAGCTTACTGCCCGGCGCAACAAGTCGAGTGTGGGTTTTCGCGAAGAGCGTCCGACGGATGAATGTAGATTTGTAAAAGTCCATCATGACCGATGATGCCGCGGTTCCTGAGCGTTGGAAAACACACTCTTTCGCCGGGCACAACCCAATATTGGGAGGGTCTTGGACTTAAGCTGCCGGTTCTACCCGGCGGCTGGGAGGGAGATTGACGAACTCACATCCGAATGCCCGGCACCTACCTGCATCGCCGGACGCACGTTAGAAAGCTGCCTACCTACTGCAACAGGTTCACTTGAACGTTAAACCCACACGGTGTTCCAGAACAATACCTGACAGGTGCATTTCGGCCCCGAGTTTCGGAACGGGAATCCCAGGCATATTTCCCTGCGGAAGTTGGAAGCGCTGCGGCTCGGATCACGACACACCTTGATCGCTGAAAAAATCATGCCGGCCAGTACTGCGAATGGCTCAGGACTCGTCAGGTCCTCCTTGGCGCGGTAGGATGGGAATGCAATCAAATGCCATGGGAGCGTGTTATGACACCTGCACTTGCCGGGCTGGAGCCCAAGGAATTATGGAAACACTTTGATGCGTTGGCCGCGATACCTCGTCCTTCGACCAAAGAAGCTGCCGCTCGCGACTACGTGCTGGCCGTGGCGGCCCGTTCAGGGCTGGAGGCCGTGCACGATGAGGTAGGCAACACGGTGATTCGAAAACTGGCGCGTCCCGGCCGCGAATCCGCGCCCATGGCTCTTCTACAAGGACACCTGGACATGGTCTGCGAGAAGAATGAGGGCACGCCGCACAACTTCGATACCGATCCCATCAAGCTGCGGCGCGACGGCGATTGGCTGAAGGCCGATGGCACCACCCTCGGCGCCGACAACGGCGTTGGCGTGTCGGCGGCCCTGGCGGTGATGGAGAGCACCGACATCGCTCACGGTCCGCTGGAGTTTGTGTTCACCATCGACGAGGAAACGGGTTTGACGGGAGCGGCGGAGTTTCCCGGCGGCCTGTTGCAGTCGAAATACTTTCTGAATCTGGATAACGAGGAGAAAGGCACCATCTGTATTGGCTGCTCGGGCGGCCTCAAGACCACGGCTCGCCGCAAGGTCACGTTCCATCCCGCAAAGGGCGACGCCGCGTGGCGCATCAAGGTGTTTGGCTTGAAGGGCGGCCACTCCGGGGTCGACATTCATCAAGGACGCGGCAATGCGTTGCGGATTTTGGGCAGCGTTCTTCAGAGCGCTCTGGATTCGTTGCCGATCGAAATCGCCGACCTCAACGGTGGCAGTGCGCAGAATGCAATCCCACGCGAGGCTTCGGCAGTCGTGGTTCTGGATGCGGCTCGCCAGAAGGATTTGCAGACGCTGGTATCCAAATCGGCGAGCGAGTGGCAAGCCGATCTCGGTAGCTTCGATTCCGAGCTCCAGATCACGGTGGAAAAGACAGTCCGGCCGGAAAAGGTTCTTGACGGCACCGACGCGAAACAGACGGTAAATCTATTAGTGAGCGTGCCCCATGGCGTGCTGGCGATGAGCCCCGATGTCCCCGGCCTGGTGCAGAACTCCACCAACCTGGCGACCGCCGCTATCAAAGGCGACACGATGGAGATCGTGACCAGCCAGCGCAGCGCGATTGAGAGCAGCAAGCAGGCCGCCGCGCGCATGGTTGCGACCACATTTCGCCTGGCTGGGTTTGAGGTGGAACAGGCGGGCAGTTATCCTGGCTGGAAGCCGGAGCCCAACAGCGAAATCGTGCGCAAACTGCAATCCGTACACGAGCAAGTCTTCGGGGCACCTGCCAAGTTGATTGCCATGCACGCCGGATTGGAGTGCGGCGTGATCGGTGAAAAATATCCCGGAATGCAGATGGCGTCGTTCGGACCCACCATCGTAGATCCGCATAGTCCCAACGAACGGGTAGAAATATCGTCGGTTGAAAGCTTCTGGAAATATCTTAAGGCAGCCCTGGAGCGCATCTGAGGACGCGGGCCGTCGGCGCTTCTGTGTTTTGAAGGGGCGTACCTTCAGGTACGCCGTAGCAAGTCTTTTATTGTTGTCATCCCGCACCGACTTTACAGGCCGCTGAAAAAGTCGGTTCAACATGTTTTGAAAGGGCACAGCTTTAGCTGTGCCGTCACAAGCCCTCTATTTCTATCATCCCGAGCGGGCTTTAGCCCGCTCAGGATCTGCTTCCCCGTTTTGTTTTTCGACTGCCCGTGGCAGGCGCGTTCCACCCTGCGCCCTATATACATGACATAAAACCGCTATAGCGGAGTGTGCGGCCGCGATAAAGGGAGATTACTACGCCTCGACTTCACTCGCCGCTGCGGCCGAATGAGTGCGAAGAATGCCGCTTCCGACAAACACGGCGCAAGACAGCAATAACACCCGCATCACGTTGGCATGAAGCACTGGATCGCCCAGCAGAATTCGCAGCAGACCGAAACCGGCACTGGCAGCACAGAAGGCGAAATAGAGCTTCTCCTTTGCGCAGTGCGAAAAACGCAGCAGAACCAGCAGCACCACGGTCACGATTACATAGATAACCAGCAGAACAATTCCGGCGGCAATTTTCTCGCCGCGGATGGAAAAGGGCTCGGCATGCGAGATCGCCAGCTGCAGCCCGGCCACTCCCAGGAAGAAGACCGAATGCACCAGCGCGATGACGGCGCGCTTGCGGCTGTTGATGATGGCAAAGCGGTCCATAAACATCCCTAGTGTGCTGGATTCATCGCACACTTGGCTGTGACCGAAATCACAGAAGCCCTGGTCTTCCGCCAAAGTGGTAAACCGGAAGTTGCAGTATCAGAGCGAATCAATGACGTTTCGTGCTATCCGGAGACGGACCACAGACGCAGTGGGTCAGGCTTCTCGGCAGCGGGATGCCTGCCGTTCTTTTACGTCAAGCGCGACGCCAGGAAACCCAGCAGGAGCACGAACCCAAATAACCAATACCATAGTCCAACGGTGGCTTCGGCCTGGATCTTGGGCATATCGCCTCCTCTTGTTGAAGGACACCGACAATACTTCAATCCACGGACCTCGATATTCCATATTCTTGATGTGACTCACATAATCTTGAGCCGGATTGCCGGCGTGAGCGCAGCGGGAGCCTGCAGGCGAAATCCCGAGCATCACATTGCGCCTGCGGTTCTTCGAGGTGAAAGCCGGGATAGCGTCCTAAATTAGGAGGCTGCCAACATCGCTTGACTCGAATCCTTCTCTCTCTATAGAGTGAATAGAGAGATTATAGGGGAAGGTCCATGAAGATACTGGAATCCAAGAGCGAGGCTAAACAACAGCCTGAGGAGACCAACGATCCCGTTGTGGCGATGCTGGGAGTGGGAAAGCAGTTGTGGAAGCGCGAACCAGGCGACCGTTTTATCGAACGGCTTCGTTCAGAAGATCTGCCGCCGTCACCGTTCGCGAGCCGGCTGGACGCTCAAGTGGAGAACGCTTCGGAATCAGTTTGGCAGCGAATCGAGAGTCATCAAGGAGAGGAGTTTAGGACAGCCACCCGGCTACCGTTTACGTATGAAGTGGAGGGAGCGGGGATTTGGTTCTTTCGCGGTGGACGACGTATCGAGCGAAAGTTGACGCGAACTCAAGTTGACAAGGCCATTGCTCGTTGTCCTCTCCGCAGCACGACCGAGATCAGGGACCTGATGGATTACCCGTATTTGTTTGCACTCCTAATGGACGCGCGAATTCGCCGCGAAGCCTGGTAATGCCATGGCGCGGGTCTTTTGGGATACCAATCTCTTCATATACCTGTTCGAGCAGAACCCAGAATGGTCAGCCCGGGTGATCGAGTTCCGGCAACGAATGGTGGCGCGTAAAGACGAACTGCTGACCAGCTACCTTACTGTCGGGGAGGCACTAACCAAGCCGAGGGAGGCAGGGAACTCTGTGCTCGAAAAGAGCTACTTCAATTTTTTCGTCAACGGTCCCATTAAACTGATTGCATTTGAGATGGAGGCAGCGAAGCGGTATGCGGAAATCCGCTCTCGGGAGCGGATTCGACCCGCAGATGCCATTCAACTCGCATGCGCAGCGGCAGCCAGAACCGACCTTTTTGTCACGAACGATAACCGACTCTCTGCGATGGTGGTTGGCGGTATTACTTTCATCACTGGTATCGAGCAGATACCGTATTGACCGAGTTGTTGACATCTGCGAAGGAGAATGACTGTGGGACATCCTATCGGCGGCCAAGGTGCCGTGTTGAAGGTTCGGCATACGTTCAGCCAGGCATATACAGCGGTTGGAAACGGTGCGCAGTTCGATTCGACTACGGGGCACCCCACAATAGCTCGCCTCGGGATTACCCAAGACGGAAAGCCGGCGGTCTCCTTTTGGAGTGAGAGCGGCGGCTGGGGCGGAAACGTCTGCGAAGCCTGCTGGGGATTTCGACTATCGTGCTCGGGAACTAGAGTTGGTCAATGGGTTGAGGGCCTTGATCGATTCCTACCTTAAATCTGTTCTTAACAGTTGTTGTAATCCAAGATGTCCGCTGAGGAGAGTTTGGAGGCGCGGGGCGGAATCGAACCGCCGATAGAGGTTTTGCAGACCTCGGCCTTACCACTTGGCGACCGCGCCCCACTGAGTTGGCTATGCGAAAAACCCTCGCGAACCAAGCGGGGAGCAGGGGCGAGGGCAGCATATCTGGAGCGGGAGACGGGATTTGAACCCGCGACTTCGACCTTGGCAAGGTCGCACTCTACCACTGAGTTACTCCCGCTCAGCAGGTTGATTATAGCGAATGCAGGAACTGAGGGGCAAATGAAGACCCGCATTTGGCACTTAGCATTTGGCAGTTAGCGAGACTTTGCACGGCGTGGATGGGCTAACTGCCAAGTGCCAACTGCTACTTAATACGCGCCGCCGTGCCCCGTGGCATGCTCCGCGTTGACACGCGAGGTGATTTCGTTGCGCACATCCCACAGCGCGCGATACAGCGGGAACTCCATGCGCTGCTTTAACACTTCCACCGGCGTTCCCATGGTCCCCACCACGCCGCCGCCAATGATGCGTTGCGCCAGCTTCAGATGTGCGTAACGGAAAAGCTGGATGTGCTCGTCGTAGTCGACCAGTTCTTCGGCGATCTCGTGCAATTCGAAAAACTCCGCGTGCCGCCGGTACAGTTCTTCCAGTGTTAGTCCAGCTTTGCTCACCTGCTCGAAGAATGCTTCGCCCAGTCGCGGCGCAATGTGCAGCAGCGCCAGAAATCCCGGCGAGTCCAGCCCACTGCCGTGGCCCAGTCCAGCCCGGATGACGTGATATTCATAAGGCGTGATGCTTTCCAGCAGAGCCAGCATGCGCAACGGATGATCGAGCATCTTGTTGGCCCGGCGCAGCAAGCGTGCAGCATTTTTGTAATCGCCCTGCTGAATAAGCAGCCGCGCGCGATCCAGTTCCCACGCCGCTCCCTTCATCAGCAGCTCCGATGCCTGATGGGTCACCTGAAAAGTGAGCTCGTCGGGATGCAGCATTTCTTCCGGCGGCTTTTGCAGCGCCAGCAGTTCGTCGGTGCGCAGGTAGCGTTCGTAGTCGGAGGCCCCAGTGCCCGGCAAAATCGGGGAGCGCATGTCTTCAGTCATGGGCGTGACTCCATTGCGGATCTTTTTCCGGAGGCACAATCGATCCATCACGCATGTGGATAATACGATCGCCGTAGGTGGCTGCCTCGGGGTTGTGAGTAATCATCAGCACCGTCTGTCCCAACTCCTTATTCGATTGCCGCAGCATATTCAGCACGATCTCGGAATTCTCGGAATCGAGATTGCCCGTGGGCTCGTCGGCCAGCACGATGGCAGGTTGGTTCACCAGCGCGCGGGCCAGCGCGACTCGTTGCTGCTCGCCGCCACTCATCTCCGCAGGGCGATGATCGAGGCGCTTGTCGATGCCCAGCAAACGGGTAATGTGTTGGTTGTACTCATGGTAGGCCTGGTCGTCCGGCTTGCCGGAAATGTCGCGTGCAATTTCGATGTTGCCTTCCGCAGTCAGGGTCGGTAGCAGATTGAACTTCTGAAAAACAAAGCCGATCTTGTATTTGCGCATGCGAGTGCGGGCCGCGTCAGAAAGCGCTGTAAAGTCGACGCCGTCGATCATCACTCGACCTGAGTCGGCATGGGTCAGCCCGCCCAGAACGTAGAAGAAAGTCGACTTGCCGCTGCCGGAGGGGCCGACGATGGTGACGAATTCGCCCTTTTCAACCTGCAGCGAAACCCCGCGCAAGGCCGGCACATCGACTTTGCCAATGCGGTAGGTCTTGCGCACATCCTCTGCCTGAATCATCCACCCCATGCGAATCCTTGATATTACACGAAACGATTGTGTTGCCGTTTGGCGGTCGTAGCGAGCTGGACGCTCCGACGCGGCAGCCACTGGTACGGTACTCCCCGCCACGACCTTTTCGAGTTACAACATCATCATGCCGAAAACTTCTGCGGAAATGAAACACGGCCAGCTGGTTGCCCGAGCCGCGGACTGGCTGCGCCACAAGTATGGATGCGGCATCGTGCTCTCCGAGCAGTATTGCGTGACCGGCGAAGTGCCTGACGTGATTGGGTGGAAAGCTTCCTGCCAGTCGGTGCTGGTGGAGTGCAAAGTGTCGCGCAGCGACTTTCTGGCCGACGCGAACAAGCCATTCCGGCTGCATCCCGAGGATGCACTCGGGAGCAAACGGTTCTACCTGGCGCCTGTCGGCATGATTGCACGCGAGGAATTGCCAAAGCATTGGGGATTGTTGGAATGTGTCGGTCGCGAAGTTCAGACTGTGGTGAAGCCCGGAAGAGTCGAGTTGCGAAGCCCGGTCGGTCTAATGAAAGAGATGAACCTGTTACTGGCTAGCTTGCGTCGGGTTGAAGTTCGCATCGAACCGCAAACCATCACCGAATTTCTAAAGTGGAAAAACCGTATGGCGCAATATAACGGTGGAAAATTGCCGAAAGGAATTGCCGCGCCGGAAGAGGAAAGAAATTCCTACGTCGCGTCGAGCGCCGTAGCGGGCCGGCTCTGAGTCTGGAAGAGACACAATACGCGTGCAAGCCAACGGCGCGGCGTCCGCGACCGGAATCTAGCTGACCGCCTTGAATATCGTTGCGCCCAGGATAAGCGTAAGCAACACTCCCAACAGGAAGATGCCAAAGAGAATCTTGGCAATCACGGCAAAGCCGCTGGCTATTCCAGTGAAGCCTAGCACTCCAAACACAATCGCAAGCAGCGCGCAAATGAGGGTCCACTTAAGCATAACAACTTTGATGTCAATGCTGGCGGAAAACGTTGTCTATTGCAGGCCTGTTTTCTTAATGCCTCATAGAAACGTGTTCGCCAGTCGAATAGTTCTGGCTACAACAAACACCAGCATGGTTACTTACGCTACACTTGTCGCTTGCGGGGCAGACCCTTCACCGCGAAAAACAAAATATACAAATAACAAATCACCGGCAGCACGAAAGCGTGATGCAGGCCGATGCGGTCGGCCAGCAGTCCTTGCAGTTCGGGAATGACGGCGCCGCCAACGATGGTTCCTGTTTCAAGCAAATCAGCCGCGAAGCCTTCTTTCACTGTTCGGTCTTGAACCGCTCACCGCGAAGAAAAGAATATAGAGATAACAAGCTGAGGTGATGATCAGGGAATAGTGAATGCCTTGTCCCCAACTGGTTTGCCCCTCCCTCATGGAGGGATAGTAGACACGGTTAAGGTAGTCGGCAACCTTGCCGACCAGCAGAGGAATGATCGCACCTCCCACGATCGCCATGTTCAAGAGGCCCGAAGCGTCGCCCGTCAGCGGGCCAAGCTCGGCGATGCCCAGCGTGAAGATCGTGGGAAACATGATGGAATTGAAAAGCCCAATGGCCAGAATAGACCACATAGCCAATTGCCCACTGCTGGCTACGGAGATCACGAGGAGCGCCGTGGCTACGGTCGCACACAAGGCGAGGAGCTTCTGCGCCTTGACCTTCTGTAAGATTGCCGAGCCAATAAAGCGGCCGATCATCGCACCCAGCCAGTACAAGGAAATGTATCTGGCCGCAAGCGCTATAGCCTCGCGATACCGTGTGAAAGCATCGGGAACAGCGGACTGGCTAATGAAATGGCCGACATTATCCAAAGCCAGGTAAAAGGAGATGGAGCTGCCGATCGCGACCTCAGCCCCCACATAAACAAAGATGCCTACGGCCCCGAAAATGAGATTGGGATGCTTCCAGATGGAATCGTCCACGTGTTCGCCAATGGGGTGAGCGGCGGCCTCGATTTTCGGAAAGCGGAATGTCGCGATCGCGATTGCCAGCAAGATCAGAACAAAGCTGAAAAAGTAAACGTACAGCTTGATGACGGCTTCCGCTTCCAGCGAGGCGCTCCGGGCAATCGCGCTACCGCTTGCATTAAGAATCAGATGAGCACCAACCCAAGGGAATACTGCCGTGCCGAGCGAGTTGAACGCCTGCGTCAAATTCAAACGACTGGACGCTGTCTCCGGCCGTCCCAGGATAGCCACATAGGGATTGGCAGCCACTTGGAGGACAGTTATCCCGGCTGCGAGAATGATCAGGGCTATCAGGAACATTGGAAAGGAAGGAATTCTTGCGGCTGGATAAAACGCGAGGCAGGCAACGATCATAGTCGCCAGTCCGAACACAATTGCCTTTTGATAACCAATCCAATCAATGATCTTCGCCGCGGGAATCGAGAAGAAGAAATAGGCGCAGAAAAACGCCGTCTGAATCAACATGCTGGCGGCGATTTGGAGATTGAAGACATGCTGCGCGAAGGGGATCAGCACATCATTTAAGGAGGTAAGCGATCCCCAGATGAAGAAGAGCGTGGTCACCATCGCCAGCGGGCCGCTGTAGCTGCGCGCCGGCTCGGTTGCGGTGATGCTGGTCGTGTTCTGCTGTGGGCTGACTGCCATGTTCACCTGTTGGTTAGATGTTGAAAAGGACTACCACGTCCTCTGCATCGGGTGCGCCTCGG
>JBAVSY010000107.1:0-39531 GCA_049695855.1 Candidatus Korobacteraceae bacterium | reverse complement strand
GGCTGACTCCTTGGAGTGAATTTGAACTCAGCCAAGTATCCAAGTTATGTGGCCATGGACACGCAGAGCGATGAGAAAGGAAGGTGCGCCCATGAAGGACGACAACATAACCGACATCGCAACATATCTCGAATTATGTGGCGCACCACATAACCTCAAATAATCGTGAATCGTATCTAGGCTCTGCATGGATTTCTCCGGACAGGATGGCTTTGGCTGAATGTGGGCAGAGCAGCCGAGTTTGCGCCGCTTCTCAGAATTGGGCGGACAGTGGACGGGTCGTGCTGAGGCCAGAGAAATAGGCAGGAAGGAGGAGATACGATGGGAGTGCAGGGTGGATTGCGGCTGCTTTACTCAATTGGAAGACGATAGCGCCGGATCTCGATCTCTTCGTCTGGGTCTTCCAGATTGACCTCCAGTACTTGGTTCAACAGGTCGTCGTCACGGTCCAACTCATCCAGGGCAACTTCAAAAAGCTCGAGCTGCAGGTCAAGATCCATTCCCGGTGGACCATTCAGGCAAATCAGTCCCGCATGGATAGCCACGTTCGCATATTGGCCTCGGGACCCGGGGGCATCCTCTGGGCCGCGAAAGTCAATGCTGTTCTTAGTTACGAATGTCCAGTCTCCCTCAAGAATGACCCTCTTTAGCTGCCAATCCTTCCAGCCTCCCTTGCCCATCCACGTCACATGCGACGACTGCTCGTGGCCACGCTGCTGAGCACGTTTTGTCAGTTCCGTGCTCAAGCACTCGTCGATGAGAAGCTTCATAGACCATGCTTCCGGCGCGGCAAGTGGCGGCTGATAACTAGGGAAAGTTCCCGAGGTGGCGCAGTAGAGGTGCGAGGCGGCCTGCCCCGCTGCGGATTGGCTTCGGCATACAATGCCGCAAGCTCCACGTCTCTTGCTGTCAGTCCGGGGTAGGCGGCCACGAGACGATTAGTTGAGGCACCTGCGGCAACTGAGGCTGCAACATCGTATACGGGAATCCGAGTATTTCGGATAACCGGAACTCCCCCCAGGATTTCAGGATCTTCCAACACGAGTGCTCGCGCCTCCTGCAGCTTCGAGAATTGTTCTTGGACGCTTTTCACAAACGGCGCCAAGTCAATCTTGAGAAAGTCCTCTGTAACAACCCACTTCCTCCAGAGGGCGTTTGTGCGACCACCCTCTTTTGCCAGACCGGACGGCAGACGAGCGCTAGCATCAGCAATTGTTTTGATTCGCTCCTCGGCTGTCAGCCGGTTGGCGGCCTTGAAATAGAAAGCAATCAAGACACAGCTGTCAACGAAAAGGCGTCGCGTGCGGTCGTTAGCAACGATGTAAAGACCGTCAGGCAGTATCCTTTCGTCGATGACCCGGTTTACATCTCGCACGGTAACCGAGGCCACAACCGCGGCTTCGGCGGGCGTTAAGGTCGGCTGTGTCGGCGCACTCATATTCTCTCCTTAAATATTCCGATGTATCGGAAGATATATTAGATTCTCGCATTTTGCAATGGATCTATCGTGCACCAGGGCTTCAGACTGATGGTGCTACCTTTTAGACTGCTTTCTTGGTCACCGCCGTCAATCCTCCTCGGGCAGCATGAGCGTCACGACAGGCTCACCCTCATCGCCAGGCCCAGAGACGGCTTTCAGCGTTACCATCCGCATACCCTCTGGCCCACCCCTGGCGGTCGCGTCGACCCTCTCGTTTGACCACAGTGCGGGATCAGCAACGATGCAGTAGAAGTCGAACAGCAGGTTGCAAGGGTCGATGCGTCTGGAAGGGACTGTTTCCTTGACGGCCGCATGGAACATCCAAACTACATCCCAGAAGCGGCCTTCCAAACTCTGGCCTGGAGGCAAGTTTGCCTCCTCGTCTATTGGCCACACGTAGCGATGAAATGCGGTAGCGGTCATCGCCAGCGGCCACTTCAGAAGCTGGGCACGCATCTCGCCCATTGGAGCTTGCTCGCAATCGACCAGGATGCCGTCCTCAATTGCTTGTTGGCGTGTGTAAACGCTGATTACATCAACAGATTCGTCGCCAATGCACGCCGGACGGTGATGGCCGTTCATGCCTCCGCACGACGCACAGATGCGGTCGCCTGTATGGAGCAACGCCATAAGGCAGGTCCTCCCAGAACTGTTCAGAATGTGTGTGTAGGGCTTCCGCGAATGATCGGCCCGCGGCAAACGCCGCAGACACTTGTTCACGCGGTAATCAGGCAGTCTTTTTGATGAGCTGGATTTCGGGCCATTCGACGGCCCCATTTCGGGCGGGAAACGCGAGCCGATTACTGCGCAGCCCCTTCCGAAGCAGCGCCAATAACTCTTTTCGTTTGGCTTTGACGGAGACTCCTGTGTATCCAAACGCGGGAAGAAGCTGAATACGCTTCTGTTGCTGCAATTGCGATATCATCCACGGCCCCCATTCCGGCGTGGCGGGCAGGCCATAGTGACTCACCAGCGACGACCAGATGAATGAATTGTCGTCGCTGATCAGCAGCAGTTTCCCGTCCGAGGGGGGTTTCCGCCAACTCCTGGGAGCAACTCACAAGATGCCTTAGCGGCCGCTTACGGCCATGAACCACGATCGAGCCTTGGAAGCACAGTGGCTTCTCGCCCAGCGAGACAATGCTCTCAGCACCGTAGGGATCTACAACGGTAAATGAGTCACCGTTGGCAAAGGCGGCAGCCAGGGCACCGATCTCCACGTCACCACCAACTACTGAAACCATGTGGGCTTTGCCTCGTTCTTCTCCCATAAAAGCATCCAGGAAAACGCGAAGGTTGGTGGCCGTTTTTTCTGACCGGCGGCGATAAATGAGTTTGCCGAAACGCTCGTGGGCATTTTTCATGACCCGCACTCCTACCGATGTGTCGCATGGATGGGCGACCTCGGATTCCGATAGATCATTGGAGCTTGGTGACCCAGCTTCGTAGCCAAGCCCAAAGGACGCACCAAGCCATCGACATCGGGACCAGTGGTTGCTCTGACCTGCGTGTCAAACGGATGGGAATCTAGGAAGCACGCAGCGGTGGCATCACCGGTACAGGGGGGGAACATCCTCGCGACAACAGACGCGAGGAGATATCTAATGGATTATTTGCCGTGCCATAGATCTAGAACCGAAACGCCCAGATTGGAAAAGTCCTTCACATTGCGGGTAACCACGGTCAGGCCATGTTCCAGGGCCGTAGCGGCGGTCAAACCATCGGCTACGTTGAGCGGCCTTCCCGTCAGCTGGCATTCTCCGGCCAGAACTCCCCAGCGCTCAGCAACGGACTCAGATACAGGTAGAATGCGGCCATCGAACCAGGGGAGCAGAGTCTCGTCGACCCACTGCTGCAGTTGCTGGCGGCGCTTGCCTTCCGGAAGAACTGTGATGCCTTTGAAAATCTCTCCCAGCGAGACGACGCTGATAAAAAGACGCAGATCGTCGGCATCGTCCAACCATTGAATCACATCAGGCTCTGGTTTGGGGCGGGTCAGTTCAGAGGGAACGTTGGTATCCAGCAAGAAGCCGGTCATAGCTTGACCGGACGGCCGGTATCGGTGTCCCGTTCGAAGTTCAAATTAAGACCTTTGAAAGGCGAGTCCGCGAACAACTGCGCAAGGCTCTTTCTTTCTTCTGGCCGGTTCGGAGCCACTGCGCTCTGAAGGACCTGCTCAAGATAGGCCTCCAGTGACAGACCACGCGCATGGGCCTGTGCGACGAGGCCCGCTTCAATCTCCGGTTTCAGTTCAAGCGTTACTGTCATGACGTGTTCCTTATGCCATTATCGCAAGCTATGGTTACCTTTGACCACCGGGGTTGCCCCGAATTTTGTGTTGCCGGATATGCCGCGCGCGGTTCGAGTTTACCTGTCTTTGGATGAACGAGAAGATACTGGCCGGCTGATCGGGTTGTACCGGCCATTGCGGTCGCTCAAAACAGGTCAGTAATGGGCGGAAAATCCTCCTCGATCGCGGTCGGGTTCCTTAGTACAGCCATCAGAGACTTGGCCTTTGCAGGCTTGATGATCAGCCGTTCGCCTTCTTTGCGCACAATGCCTCCTCATCCGGGAACTCAAACCCACGAGGAATTCGGACTGCCTGATTCCCACCGCTCCCGAAAATCTTCGCGCGTTCGTCGTGCGGCAATGTTCACCTCGTCAGCATGTGTCATAGTGTCCAGCACCAAGCCCTTGCACGCGGTCATTTATTCTTACCAGCGCGCCAGCGCTTGAAGTTTGCAAGAATCTCGTCTTCGGAAATTCCTTCAGCAGCGAGGACCTGCTGCAAGCGAGAGGCGGCTTCTTTGAGGGCCGCTCGCTCCGTGTCCGCCCGTTTATGTCGGGCAGGAATGAAGTAGCCAACGGTATCGCCGTGACGCGTGATCGCCACGGGCACATCTCTTTCCAGGAGATAGCTAGCAAGCTTCTCCCGAAATTCGCGAATCCCAACCTTCAACGCTTCCATGCCTCAACCTCATGTGTACGTGTGTGTACGCATTACCAATTCTTCGATCTGCGATTCAAAAAGTACCGGTAAGCCAGGTTGTCCGTTGGGCGGTCACGCCAGCCACGTTCATTCATGGGGGGATCTGTAGTGAGTCTCCGCCTTGGTCTCCTTCAGTTCGACGATCTGGCCATTCTCATAGGCGACGGTCAGTTCGTGACTGAACCGTTCGCGTTTGCGAATGATGGTTTCCCCTTCCGTTTCGCCTTCCTCATTGAACTCATCGATGTGCTTGACTGATCGCCAGTGTGCGATGTGCCGCCTCTCACCTTCCCCGAAAAAGCCGTTCAGCATCCCACTGCAGGCCAGCAGACCAACATGGCCTTTATGCAGCGGCGTCACTGGCCGGCCGCTCATCCTCTGCTGCTTGCGAACCAGAACCCCGCGAGCGTTTTGCATCGCGACAGAGCGCTGCAACGCATCTTCAATCGCATCCAGCGGCAGTCCCGTGTAAGTGATCGTCGCGGGCGATGACGGTGGAATCGCATAACGCTCACCGACCTCTTGGTTAAGCACTGGAAGTAGATGTGGCTTGTACGCGATCCTGAGCAATTCATCCGCTCCTTTTGGATCTCCACGCAGATGGGATTTCTTTCGTCTGCCCAACACCACGACCTGATTGAACCGGACAGACTCCGGATGTTGGAGTCGAAGGACGGAAAGCCGATCAAACTGGCTTGTCAGCAAACGGGCGCACGTGCCGACTGCGGGAGCTGGAACAACGAACACCAGCACACCCTCGCTGGTCACCCAGCGATAGCAGTGTTCGAGGAATACCAACTCCATCCTCTTGTTACTGTGCGGTCCAACTTCGGTGTCATAAGGGGGATTTAGGTACAGAAGCGAGCAGGTTTCTGCCAATACCCGGCACTCAAAAGCACTGCCGTGGACTGTCGCGATGCCATTCTGGGTGGACGTGGCTGCTCGATCCGCATCGAGTTCAATGCCGGCTAGATGAACGTCTGTGTTCCAAGTGATCTCGATCAGAGCGGTGCCATCGCCAACGCATGGATCGATCGCCGAGTAGGGCGCTGAGGACACCAGCAGCGACCGAATATTGCGCGCCTCCTCGACCGGCAACGGATAGTAACCGAGTTTGATTCGGGCAGCGTTTCTCATTTTTCTCCACTGTGTGCTGTGATTTCTTGTGAAAAAAGGTTCCGGCCGCAGTGCTCCTTAACGCCACTTTCAGGTGTGCGGCCGCATCCTTTGTTGAGAGAGAAAGGGGACTGTTATGTATTCGGTGGTCCGGGAGAATTTCTATGATCCTGGATAATTGTCACGAGCGGACAAGGAGATGCAGGAGTTTCAGTCGATCCACGCCGCCCAGCCTGGCTATCGGGGCAACATTGTCGTGGACTCGGGGGGTGGGCACATGTTGATCGTTACCCTGTGGGAGTCCGAGGCGACCGCTCACGCTGCACGAGAAGCGCTCGAACCGGATATTGAGCGTCTGCTTGTGCCGCTCATGACCAAGCCCTCTCATCTGGTCGGCGCCGGGCATGTCGTGGTGAACGATGTCTCCCGAGCTTAGATACGAGAACCTATGCAACGCGCCGGCGGTTCTGTCGCCTCAGAAAGGAGACCATCCCTTCCAGGGGCTGCCAGTCTTAATCAGGGTCACACAGTTCCTCATCTAAACGCTGGCCATACATCCAACGTTGTGGCTTGATCTGCAAGAGCCAGTCTTGTGCCGTGGGAACGCTGGTCAAGACGGTCAGGTGCAGGATTCAGGGAGTGAATCAGAAAAGGGGGATCTCACGAAATTCTAGCCGTCCGTGGCGTCCATAAGCGGGATTTCGTATTCCTCTATTTCTGCCGCGTCGCCAGTCAGATTGATCTCGATGGCGCGGTTTACGAGATCGCGATTGCCGATGTAGTCCAAGACGGTTTCCAGCAACGCACGCTGGATTCCCGGAGGTACGTTAGGGACGATAATCACTAGGCCAGGGTGAATCTGCTCCTTCCGAAACAGCCGCCGGAAATCGATGGCGTTGTTGGTGACGAGAGTGAAATCCCCCTCTCGAATTCTGAGCATGAGTTCGTGGTCCTTTAGACCGCTCATGCCCAGATGAGCCACGTGGTAAGCCTCGTAAAGTCGGTCGGTTGCTACTCTAACCAGGCTCGTGTGCAGGCATTCATCGATCAGCAACCTGACTCTACGCGACACGCCGCAACTTGCCCTTCTTGCGCCCTACCGGCTTGGTCCCGGACCAGGGCTGTATCGGGGGTCGGCCGCGTCGAGGATGGGTAGACGCATAGATGGCTGCATACTCGACCATCTCGCGAGTCAGCGCCGGGTACCCTCCCAGAATCTCATCGATCAGAGTCCCCTGTTCGATCATGTCGGCCACCAGGTAAACGGGAATTCTCGTCCCACGAAACACAGGCGTGCCCGCCATAATGTCTGGGTCAGATTGAACCATGTCTGAGGCCTTTTCCAGGTTCTCAAGTCTGCTGCTCATTTTCGTCCTCGCCCCTCCCACGTCGATGATCAGTGCATCGGTGTACTTAAGTAGCTTCTGTTGCGGCTCGCTCAACACCCGGCGAAACACTTCTCTTCGCATCCGTAACGGCAGCCGCTTCAGACCCTCGGCATGAAGCTGCAAGCAGAGCAAACTCGCGTACGGAACAGAGCGGCGACGCACTCCACCCGCACGAACGATTCGAACTGGCACAGCGGCGTCTTCAATCGCCTTATTGACTGCCTTCACTGACAGACCTGTGACCCAGGAGGCTTCAACAACGGTAAATTCTGCACTCTGCATGCTGCTATAAATATACCCTGTGTAGGGATCAATTACAATCGGGCACTGTTAAGAACATCCGCTTGTGCACTCACTCGGCGAAATCACGAGGGCCTGTACGGCGAATAGTGTTGCTGGATGCAAGTGGCAATATTTATGGCACCACTCAGTTCGGAGGCACCGGTCAGTCATGCGTCCACGGCTGTGGTGTTCTCTTCGAGATCACACCCTAAGAACACGTAATTGGTTGCCGACCGTTCGTTTGCTGGCCATTTTCAGAGGCGGTCCTCGTAAAAGCTTTCACGGGTGAATGCCGCGGTGGGCATCTTCGGCAACTTCTCCGAGCCCTCCGCGATCCCGTCAAGCATGGCGTGCAGTTCTGCAACGGAAAGCTGCCCGTCGGGCTCAGCGTGGGTGGCAATGGCCGTTCGCAACAGGCGCTCCGCATACTCTTCCAACGCAATGCCTTGCGCTTCGGCTTCCGCGGCAAGCCGCTCCATCATTTCCGGGCTAAGCTCGATCTGGATCGTCATAGCCTGGCACCCTATGCCGTCATTATCCTTTCTTTTCGGCTAGCGAGTCGAATTTTACGCGACGCGTCGCGACTTGCCGTTCTTGCGGCCATCTGGCTTTCTCCCAGACCAAGGCTGGGCCGACGGTCGGCTACGTCGCGGCTGGTACTCGCGTAGATGCCTGCATACTCCATCATCTCAAATGAACTCTGCCTCAATTTGCATTACGCATCTTGCGTAACGCAACATGCGTAATTTGAGCGCCTCTTGTATCCCGGTGCTCCTCCACCACGAAGAAGAAGAAGAAGCTGTTGACGGGAGGGCCTGCTACGAACACCCACTCGTACTTCCGCACGTCATGCAGCGGTAGCAGGTTCCGCTCCGTACCATTAGCGAACCGCAGATGTTGCAGGCAGGCGCATCTCCGAATTGCACAAATTCACCGAGCGCTTCCACCGCTCCTTTTCCATTCTCGGGCGGCTTAGCACGAATGGTAACTGCGCGGGACTCGAACAGTTCTCCCTGCTCCTTTGTGAGAAACTTGAGCTCCATCCAACGGAAGAGGTAATCCATCAGTGATGTGGCATAACCGATCTTTGGATTCCCTGACCAGCCGCTGGGCTCAAAGCGCGTGTGACTGAATTTGGCGCAGAGCACATCGAGCGGCACCCCATGCTGCAACGCCAGGGAAACGACAGTCGCAATTGAATCCATGAGCCCGGAGATCGTCGAACCCTCTTTCGCCATCCTGACGAAGATCTCCCCAGGTGACCCATCGTCGTACACGCCAACGGTGAGATATCCCTCCTGGCCCGCGATGGAAAAGTGATGGGTGATTGCTCGCCGCTCATCTGGTAGGTGCCTGCGCAACGCGCGCACGAGTTCCGAGCCTGTACCCCCAATCCCTGCGGGCGCGAGCACCGATCCGGCTTGCGTATCTTCAGGTTGCTTGGCGTCGGTTTCATTAATCGCAATGACTTGCTTTACTGCTGACATATATAACCTCGCTGCTGCTGCCCTCGTCCCGCTGCGTTATCGGCCGCTGTGAATCCTTCTGTACACCGAGTACCAATCGGATGCAATTTCCTGCTGTGCCTCAGCTAGCGGCATCGCACCTGAACAAACTTGGTCATGCAAGTAGCTCTCGACCTCGTCCCTTTCACTCGCACCCGGGAACACATTCCTGGGCTCCGGCCAGAGATTGGCCTCACATTTGGGGCAGCCGCCTAGTTCCAGCGGGATAAGGTGATCGAGTTCGTACCCGTGAATGCTGCCCGTGGTCCCATCAAGCCGCTTTAGGCAGTGTTTCATTGGTGTACTCGAAGGGCGGCCTGACGGTCGCCGCGTACCGGATGCAGACACTCGATAGGCTGGCCATCTTCTCGCGCAAAGGTGACGTATCGCCCCAGATCGCCGACCGCACCGCCCGACTCCAACCCACGCACCACGTAGCGTTTCGCCAAGTGCTGGTGTTCCAGGCTCACTGGCGAATGCGCGAAGACTCCTCGTTCTTTCAACACTTGCAACGCCTGCCGCGATAGCCTCAGCCCCAGCCCATCTGAGAACCGCTTCCGCTTCATGACAACAAAACTCTCCTTGTCTTTAGGCGGATTGCCGCATACGAATCGGGCAGCCGAGGGCAGCCCGAATCATCTCTTTGGTGCAGCCGGCCCAGCATTTGTAAAAGCGTGGGTCCTCTATAAGGATGGCTAGGTTGTCGCCAACGCGGTCGTGGCCAGAATCCGCGCAGGATGGACAGCGCGTGATGTAGTTCCTTCCAACTTTCCGCACAGCACCAACGTGCGCCAAAATACGAAAGTCCGACCTGCCACTCTCATGCCTACGTTGAGGTAGAGTGGTCCTGCCCTGTGCCGGGGAGGTGACTGCCGCGGGCCGCTCCTTTCCGGCGATGTACTTTCGCAGTTCTTCTTCGGTGACTTTCCGCAGACTATTGAGGTACCCGATCTGGTCCTCCAGTGTGTAATCAGCGCCGTAAAACCAGAAGCGCCGATTGGCGCCCCGGTGAATTCCTAGCGGACCACGAATCGCGTTGCCGAACTCGCCGGCTCCAATGGCATCGTGCTTCGGAAACACCTCGATGCCGTCTGCCAAGCCCGCGCCCTTCACCGGCACTCCCAACCTCAGAGCAAGATCATGAATGTAGACTCGGCACTCCCTGGCCAGCAGAGGCGTTGCCAGGAAGATCCAGAGGTGCCCACCTCGTTTGCTCATCTCCAGCGCCGGTTCCACTTTGTCCTGGGTGAGGTGGTACTGCAACTTCAGCAGGTCCTCCATGGCGTTCTTGTAGTCGGCGTCGATGGCGACCCATTTACAGCGCTGGGTCGAGGGGTTGATGGCATACAGACCAACGGTGATTTTGCCTTCCAAGTGCCGGCGAATGGTTTCCTCGGTCAGCATGAGTGGTACGTCCGTCCCCTCCTTGTTTGGCCGGAAGTAGTATTGACGCCCGGTTTCCGGGTGCGGCCGCATGGACTGTATCGTGTAGGCACGGCGGTTCACGAACAGCCTTTGGTAATCCTCGACGACTTGCCGGGCGGTCATTGTCGTTGCCACTAACGTGTCACCTTCTTCCTTCTGACTATGTCGCGAGTCCGTGCCTCTTCTTCGCTTTTACCCACACAGTTTTCGAATGTGGGTGTTGGTAGATAACCCGGAATATTTTTTCTGTCAAACGGCCGCCTCAGGCACCATTCCGGGCAGTACCACCCACCGCAAGCCAGTCCGCCAAAGCCCTGGCCGTTCAATGAGATCGAGGAAGTTACACTCCTTCAAGAGCGTTTCAAGCTGTCTTACGCTGTACCCGCCGAATTGTTCGTCGTCGAAATCCACGGCGTACCAAGCGCCTTTTTTGCGGTCCAGAACATAGACCGCTCCAGAATCCGGGTCTCCGGGTACGAGCAAGAACAGCAGGACCGATGCCGGCAACTCGATCCAGCGAACGATCTCGACGTTCTCGGCGACCGTTGTCAGTGCGCTTACCGCCGTCTGCAGATCGACGCCAGGGCCGACTTGCACAACGGGTTCAACCATCATTCGCCCAGACATCGCAGTTATCCTTTCCGGGCAGTCCGCCCATATTGTGTTTCGTTGGAAGTCAAGACGGAACCAATGGCGCACACCTCGGCTCGCATAGTGATGGGCTAAAGGTCTTGTTTTGTTGGGGGCGCTAGGGTGGGAGTTAGGTGAGAGCAGGAAGAAGATCGCTAGGCAGGACGATCTCTATATAAAAGGATGCAGATCGCAGGCTTAGACTCTTGAGTAATCTGCGATGGCGGCGGAAAGGTAATGTCTGACCCACCAATAATGCCGCTGGCAACCCGGTTCGGCATCCCCTCCAACCCGGTATCTCGGGAGTTGACACCAGCAGGCACTTCCGCGCAGAGCCGACTATTCGCTCAAGTGGATTTCCGCGGCGAAATGCGCCCAATAGCATTCGTAGATCTGATGCTCGGGTCACTGCATATCAGGGGTGAAACACGGGCGAGTCGACGAAAGAGCAGAACGGCACGAAGCAAGAACCAGCCACCAGTGGCGCACCGGCAATTTAAGGCGAAGAATTCGGGCTGTAAGGGGGTCGGGCCACGCCGCCAGCTTGCCGTTGCCAGCCATCGGCAAGATGGGATGACGCTAATTCGACGCTGGCTTGAGAGGTGGAGCGGGGTTGAGCGCGGCAGACGAGGCATGGCGAATGAACCCCTTCAGCAATTCGCCGGACTCCTGCAAAATTAGGTACTGGGTTTCGGGCAAGTCGGCCTTTTGCAATTTGACGGTGGTAAGCGCGTCGTTGCCGCCAACAATCAGGAGCATGTGAGAGTTATTCAAGGGATTTCTGGCCGCAAAAATCAAGCCGTCGCGTTCTGAAGCGTAAACCTTATCATTCAACCTGAAGACGGCACCCGTGTAATCCAATCCAACTTGTGTGGTCCAGAGGGCCAAGGCTGAATTGGCCTCAGGACGGCCTACGAAGATGACGTCGCGATTTTGCAACAGATCATTGGTGGCTTCAAAATCCTTGTAGATCGGGACCCGGCTCTCGAACTGATCCAGGAACCGGCTTTGCATCTGTTCGGCCGCGTATCGGTTTGCGCCCGCGTCGCGCAAGGTACCGTAAACGATCACGGACGAGCCCATCCGGTCCTCAATGTCGCTGGCGAGATAAGCTGGGCCGTCCGGCGGATCGGTCGAACGGAGAGCAACGCCTGCTTGGTCGAGGAAGGACTGGGCGGTGACGGTCTTGGTGGTGTTGGCAGCGAAGTAGCCGTCCATCAACTTAAAGAACGCGTCGTCGCCGACCTGTACCCTCAGGCCGTCGAGAAACAGCACGCCCTTGGTTCGTTCCCGTCGAAAGTGGGTAGCCGGATTCTCCGGGTCCAGTTGCAAGCCACGCCAAGTTGTACGCATGGCATCCATCGCCTGTTCCGGGTCCTTGGACAACAGAACGCGCCGATACGAAGCCGCGCCTGCCACGAACCACACGTCCGCGTCGTTGGCCGGTAACACCCAGCCTTTCCACACACGATCTTCGTAACTGATGGGGGCTGCCCCCGCGGCCTTCGGCGAACTCGCCGGGACTACAGCGGCGGCCATACGAGCGTCCTCTTTCTGCCGCACAATCGCCCGCAGGCTGGCTGAGGGTTCGCCCGCGAACAGGTAGTAGCCGGACGGATAGAGGCCATCATCCTTGGCGTTGTCCCACTTCCTCGGCAGCCATTCGCGCTGATTCGGCTTGCCAAACGCGGCCCATACCATCATGTGCGCCGCCATCTCCGATGTCACAACCTTGGCGTCAACAGTGATGGAGCTGACCAGTGGAGCGGTGCGAAAGGCTAGGAAGGCAAACTGCTCGTCGATTTGACCCTTGTATTTCTGATACAGCTCGAGCCACGCCCGGTCACGGCGGTAAGGCACGTAAGGGATGTAACCGCCTTTGCCTTGCGGATCGGGATAATCCTCCAGCCGGACCGACAGGTCTTTGGCGTTATTGTCGCCCCAGTAGAAGCCGGGCGTATCCCCGAACCACTCGTTCTTCGAGCTGCGCCACAGACGAGTATGGTCGGTGCCGAGATCGAGCATGGCGATTTCATTCGTCTTGGCGTCGCCGATCAGCCACTCATTGGTGTAAAGGCCATTGTTTCGAGTGCCAAGGTATCGCACGACCTCATCGATGTTGCCGCCGTACTGGATCGCTGTGCGCGCGCGAAAGGCCACGGGCGTGCCCCCGAATATTGAATGGGGTTTGCTCGATGGTGGTTTCCGTCAACACGACTCCCGCATCGTTCTGATACCAGTCGGTGCCGCTTTCTATGCCGCCGGGGTAGCTTTGCATCAGGACGCGATGCCCTGCCGCGGGCTTGATGTCGAGCATGACGTTGGTCTGTTCGGCAAGAGTCAGTGGCCACCAGGTGACGTGCCCGATGACCATTTTGCCGTCCCGCGTGGCCGGTCCGGTGGCGGCAAACGCGCTGCAGTGGTCCGTCACCGAGTCGCGCTTGCCTTTGGCGTAGGGAGGCTTGTCCAGGTCCAGTCCTTCGAGCCCTGTTGCAGTGGTGGCTACGGCGCTGGATAGTTCTCCCATCTCGACGGTCACGTTGGCAACTACCACATCCACGAGGTCAATACGGCGGTCCTGCCAGCGAGCTCCTGCATCGGAGGCGCCGTCAGCGATTCCCCGCATCTCCTCCAGAATCTCCTGATCGAAGCCTCGCAGGAACAGGGCGTTGGCCGAAGTTCGATAGTCCTTCCAATGCTCTTTGTCGCCCAGCACCTCAGCGCAGCGCTCGAAGTATTCCGGAATCTCCCGCGCCATCAGGTGGCCGTGCTGATAACCGCGCTCGTAGGGTTTGCCTTCGATATGTAAATAGATCCATCCGGCGGCTGGGTATCGATACGCCGGTCCGTAGGTTTGCACCGCGTCCGTGACAGGCCACCCATCGCCGGGGGGCGCCTCTTCCAACTGGATGCCTTCAAACCAGGCCTTGCCGGAGAACGAACCGCCATTCCCGACCGTCAGCAGAATTTGATCCCGCGAGGCACTGGCAACAAACTTCAGCGACACGCGTGTCCACGGTTGCGTGCCGCCAACCGAGGTTGAGTGGACGTCAAATGGCATCGAGGCCATGGTCAACGCTGCCCCGCTGGCGATCGGACTGCGGTCCACGTCGCTCACCGCAAGGTTCTCCGTCCGCACCCAGCCATTCAATTCATACCGCTTACCGAGCGTCAGCGATACTGGCGACAGCCGCATGCATGCATCCTGGAACTGCGAACTCCGCTCGACCCGCAGCGACGCTTTGCCGCCATGCGAAACCGTCGGGTCCGTCGTCGCGGAGCCTCGAATGACGGTCCAGTCGTGGCTCGTCTTGTTGAACGAAGCCTGATATAGGGGCGTGCTGGCCTGGGCCACGGATGCGATCAGCACAAAGATGAAACGCAGCATGCGACAACCTCAGATCAGCAGAAGGAATGATTGAAATCAACCCGGAAACGCTCAGCGTCTCGAGAACCCTGGCGAAAGGACCCCGTTGTGGGCTGGATTGTATCACCGCCGCAAAGTGAGCATCGGAAATTGCGGCGAGCGCATGCTTCGGTATTTGCGTGTCGGAAACAGAAAGTGGCCCGATACAGGCTTGTGGGAGATTAGTCGCCCAGCATCCGGCAACCGCATTGGCACCGCCACTTGGACGAGAAACGCCCATCCCGTCATCTTGGAGAACTCCGCCAGGTCCCGGTCACAACTACGGAACGCCGACTTCTCGTCCAAGTGATTTAGCTAATAGCCCCCGACAGGACTGAATCCATGCCAGGTATCCTAGATACAGGCGCGTTTGCGGTTCCTGATCATGGTTGCTGCCTACTCCCAGAAGCCGACGTATGGCCGAGCCGGAATGGCCGTGGCTCGACTTCTGGATTGCCCGTCCCCCGCGGCAAACTCGAAAAGTTGAGGATTCGTGTTCAGAACGGGTAATCGGTATGGTTGGGCGAAAATCGCAAGCGTGCGGCCCTCACGTTGACGCGGGAATCGTGCCGACATGAGAGCCGCCAGTCAGAATCGAGCAACCGGAACCGAGAGTTTAGTCCGACTCATCGACGCGGCGTCCGGATATAGCCGTGCGCCACCCCGGCGGAGTCCACATAGAATCCAGCGATGATGCTGCTCGCATTGATCCCCCCTGCGTTGCTATACGTGGCCCCGGGCGGGTCGAATCCCGTGTAGCTGCCGTGGCTCAGCAGAAACGAGTGGGTGACGTTCGAAGTATCCGTGTAGAAACCGACGATATCTCCCTGGGGATTAATTCCTCCATTGAAGGTGAGGATAGAGTGCGGAAAGTTATTCGAGGTGAAGTTTCCATGGCAGAGCTGGTAGCCGTGAGTCACCCCACCGTTATCTGTGTACGTACCAACAACTGTGCCGAACGTGTTCACTCCGCTGGCAAAGCTGCTAGGCGCCCCGAATGGATTGAAGCTGGTGATCTCACCGCGCCTGGATACGGTAAAGCTTTCGTAAGGGGGTGTTTCGCATGTCGGGTCTACCAGACAGGTAAATCCCGTCATCTCGCCCCCGGAATTGACACTGGAGAGAGCCGTGGCCAGCGCGCCGGGGACGTCAAACGTGGTGTAGTGGCCCCTATACAAAATGAAGCCGTGGGTTACACTGCTGGCATCGAGGAAGTTGCCCACCACCACGCCTTCTGCGTCGATGTAATTGGGAGAAGTCAAGGTAGAGCCCGGGGGATCGATTACTGTAAAGTCTCCGCCTGCCGTTAGGATGAAACCATGTTGAAAACCGGCAGTGATCTCAATACCGACGCTCGTCCCCTGCGGATTGGGCCCGCCGATTAGAAGGGTTGCAGTGGCGCCCGGAAAGTCGACTGTCTTATAGGTTTGCGCCCACGCCATAGACAATGCTGCAAATGCAACACTGATTACCAGAAATCGAAATATTTTGTTCACGGAATCCTCCTGATCTTTCTGCAAACTATCCAGGAAAGTAACCCGTGTGGGCTTAGGCGGGTTGGCCACATATGCAACCAGAGTGACATTTGCGACGAGCCGCAGGTTTTGAGCGCCGGACTGAAGTCGCCGGGGCAGACTCGTGGACTAGAATACGGATCGTGCTGAAGAGCGACGACCTCGGTTTTCCCACCTTCTGGCCGCTGCAGATCGCGGGATGGGGCTGTTACTGTGGGTTGGTTTTAGTCTCTATACTCCCCTCCCTCAAGCAGCCGGGGATGCTGCGCGGCAGTAGCGTATTTGTTCTCTCGATGTTTGCGGCCAGTTGCCTGCTGCGTCCGGTTTGCCGCTCCCTGATGAGCCGTGGCTTCTCCTGGATGGCTCTGGAGATGCGGGCACTTGTCTGCTCTCTGATAGCCGGAGCCATCACAGCTTATGTAGCTGAACTGTTGGCATTCGGTATTCGCCCGCTGGATTGGGCAGACTGGCTTGTGACCTTTACCCAGGCCATTTTCACTCTCTTCCTGTGGTGCAGCCTGTATTTCAGCATCAAGCAATGGCAGCAATCGGCGCGGGAAAGAGAAAGACTGCTTCGGGCCGAGTCGGAGGTGCGCGACGCACGGCTGAACGCTCTGCGCTATCAGCTCAATCCCCATTTCCTGTTTAATTCTCTGAATGCCGTGTCCACGCTTGTCCTGGACGGCGATGCCCCGGCTGCCACCCGCATGCTGGGACAGATTGGTGAGTTTCTGAGAACGATGCTGGATCGTGATGCCTTACTCGAAACGCCGCTTTCGCAGGAGATTGCCTTCACCGAGCAGTACCTGGCGATAGAGCAGACCAGACTCGGAGGTCGGCTGCGGACCGAAGTGACCATCGCTCCAGAAACCTTGGACGCTCTGGTGCCGAGCTTGTTGTTACAACCACTGGTAGAGAATGCCGTACGACACGGCGTGGCTCCCCTCGTGGCGGGTGGCACCATTCGACTTCAGAGCAAACTTCACGGGGGTCACCTGCAGATAATCATCCAGAACTCCGCGACGTCTCGGGCTCGGGCCGAACACGCCGACAAAACGGCCCCTGGTATCGGGCTCACCAATACCGAGGAACGTCTGAGGACTCTATACGGCACGGATTACAGGTTCGTACTGCAATACCCTGCCGCGGGCGGGTGCGAGGTCATTGTGGAACTACCTTTCCGAAAAACAGCGCAGCAGCGAGAGGTAACAGCGTGCGCGCGCTGATTGTCGATGATGAGCCGCTGGCACGGCGCGGCGTGTTTCTACGGCTACAGAAGTTCGCGGACATCAAGATCGTCGGCGAATGTGGGGATGGTTTGTGCGCGATGAGAAAAATCCTCGAACTCTCGCCTGATCTTGTGTTCCTGGATGTCCAAATGCCCGGCATGAACGGGTTCGAGGTTCTCCGCTCTTTGCCTAGGGAGAATCTACCCGGGGTGATCTTCCTGACGGCTTATGAACAACATGCCTTGCACGCATTCGAAGTTCACGCCCTGGATTATCTGCTCAAGCCCGTGGATGACGAGCGCTTTGCCGCTGCCATAGATCGGGCTCGAAGGCTGATGGATTCGGCGTCGAAGACCCGCGTGGCCGAGCGTATCCTGGCCATGCTGGGGCGGACCTCGGAAAAATACACGTCACACTTTGTGGTACGGACGGGTCCGCGAATTCAGATCGTTCTAGTTGAGGATACGGACTGGATCAGCGCAGCCGGTGACTACACGGAATTGCATGTTCGCGGACGCGCCCACCTTTTGCGCGAAACGATGAATTCACTCCAACAGAAGCTCGACCCGGCAAAGTTCCTACGTATACACCGTTCTCGGATGGTTCGAACGGGCTGCATTGTGGAGTTGCGCGGCATTGATAACCGGGAATACATAGTGAAGCTCTCCGACGGATCGGAACACCGCTCCAGCCGTACGTATGCTGATCGACTCGAAGAGTGGTTGGCCTCCGGGGATTCTGAATGAGAAACTGCCTGTCCTTAAGAAAGAGGCGTTTCCGTAAGGCCCATCGCTGATTGCAGGTGTGTAGTCGGCCATCCGGAACTTAGCCAATCCTCATTATCGTTTGATTTGTATTGATAGTCGGCCAGTGTTTACGAATGCTTTCCTTTCATGTTGCCGTAAAACGCCCTATCCGTAGAACTGAACCCAAGCGGTCCGAAGTCTGGTTTTGGGAGATCTGCCGCTGACTATTCACTGAGATTCCTCCCGCCCGACGGACAAATCGGAATGTATGGTCCGCCGCTCCAGCGCCAGCGGTGCGTCAGTGCTAAGAGCACGTCCAGCACCCAAGCAGCGCCACAACGCCGTGAACTTCCACGGCAATCGGTACACGCCGTGGTTCAAAAGCCCGCACATCCGCTGCAGCACTCTTGTTGCAGCGTGTCCAACTCGTGCGCATGGTTGCGCGCAATTGCCGGAACGCCGAACAAGAACGAGCGCTCGACAAGACCAAGAACTGCGTCACCATGTCTGCACACAACTCATCCCAATGGCGCGGCGCGAGTGTCACAACTCCTCGGTCGTTTTCCGGAGATTGAGGATCTCAACAGGATATAGTCAAGCGATAACCGCTGGCCTATCAGGAGGTTGCAAGGGCTACATTCACGCCAATTTCACTCCAATCCCACTTCAAACCCACGGCAATAGGCAAATCGGGCTCCATATTACGAAGCGGGTGTGCGCCAGCCGCCCGGACCGGAGAGGCGATGCTTTAGCACGGCGAGAAAGGTAGTGGACTCAGGCGAGTGACTTCTTTGGACTGACAGGCAAAGACCATCGGTGAGGAAATCCTGCAGCAGGCCAAAGTAAACGGGCCGGCGGCAGCCTTCGAACTTCTTTACCAGGAACAGCAGCAGGTCATAATTCGAAACAAGATACAAGAAGTGGCAGACGCCGGTCTCAGCTTGGATCCTCTTCTGGATCTCCAGGTATCGCCCATTTGCTTTCTGGGTGCGTTCATACTCAAGGGCGAAGCGATATTCGTGCTCGTCAATGCGAACCGCGATCACTGCGTCATAATCCTTCACGTATCCAATGCCCGTGAATTCGTTGCGCGACCGGATGTCAGACTCCGGCGTCCAGCGAATGAGCGTGCGCGTTTGCTTCAGCGCGAGGTGAACGTCATTCAACTCCAAAGCATGTTGCACGTGGCCGCTGGACTCTTTGCCGATTTCCGTTGATCCTGAGTAGTACTCTCCTCTGCCGACCAATTCCGACGCTCCCGCTCGCGATATCGAATACACCACGCCGCGGTTCATAGTTGGAATCTCGTGCCGCACTAGCAGGTCGTGAGCCAGCAACCGTCGTAGCCGGTTGTCAAACGCATTGCGCGACGAGGTGCAGTAGTCCAGCTTCATGAATTGGTATAACTGAGCGGGTGTAACGAAACTGCTGTGCAGCACGCGGCGGAGCAGTGGATAATCCCGTGTCTCACTCAGCGCGATCATGCCTTTCCGATACCGCATGGGATTGACTCCTGCTAGACGGATGCCAGCACAAGGCGTGCAACCCATGGCCGCCGCGCGTCCGGTTCCTGCGGCCAAACCACTGCCTCCTGCGAATGCCAATCCTGAAGCCACAGCGCCCGCAGTCATTGCTCCGCTGATCACAGTCATCAGGGTGCTGCCGACGTCACCGCGAACGATGCGGCTGGCGATAAACGGAATCAGGGCCACCATGATCGCCAGTAAGACGCTTGCTACACTCATCACGATCATCTGACTGGAGCCGACAAATGCTTGCAGAAACGATCCGTTGAACTGCATGGGGTTCGTGATCTGCAGGGCCGACATTAATGCCTGAAAAATCGCATACAGCAGGCCCCAGCATAACCAACATAGCCCGGCGGCGAACCCTTCAGGCTAGATTGCTAGGATTGGGTTATGATTCCTCAAATCCGTGGCTGCCAAATTTCAGCGTGCGGCAATTCTCCGTAACCGTTCGAACCACTTTCTCAGGCACTCCGTTCTGGACGTCAGCGGAGATTTCGAGCGTTACTTTCATATTCGCGCCTACAAGGCCTGCGAGATGTGAAACGACCTCGTCGGCGATTCGTCCACGGTAGCCGCTATCGGCCAGCGTTTCCCTACGTATTGCATCTTCCAGAACTACTGCCTTGATCATGGCGGCGTCGGCGGCTCGTTCTATGACTGGGGCGAGCAGACGTCGAAAACTGCCGACATTGCGGCGCGAATCCTTTCCGGGGAAAAGGCTGACAACATTCCGGTGGTTCACGATTCGGGAACCCGCGTCACGGTCGACTGGCGCGAGCTTGTCCAGTGGAACGTTCCCGAGTCCGCACTTCCTGCTGGCGCCATCGTTCTATTTCGTCAGCCTTCATTTTGGCAACACTACGAAAAGTACATCCTTGCTGCGGTTGTGCTTATCCTCTTACAGACCATGCTGATCGCAGGACTACTGTGGCAACGCGCCCGAAAACGGGCTGTAACGGCAGACCTCCGAAGGCTGGGCGGCCACCTGATACACGCTCAGGAGGAGGAACGCGCCCGCATCGCGCGTGAGCTTCACGACGACTTCAGCCAGCGCCTGGCAGTTCAGAGCATCGAGCTTACGCAATTGGAGAAGAACCTTCCCGTTTTGCAAGCTGAGGATCGGGCCCGGACATTACAGCTATTAAAAGAGACGAAGGAGATGTCCGCGGACATGCGGTCTCTTTCTCATCAACTGCATTCCAGCAGGCTGGACCTCGTGGGTCTGGTTCCGGCCCTCAGCGGCCTCTGCGACGAAATTACCAAGAAGTACAAGATCGATGTTCATTTCGTGGAACATAGCTTCCCCCGCAATCTCAGGAAGGATGTAGAACTCTGCTTATTCCGAATTGCCCAAGAAGGGTTGAACAACGTAGTCAAGCACAGCGCTGCCAACAGCGCTCAAGTTGAACTGAGCGCCAACCGGAACAACCTCAGTCTTTGCATATCGGATACGGGCAAGGGATTTAACGCTGCAGTGAAGGATCTGGGTTCAGGAATTGGGTTAGTCGGTATGCGCGAACGGCTTCGGCTGGTTGACGGCAAACTTTCGATTGTCTCGGGGCCCATGCGAGGAACAGAAGTTCTCGCCGAAATACCTCTGTCCGCCGCAATGGCGGTAGAGCAGGTAGGAGTGCTCGCGGAAGAAGGAATAGAGTCATGACTCGTCCACGGGTACTGCTGGCTGATGATCATCGCATGTTAGCGGATGCGCTGAAGAAGGTTTTGGAGCCTCGTTGCGAAGTGGTGGGTACAGTGAACGATGGACGTGCACTTCTGGAAGCCGCCGCTAACCTGAATCCTGACATCATTGTGCTGGACATTACCATGCCTCACTTGAACGGCCTCGACGCCGGCCGACAACTCAAAGCTAAGATGCCCAGAACGAAGCTTATCTTCATGACCCAGCATGAAGATCCTTATCTTGTGGGAGAGGCTTTCCGTTGCGGCGCTTCTGCGTTTCTCTTGAAGGAAGCTGCAGCTTCTGAGCTGATCGACGCACTTGACGAGGTGTTGAAGGGCGGCTCGTACGTGACTCCCAGCGCCGCGGAAAGTCTGACTACGATTGCTCTGCGTGACCCGCGAAATCGGGAGCATATGCCGGAACCCTCTCCTCGGCAACGCGAGGTGATTCAGTTGTTGGCAGAAGGCCACTCCATGAAGGAAGTTGGCGACGCACTGAAGATCACAGTAAGGACCGTAGCGGCTCACAAGTACGCGGTAATGGAGCTCCTACAACTAAAGAGTAATGCTGATCTAGTCCAATACGCCATCAAACACAAACTCATCTCTTCCCGTTAGTCGCCCCCAAGAATTCTCTCCGGATTGGTAGTTCTGACAATAGACACCCGCTTCGAGCGGGCGCATGGTGGATTAGTAACTCCAGAAATGCGCTAGTGAAACAAGATTCCAAGCCACTGATGGCTGAGGGCGGAGCATGCTCCGAAATTCGGATTCACCCCCACTAGCCGACCAACCAGGGAGCAGCCTTCCATGACTCAAAAACGGGTACTCGTGGCCGATGATCACGCACGCATTTTGAAGGCGGTATCAGCGTTATTGGGGAAGTCATTCGATGTCGTTGGTCTGGTCTCCGATGGGCAAGCTGCGGTGCAAGCGGCACTCAAGCACGATCCCGATCTCATCGTCCTGGATATTTCGATGCCGGGCATGAGCGGAATAGAAGTTGCACGTGAGCTGAAGAAGCGCCACAGTGCAGCAAAGATCGTCTTCCTCACGGTTCACCAGGACGCAGAGATTTTGGCCAGTTGCCTTGCCGCGGGCGGAACGGCTTACGTCGTGAAAGAGCTCATGAATAGCGATTTGATTCCAGCTATAGATGCGGCGCTATCCGGCCGCACGTTCGTGTCACAGTTTTCTTCAGAAGGCGAAGCACCATAACGAAAGAATAAGGAGAAGCACGATGGACTTAGGAGCAAGCGTTCGAAATGTGTCTCTGGGCGCTCTCGCCATCTCCAGCATCTTGCTGGCTGGCGGAGCAGTTCCCAGTGCCGCACAAACCGCAGACAAACCCAACATTGTCATGCTCATGACCGACGACACTGGATGGAGTGATTTCGGGGCCTATGGCGGGGGTGCGACCCTCGGCCATCCGACACCGAACATCGATCGCGTCGCCCGGGAGGGCGCGGTCTTCACCAGTTGGTACGGCCAGGCGAGCTGCACCGCGGGCCGCGCCTCGTTCATGACTGGACGCATCCCGATCCGCACGGCCCTATCCGTCGTGGTAGTACCGGCTGACGAGAACGGCCTGACGAAGGACACACCGACGATTGCCGAGTTCTATAAGAAGAACGGTTACCAAACCTACTACTCCGGCAAATGGCATCTGGGGGATCAGCCCAAAATGTATCCCATCGAACACGGCTTCGATGAGATGAAGGAATTCGCCGCCTACTACCCGGGCGTCTATACCTACGACGACACCAGTAATTTCGCACATCCCTGGTTCCCAAAATTCAACAAGGCCTATTGGGACGAATACCAGAAAATCTGCAACCTCAACGAGTGGGAAGGCGTTGCCGGCAAACCCGCGACGAAGGTGGCCCGCATCGACTACGACTATCTTCACGAGTTCGACGTGCGGCAAGCCGACTCGGCTGTGGAATACATCAAGGCGCATGCCCATTCAGGCAAGCCTTTCTTCATGGATGTCAATTTCATGAAGATGCATAACCCGAACATTCCGGCCAAGGCGTTCGAAGGTAAATCCCACCTCGGCAACTATTCCGACGCGATGATGGAACTGGATTCCAACATCGGCAAGGTCATGGATGCCATCCGCGCCGAGGCTCCCAACACTATCGTCATCATCACTGCCGACAATGGCGCGTGGCAGGATGCGTGGCCGGACGCGGGTACGGTGCCGTTCCGTGGTGAGAAAGGTTCGCCGTTCGAAGGCGGTTTCCGAGTACCCGGCATCATGTGGAGCCCGGGCAGGATTCCGGCCGGCGTGCGTTACGACGAAATGATGTCGCATATGGACGTATGGCCCACCACCGCAAAGATGGCAGGGCTTACTCCGCCGCCGCATGGCGCATGGAAGGACAACGACGGCAAAGGGATCTACTTCGACGGCATCGATAACACCGCCTATGTCACGGGCAAGGCGAAACATTCGGCGCGCAAGTCTTGGATCTATACCGACGGTGAAAACTTTTACGGCGCTCGCGTCGACGTGGGCGACGGACCTGATGGCGATATCCACATGGCCTGGAAAATGCTTTTTACCGCCAAGGACACTTGGCTCGGTCCCAGGATGGATCTCGGTGCCATCGGCTCGTACTACAACCTAACCATGGATCCCTTCGAGAAATATGACATGACGTTCAACGGGGCGATGTCAACGCGCAGCACAACCACCTCACCGGGCCGTTATGCCGGCTATGACAATGGTTGGGTTATTTCGTTGCTCTCGCCGGTGATTATGGAGTTTGACAAATCCATCGTGGATTTTCCGAACAAGAAGCGTTTCCCCGGCGGAGCGTCGAACGATATGAATCCGGACCTTCAACATCCGGAGAACCCTGTGCCGTTGATGGATCTTAAGAAGACTGTTTTTGCCATCGGCTCCGCAGACTAACTGGAAAAGGGGCAGCAGCCCTCACCTGAAAACGCGAACTTTCCAGCGTTCGCACAACCGAAGTCGGAGCGAGGATGGCGGTACAGCCTTCCTCGCCTCCAGACTCAAGACCATTTCAAGGCGTGGCCCGGAACTTAGACGGTATGAGCACCCTCAACAATCCGTTGTCGCCGTTGCCGATTTATCCGGGAACGACACCGCGCTACCACGCCATGGTCAAGCCGATCGGTGCGATCTGCAACCTGGATTGCACCTATTGCTATTACCTCCACAAGGAACAACTGCTGGGGAGCGACAGCAAGTTTCGTATCAGCGACAAAATTCTCGAAACCCACATTCGCCAGTACATCGAAGCGCAGCGTGGCGACGAGGTCGTGTTGTCCTGGCGGGGTGGCGAGCCGACGCTGCTGGGTGTCGAGTTCTTCGAGAAGGTGGTCGCGCTCGAAAAGAAATACCAGCGCCCGGGTCTGCATATCGAGGACGACCTGCAGACCAACGGCACGCTGCTGAATGATGAGTGGTACGAATTTCTGCTCAAGAACAAGTTCCTGGTCGGGTTGAGCATCGATGGCCCGCAGGAATTGCATGACACCTATCGCGTCAATAAAGGCGGCAAGCCTACGTTCGACAAAGTGTTCGCTGCCGGGCTCCAGTTGCAGAAACATGGGGTCCCGTTCAACACCCTGACGGTGGTGAATCGCGTCAACGCGAAGAAGCCGCTCGACGTTTATCGCTTCCTGAGCCGTGAGTTGCGTCCTCGCGAGTTGCAGTTCATTCCCTGCGTCGAGCCCAAGGTCTTTCACAACATCGCGCCGCAGAAATGGGATCCGGCTACGCTACCGCTGCAGGATTCTTCGGCCGCGCGGCCCGGCAATCCTGACTCCGTCGTCACAGACTGGTCGGTTGATCCAGACGACTGGGGCTATTTCCTGTGCAAAGTCTGGGACGACTGGTACCGCCGCGACTACGGCAAGATTCACGTCAATTTGTTCGAAACTGCGGTAGCGCAGTGGATGGGTCGGGATGCGCAGCTCTGCGTCTATAGCGAGTTCTGCGGCAAAGGCGTGGCGCTGGAGCACGACGGCAGCGTGTATTCCTGCGATCACTACGTGTATCCCGAATACAAGCTGGGCAACATCGCGGACAAGCATGAGTCGCGCATGGTCTTTTCCCAAGAACAGAAGAAATTCGGCTTCGCCAAGCTCGACGATTTGCCGCTACAGTGCCGCGATTGCAAATACAAGTTCGCCTGCTGGGGAGAGTGTCCCAAGAACCGGCTGATTCGTACGCGCGGCGGCGAGCCTGGGTTGAACTACCTGTGCGGCGGGCTACTGAAGTTCTGGGAGCACATCGATTCCGACATGAAGCAGATCATGCAGCGTGTTGAGCAAGCCGGCATTCCTGCGGACCTCCCGAATTTTCGGGTGTAAACGGGCCTTACTTGAGAACGAAACTCCCCTTGCACGGGGTTAAACGGCGATGAGGGTCGAAGGACTTGCAATGGTTAAACCGATTGTTCGTTTGGGGCTCTCGATTGTCTTGTTGTCGGGAATATCTGTCTTCGCTCAAGAGACGCCAGCGACGCCTGCCACTCCTGATCAGGGCACAAGCAAGCCTGCAGTCTCTGATGAAGAGCAGACGGCTTCGCTGGCAAAGGCTGCGCAGAACCCTATCGCTTCAATGATCAGCGTTCCGCTGCAGAACAATACAGGGTTCGGGGTTGGACTATACGACCGCGATCAAAATGTGCTGAATATCCAGCCAGTCATTCCCGTTCGCATCAGCGAGAACTGGAACCTGATCAACCGCATCATTCAGCCGATCGTCTGGCAGCCGAATGTGCAGCAGCCGCCCCAGGACTGGGTCGGATTGGGAGATATGAATCCGACATTCTTCCTTTCCCCGGCTAAGCCGCACAGGCTGATCTGGGGTGTTGGGCCCGCGTTTGTGATTCCCACGGCCACCGCCGATGAGCTGGGACAGGGGAAGTTCAGCCTGGGCCCCGCTGTCGTGCTGCTGACCACACCGGGGCACTGGGTGATCGGAACATTGATCAACAACGTATGGTCGGTTGCCGGATCAGGTAGCCGGCCTCCGGTCAATCAGATGCTGCTGCAGTACTTCATTAACTACAACATGAAGAAGGGTTGGTATCTGGTCACGTCACCCATCAATACCGCCGATTGGCGGGCTAGCAATGGCAATCAATGGTTGGTGCCGCTCGGTGGCGGCGTAGGACGCATCATGCGTTTCGGGCTCCAGCCGGTCAATATCACGGCGCAGTTATATGGCAACGCAGTGCATCCGGCAGAGGCCTCGCCATGGGGCATGCGAATGCAAATTCAATTCCTGTATCCGAAGAAGCCATAGTCATGACGGAATAATGCAAGCACGGCATAGCCGATGAACTTAGTTGTTGCGGTCGCTTTTAGTCCCGCCCGACGCTGACCGGACGAATATTATCCGAGCGCCGGTAGGGATAGGTAGAGGGGGGTGATTCCATGAACTTGTCACAACATGCTAGCTCCGGCAAGTCTGACCAAACCTCCGACGCTCGCCCAAACGTCTTCCTTGAATCTCTTTCGCAACGCGAGCTCGCAAACCCTCGCATGGACCGCCGTGGCACTCGTGGTCGCCTGGGTTCTTGACGGATTATGCCATGCGATCTCGCCTTCTCATCATCATTCCCGTGCTGATCCTATCCGCGCCAGCTTTGCACGAACGGCGCAGTCAGATTGCACAACATATCGAGAGCTTCCTTGTCCCTCGTGACCAGCACCCCAAGTTTCATGACGACTGGACCTCTTGCGACGAACTCCGGAATTCCTGGTTCGCTCGAATCCTGATCGCTGCACTGGTCTACGCAACGGTGATTTGGCTGGATCGTTATTTGAGTCCCAACGGCGTTGAATTCACGGCTTGGTGGAAGGGTGGCGGAGGCTTGCGGTTTATGTCGCCCGCTGGTACGTGGGCCGCATTTGTCAGCTATCCCATCGTCATTTACCTCATTGTCCTCTGGCTTTGGCGGCAGCTGCTCTGGTTGCGATTCCTGCGGTCAACCACGCGCCTGAACCTTCAACTGGTAGCTGCTCACCCTGATGGCCTAGGAGGTCTAGGATTTCTCGAAGGCGCGTTACGTGGACAGCTACCCTTCGCCTTCTGCCTGGGAGTGGGGCTGGCGGGCGCTGTCGCCAATCGGATCTTTCACGATGGACAGAAGCTGGTCGCATTTCGCCATTTGCCCATAATCCTGATTGGGGCAGTCCTTCTGGTCTGTGCAGCGCCTTATTTCCTGTTCACGAGTACTTTGATGCGGATGCGACGCCATGCCACGTTACGTTATGGAGCCTTCGCCCGGGCCGTGGGCGAGCAGTTTGAGAAGAAATGGCTCCATCGCGCAGACAGCCTGGATGAAGAGGTTTTGACCGTCCCTGACTTCTCCACCACGACCGATCTCTATGGAGTGGTCAACAACATCAACAACATTCGCGTGATTCCAGTGGGCCGTGTCGATGTTTATGCGCTCATCCTCGTCACTCTGATCCCGGGAATTCCGGTTGTGATCGCGTCCATCCCCTTCGACACTGTCATTCGGGACTCTATGAAGCTCTTGTTCTGAGCGCGGTGACCAGGGAAAACGGAGAAAGCTACTGAAAGGAAAATGAAAATGCCAACCGTGTTGTCCAAGTCCGAAAGACGCAAGCAAGGGAAATCCCTTCGCGAAAAGTGCCCTCGTGCTTCCCAGGCCGAATGGAAAGCTCGCTCGAAGTCACAAGACATAGTCAAGCTCCTTGAGGAGTCAGATGCCGATCGAATTCCCGGTCTGATCCCGGTCAAGTATCAGAGGATGGGTTTGTCGGCTTTCACCTTCTTCCGCGGAGCAGCCATCATTCAGGCGCGGGACCTGGCGAATGCGCCGGCGTCGGGAATCATGGTTCAGGCATGCGGCGATTGCCACCTGGCGAACTTTGGAGGATTTGCCTCGCCCGAACGAGTGTTGGTCTTCGACATCAACGACTTTGATGAGACCTTCCCTGGCCCATGGGAATGGGACATAAAGCGCCTAGGGGCCAGCTTAGTACTGGCTGCAAGGGACCGTAGCTTTTCCAAGTCCCTTGCGGACGAGGCGGTTCGGGCAGCCGCGGCGGCGTATCGGCAGCGGATGTCGGAATTCGCCGAAATGACGGTACTCGAAACCTGGTATTCACAAGTCAACTACGACGCCCTCAAAGAGTATTTCCGCAAAGATCCGGACATGTCAGCACGTGTGTCGGCCAAGCGCAAGCAGGCCCATTCACGAAACTCTGAGGCTGTAGTTCCCAAGCTCACGGCAGTATCGGACGGGCGCCGGAAGATTAAGGACGATCCGCCGGTCATCTACCATTTCGACGAATTCGCGCATGACTTTGAAAAGCAGCGCCTGAAGTTCACCGATGAGTACAAGAATTCCTTGCAAGCTGATCGGCGAAGGTTGTACGAGCGCTATCGCTTTCAGGATGCTGCAATCAAGGTTGTTGGAGTGGGCAGCGTGGGAACGCGGTGTTATCTTTCGCTGCTTATGGCCGATGAAGACGATCCGCTCTTTCTTCAATTCAAGGAGGCGCGCAGGTCGGTGCTGGAGCCCCCGCGCGGCAAGAGCCGCTACTCGAATCAGGGTTACCGCGTGGTAGAGGGGATACATGTCATGCAAGCTGCAAGCGACATCTTTCTTGGATGGGCGCGCACTAAGGGGCACGATTACTACGTCAGACAATTCCGCGACATGAAGGTCTCTGCCGAAGTTGAAACCTTCCGCGCAAGCACACTAGTTGGGTATGCCACCATGTGCGGCTGGGCCCTGGCGCGCGCCCATGCCAAGTCGGGCGATGCCGCCATGATCGCCGGATACCTGGGGTCGACCGATCAGTTTGACGATGCCTTAGCGCAATATTCGGATGCTTACGCTGACCAAGCTGAACGCGACTACGAGACCTTTCGCTCGGCCCTTCGTTCCGGACGCTTGCCAACGGAGCCGGCGAAAGGAGCGGGGCTGGAGTTCCTGCTATAGCGGAGGTGCGGATTCATAAATCCGTCACGGAAGCGGTTTCGGCGGAAGCTGCCAATAGAGTTGAAAGGCCAGCCACAGCACTGAAATTCACGCTACAAGTTTGAGGAGGTGTACATGGACCGGTTCAACAGAGCGACTCTAGCTATTTTTCTACCGTGCATCACAGTCCTTTGCGGCTGTCAGGACCTGGCTGTCCATGATACGCAGAGCTTACTGGACCCCAATCTTAAACGGTCGGAGATCCTTGGCTTAGTGGCCGGCTTTGGAACGACCTTTGCCGCTCTGCCGGATTTGGTCGGGATGCTCAGGCGTCGATCCACTGCGGGGATGAACCCGCGCATGGCCGCCATCATGGGTGTCTTTCAGATTCTTTGGGTCTACTACGGTTTACTGATTGCTTCGCGGCCGGTGATCCTATGGAACGTGATCGCTGTGCTGGTCAATTTTCTAAGCGTTGGCGCGTACTTCTATTTCGCTCATAAAGAAAAACCCGTTAACACGGTTGCAATAAAGAAACAGCCGTAACTGGGCTATAGAATCAGACCTTATCGTGATCACAAAAGCCTAATTTCCGGCCGTCCGCCATGTCGCTGAAGCGGAACTGCCCCAAGAAGAGAGGAACGAAATGTCCCAGGACCCGGAATCAGCCAGACTGCAAGCGGCAAGCACCCTCGATAGCATTCGTCTCGAACAAACGGCAGGTACCGGCAAGAGGCCCTGGAGAAAATGGGGGCCCTATCTGAGCGAGCGTCAGTGGGGAACGGTTCGCGAGGACTACAGCCAGGACGGCAATGCCTGGGACTACTTCACGCACGACCAGGCGCGCTCCCGCGCATACCATTGGGGCGAGGATGGGTTGGCGGGCATCAGCGACATGCACCAGTTGCTGTGCTTCAGCGTGGCGTTGTGGAACGGCAAGGATGCGATTCTCAAAGAACGTATGTTCGGCCTGACAAACAGCGAGGCCAACCACGGCGAAGATGTCAAGGAATACTATTTCTACCTCGACAGTACGCCGACGCACTCGTACATGAAGTATTTGTACAAGTATCCGCAAGCGGCATTTCCCTACAGCGATCTGATTGAGAACAACCGGCGGCGTACCCGCACCGACATGGAGTACGAGCTGCTGGATACCGGTGTCTTCAATGAAAACCGCTACTTCGACGTGTTCGTGGAATATGCGAAGCAGTCACCGGAGGACATCCTAGTCCAGATCAGCGTGAGTAATCGCGGACCCGAGGCGGCATCGATTCATGTCCTGCCGACGCTATGGTTTCGCAATACGTGGACATGGTGGCCGGGCACGCACAAGCCATCCTTGAAGCAAATTGCCGACGCAAATGGCGCACCGACGGTAGCGGCGTCGCATGCGGACCTGGGTGAGCGGTATCTGTACTGCGAGGGGAATGTTCCGCTGCTCTTCACCGAGAACGAGACGAACAACGAGCGTGTCTTTGGAACGTCCAACGCCGCTGCTTACGTCAAAGACGGAATCAACGAATACGTTGTCCACGGAAATCACAACGCGGTCAACCCCGCCAAAACCGGGACGAAGTCTGCGGCCCACTATCAGTTGAATGTAGAAGCTGGCCAAACAGTCATCGTCCGTGTGCGGCTAAGTGACTTGGCGCCTTCGGCAATGGGCGATCCGTTCAAGAACTTTTCTGAGATTTTGCAGACCCGCCATCGCGAAGCCGATGAGTTCTACAAGTCAATAACCCCTGAACGTGTCAGCGAGGATGAGGCGCTGGTCATGCGCCAGGCGCTCGCCGGCATGCTCTGGTCCAAGCAGTTTTTCTTTTTCGACGTAGACAAGTGGCTTGAAGAGCATGGCATCAATCCGACAAAGCCGGGCGGACGCTTCATGCGCAACCGCGAATGGTTTCACATGATCAATCAGCACGTCATCTCCATGCCCGACAAGTGGGAGTATCCCTGGTACGCGGCTTGGGACCTTGCGTTTCACACTATCGCGCTCTCCACCGTCGACATAGAGTTCGCCAAACAACAACTGGACCTGATGCTGCAGGAGTTCTTTCTACATCCCACCGGTCAGATCCCAGCTTACGAATGGAATTTTAGTGACGTTAATCCGCCGGTTCACGCCTGGGCCTCGATCTTTCTGTACCGAACCGAGCAGGCTCTGCACGGCAAAGGCGACATCGAGTTCCTGAAGCGCTCGTTCGCGAAGCTGATGCTGAACTTCAGTTGGTGGGTGAACCGCAAAGACCGCTTTGGCAACAATCTTTTCGAGGGCGGATTTCTCGGCCTCGATAACATAGGCGTCTTCGATCGCAGCGCGCCGCTGCCGACCGGCGGCAGCCTGGAGCAGGCTGACGGCACCGCATGGGTCTCCATGTTCGCCCAAAACATGTTGGAGATCGCCGTGGAGTTAGCGGCCCACGACTCGTTTTTACGAAGACATGGCCATAAAGTTTGCAGAGCATTTCATTTGGATCGCCGTCGCCATGAATCAGGTGGGACCTGATGGCATGTGGGACGAGGAGGATGGCTTCTATTATGACGTTCTGCGCCTTCCGGACGGTAGTTGCAGGCGGCTCAAGGTCCGTTCCATGGTCGGCCTGCTGCCCTTATGCGCTACTACCGTAATCGAGCCATGGCAGCGCGAACGGGTGCCCCGAGTGGTAAAGATACTGCAGGAACGTTATGAACGTATGCCCGAACTACGCGACAGCATTCATGCAACCGGGAAGGGCCATCTCGGATATGCCGAGCGCGGTATCGCTGCGCTCGTTAGTGAGGAGAGGTTGCGCCGGATTCTAACCCGCATGCTGGACGAGAACGAATTTCTCGGTCCTTACGGGATACGGGCGCTCTCCCGCTTTCATGCTGACCATCCTTACATCGTTAGCGTTGGAGGACAAGAATACCGGGTGAATTATCTTCCGGCGGAATCTGACACGGGTATGTTCGGTGGGAACTCTAACTGGCGCGGGCCGATCTGGATGCCGGTGAACGCAGTGCTGATCCGCGCATTACTACAGTTCTACCTGTATTACGGCGACAACTTCAAGATTGAGTGTCCCACCGGCTCGGGAAAGCTGATGAACCTGTTCGAGGTCGGACATGAAATTGCTAACCGTCTGGAGCGGATCTTCCTGCGGGATAAATCCGGCCGCCGCCCAGTATTCGGAGGCACGGAGAAATTCCAGACCGATCCACTGTGGAAGGACAACATCTTGTTTTACGAGTATTTCCACGGTGATAACGGCGCCGGCCTTGGAGCCAGTCACCAGACTGGATGGACCGGCGTAGTCGCGAAGCTGATTGAGATTTTCGGACGCATCGACGCACATCAGCTTTTGGATGCCGGCAAAGCAGGAGGCTTTAGGAAGGGGGTATCCGCGACGTAGGGGCCACTCGTTCTGCACGCTTGTCGACGGAACCAGCGAAGGAAGCAGGGCTGAAGTTCCTTTTGAAACGCAAATGCGGATTCGTAGCTAAGGTGGGCGCGGTGTTGAATCGAGAATGCGACATTTCTTCACGTTCGCTGTGTTGGCTGCTGTGACCCTTGCTTGTCTAATGGTGCTCAGCGCACAGGATCTATCGCCGCGCGCTTACGTCATAACCCCTCTGCATTCCAATGCCATCACCCTGACCTGGTCCTTCTACGACGGCAACATTGACTACAACGGCGCGCTTCCGGTCAGTGGCGCCACCGGAACCTACAGCGTACCGATCTTCAGCTACTATCACGGGTTCGGCTTCTTTGGTCGATCGGCCAATATCGTTGCCTCTTTGCCATATGGCGTTGGAAATTTTCAGGGGACAGCACAGGGCGCGGAAGGCCATCTTTATCGCTCCGGCCTTCTGGATTCGGTGTATCGCTTCTCGGTCAACCTAAAGGGCGGCCCGGCCATGCCGCCCCAGGAGTTCGTAAGGTGGAAGCAAAAGGTCTTGTTGGGGGCAAGTCTCAAAGTGTTGGCTCCCACCGGCCAATACGATCCGACGAAGTTGATTAATTGGGGCGCTAACCGCTGGGGCTTCAAACCAGAATTTGGCTATTCCCAACGCTGGGGCAATTGGATATTGGATGGATACTTTGGAGCGTGGTTCTTCACCACGAACCCTGACTTTTGGTCGCGCAATGTCTACTACGCAGGCACCAGGTCCCAATCGCAAAACCCAATTGGAGCCTGTGAAGGGCACCTGAGCTACAGCCTCAAGCCCCGGCTCTGGGCCTCTCTCGACGGCAACTTCTGGTTTGGTGGAAAAACCACCGTGAACGGCGTCCAAAACCCGTTCACACGGCAGACAAATTCCCGCCTCGGCGGTACCGTCGCGGTTCCCATAAGCAAACACCAGTCTCTGAAATTCAGCTACAGCGATGGCACCTATATACGATATGGCGGCAACTATCAGAACGTCTCCGCCGCTTGGCAGTACTCCTGGCTAGGGAAACCCAAGTAGCCGAGGTCAGCTAAGGACGCAGCAATTATGAACCAGCAGGCTTCGGATCCTCGAGTGGGTCTAGCTCAAGACCGCACGGGAATGGCGAGCTTCCGTACCCAGCTTGCACTCGACCGCACCACCCTGGCGTGGATCAGAACCACGCTGACTATGGCGGCGTTCGGCTTTGGCACCGTCGGATTCTTCCGCACCATGAGACAGGATTCTCCGACTGCAGAAGCGGTCAACTTGCATAACGCGGCAATCGCTTTCGGCGCTGCCCTTATCGTCGTGGGTATCCTTGCCACCGCGTTGGCGGGCCTTTCTCACTGGTTTACGTTGCGCAGGCTTCGTCGCGATCAAACCCCTGTTTTGACCCAATGGCCTTTAAGTATCACGGTGGCCATGTTGCTGGCTGTCATCAGGCTGGTCTCGCTTGGGTTGCTGCTCCAACATACTTGATCGACTCGTTGGAGGTTTCTCCCACGGCGATATGCGAAAACGACTGGATATGAAAATGCGAGCAGTCATCCTGGGTCTTATACTTCTTTTCCCCGTTTCCCTCGTTGCGCGAACAAAAACTGACGTGGTTGTTATGAAGAATGGTGACCACCTCACTGGCGAGATCAAAGGCCTTAACGAAGGTGTTCTCTACCTCGACATGGAATACATATTGGGAACAAGTTCAGTTCAATGGTCGAAGGTGGAGCGCCTGGAGAGCAAGCAGTTGTTTCTGGTGAAAACCGAGAATGGTTCGGTGTATACCGGTACGCTTAGCACGGCAGATACTACTGATGCCCGCCCGGTCCAAATTCAGGTGGCCGAAACTCCGGGGACACAAGTTGTAATCGACCGTACTCATATCGTTGAAATGGACACTACTTCGGAACGATTCCTCCAACGCTTCAACGGCTACATAGACACTGGCATCATCTACTCAAAGGGCAACCAATCAACCCAGTACAGCTTGGGCTCTCAGGCTATATATCCGCGTGAACGCTGGGGGGCGGGAGCGAACTTTAACTCCACATTATCCTCCAGTACCGGTGCCAGTGCCTCGACACGAAATCAGGTGGACATCGATGCCTTCCGACTGATGCGCTGGAACAATTGGTTCTACGAGGGTCTGGGCACTTTCCTACAAAGCTCGGAGCAGGGGATTATCCGGCAGGGCACTTTTGGCGGCGGTGTAGGCCGCTACCTGAAAAATACCAATCGAGCCCGCATTTCAGTTATCGGCGGCTTTGCCGGGCAGAACACGGATTATCGCCAAAACATCGCTCCGCAAAACCTCTCATCTGGCTTGATTGCCACGAATCTGCAGTTCTTTTGGTTCAACAGAACTAACGGCGACCTCAACGCTGTTTTTCTGCCGGTCATTTCCCAGCCCGTTCGCGTGAAGTTCAACATGAATGCAACCTACTACATCAAGCTGACGGGCAATCTGTCGTGGAATGTCTCGTTCTACGGCAATTGGGACAGCCGGCCTCCTGACGGGCTTTCAAGCAGCGATTACGGCTCTAGTTCGGGACTAAGCTGGAAATTTGGTAACAAGTAAGCCGGACCCTCGCCTTGGGGCAGGGTTCCTCGGTTGCGGGTACCAAAGCGAAGTTCGATCAATACGGCACATCAGCCGGTATCATGATCAAATTCTCTCCGCGCCCTAAGTGTCCCCTGACCATTACAGAGCGCCAGGAACAAGTCGATGTAAAGGAGGAGTCCCGCTGGCTCGGAAGTTTGAATACTTCGCCGCAGCGTCGCCAACTTCGAACTATCGGCATAGAGGCGTGACGATCGGACCTTCACCCGATCCCCATCGTCACCGACCAGACTCGCGTACCGAACGCGGCCGAACTTCAACCCGATCCCTCAAGCGGCGTATGAGCGCGTGTACCTCAAACTCTCTAACAATATGCTCGCGGACGTACCCGCGATGGCAGGGCTCTGATGCCTAAGACGGTCACGGATCACGCGCGAGACGATCGACGACGACGCAAAGGCACTGTCCACCACACGTCTGGCCACGGGTAATTCGATCCCCGAACACACACCAGGAGCTACAGCCACGCCGGAGAGAGGAGGATACGTGCTAAAGCCTAGCAAGTGGGCCGGCGAAATAGCAGGGATTACTCGCGGATTCTGTGAGGCGTCATGAGAGCGATGTGGCCGATTGATATCGAACGCGCAACGCGGGGGATGGCGTTTATCCCACTTCTTCGCGAAGTGGGAGAGAGCGCTTTCGTAAAGGTCGACGCGATAATTCAACACCCGCACGAGCGTGCGATGAAGAAAGCGGGGCTGACTGCGTTTCCCTTCTATTGCTGGCGGCATACGTTCGGCACTCGCTGTGCTGAGAGCGGGATGGATCGATTCTCGTTGGCTCGGCTGATGGGACACAGCTCTCCTCGCGTGACTGAGCGTTACTACATCCACGTCACCGAGTCGCATGTGGCCAACGGCCTCGAGAAGTTTGTCGCGTATCAAGCGGAAAAGCGGTCGTCGTGGTTGCCAGTCCACAAGCGCCCGACAGCCGAGTCCTCGATCGGCGCGTGGACTCGCATAGCGAAAGCCGACGATCGCTGCACTCGATGCGGTGTCGTGCCGCCCATCGATGAGAGTCAGCCAGGGGTCACAATAGGGGTCACAGTCCGGCCAGAATAGAACGTAAGTTGAGGAAAACAATGAAGGGGTATGAAGATTCTCAATCTTCATACCCGGGTTCGATTCCCGGTAGCGCTACCAGCTATCATCCGCTAAGTCGCTCTAAATGAGCGGCTTTTCTTTTTGCCTAAGAGCGGCCCTGACACATACTAGCGCTCAAAACCGCGTTTTGTGGTACACAAAATGGTATACAGGCCCCGGCGGGGACCTATAGGACCGCGCTGTACAATTCCACTGAGAACAGCGGAGAAACAGTGGCAGGACGCATTGAAAATCTGAAGCCCTGGCCGAAGGGCGTAAGCGGCAACGCTGGTGGAAGACCGAAAACAAAGCTGCTCACGGATGAACTGGAGCGCCTGTTGGGAGAGAAGGCGCCCAAAGGTAAGGGCCAGACGTGGGCTGCTGTGATTGCTGAGGCGCTGCTCAAAAGGGCGAGCAAGGGCGATGTGAGAGCCATCACAGAGCTCGGCAATCGGGTTGAGGGGAGGCCGGTTCAGGCGCTGCAGGTGGATGCCGATCTGAATGAGAGTCTCCCTGAGCGCCTCGAAGCGGCGCGCAAGCGTAGTGAAAGCTAAAGGGCTGAATCACCAAGGCGGCGTCGGGCAAGAAATTGATCTCTGTCCACGATATCGTGGACGAGAGTTGATAGGAAAGCTTCGGGTTAGCCTCGACTTGACTTCTACCCGTGGCATTGAGCAGAAAAATGTATTGGACTCGCCAGCACAGCAGATACAAAAGAGGAAGGAGCGCTCTGGCTCGCCGCTGGCCTAGCTCTGCTTCTCGGACTCTGGCTTGTGAATTCTACGGAAACCATTGTCGCGGCGATCAAGGAACAGCGGCCATGACTGAAGCTGCCCGCTGGGTTGGCTTCGTTGCGATGTTTTGCGCTTGGCATTGGCTGTTCGCCTTAGCTGGCCGCAATCTCTGTTTCTCGCCGCTCTGTGCATCGGTATTATTCTCTTCCTCGTTCACATCGCACTAGAGTTGCGGGACATCAAGAAACGCTTACCCTAGGGCGTATAATCGCGTGGCTATGGAAGCACAACGTGGCGAACGAGCAGTGCTCAATATAATTCGCGATCATCTTGAAGTGACGGAAGGGATTGTCCGTTATTGCATCGCAAACTGCGATGCGGCCCCAGCTTCGCAAGAACTGCGAGAGCTGCAATCTTCCACTGAGAAACTGCGTCGGCTAGTTGCAGAAGCGCTTGATCTTGTTTGACTGTTCGGGTGTTTTTTTGCATTCCGTCCGCACCTGTGCGAAGATTCGCATGGAGCGCAACGCCCATGAGTCCCGACTGGCATCGGGGCTTTTTCTTTTGTCTAGGCAAATCCTAGCACGCCTAATTCTTGCAGACCAGCGAAGTATCACTCCTCTGGCAAGTCCAGTAGCCACTCTTTTCTGAGTGGGATCCAGAAAACGCCACATCCATCACGAAAATCCGACTTCGCGGAGTGGTATTTGTTAGTTGATGCGGCTCCAGTTGGTCACAATCAAATTCTGGAAGGCCGTTAATAACATCAGTGATTCCATCTATCCTACAATTCCGGAAATTCACCGATGGGCCAGTGTTCCGGATAGGCGACTGAGACGCGCCGCGTGCTGGGATGGTTGCAGCCTGTTATCAGCAGCATCGCTGTCAAGACGACAAGATTCACTGCGGCATTGAACGTTCTCATGGTTTGAGCCTTTGCTGCCGGAATTGTAAATCCTTTCGACGATCCCGAATTGTAGGGTGGCGTTGCCGGACGAAACCCGGATATCCTGTCCGGTTAGCGGCAAACTCTCACTTCAGGGAACCGCCGGGGGAGCGATGTCTAAAGCACCCAAAGTAGCGGGTAAGACCGTTACGCTTTCTTCAGTGATGCGGGCGCGGGAATTGCCTAGGGATGCTGCGACATTGCGTCAGCATGCAGAAACGGGAAAGATAATTCAACTGTCCCGTGTGCGTAACGGATACAGCCGACAGAAGTGGCCTTCCGAAGTATACCCAGATGAAGCCGACAAGGCCGGTTATTACCATCGCGGCTATTTGAGTTGCTCGACCTGCCCGCGCGGGTTTATCTGTTGTGTGTTCAGCTTTCATAGTAAAAGCGATCCTCTTCTTGCGGTTTAAATGGTTTAAATCGTTCTGTAATAAGTCGGCTCTTGTACGCGACTGAAATCAACGCGCTGCATGGGCGGGACGCCTCCGGGTCGTGTGTTAAACGAGGGCTTTCTGCACGCTTCACCACAAGAGAACAGGTGAGGGTGCCCTCGTCACCAGCATCGCCCTCAATCATGTCTACTCCCGGCAGATCGGCGCTCGCCTTCGAGCGAACCAGGGCCACGATGGGATGGCCTTTCGCCAGCGCGGAACCGGACGATCTGCCGTCCGGTTCCCCGTTGCACCCAAACAAGAACTTTCATGTTTGAGCTCAATCTTTTTTACGTTAGCGCCGCGGTTTCCAAGGAACCGGGCTGATTCAGCTTGCCCCGGCCTTACGCCTTGACGGCGTTCTGTGCAGCCGCAAACACATCGCGTGCGGACGTCGTACCCGCTACGTGCTCCGTACCCGTGACTCCGAGGTCCATCCATCCCGCGTTAACGCTCTCGTACATTTCTTCGGCAGGCCCGGTGTGGCCTTTCGGGATGCCGAACTGCTCGAACGCTTCCGCCCAGCCTGCACGCGGGACTGCAAAGGCTTTTACATCGAGTGTCAGGACCTCACCCAATTGCCCGGCCACTTCATCCGCGCTTACCATCGAACCCAGCTCGATCACGCGATGCCCTGACCACGCCGGCCCGGTCAGAAGCGTTGCCACCTCTGCGCCGATGTCGTCTGACGCGACCATTGTCGATTTCCGGTTGGTAGGATTGTAGAAGACCGGTAGTGTTCCGCCTTGGGCGGCCTGTAAGCCGAAAAGAAAGTTTTCGAAAAAGCCGCCTGCGCGCACAAATGCGACCGGAGATGGCAGGCTGCGAAAACCTCGCTCCAAAAGTGATAAGGCCGTGATCATCCCCAGCCCGCTTGTTCTATTCGCGCCCATCGACGAGAGCGCTATCACCCGCGGGGGTACTACCTCGGTCAGCGCCTCGACATAGTTCGCAATCACGCCCTTTGCTTCTCTGTAATCAGGCGAGGGCGCCCATACAGCCGGCAACATAACAAACGCGCCCTCAACACCTTTGAGCGCCGCCGCTATGGCTGTCGCATCGCTCCAGTCTCCGTCCACCAACTCCACGCCTTGTTCTGCCCACTTCGCCGCTTTCTCGCGATTGCGCACAAGCGCTCGCACCTGTTTGCCTTGGGTCAGCAGATGGCGCGCGGTGGCGCCCCCAACGTTTCCAGTAATTCCCATGACTAAATACATGCTCGTTTTCTCCTTGTTAGAACGAAAGTGATGCTCTGCTGCGAACGCCAGAGCTTGTGAGTTGCGCAGCTAGCAATCCGCTAGTCCCGTGGGTTTCCACAGTTATCTGTCGCATGAATCGGCTCTTGCCTCGTATTTGGGCGCCCACCCAAAATGAGCAACCTGACTATTAGAGGACCCGTGATAACCATTGGTCGCAAATTAATCGATGGTTTT
>JBAVSY010000106.1:0-23785 GCA_049695855.1 Candidatus Korobacteraceae bacterium | reverse complement strand
CAAGTAGGGAATATGGATGGCAAGTAGAAAATGGCCACCCCTTTTGTTTGTCATCCCGAGCGCAGCCGAGGGATCTGCGGTTCGCCCCCGACGACGCGGCCACCGTAAAAACGCTGTCACAATTGCGCACCCATCGCCCGAGCGACTACACTGCCCTACGCCAGGTGCCGACTTCGTGCCATCCCCAAGGAAATGACCGACGTAGAAAAAATTAGTAGGTTCCTTGCCGGCTCCAGAAGCGGTAAAGTGATTCGCGGCACGCGCCGATGTGAAGAAGCGGTAACATAGAAGATTCAAGATTCCAGGAGAAGATCGACTGTGCCTGAGTTACGTAAAGATCCAATCGTAGGGCGATGGGTCATCGTTTCCACCGATCGTGCCAAACGTCCTACCGATTTCACTCGTGAGCCCACGAAGATGAAGGGCGGGTTCTGTCCGTTCTGTGCCGGCAATGAAAGCAAGACGCCGTCTGAGGTTTTAGCCTACCGTCCCAATGGCGGATCGCGTGATGCCGAGGGATGGACCGTCCGCGTGGTCCCCAACAAATTTCCCACGCTCGGAATCGAAGGCAACCTCAATCGCCAGGCCGAAGGCATGTTCGACAAGATGAACGGCATCGGCGCGCACGAGGTCATCATAGAAACTCCCGACCATGACACTACGCTGGGTAACCTCTCCGAAAAGCGTATTGAAGATGTGTTCTGGGCTTTCCGCGACCGCATCCTCGATCTGAAAAAGGATCGCCGCTTCAAGTACATCCTCATCTTCAAGAACCACGGCCAACTGGCGGGCGCCACTCTGGAACACTCTCATGCGCAATTGATCGCTCTGCCGATCTTGCCGAAACATGTGCTGGAAGAAATCGAGGGCTCGAAGCAATACTTTATTTATAAGGAGCGCTGCGTCTTTTGCGACATCATCCGGCAGGAAACCGAGGCCGCTGTCCGCGTTGTGGCTGAGAACGATGGATTTCTAACTCTGGCTCCCTACGCTCCCCGTTTTCCTTTCGAGACCTGGATCCTTCCCAAGCAGCATGAGTCGGCCTTCGAAAATTCGTCGTCGCAGGTGTATGAGAGCCTGGCGAAAGCAGTGAAGAATCTGGTGATGCGTGCCGATCAGGTGCTCGACAATCCGGCCTACAATCTGGTGATTCACACGGCCCCGGCACAGGAAGCCTCCATGGACCACTATCACTGGCACATCGAGTTCATGCCGCGGCTTACCAAGATCGCGGGCTTCGAGTGGGGTACAGGTTTTTATCAAAACCCCACGCCTCCGGAAGAGGCGGCGAAATATCTGCGCGAGGCCAAGATCGAGACGTCGCAGCCGGTCACGGTCGGCTAATACTTGCGAAGCAGCAGGTCTTTTTTGTTTGTCATCTCAAACCGACTTTAGGTAGTGGGTCAGTTGGCGACCGTGGGAAGTATTCGGCATACAACTTTATGTGCGTTCTCCAAGAAACTTGAGAATCTCGCCGGCATCGGTAGCGATTTGGTTCATGTATTACAACCTTGTTCGTGTTCATCAAACGTTGCGTGTGAGGCCCGCGACGGAAGCTGGAATCAGTGACCATGTTTGGAGCATCGAAGAAATGTGCTGGTTGCTGCCTGAGTCCGAATCAGCGGCAAGGCGAATCGACAACAATCTCCTACTGAAAGCACTCGGAGAGAAAACAGCATGAAAGGCGATCGGTACACGATTGTCAAGGGATACAAAGTCTACAAGGGCGACCCTGTCGGGGAACCAATCGCCGAATTTACTGAGCCGCAGTTATACGGTTGGTTGCGAGAGACCGGCGGATACTCCGCCGAAGAAACGGCGCGGATAATCGTGAGAGTCGATGTGAATGGATTTACTTTGATTGTGTTTCCGTGACCCCTGTGGAAATCAGACTGACCCACTACCCGACTTTACAGGTCGTTGAAAAAGTCGGTTCGATATGTTTTGAAGGGGCGCACCTCTAGGTGCGCCGTCACAAGTCCTCTATTTTTGTCATCCCGAACCGGCTTCAGCCGGTGAGGGATCTGCTTTTGAGACTTTTCGGTCAGCCTGTTTAGTCGGTGAGAGATCTGCGGTTCGAAGTTTTTGGCAAACTGTTCAGGCGGCGAGAGAGCTGCCTCGCTGAATTTTCTGCGAACTGTAGCGCCATTACTTCTGCCCGGCTTAAGGGCTTCCAAAGTAATATTCTGAGTCTTGCTTTCCAGCCACAGCTTGGTTAGGGAACCAGTTAACGCTTCCTTGCGTATACACTCTTGCCACACGAGGAAACCTCTTTGAATAGTGAATCCCCCGAACTTCTCCCTTATCGCGACCCAGCGCTTGAACCCACCCAGCCGACTCCACCGCCGCCACCTTCGGTTCTGCGGAAGGTTTTTATCGGCAACGACGGCCTCCGTGCTGGGTGGAGCCTGCTCATCTTCGTCGCAATCATGGCCGTGCTGCTCTTCAGTGCGAACCGCATCGCCCACAAGATCCACCCACCGGCTCACAAGACCGCGAACACCGCCTCCGAGGTATCTCCGGTGCAGGGATTGACCGGCGAAGCCATACCCTTCCTATTGACGCTTCTTGCCAGTTGGATCATGTCGAAGATCGAGCGCCGCCCTAACTCCGTCTACGGCCTGGGCGGCAGCCGCAAGCTTCCAAACTTCTTCGCGGGACTGGCCTGGGGAGTTACCTGTCTTTCCCTGCTTGTCCTGACTCTGTGGAAGACCGGACTGCTTGTGATCGACAGTCGCTTGCTCTCCGGCAGCGCCATTTTCGGTTACGGAGCGATTTGGCTGATCGGTTTCCTCCTGGTGGCGCTGACCGAGGAGTACCTCACCCGCGGCTACCTGCAGTACACGCTTACCCGCGGCTTGGCCGGGGTTTATGAGTGGGTCTTCAAGACCCGCCACGGCAAAGCCTTAGGCTTCTGGACCGCAGCTCTTGTTTTCTCCATCCTCTTCGGACTCGGTCACAGCAACAATCCGGGCGAGTCGCCCATCGGACTGCTTTCTGCCGGCCTGGCCGGGCTGGTCTTCTGTTTCAGCCTCTGGCGCACCGGCTCGCTGTGGTGGGCCATCGGCTTTCATTGTTCGTGGGATTGGGCGCAGTCCTTTCTCTATGGCGTCGCCGACAGCGGACTCATGGTCCAGCACCATCTCCTGGCCACCCACCCTGTAGGCAAACCCATTCTCAGCGGCGGAGCCACCGGCCCCGAAGGCAGCATCTTCATCGTTGCCATCCTGGCTCTGATCAGCATCATCGTTCTTGTGACCCTACCCGGTGCTCGCTACCGGGTTCCAACTCCGCCCGCCTCAGGCTTGAAGGAAGGCGGCTCGGTTGTCATCCCTACCTGAGCATCGGCTGCGATAGCGGTGTACAAGCTGCCCGGGCAAGCACGCATCGAGTCCAAAGCGGAGAACTGCCGACTGGCCGGTAGATGAGGCGCCCGCATGAGATTCGAACGGCGGTTCCGATGGCGCTCCGGCTTCTCCATTACCCCAATTTTATGACTGTCAAAATCCTTGGCTGCCATTAGAATTACGTGATCGGTTCTTCCAACCTGAACCGTGCGGCAAGGCAACCAGCCATTCCATGCTGCCTCCCTTAAGCCGGTGCGCCTGTGCGTGCCAGGGATCTTAGACGAACTTTCACGATAACTGCGGAAAGAGAGCTTTCGGATATGGTGAAGATCACTGTCTGTCTCGCCTTGATTTGCTGTTGCTGCGTGGTTTTATATGCGGAACAAGTGACCCTGAAGAACGGTGATCGTCTCACCGGAACCATCGTCAGCATGGACGACAAGAAGCTCACGGTCAAAACCGACTACGCCGGTGATGTCACCATCGATCGAGCTGCGGTCGCACAGTTTTCCTCCCCACAACCTTTGGTCGTGACTCGCACCAATAACCAGGTGGTCAGCGGACCGGTGACGCAGCAGGATTCTTCCATCGTGGTCAACAGCACCACCGGTACGCAGACCATTCCCTTGTCCGACGTGGCCGTGATTCGCTCGCCGGCCGATCAGGCGGCCTATGAGAAGTCCCTGCATCCCGGGTTTCTGGAGAACTGGGCGGGCGGCGGCAACTTCGGTTTGGGTTTGGCGCGAGGCAATTCCGATACGACCAACGTCGCGTTGGGATTCAACGCCGATCGCAAGACCACGACCGACGAGTGGACCATTACCGCGGCCTCACTTTATTCCACCAGCACTTCGAATAATGTGACCGTTCCCAGCGCCAACAATTTCTTCGGAGCCGTTCGCTACAGTCGCAACATCACCAAGCGTCTGTTTGGCTTTGGCCTGTTGGCCGGCGGCTACGATCACTTGCAGTTATTGGATGAGCGCATCAGCCCGAGCGGAGGTTTGGGATTCCACGCTATCGCCTCGAAAGCCACAACCCTGGATATTCTCGGCGGTATTGGCTACACCTACGAGAGTTATTCCGCGGGAGGGGTCGACAATATGGGACTGGTCAATAACTTCATCAATGCGACCATTGGCGAGGAGTTCCAGCATAGTTTCACCGAGAAGACAGCCGTTACCGAGAACCTATACTTCTTTCCCTACTTAAACGATGCGGGTAACTATCGCGGCACATTTACCTTTGGCGTGGCCAGCAAGTTTTATCGGGCATTGACCTGGAACCTGAACTTCGGCGACATCTACAACAGCGTTCCGGTGCCGGGAAAGAGGAATAACGATTTGGTATTGACCACAGGCTTGGGCATTGCCTTCGGCGCCAAACCGAAATAGAGGATAAGACTCAGCTTGGTTGGGACTCGAAGACTATTACTGGAACCCTGATTAAGTCTAATATTTGAAGGGGACGGCCTTTCAGGCCGTCCGTATGTGCCGCAAAATCATGTCGGCTTTAGCCGCTGAGGGACTTCGCGTACACTTAATCAGACCATCCTTAGTGGACCTATCTCATAAATCACATGAGGTCGCGATTTGTATCAGGGCCTGGCTTCAGCCGGGCCCTTGGAAATCTTTATTTTGTCATCCCGAGGAGGCCTTCAGGCCGACGAGGGATCTGCTTTTGCTTCTGAAGCCATGGCCCAAGATTCACCTATTCCTGCCGGTCCTGCCATTCTTCGTGCCAAGCCATCTGAATCGCTTCCAGCTTGCCCTCGGTCGACGCTTTGGGGTCGTCGACGAAAATCGGCAACTCGGTTACGTAGCGATGCAGATCGGTAAAGCGGACCTCCAGCGGATCCTGCTCGGGAAACTTGTCGCTCAGCGCAATCGCGATGTCTTCCGCGTCATCCCATCTCAACTCAGCAGCCATAGGTTCCTCGAATAGCTTAAGAAGCTCTGATTAAATTCCGGCTTTGAAAGGGCACGGCTTCAGCCGTGCCGCAAGCATCGCAAAATCAACGGGGCTTTAGCCCCTGCGGCAAGTTCGGCAAGTTATTCAGAGGTCCTTAAGATATCGGCCATTAATCATGATGCGTGGCCGCTTCCGAAACGTAATTCCGATTCCACGACGGAATCTCCACCACCACCTCGCCCGGCTTCTCGATCACAGTCTGGCATCCCAGGCGCGAATTGAGCTGCAGGTCCGCGGCCATATCGAGCCGGTCCGCTTCGTCATCGTCCATGTCGTTGAGCAGCTCTTTGCCCTTCTTCACGACCACGTGGCAAGTGGTGCAAGCGCAGTTGCCGCCGCAGGCATGCTCCAGATGCAGCCCGCAATTCATCGCGACATCCAGAATCGACTCGGGCTTGCCATGGTCCTGATAGGGAAGCTTGCCATGTTCGAACTCGTACGTTTTATTCTCGGGCAGGAACGTAACCCGAACCGTATTCGGTCCCAGCGCCTCTTCGGTCGCCGTCCCGCCGCCTTGTGCTTTCTCTTCTGCCATAACCCTCGTTACCTCAAAACTGCGTTGTGATCAGAAAGGGCCGTGCGATTACACTGGCTTGTTGTCATCCTGAGCGCAGCTTCAATTACGTTGTCATCCTGAGCGCAGCGTCCGCTTTCTTTTCCGGCCCGCTGCATTTGCGGGTCGGGCGGACGCGGAGTCGAAGGACCCCTATAGCTCGCGAAAACTGTGCTTCGCCATTCTTTGAAGGGGCGTACCTTCAGGTACGCCGTTGCCCGTCCTTATTTTTTTCTTATCCCGAGCCGGCTTCAGCCGCCAAGGGATCTGCTTTACCGCTTGATCTCGGCCGACGCAATCGGATGCGGCGACTCCGGTCCCTCGCCCACGTCGGCGGTATCCATGTTCTGACCCTTGAGCGCCGCGCCCACCGCGGAGTCCATCATCAACTCGGCCAGGTGCATGGTCCCTTGATTCAGCGCGTCGATCGCGCTGCGAATCGCCTGGTAATCTTCTTCCTGGATGACTGCGCGCAAAGCCTTTTCCAGCTTGCCGACGTTGCTTCGCTCCTGCGACGACAGCTGCCCCCACGCCGGATTCTTGTGCGCTTTCTCCAGCGCAGCCAGCATGGTCTCCGCTTCGTTGCGCGCCTCGATCACCTGCCGCTGCTGGAAATCTTCCTCGGCCTTATCGAACGACTCCAGAATCATGTTCTCGACCTGCTCGTCGGTCAGGCCGTAGCTGGGCTGCACTTCGATTTCAGCTTCTTTGCCACTGCGCAGCTCCCGCGCCGAGACATGCAGAATGCCGTTGGCATCGATCAGAAACTTCACCTCGATGCGCGGCAGTCCTGCCGGCATCGGCGGAATGCCGCGCAGGTCGAAGCGCGCCAGCGAGCGGCAATCTTTCGCCAGTTCGCGCTCACCCTGCAACACATGAATCGCGACGTTGGTCTGGCCTTCCACGCCCGTCGTAAAGTGCTCGGTGGCCGAGGCCGGGATGGTCGAGTTGCGATGAATGATCTTGGCCACCACCCCGCCTAGCGCCTCGATGCCCAGTGACAGCGGCGTTACGTCGAGCAGCAACATTTCTTTCGTGGCTTCCGATCCGCCAGCCAGAATGTTCGCCTGCACCGCTGCGCCCAGCGCCACCACTTCATCTGGATTCAGGTCGCTGTGCGGCGTGCGTTGGAACAACTCTTCCACCAGCTGCCGCACGCGCGGAATCCGCGTCGATCCGCCCACCAGCACGGCTTCATCAATCTGCTTTGCTGTCAGTCCGGCATCTTTCATCGCCTGGCGCACTGGGCCGACCGTACGGTCAATGACCGGCTGAATCAATTGCTCGAACTGCGCCCGCGTGATCTCGCGCTGATAGCGCTTGCCCCCCGGTAGTTCGACATCGAGCACCGTCTTCTCGTTCGCCGACAGCGCGATTTTGGCTTCGATCACCGCTTTGCGAATCGCTTGCACGATCTCCGCATTGCGCCGGATATCGACGCCCAAATCGCCTTCGATATCACTGAGCGCGATGGTGATCAGCAGGTTGTCGATGTCATCGCCGCCCAGATGCGTGTCGCCGTTGGTAGCGATAACTTCGAAGATTCCTTCGTGCAGCTTGAGAATGGAAATGTCGAACGTCCCGCCGCCCAGGTCGTAAACCGCAACCGTAGCTGTTTCTTTTTTGTCGAGACCGTAAGCCAGCGCCGCCGCCGTAGGCTCGTTGACCAGACGCAGCACGTCCAGCCCCGCGATGCGTCCGGCGTCCTTGGTCGCCTGCCGTTGCGCATCGTTGAAGTACGCAGGCACGGTGATGACGGCCTTGGTAACCGGCGCCGCGAAATAGCGTTCAGCGTTGCGCTTCAGTTGACGCAGGATGAACGCAGAAATCTCCGGCGGAGTAAAAGTCTTATCGCCCAGCTTGATGCGCAGCACCTCGCCGGGCGCCAGGTCTTCAGCCAGCCGGAAAGGGAACAGCTTCAACTCGTCGCGCACGTCATCAAGGTCGCGGCCCATCAGTCGTTTCACGCTATAGACGGCGTGATCAGCAGTTTCAATCAGATACTTGCGCGCCGTACTGCCGACAAGGATCTGCCCTTTCTCGTCCAGAGCTACCACCGACGGCACCAGGTTCAAGCCGTCCTCGCCGGGGATGACCACCGGCCGATCGCCTTCCATGTAAGCCACCAGCGAATTCGTAGTCCCCAGATCGATTCCGACTATGCGTTCATTGGCCATCCGCTTTTCGCTCTTCGCCTTTCGCTATTCGCCAGAAGGTTCTCGATTGAACCTTGTTACTAGTGTCATCCTGAGCGGAGGCGGCTGCTTTTAGCCGCCGGAGTCGAAGGACCCCTATGTCCGTCTACCAACCGTGCCGTCGGCAAAAGCCGACTTTCCCTTGCTAGGAGAGATCGTCGTAACGCGGGCCTGAAGGCCCGCACTACCCGAAGGCATTTCAGCTCTCCAGCACTTCCTCAATATCCCGCAGCAAATTCCGCAGATAGTTTCGCCGGTTCAGCACCTCGACCATCTTGTCGCGTACTCCCAGGCGATCGTCTTCCAGAACCGTTCCACCTTGCTCGGTGCGCTCCACCAGCGCGTCCCAGTCATTCCAGGCCGCACCCAGTTCTGCCATCATGCCGTCATATTTGGCCTGTAATTGTTTCTTCGTATCCTGCAGTTCGCGCTCGAGATTGCGGTCCGGCTCACCCATCTTCTTGTTCATGCGAGCTTCTTCCAGCTGCATGTTCAACTCAAAAACTTGCTCCAGCAGATCGGCCGGAACCACCTGCTTCTTGGCTTTGCCGGTACGCCGCGCTTCTTCGGTAGCTGCTTTCGACTGCTCTTCCAGCTGCACACCTTGCAGTCGCAGCAGATATTCGGTCCGCGTGATCGGGTCTTTCAAGGTGCGATAAGCGTCGTTGAGCTGCGAACTCTGCTCCAGGCTCCATTGCTGCTCGTCATGACTGCTTACCGCGTTAGTGTCGGGATGCAAATGCCGGCTCAAGCCGTAAAACTCACGCTCCAACTTAGCCGGTTCCAGATTGAGCTTGTAAGGCAGTCCGAAGAAGCTGAAATAGTCGACCGGCACGGGAGGCTGAACCTTGCCACACTGCTGGCAGAAGTGGGCGGCGCGCATAGCCCCGCACGACCAGCAATTTGCAGTGGCCGGCTTGCTTTGCGTCACTACCAGAATGCCGCTCTCGGAGTGATCCTGTTTCTTCTGCTCGGTTTGAGCCATAGCTCCTTACTTTCCCGAACTCTTCCCGCCGGCCAATCAGATGAGGCGAACCAGTAGCGCCGGAGTTTTGCCGTTAGGCAAACTCCGTTGCAACCGGCCTGTCTGCCGTCTTAGGAGAACGAACTGCCGCAGCCGCAAGCCTTCTTCGCGTTCGGATTCTGGAACGCGAAGCCCTGGTGCATCAGGCTCTCTTCGTAGTCGAGAACCATGCCGTGCAGGTAGATGAACGACTTCGGATCGACAAAGACGCGAACATCGTCGAACAGAAAAATGCGATCGCGTTCGCGCGGCTGCGTGTCGAAACGGATGTTGTAACTCAATCCCGAACAACCACCACCCTGCACACCCAGACGAAGGCCACCTTCGGTGGGCGAAATATTTTCCTTCGCCATCGCCGAACGAATACGGGCTAGCGCCTTGTCCGTCACCTGGATGCCTTTGGCAGCCGGTGCCGGCGCGGTAGTCGGACTTTCGATATTAACCGTGCTCATGGTTGTCTCCCGGCGCTTCCGCTGGCGGCGATCACGCCGGACCTCAACTACAGTTTACGCCCGCTGCTCGACCGCAACACTCTGCGGCTGTCCCGGGGTCTGCGTCTGGCCATTCTTCTTTTTCCAGTCGCCGATGGCGGCGCGAATGGCGTCTTCCGCCAGCACCGAGCAGTGAATCTTCACCGGCGGCAGCGACAGTTCTTTCACGATGTCGGTGTTCTTGATGCCGAGCGCTTCGTCCACCGTCTTGCCCTTTACCCACTCGGTGGCCAGCGAAGACGAGGCAATGGCCGAGCCGCAGCCGAACGTCTTGAACTTCGCGTCCTCGATGATGTTGGTTGTCGGGTTCACCTTGATCTGCAGCTTCATTACGTCGCCGCATTCCGGCGCGCCCACCAGACCGGTACCCACTTCCGCGCTGTTCTTGTCGAATGAGCCCACGTTGCGGGGGTTGGTGTAATGGTCAAGAACCTTGTCACTGTAAGCCATGCTGTTTTCTCCTAAGTTGCGAAACTCTGTCTTGAAGGGGCACGGCTTCAGCCGTGCCGGAATCTGTTTCTTTCATGACGGCTTTAGCCGCTGAGGGATTTCGGGTTTCCATCCAAATGCGAATTCCCGCAGGGGCTGAAGCCCAATTCTCAACGCCTTCTGCGGCACGGCTGAAACCGTGCCTTTTCAAAACGAATTCAATCCTGATCAACCAAATTCAACCCCGAACGCGGGGCTGAAGCGCCGCCTACCAAACCGCCTTAGTGCGCCGGCTCCGCCGCCCACTGCACCTTGGTCAGGTCAATGCCTTCCTTCGCCATCTCGTAGAGCGGCGACAATTCACGCAGACGCCTCACCGTATCCACCACGCGCTCCGCCACGTAATCCACTTCCGCCTCGGTATTAAAGCGTCCCAGGCCGAAGCGGATCGAGCTGTGCGCCAGATCGTCGCCCGCGCCCAAACCCTTCAATACATAAGATGGCTCCAACGTCGCGGAGGTGCATGCCGAACCACTGGAAACTGCAATATCGTTGATGCCCATCAGCAGCGACTCGCCTTCCACGTAAGCGAAGCTGATATTCAAATTGCCGGGCAGCCGATGCTCCATCGATCCGTTGATGTAGACCTCATCGAGCTGGCCCATGATCTTGTCCTTCAGCCGATCGCGCAGGCCCGAGAGATACTTCATCTCTTCGGCCATGTCGCTACTGGCAATCGCGCACGCTTTGCCCAAGCCGACAATTCCCGGCACATTGAGCGTGCCCGAACGCATACCGCGCTCGTGGCCGCCGCCATCAATCTGCGCCACCAACTGCACGCGCGGATTCTTGCGGCGAACGTACAACGCGCCTACGCCCTTCGGTCCATACAGCTTGTGCGCTGAAATCGACGCCAGGTCCACGTTGTCCTGAATCACGTTGAAAGGTGCTTTGCCAATGATCTGCACAGCATCAGTATGGAAGAGCACGCCGCGCTCATGACACAACGCGCCAATTTCGCGAATCGGCTGCAACACCCCAATCTCGTTGTTCGCCGCCATGATGGTCACCAGGATGGTCTTGTCATCCATGGCGCGCTTCAGGTCGTCGAGATCGATGCGGCCGTCCTTCTGCACCGGCAGATAAGTGACGCGGAATCCGTATTTTTCCAGGCGCTTGCAAGTGTCGAGCACCGCCTTGTGCTCGATAGCCTGGGTGATGATGCGATTGCCTTTTTCCTTGTACATCTCGGCGACGCCCTTGATGGCAAGGTTGTCGCTCTCTGTCGCGCCCGAGGTGAAGATGATTTCCTTGGCGGTCGCGCCAATGAGCTTGGCAATGCGATCGCGCGCCTGCTCCACCGCTTGCTCGGCAATCCATCCGAACTCATGGTTGCGGCTGGCTGCGTTGCCGAAGTTCTCGGTGAAGTAGGGCAGCATCTCCTCCACTACCCGCGGATCGGTCCGCGTGGTCGCGTGGTTGTCCATGTAAATGGGCAGCTTCACATCCTTATTTCCATTTCCTGTAACCAGATTTGCGCTCATCGTTCGGCTATCTCCTATGATTGCTCGGCCTTCTGCGAAGTCCAGCCCAGAGTTACTAACTCGGGCGGCGCTTCGTGCTCGGGCTCGGTCATTTCCCAAATCGTCAATCGGTTTAAAACTTCTTCAATGCTCCGGCTTACTTTGCGCAGCGGCTCGCGGACGGTGCAGCGATCACTTTGGTCACAATCCCCATCGGCCGTGCTACACGAGGTAATGAACAACGGTCCATCAATCGCCCGGATCACCTCGAACGCGCTGATCTGCCGCGGATCGCGCGCCAGAATATAGCCGCCGTTCGTCCCATACTGCGACACCAGCAGCCCCGCCTTGGTCAGCTTCTGCAGGATCTTGGCCAGCGCCTCCTGCGGCATGGTATACATCTCGGCCAAGTCTTTCGCGCTGCATGCTCCCAAGTCGGCATGCTGCGCCAGATGCCGCACGGCAATCAGCCCGTAATCCGCCTTCTTGGTCAGCTTCAACATCGGCGCCAAATCCTAAGATGAATATGCGACCTTTTCAGTCGCAATTTGATTCTACGCCGGACCAGGCTGCGGATGCAACCCTCGGCAGCCAATCGTCAACTTTTGCATTTAGCGGTAACTATCAGGCAGGGAACGGCTTAAGAATTGGCGATGATTTTCGTCGGATATCGCCGACCAGATCGGATCCTTGACAGCGGAAAGGACACTTCTTCAATTGTCATCCCGACATCCTTAACAGGTTGTCATCCCGACCAAGGGCTTCAGCCCGCGCGGAGGGACCTGCTGTTCTCCGGTGTCACAGTCGCTACGCCTGCGACGCGGTCGTAATCGTCTCCAACCCGTGACCGTGCGGTCCTGTCTCCCGCTGGCGCAGCAGGAAAGCCAGGACGAATCCGATCAAGCCCAAGGCGGTCAAAATCTTCAGCATGGGCAAATAACCTGCGGGGTTCGTGGCGCTGGCGCCCGCCACATCATTAGCTTTGCCGAGAACCCAGTTCATCCCTGCCAGTCCCATGTTCTGGACCATGGTCATCAATCCCAGCGCCGTACCCAATGAGCGCTGGTCAACCAGATACGCCACTGATGGCCAGATAATGGCTGGCACCAGGGTGAAGGCGAATCCCAGCATCGCCATGGGAACATACAGCGTGATGCGGGTGTACGCCATCATCAGAAACACCGGAATCAGCAGGAATGTGCCCAGCAGCATGATGGTGGCGCGACGTCCCACTTTGTCGGAGTACAAACCTATGAGCGGTGTGCCAATCATGGTAAAGATAGTCAACACGCTAAGCAGAAAGCCGCCCAGTTGTAGCGATGTACCTTTGGCATCGACGAAGTATTTCACCGCGAAGGTTTCGAAGGGGAAGATAGCCGAATAGAAGACCACGCACAGGCCGACCAGATACCAGTACGAGATTCCGAATTTCTTCACGTCCGACAGCACCAACTTGTCCGACTCGCCCGCCGCTCCCAGCGAAGAGGTACGCTCGGCGCGGATCTCCAGAATCCAGTACCCGACAGACCCGACGACGCACAAGCTAACGAAGCCTACGCCGATCACCCAGGGTGTTTGCCACGAGTTGTAAGCGCCCTTGGCCCAGGTAGGCGAATTCTGCGCCATCCAGGTTCCGCCACGCGCGATCATCAGGTTGATGCCGAGGGCGAAGCTCAGCTCTTTGCCCTTGAACCACTTAGCCACCGCTGTGGTCACGGCGACCACCAGCGACTCCGCGCCCATGCCGAAGACGAAGCGGCCCGCTGCCATCAGCGGAAACGTCACGCCAATCGCGGTGATTACCGAGCCGATCAGGCAGATTACGCTGAAGATCAGCAGCGCCTTGCGGGTGCCAATGCGGTCGATGAGGATGCCGCCTATCAGCACCGTGGCGATCGGCGCAATCGAGTAGAAGGAATTCAGCAGCCCGATATTCTGATCGGTGAAGTGGAGCTGTTCCTGCAGCAGCTTGGCCAGCGGCTCCAGCGCGTCATAGAAGTAATAGTTGCCGAACATCACCAGGCTGACCATCATCAGCACCAGCCAGCGGTAAAACTTGGTGGGTTCGGGGCGAGAGTCAAGCATCGGTTGAACTGCAGACATTCAGAAGGCCTCGATGGACGTGAGCAGCAAAGATATCAGAAGAGGCAGCTGTCAGCACTCAGCCGTCAGCATTCAGCCAAGCTAGCGTAGCGCCGTTTTGATTTTTCCTCGGTTCGGCTCGTTGATCGCACGACCTTCTGGCAAACGGCTTGATGACATCAAGTCAATTTGGTTGTAACTTCGAGCGTGGGACAGGCAACCTCCATGCGCTACATCGGCTACTTACTTCATTCGATAGGGTTCGTTACCGTTGGGCTAATCGTAATCACGGCGGTGTTGTGGAGGTACAGCAAAACACACGAGAGTCGGCGTTTGAAGAAGAGCTTGCGGGTCGTATTCATATCTGCCGTTATCGGGTTTGTTATCGCATGGCTGTTGCTAGCTACTTACTCAATTGCTCAACATATAGGCGTCAACTTAGGCACTGACCTCCTGCTTTATCTCTGTCCTACTTCGGTGCTCTCGCTGGCTCTCGATAATGCGTCTTTGGGCGTTGCGCTCTTTGGCTGGCTGGTGATCAGCATCACGAACGCCGCCTTGTATTCAATCATCGGATTGATCGTAGGCGCCGTGCTGTTTCCAATGTGGAAACTGAATCAGGTTGAAACCGACAACTGACAACTGGATGCTGACAACTGCTTTTCCTCACGATCCCACATACCTGGCATACAAACTGCGCGCGATCGCCGTGTCTGTCGTGCCCTTAATGATGGCCCGTCCGTCCGGGAATAAGGTCAACTCATACGGATCACGCCAGAAGCGCAGGATGAACTCGTTGTGCCTGACCGTGCCATGCGGCGTCAGCCGCCGGGTGATCTCCAAGAAGTCGATGGGCCGTTGCCGCTCGTGAATCTGCACCGAGTTGCGGCCGCAGAGCGTAATGTGCGGACGGCCATCGCCGGCTAGGTGCACAAAATCGCGTTGCTGGCAGCAGCGGCATCCGGCTACGGGTTTGTCAGTCTTGATCGAGGCATAGTCGTTACTCCAGACGTCATACGACAGCAGCGTGCGCCGAATCTTGTCCCGCGCTCCAACCGCTAACTTAATCGCTTCGGTCGCCGCAATCGACGCCACGAAGTTTACCGCCGAGTTCAAAATGCCGGAAGTATCACAGGTCTCCACCATCCCGCGTGGTGACTCGGGAAAGACGCAGGCCAGGCAAGCAGTCTCGCCCGGCAACACCGTCATGGTCACGGCATAGCTGGCGACGCCGGCCGCATAGATCCACGGAACGCCACGGCTGACGGCAAAGTCGTTGATCAAATATCGCGTTTCGAAATTATCCGTCCCATCCAGAACGATCTCGACATCGCCCAGCAACTCTTCGACATTGGCTGGTATGAGATCGGCGGCGTGAGGCTCAACCGTAATCTCGGAGTTGAAGCTTCCGATCTTGCGGGCTGCTGCGATGGCTTTCGGCAACGATTCGGCGGCGTCAGCCTCGTCGAACAATACTTGCCGCTGTAAATTGCTGGGTTCGACATAATCGCGATCGATGATGCGCAGAAATCCCACCCCGGCGCGTGACAGCAATGATGCCAGCGCCGAACCAGTGGCGCCGCACCCCACCATCGCCACCCGGCTCTGGGCCAGTTGCTGCTGTCCGGCTTTGCCGATCGCTGAAAAAAGAATTTGGCGGGAGTAACGCTCAACGAATTCCAAGGACGACACCTGCTCCATGGATGGGTTCCTTGTTTATTATAGGGACTCCACATAAACCACGTCTCTCGCGGGCTGAGCCTAGCAATGATGTGCGCAGCGCGGCGCTCGGTACGCAAGTACGTGGATGAGAATGACTTGGCGGACTTACCGAATTGCGGTCTGCCGGGCAGCGGGTTGGCTGAAGGGCAGGGTTTGAGGACGCTAATCACGGCATCGTTTCGCAAGCTCGCTTTCTCCTGCGCCTTCCTGAGCCTGCTGGTGTCGCCGGTACTGGCGCAATCCTCGGCGCCCCCGACTGGCGCGCCTCAAACCAGCCTCGCCGACGAGGTTAGCGCTTTTACCAGGTATCAGGGCGAGACGGTCACCGCAATCGAGTTCCGTGGGATTGCTTCCACCGATCCCGCCATGTTGCGCTCCCTCCTTCAGCAAAAGACCAATGAGCCTCTGGACCGCGACAAACTCCGGGCCAGCCTGCAGGCGCTTTACGCCACCGGGCGCTTCGCCACTTTACAGGTCGAGGCAGAACCGAGCCCGCAAAAAGGTCTGACTCTGGTCTTCGTCGCCACCGAAAATTACTTCAACGGGGCGGTCACCGTCGATGGCACTCCCCAGAAAGGCGGTCCCAAACCCAATCAATTGATAGCCGCCAGCCAACTCGACTTGGGACAGGTTTTTAACGAAGAAAAAGTCGTTAGCTCCGTTGACCGCATGAAGAAAGTGTTCGCCGACAACGGTTATTATCAGGCTACCGTCACCTACACTCTCGAACCCAATCCTGAGACCAGCCAAATGGCGATTCATTTCCACGCGAATCCGGGTCAGCTGGCGCGCGTAGGCGACGTCACCATTGAAGGCGACACGGGTATCCCGCCGCAGCAAGTCCGCAGTCTAACCAAGCTGAAGTCGGGCGACAAAGTAAAAGCGGAGCACGTGACCCGCGCTCTGGAGCGGCTGCGCGCGCATTATCAGAAGAATGCCCACCTGGAAGCCCAGGTCTCCCTGACCGACCGCCGCTATCAGGCCGACACTAACCGGCTCAACTACGTTTTCCAGGTGGAGGAAGGTCCCACCATCGCGATTAGCACAGCCGGTGAAAAGATCAGCAAGGGCCAACTTAAGAAGCTGGTCCCGGTATACCAGGAAAACTCGGTGGATGACGATTTACTGAATGAGGGCCGCCGCAATGTGCGCGACTACCTGCAAACCAAAGGTTATTTCGATGCCACCGTCGAAGTCAATCGGCGACCCACGCCCGAGCAGGACCGCCTCGACATTGTCTACCAGATCGATCCCGGTATTCGCCACAAACTGGTGTCCATAAAAATCGAAGGCAACAAATACTTTGGCACCGCGGCAATCCGCGAGCGGATGGCAATTCAGACATCCAGCGTGTTGCTGCCCAATGGCCGATTCAGCCAGCGGCTGCTCAACGACGACGTCAGTTCAACCAAGTATCTCTATTTGGCGAATGGCTTTCTGCAAGTCAATGTGTCGGCCGAACTGCAGGATAACTATCAAGGCAAGAAGAACGAAATGCAGGTGATCCTCAAGATCACGGAAGGTCCGCAGACCCTGGTGAATGTGGTGAAGCTGGAGGGGGTTAACAGCTTCCCCCTGGATGAACTGGATCCTCTGTTGAGCAGCGCCCCGCGGCAGCCCTTCAGTGAAACCAATATCGCCACCGACCGCGATGCCATCACCTATTTCTATTACGATCGTGGTTTCCCGAATGTGCAATTCGAATCTTCGGCAACTCCGGTTCCCGGCGAGCCGCAACGCATGGACGTACTTTACAAGGTTACTGAAGGCCAGCGCGTTTTCGTGGATCGCGTAATCGTTACTGGTTTGGACTTCACCCGTCCCTATATCGTGAACCGCCAGATGCGTATCCATGACGACGATCCTTTGAGCCAGAACCGCATGGTCGCTTCTCAACGGCGGCTTTACGCCCTCGGGTTATTCAACGAGGTGGACATGGCGGTGCAGAATCCTGACGGTCAGGAACCTTCCAAAGACGTCCTGTTCAACCTGCAGGAAGCCAAGCGCTGGACCTTCCGTTACGGGGGAGGGATTGAATTCGCGACGGGCAACCTTCCTACCACTACGAATCCCCAGGGAAAAACCGGAGTTAGTCCCAACGGCGTTTTCGAACTTACCCGCCTGAACATGTTTGGCCGCGACCAGACTCTGACCTTTCGGATTCGAGTTGGCCTGCTGACCCGCCGCGGCCTGGTCAGCTATGAAGCCCCTCGCCTGTTCAGCCGGGAGAATTGGCGGTTCATCGTCAGCGGTTTCTATGACAACACTGCCGATGTCAACACCTTTGCCTCGGAAACCTTGGAAGGTTCGGTGCAAGCCGAGCAACGCTATAACCGCTTTACCACGCTGCTGTACGGGTTAACCTTTCAGCGCGTGCAGGTCGATCCCAACAGCCTGGTGATCGATCCTACGTTGATTGCCTTGTACTCCAAGCCGGTCTTCATCGCGATGCCAACCTTCACCATGGTGCGGGACCGGCGCGACAACCCCATCGATCCGCATAAAGGCAGTTACAACGCGTTGAACCTGGGGCTGGCGACCAGCGCGCTTGGTTCGCAAACCAATTTTGGACGTGCGCTGGTGGATAATTCGACCTATTATCCCTTCAAGAAAAACTGGGTATTTGCCCGTAGAACGCAGATCGGAATTGAGAAACCATACGGCACCAACAATTTCATCGATCTGAATAACTTGCCGACCAACAATTTGCCGGTAGAAGCTACCCAGATTCCACTGCCGGAGTTATTCTTCGCGGGCGGCAGTAATTCGCTGCGTAGTTTCTCCATCAACCAGGCCGGACCTCGCGACCCGCTGACGGGATATCCCATCGGCGGGCAGGGACTGTTTGTAAATAACTTTGAGTTACGCACGCCTCCCGTGCCTTTGCCCTACGTTGGAGATAATTTAGGCTTCGTTTTCTTCCACGACATGGGCAATGTCTTCGATACGGCCAACCACATCATTAGCGGCATGCTTCGCCTTCATCAGGCCTCAATTGCCGGCTGCGCCCCGCCCGGCAGTAAGGTGCCCTGTAACTTCAACTATGACGTCCAGGCCGTAGGAATGGGACTGCGCTATAAGACTCCAGTCGGTCCCGTGCGCTTCGACCTGGGCTACACTTTAAATCCGACGCGCTATCCGGTTCAGGAACTCAACGAAACCGAGTCACTGCGTCGCATTAACGTATTTTTCAGTATTGGACAAACCTTTTAATGAGACGAATTGTTTATTTCACGACTTGCTTCTTCCTGCTCTTATCAGCAGCGCTAGTTCCGGGATCTGCCGGTGAAGTTATTGACGGCATCGTGGCTACGGTTAACCGCCAGCCGCTGCTACGGAGCGACTGGGACGAGGCCGTGTGTTTTGAGGCGTTCATGCAGCAGAAACCACTCAGCGCTGTGACCGAGTCCGACCGCGTGCTGGCTTTGCAGCGGTTGATCGATCGCCAGTTGCTCAAAGCGCAGATGGGCAACGCCGACTCCATGCTGCCCTCGGAGGACGAGCTGCGCCACGACTTGGCCAAGCTGCGAGCCCAGGTTCCCAATGGAAATAACGATGAAAGCTGGCGCAAACTGCTGGCCAGCTACGCCCTGAATGAAACAATCGTGAAGCAGCACCTTCGCACCGAAGTTCAAGTGATGAATTTCGTGGAAGTTCGGCTTCGTCCCAATGTTCACATTCAGGCCGATGAAGTCGAGGCGTACTACCAGAACCAGTTGCTGCCCGATTTGCAGAAGAACGGCGGCAAAGTTGTACCGTTCGACGAAGTGGAACCTAGAATTCGCGAACTGCTGACCCAGCAGCGCATGGATGAACTGCTCGATGCGTGGCTGCACAATCTGCGCCAGCAGGCGGAAATTCATAGCAGCGTATCGATTCCGGGAGTGAATGCTCCGGACAATGGGGCGCGAGCCTCGGGCAGCAACTAAGGAGCCATGGCTGACCAGGTCAAAACGCGACACTCACGCACGCGCCTCTGGATCGGGGCAGCGATTGCCGGAGGGTTGCTCGCCATGGTTGCTGGCCTGGTCTGGTATCTGCGCAGTCCGCAATTCGAGGACTTCGTACGCCGCAAGCTGGTCGCTACCCTGGAAGATGCGACCGGCGGCCGGGTTGAGCTGGCAGCGTTTCATTGGAAGCTGTCGCAACTGGCTTTCCAGGCCGACAACCTGACGATTCATGGACTGGAAGGTCCGGAACAGCTGCCCTACGCGCACGTAGACCGCGCCTTGGTTCGGCTGCATATCATTTCATTTATCGAGCGCCAGATAAGCCTGGAACAAGTCGACCTGCAACATCCCGTCATTCACATCATCGTTCATCCCGACGGCACCACCAACGCACCCGAGCCAAAGATCAAGTCCAGCAAATCGCCAGTGCAGGAGTTGTTCGATCTTGCCGTCGCGCGGGCCGATCTTCGCGATGGCATGCTGCTGCTCAACCAACGCCGGATACCGCTCGATTTCAGCGCCAACGACATTACCGCCGCCATGACCTACAACCACCTCGCCCGGCAGTACGACGGTAGCGTGCAGGTGGGCAGGATGGATGTGAAATATCAGGACTTTCGTGATGTGCCGGCACAGGCCCAGGCGCAATTCAGCCTCTGGCACGACATGGCTGAGATCAGAAATCTCAAGCTCTCGTCTGAGGGCTCTTCACTTCAGGCAAGCGGCAAGATCACGGACTTCAATCATCCGCAGGTGCAGTTGACCTACAGCAGCACGCTCAGCGCTGCTCAACTCGGTTCCATCACGCGCGTTTACCAGCTGCGTGGTGGAACCATGCTGCTCGATGGATCTGCCGCTTATTCCGAAACCACAGGTCTTGCTTCGCGTGGGCGGATAGCGGTGCGCGATTTTGATTATCTGGACAACGGGATCGTTCTGCATCAGGCCAATCTGAATTCCAATTTCTCTTTCGACAATAACCACCTGGCGCTGACCCGTATCGCAGCTCGGCTGCTGGGCGGACAAATCACCGGAGACGCCGACGTCAAGAACCTGGTGCCAGCCACTTCCGCGCCCCAGACAACCACTCCCACGGATCAGCTGGCAACAGCTGGCAAGCCATCCTCGAATCAGCGGTCGGGCAACCATCGCCGCATTTCACAGACCAACAACCCGAATGTTCCCCCGCCCCAGGAAGGTTCTGCACGGCTGCGCGTAAGCGGACTCTCGCTGGCCGAGTTAGCTCGCATGATGTCGACGCGTTCCCTGCCGCTGGACAAGCTGAATCTCATAGGCAGCGTGGCCGGTTCGGTCAACCTATCTTGGAAGCAGTCGCTGAACGACCTGTTTGCCGATCTGGCGCTCGATGTTTCGGCGCCGCCTCAAGTTGCGAATAACCAGTTGCCGGTGAATGGCAGCTTGCGTGGACGCCATAATGCGCGCTCGGGAGTTATCAACCTAGCAGCGCTGAATCTGACTACGCCGCACACCCACCTGGAAGCAACCGGCACTCTGGGCTCGACTTCGGTAGCCCTGCAGCTCACCGTTCATACCACCAGCCTTAGCGAATTCCAGCCGCTGCTGACCGCCATAGGCAACCCCCCTGTGCCCGTCGAGCTTGCCGGATCCGCCAGCTTCAGTGGCACGCTGAACGACAGACTGCGCAGTCCTCGCATTGCCGGACACCTGCAGGCTTCCGACTTCACCTACCTTTACATGCCGACTTCGAAACCAGCTGCGCCGCCCCGGGCTGAAATTTCCGCGAAACGGAAATCCTGGTTTCATCTTTCATCGGCTTCGCCGCCGCCCCCTCCGCCTCAGCCTGCGGCGCAGCCGAGAAGGATTCATATCGACGAGTTTTCCGCCGACGTGCAGTACTCACCCTCGGGTGTCGCCCTTCATCACGCGGTGATCCAGGAAGCAGGCGCGCAGCTGAATGTGGATGGAACGACCACGCTCGACAAGGGCAACTTTACCGGGAATTCGCAGTTCCAGATTCAGGCTGCGATGCACGATGCCGATGTGACCGCCTTGCAGCGGGCCGCGGGATTGGACTACCCGGTGACCGGCAAGTTGAATTTCACTCTACAGGCTGCCGGGACGGCGGCGGACCCACACGGACATGGCAGGCTCTCTTTGACCGAAGGGCAGGCCTACGGCCGTCCCATTAAGTCTCTTAGCTCGAACCTGGTTTTTGCCAATCGGGCAGCCCAACTGGAAGACATTCATCTTCAGGCCGCGCGCGGCGCTATCGAGGGTGCGGCCGCTTACAACTTCGGAAATCACGCACTGACCTTCAATCTTACCGGCCACAGCATCGATCTGGCTGAGATTCCTGAGCTGCAGAGGCCGCACCTGCAAATTGCCGGTAACGCTAATTTCACCGCCAAGGGAGCGGGCACTTTGGAGCAGCCCCTCATCAACGGCCACCTGCAGATCGGGAAACTGGTTCTAAACGGAGAGCCCATTGGCGCCATGGAAGCCGATGCTGAGACTCACGGAAGGCAATTGCAGCTGACCGCGCGCTCCAGTTTTACCCAGGCGAGCTTGTCGCTCGATGGCAACGTCGACTTGCAGGGGAATATGCCGGCGAACCTGAATTTGCAGTTCTCCAATCTCGACATCAACCCCTTTCTGCCGGCGGAGGTTAGAAGTCGCGTCACCCGGCGGACCGCACTGAATGGGCACGCGCAACTGAGTGGCCCGCTCAAACAACCGCAGCTGCTGAGTGGCAGCTTCAGCGTACGTGAGGTCTCCGTGGAGATCGAACATATCGCCCTTAAGAGCGACGGCCCGGTCGAGCTGAGCTTCGCCAATCAGGTCGTGACCGTGCAGCGCTGTACCTTGATCAGTGAGGACTCCCACTTCTCACTCTCGGGCAGCGCTAGTTTGAGGGATGACCGCCGGCTGGATCTTCATGCTAACGGTTACCTCAATTTGAAGCTGGCTCAGACTTTGAATCCGGAGCTCACCGCCTACGGCGCCTCCAATGTTGATCTCACCATCTACGGTACGGCATCGAACCCAATCCTGTCGGGGCGCGTCGACATCGTTCACGCCGGCCTCACGATGATTGATCTGCCGGTCGGGCTTGGCGATGTGAATGGCACCCTGGTGTTCAACCAGGATCGTCTGGAGATCCAAAGGCTGACGGGACGCATGGGCGGCGGCCAGGTCAACTTGGCCGGCTTCGTCACCTTTGGTCGCACCTTGGGCTTCAACCTCACCTCGAACGGAAAGGACATTCGTTTCCGTTACGCGGGCATCAGCGTTACTTCAGACCAGGAGTTGCGTCTGACCGGCACGCTGGAGAACTCTACGTTGAGCGGCAACGTCACGGTGACGCGCTTCGCCCAGATCCCGTCCAGCGATTTGCAATTTATGTTGGCGCAAGCCAGCGCCCCGACGACCATCCCTAACCCGAAATCTCCACTTGACAATTTGCATCTCGATGTGCGCATTCTTTCTAGCCCCGAGCTGACGGTTCAAACCACGTTGGCAAAGCTCTCGGGTGACGTGGACCTGCGGCTGCGCGGCACGGGCGAGCGGCCGGTGCTTCTGGGCCGCATCAACATTGCTGAAGGCGACATCAAGCTGGGTGGCACCAAGTATCATCTGGAGCGGGGAGATATCACGTTTCTCGATCCGGTGCGGATCGACCCGGTACTGGACGTGGAAGCCACCACGCGGGTTCGGGATTACGACATTACCATCGGGTTACACGGCACCCTGGAAAGGCTGAACACCACCTATCGCTCGGACCCGCCGCTTTCCAGTGATGACATCGTCTCTCTGTTGGCTTTCGGTCGCACCCAGCAGGAGAGTGCGCTGGCGGGAGCGGCAGCCTCGCCGGGATTCGCGGAAAGCGCTTCCGGCGCCATTCTCAGCTCGGCCATCAACCAGGCGGCTTCCAACCGTGTGTCCAAGATCTTTGGCGTTAGTGCCATCAGGATCAATCCTTCCGTCGGAGGGCCGGATAATGATCCGAACGCCCGTCTCACGCTCGAACAACAAGTATCCAATAACATCACCCTTACCTACATTACAAACCTGGCGCGGTCGGCCCAGGAGGTGATCCAGTTCGAATACAACATTAATAGCGAATATACGGTTCAGGGGATTCGCGACGAGAACGGGGTAGTAAGCTTCGACCTTCTTATTCGAAAGCGTAAGCGGTAAAGCAGCAGTGATTAGCAATTAGCAATTAGCAACTAGTAACTAGTAACTAGTAACTAGTAACCATCTCAGAAATCATTATGGGTTGTATCAGGGCATGACTTTAGTCGTGCCGAACGCAGTGCAGAAAAAAGCGAAGGGCTTTAGAGACTGTGTCGCAACCGGAAAGAAAGTTTTCTGGTGGAACAAACACCCGCAATCACCGGTCAGTCTAGCCGCAACGCGGCGGGATGAAGTTAGCCGGGGGCGTAAGCCCCCGGGAAAGTGGGAAATAGTTTTGAGCCGCAGAGCGGCGACACCACTCGCGACACAGCCTCTGAAG
>JBAVSY010000105.1:0-1802 GCA_049695855.1 Candidatus Korobacteraceae bacterium | reverse complement strand
CCACTGGAGCTACCGCAACGTGGCCTATCAGATGTACGAACGCGTCGCCGAGCGCCATCCTGCTCTGGCCAAATATTTCCGCGTAACCAACATCCATGACCCAGTGGACTTGCTGCAGCGATGATCCGATTGTGGAACTTAAATGGGTGGGTTCTATAAAAGGGGATGTCAAGAGAAAACACTTCCCCGATCTTCTGAGGAGGGGATGTTTTTTGACATCCAGCCCCTGTGTGCCGCTGCGTAACTCTGTGCCAGAGCGTGGTTTGCTTTTCGTCTTCCATAGGAGGTTTTGGGTTACGTTCTTCCGTCGGGCATCTGTGCGCCTGCAAGCAGCGTGGGCAGTTTGCCAACCATGGTTCTATCTGAGACTCGAGGCCTAATGCTTTGTTGGGTTGTCCGAGGGGGCATACGGTGGCCCTTGAGACTGTACCGCTCGCCTAAACCCGCCCAGGATACTCACCCTCGAACCCGAGCGCTCAGTGACCGGCGGATCACGCAACCAATGGCTTCGCTCTCCGATGGCACGACGCGCTCAAGCTGCTTGTGACTTCACCTGTCCTTGGTCGAACGCTTCTCCTTTCTTCCAGATCTTCAGCGCGATGGCGGCGATCTTGCGCGCCAGCGTCAGCCGCGCCATCTCCGGCTGCATGCCCTTATTCAGCAGCCCGAGGTAGAACTCGCGAAACACTCCGTTGCAGGCGCTGGCCGAGGTGGCAGCTCCCTTGAAAAGGTTCTTTAACTCGTGGTTGTGGTTCCAGTTCAGGCCGCGAATCAGCGCAGGCTTGGTCTTGCGTTCCACCTGACCGTTGACTACGCGGTATTCGGCGCTGTCGCGTGTCTCCAACGCCAGCCCGCAGTACGTCCAGAACTGGCGTTTGGTGCGGAAGCGGTGCGGCGTCTGCACCCGGCCAATCAGAACCGCCGCCCGCAGCGGCCCCAGAAACGGCACCGATTGCAGCCACTTCGCCGCCGCGTGCTTGCGGCACTCGACGATCAGCTCGCGCTTGGCCTCGCGGCGCAACTGCTGCAAAGCGTCCAACTCCTGATACAGACGCTCGGCGCGCCGCCGCAGGCCGCCCGCGCCCAACTCCGCAAGGTAGTCGTCGCGATGCCGCTTTCCGTAGAGCTTGCTGCCAGTACAGGCAATCGCCTGGCCGCGAAACACCGCCTTCAAACGTCCCATCACCCGCGTCGTGTCTTCGGTCAGCATGGTGTAGCTGCGCGCCAACTGCTGCACCTCCAGCGCACTGCTTTCGCCGTGATACACCGGGGACAACCCATTCATGCGCAGTAGATCGGCTAACTTGTGGGCGTCGATGGCATCGCCCTTGTTGCCCGACTTCAGCAGCGCGTTTTTGCGGGGATTGCAAACCACCAGCTTGGCTACCCGCCTAACCAGCAGATCGTAGAGCCAGGCTGAATGCGTGCCTTCCTCAAAGGTGAGGTGCACGATGCCACGCATCCCATGGATCAAATCCAGAATCGCCGCGGCTCGCGTCGCCAGCACCGACTTCATGATCAGCCGGCCATTCTCGTCCAGTACCGCCACCGAAATCGTGTCCCGGTGGACATCCAGCCCGACATATCTCACACTGTTCATCCGGGTGTTCCTTTCTTTAGGTTTTGGTTGACTGCTTCAGCACAGCAACCGCAGCTTACTCGAAAGGGGCGCCCTTTTATAATGCGTGGCCCACATCCGCCCGCAGTGGGCGAATGTGGGGCTCTTGCGGTTGCTCTTGCGGTAGCCCCTGCCGTTGCCCTTGCCGGCGCTCTTGCCGTTGCCCTTGCCGTTGGTTAAAGTG
>JBAVSY010000104.1:0-10418 GCA_049695855.1 Candidatus Korobacteraceae bacterium | reverse complement strand
GGGGGCTGACGCCCCCGCCTAACTCCATCTCGCCGCTTTGCGGCTAGTTTGATCGATTACTCGAGCCATTTGTTCCACCACAGAAATCATTTTCCGGTTGCGACACAGTCTCTAAAGCCCCGTTGATTTTGCGATGCTTGCGGCACGGCTGAAGCCGTGCCCTTTCAAAACCAGACCATAATCCGCCGAGCCTTTTAGGAAAACACTGCATCCTCTTTACTTTGACCGAAACGCCGTCCTTAGCTTTTTACCCTGACCGAATCGCCGTCCTTAGCTTTTCACCTTGACCGAATCGCCGTCCTTAGCTTTTCGCCTTGACCGAATCGCCGTCCTTCAGCTTTTCACCTTGACCGAATCGCCATCTTTTAGCTTCTGCGGCGGATTGTTGACCAGCGTCTCCGATCCGGCCAAGCCCTGCTTCACGATCACCTGGCCGTGCAAGTCGGCTCCGGTCGTGATCGGCAGCGAGCGAACCCGATTGTCCTCGATCGCGAAAACCATGGACTTGCCGTCGCGGGTGATCACGGCATCCTTGGAGATCGTGATAATCCGCTGGGGCGCCGCGCCGGCGCGCTGGGTCTGCTTCTGCGGTTCCAGGAACGTGACATTGCAGCTCATCTCCGGCCGCAGATATTTGTCCTTGTCGAGGATGGAAACTTTCACCGTCACCGTGGCCTTGGTGCGATCGGCCGTCGGAATCACCTGGCGCAGCACGCCCTTGTAGGTGTGATTGGGAATCGCCTGCACCTGAATCTCGGCCGGCTGGTTGGGCTGGAGCTGGGCCACGTTGGATTCATTGACGTCGACTTCCGCCTCCAGCGAATTCATGTCGGCGATAGCGACAATCGCTCCCGAGGAGGTGGAAATGTTCACGCCCGGCGGAATGGGGGCGACGCTTTCGCCGACTTCGGTCATCTTCTTGACCACCACTCCGGCGAATGGCGCGCGCACCGTGGTGAAGTCGAGATAAGCCTGCTGGACTTGCAGGTTCGCCTGGTCCTGCTGGATGGCCGCGGCTGCCAGGTTCACCTTGGCCTGGGCGGCGTCGAGCGCATCTTGCGAGACCACCTTGCTGCGATACAGATCCTGTTGCAGGCGCTCCTGGCGTTGGGCCTCGGCCAGATCGGCCTTGGCGTAGTCGATATCGGCTTTGGCCTTCACGATGGCCGCTTGCGCATCTTCATTGTCCAGCGTAGCCAGAATGTCGCCGGCGTTGACGACGCTGCCTTCCTCCACGCGCAAGGAAGAAATCCGTCCCTGGATCTTCGACGAGACCACCGACTGCTTGCGTGCCACCAGATAGCCGGAGGCGGTAAGGATCGGCGTTCCCGCATTCGGACCGCTGCTGCTTTGGATGGTCGGCTGTACGGCTTCCACTTCGGTCGCGCCGAAGGCTCCGAAGGCCGGACGAACCTTCACGAAATACAAACCGCCGGCAGCCACGATGAGGATCAGACACAGCCAGAGCAACCATCTCCAACGGCCTCGCCGCGGGGCTTCACGGTCAATGCGCAGTGAAGCTAGATCGTCCTTCAGTTCCCTCATGAAATAGTCCACATCCCGCAAGCTGAGTACCCTCTAGCATCGCATTCTTGCCGCCAGTTTGAAAGAGGACAAAGCGTCCGGCTGGACCTGCCATGTCGGATCCGGCCTGGCTCATATCCTGGCTGATATTCTGTACGAACAAAATTATCGAAGAGTTTCAAACCAGCCAGTAGTGTGGATTGTCAGCCAGGGCGAGTGACAATTGTCATAAGCGAGGGGAAATTAATCAGACATTTATTTGCTGGCGATTTCATCAGGATAGCTTGGCGAATGTTTCCGCAGCACCAGGGTTTCCGGATTATGGCGGGAGAGGAACTGTTTGATGTCGGGCCAGAATTCGTTCAGGATGTCCGCCTGGGCAATCGATCCTAAGCCGGCCAGAGCGTTCTCCATCGTGCCCGAGACGGTTTCGGTGCGATAAGGAATGTAGGCATTGGAGACGGCGGCCTGTACGAACTGGGCAAGAATCTGTGAAGTGTTGATCACGTTGTGGCCGCTATCGCTGCGGCCAATGATGACCCGGCTGGCGGCGTAGGCCAGGCGATCGGAAATCGCGTCCTGATGCGAGCGGAAGAAGCGCGGGTCCTGATGCAGCAAGGTAGGGAAGATGTAGCCGGAGAACAGGGTCGCGCTTTCTGCGCCGGCCGCCGAGGCGCCGAGACGCTTGCCGTAGCCTGCCATGCCTCCACCGAAGCGCGGATACGCCCCGGTAACTTCCGCGGTCAGCGAATCGATAACCGCTCCCACGGCGAAGTCGGCGGAATGGCTGCGGCGCACAAACAGATCCCACTTTTGCCGGCTGGTGAGCGGAACGTACGAAGGAGCATCCGGCAGCGGCTGGCCGGGGACGAAATTCCGCGCCATCTTCACCATATTGTCGTGCCGGAAGGCGCCTTTAATGGCGGCAGTGTTGAACTGCAGACGGCCAAAGGCGTAGTCGCTGGGTCGGTTTAAGGTCTGGGACGAAAGCGCCTGGGTGCAAACGGCCTCCTGGGGCTGTGCCGTCATCGCCTCGCCGAGAGATGGATTGCCGGCTAATCCAGGAGTAAGTGGCCGAATGGCATACTCAGCGGACGCGGCAGAAAGTTTGATTTCGGGGGAAGCCGGTTCCGGAGCTGCGGAAGCAACTGCGTACGAAGAAGAAGAAGAAAACGAGGGAGGAGACACAGGCCCGGACATCACGCCTGAGACCAGAACTTGCTGCCCGAGAAGCGCAGGTCCGCAAAGTCCCAACCATACCCAGACCAGTGCCCGGTGTTTTCTCATGCCCCACCCACGCCCGTGAAGTTAGTGCGTGCATTATCTATGAAGCCAGCCGGTTGCGAAAGGGTGTTTCGCAAAATTGTTAAGATTACTTTTTATAGCTGGCTGCGTTTTCTGGAAACTAGGCGGCGATCTACGTGCATCTTGTTCCTCTATATGCCCACTTTGGACTTTAGAACCCTGATTCTCGCCTGAGTCGGACTAGGCGAAGACGGAAGCTCCAGATATTATGTCGACATGGCACAACGACTAAGGTTTGCCCAGGCAATCTTGCTATTTCTATCTTTTACCCTGCTGGGCGGCTGCAAGCCTAAGCCCAAGGCCCCTGTGGTGGTACACGTCTTGCGTAATCTGAGATCCATTTATGGCAGTGAATTAGATCGCAGATTGCTGGAATTTCAAGGCAACAATCCGCGCTTGAGCGACGGCCGGCGGATCGTGATCCAGAGCGAGACTGGGGACTACAAAGACATGCTGGAGAAGCAGACCAGCCTTAGCGACAATATCGACTTCATCATTCTGGACTCGCCCGACGATGCCGGCTCCAACCCCGCCCTGCAGATTGAGTTGCCCAAGGCGGTCAACATCTGTGCCGGACTGAAGGCTTGTCCCGCCAACATACCTTCCATTATTCCGCCGCAGATTAAAGGCAATGAGCAGGAAGCAGCTTTGGCGTTCCAGAATGCCCTGCAAAAGGCGCCCCAGTAAGGTGTTTTGAAGGGGCGCAGCTTTAGCTGCGCCGTACAAACCCTTACTTTGTCATCCCGAGGAGGCCTTCAGGCCGACCAGGGATCTGCTTTTTTCGACTTCTACCGCCGGCGAGGACATTTACTCTTACAGTCATTAATAGCTACTCCCCTGCAAAATCAACTCAGCAAACTGTTCAACTGCTGAGGAATGTCTCTAGCGGTCCGTCGGGACGGCCCAGGCGGAAGATCAGCAGCATCCCGACCGTCCAGCGTCCGCTGCCGCGCACGGTGATCAGGCGCTCGACCAGTTCGTGGTCGCTCATGCGGCGGGCCTGCTTCAGCGTAGGCACGGTGCCGTCCAGGGTCTTGGCCGCCAGATCGCGAAGCAAGGCATACTGTTTAGGGGACCACATGATTAGGTTCGGCATTGTTGGGTTCGGACGGCACGCGGTAAAGCGGCTGATGCCTGGCTTCCGTCAGGCACAACGCTGTTGCGTAACCGCGATCTCCCGGCGCGATTTACGGTTGGCTCAGGAATCGGCGAGGGAGTATGGGGTTGAACATGCCTTTGCCTCGGTGCCAGAACTGTGCGCCTCGCCCGACGTGGATGCGGTATTCGTGACTACTCCCGATGCGCTGCATTTGGCGGACGCGTTGGAGGCGATCCGTCATGGCAAGCCGGTGCTGTGTGAGAAGCCGATGGCACGAACGGCCGCCGAAGCTGGCGCCATGGTCAGTGCGGCTCGTGAAGCCGGAGTCACGCTCGGAGTGGCGCACGTCATGCGCTTCGAAGAGAGTGTGAAGCTTTTTCGCAATGAAATCGCTGCCGGAAAGATTGGACAGCCGCAGATGGCGCGAGCCGACTTTCTGGCTCCGCTGCTCAGCAGTACACGTAGCTGGATCAACGATCCCAAACTGGCGACAGGAGGACCGTTGGCCGATGTCGGCGTGCATTGCATTGACACGCTGCGCTTCATTCTGGGCAAAGAAGTAGTCGCCGTTTCGGCCCGAGCTCACTATGACCAGCATTGGGTGGTGGAGGCGGCGGGAGCCATGCTGCTGGAGTTTGAAGGAGGCGTTCTGGCGACAGTTTCGGTCTCGGCTCGAACCCCATATCGAACGTTTCTTGAAGTAAACGGTGAGACTGGAGTGCTTTCGGCGGTGAATGGGTTAAGCGTCGAACAGCCTCCCACGGTGGAATTGAGACACGCCTTTGAGGTGATCGAGAGCAGGCAAGTGTGCAATGCCAATGCGTATGCGGCGCAGGTCGATGCCTTTGCCGCAGCCATCGAGGAAGGCCGGGATTTCGAAATTCCGGGGGAAGAAGGGTTGCGCAATCAGTTGGTGCTGGACGCCGTGTTCCGCAGCGTGAAGAGTGGCAAGGTTGAGACGGTGGAACAGCACGACAGCAGTCTTACCTTCGGGGCGTAGATAGATCTGCGTCCCCGCAAAACACATCGGATCACGATTTTGTCAGTAGCTTTGGCAGGTGTCTCATTCCCCTGCCGGCAGCGGTACCGAATGATGCGGAAGCGCTTCCGGCATCTCGGAAACATTCCATGCCCAGGCAGCCAGAAATGCCGCGCCCTCGTTGATCTGATCGGGTATCACCTTGTCGAAGGTGTCGGTCTGGCTGTGATGTACTTCGCGATAGTGGGCCGGTAACTGTATGCAGAAGTATGCGGGCACGCCTTTATCCAGGAACTCAACGTGATCGGAGGCGCCGAAGTAGCGAGTGCTCAGCGGCCGCAGATCGAAGACCTCCTGCAATGGCAAATAGATCTCGCTCATCAGAGGAGCGGTCTCCCACAAGTTCTCCAGTGCAATGCTGAAGACCTTGCCGGTGCCGGTGTCGTGAATCAGAACGGCGTCGATCTTCGGGATCTCGGCTGCATGATTCTTGACGAAGGTTTCCGCGCCGATGCCGCCTTGTTCTTCGCCGGTGAAGAGAACAAAGGTGATGGTACGCTTCGGCTTCCAGCCTAGCGCCTGTAATGCGCGCGCAGCTTCCAGCGTGGCCATTGCGCCGGTGCCGTTGTCGAGTGCACCTTGCCCCAGATCCCACGAATCGAGGTGTCCGCCGATGATGACGCGTTCGTCAGGATGTTCACTGCCCTTGATTTCGGCAACGGTAATCGAGGCGGGCACGGGCTTATCGGTGAAAGTGTCTTGCAGGTTGAACTTCATGGTGGCAGGTCCGACCTGCAACAAACGATAGAGCAGGTCGTAGTCCTCATGAGTGAGAAACGCCATGGGGACTTCGGTAGGAGCGTAACGCGGAAGTCCGCCCGTCATGTTGTAAAGGCTGTCGGTCTTGCCGCTATCCATCAGCATCAACGCAGGTTTTTCCGCCGCTATCTGCCGCAGCAGACCTCTGAAGGCTCGCCGGTCCTGGTTAGCGTCCGGCACACCGGTTGGCGGCGGAATGACTGCGTCGTACGCGTTGTCGGGATCAGGATTCAGCTTTGACAGGTCGGCCGGTTTGCGCAGCATAACGATCATGCCGTTGAGCTTGCCTTTGTATTGGGTGAAGTCTGCCGGCTTCTGGATGTTCAGTGCCATGACATCGCCAGTTACGTCGCCCTGGGTGCCTTTGCTCCAGCCGAAGGCCCGGATGCCTATACGTTTTTGGATCGGGCTGGTGATTTCAGCGGTCTCCAGACCGCGGGTCCAGCCGTGCGCGATTTCCGTGGTTTCCAGATGTGCGTCGACGCCGTAGTCCTTAAAGCGTTTGAGAGTCCAGTCGCTGGCGGCCTGCATTTGCGGCGATCCGGTAAGGCGGGCGCCAATCTGCGTGGTGAGATATTCCAGGTTCTTCACTAACTCGGAATGTGCCTTCACTTCGTCGGCGATCTTCTGGTCAGCCTGCTCCATCGCTTTGCGATATTCAGTGCGCTGCTCAGAGGTACGTTGAGTGGTCTCTTGAGCGGACGAAGCAGCGGGAGCGGCTTGCGGTTCCTGGGCTAACAAGAATGCGGAAGAGAGAATTACTGCAAGAAAAGCCGGCAAGCGGCGACGAATGTGGAACATTGCACCTTCCTCGGAGAAATCAGCGGGTGATTGATCATAGCGGCTCGACGCGGCTTTGTGCCAGCGCGGGCGCGTTTCGGACTTCTTACGTCGGTAGAGCCAGCCTTCAGGCTGGCGTCTCAGCGCAGACCAATATCGTAAGGGTTGGATATGCGTGTGCTGAACACACGCATATCGAACCCTTGGGAGCGTCGATGACCACGAACGCGGCGCTGAAGCGCCGCACTACCCTGGCATGTTACGTTGCCCAGTTGCGGCGATCGATGAAGGTTTTAGGCTCGTAAGTCTTGCCGCGAGCCAGTTGCCGGTCCTCGCGCTTGGAAGTCCACAGCAGAATGGGTCCGGTAATCGTACGCAGCAGGCGAGTTGCCGATCCAAATTCATGTTCGATCTCGCGCCGCAGTTCGCGAATCCTAATCGAGACCGCCGCGTTGGTTTTCTTCAGCCGCTTCTCCATCACCCAGAGCGCCGCATCGTAGGTGGTGCGCAGCTTGACTGCCTCGCTGGCAATGCGTTGGCGGACGCGCAGATCGGGATGGTCGTGATAGCGCTTCCAGCCTTGAAAAATGGTATCGCAGATTCGGAACAGGCTGGGGCCATTACGCTCAAAGTCGAAACGGAAAGCCCAATCGAGCAGCCGCTTGGAGTCGTCGCGAGAAATGGCGGCGTGTTCGAAATTGAATTTGAACTGGCCATGAATGTCGGCCAGGTCAACGCCTTCAAGCATGCGACCTTCTTGCTCCATCTGCTGGAAGAGCGGCGTTCCCGGGACCGGCGTGTACAACATGAACTGGTGGAAATCGGTTCCGTGAGAGACGGCAAACTCAATCTCTTCGCGAATGTTCGCCGGAGTGTGATGCTCGAGGCCGACGATGGTCGAGCCTAACAACTTGATGCCGTGGCCACGCAGCTCCGCGGCCAGTGCTTGCGTATCGGAGTTGCGTAATTTGGCATACGACGAGTTGGGCGATTCCAGGCCGAGCCAGATCCAGGAGACGCCCAGCTGAACGAGTTCCTCGATGGTGTACTTGCGAATGGCGTTGGCGGAGGAAAAGACATACAGTGACCAGCTCTTGTCGGCTTCCTTCATGCGGGCCAGCAGCTGCATGGCACGCGGGCGGTTGAGCAGGAAATTTTCATCCATCATGAAGAACGAAGAGACATGCATGGATTGCTCCATGTGCTCCATCACACCGAACAGCTCGTCTCCGGACTCATAGAAGTTGACGCTCTTGCCTTTGCCTCCGAAGAAAGCCGAGGTGGTACAGAAGTTGCATCCCAAAGGGCATCCAACCGAGGGGATAATGGTTGCCGCCGTATCGCGGGTATTGTCGGGAACCCGCATTCCCAGCACGTGCATTCCGAATCCTGAAAGAATTTCGGGATGCAGAATTGGAGCGCAGGGGTCTTCGCCGAGATAGCGGCGCATCCAGCCGATGCCTTCGCCGCGCACGATGCAATCCGCATCAATCAGTTTATCGAGGCCAGGAATGGCGGCCACGTGTCCGCCGACGATGATCTTCGAGTTAGGCGACAGACGCCGCACCCGGCGGCACATCTCGCGCACCTTGCCGAAATTGGGGATAATGCCAGAGATGCCCACAACGTCGTACTCGGTGGAAGTGAGTTCGCGTTCAAAGCGTTCGAGGGTGGGGAAGTCGAGCAAGGTGCTGGGGGCGGAGATGTTGCGCTGAATCATCATCAGGCCCCAGGAGCGATGGAACATGCGCAGAGAAAAGCTGCCTTGCGCGCGGGTAACCTGGTTGTGATACAGCTCCATGGGATTGATGGCCCGGCTGCCGAATTCGTCGTCGCGCGCATAGGGTCCGAAGACTGAGCTCAACAGAACGCGTGCCTGGGTTCCTTTAGGATGCGGGATGATTGCACCTGAATCTGATGTCGATATCATGCATCCATCGTAAGAAGAAGCCTCGCCGCTTTTCCGTGATATGTGGCACGCTTAGGTTGAAATGACAGAAGTATTACATTGCTGCCGGATATGGGAGCGCCGTATTTGGGAATACAAGGAACCGATACACGCGAATGCCACTGAGCGGGAAAAACGAACCTCGAGAAATTAACCCCTGGCTGATCGCAATCGCGGTAATGTCGAGCACCTTCATGGAGGTGCTGGACACGACCGTGGTCAATGTTTCGCTGCCTCATATCGCCGGTAGCTTGTCGGCCAGCAACGATGAGGCAACCTGGACGTTGACGTCGTACCTGGTTGCCAATGCCATCATCTTGCCCATGACCGGTTGGCTGGCCGGACGCTTCGGCAGAAAACGTCTGCTGCTGCTTTCCGTCACCGGATTTACCGCTGCCTCATTTCTGTGTGGACTTGCGCCGACCTTGCCGTTTCTGATCGCCTGCCGCGTAGTGCAAGGCGCCTGTGGCGGCGGTTTGCAACCGCTGTCGCAAGCCATCCTGATGGAATCTTTCCCGCCGGAGAAGCGCGGCCAGGCGATGGCCTTCTGGGCACTGGGAATCGTGGTTGCTCCCATGCTTGGTCCGGTCGCGGGGGGTTGGCTGACGGACAATTACAGTTGGCGCTGGGTCTTCTACATCAACGTTCCCATTGGTGTGGTTGCTCTCATTCTGACGCAGATCTTTATCTTCGATCCGCCTTACCTGCGGCACCGCGAAAAGAGAGGAATTGATTTTTGGGGTATCGGGCTGCTGACCATTGGCATCGGTAGTTTACAGATCATGCTGGACAAAGGGCAGGAGGACGACTGGTTCGGCTCGCGCTTCATTACTACGCTGGCGGTATTGGCGGTGGTGGGATTAACCGCGCTCATCATTCGCGAGTTGACGGCGGAACATCCGGTGCTGGATCTCGGCGTTTTCAAGTATCGATCGTTTGCTGTCGGCACGTTCCTGATGACGTTCATCGGATTTGTTCTCTATGGCAGCACAGTTTTATTGCCGCTGCTGATGCAGGTGATTCTGGGCTACACGGCGACCCACGCGGGCATCACCAACCTGCCACGTGGGTTGGCATCGTTCATCATCATGCCGATCGTGGGCCGGTTGATCGGCAAATTCGACAGCCGCAAGCTGCTGGGGATCGGCCTGGTGGCGTCGGCGTATGCCATGTGGGAGCTTTCCAAGTTCAGCCTGGACGTGGCGTCGGTAGACTTCTGGTGGCCGCTGATGGTCCAGGGCGCGGCGCTGGGATTTGTGTTCGTGCCGTTGACTACCATCACCAACAATCCCATCCCCAATGAGCGTATGGGCAATGCCACCAGCCTCTTCAACCTGATGCGGAACATCGGGGCCAGCATCGGTATATCGATGGTCGAGACTGTGCAATTCCGCAATCAGCAAAAACACATCAATATTCTGGGCGAGCACATTTATCCGCAGAGCAACACGGCGCAGCAGATGCTGGAAGCCATGAAGCAGCACTTTATCAGCCAGGGATCGAGTGCGGCGCTGGCCACCCAGCAGGCCTATGGTGCGGTATGGGGAATGGTGCAACGGCAGGCTGCCATGCTCTCTTACAACGACACGTTTCTGTTTCTGGCGATTGTGTTTGTCGGCATGATTCCGTTCCTGTTCCTGCTGGGCAAGCCGAAGGCAGGGAAAGCCGGAGCGGCCATGATGCATTAAGGGAGCTCTGAATAACTTGCCGCAGAGGGGCTAAAGCCCCCGTTGATTTTGCGATGCTGGCGGCACGGCTGAAGCCGTGCCCTTTCAAAACCGGAACTTAATCAGAGCTTCCCTAACGGGCTGGCGAAGAATGACTGGCGGGCAGATAGGCTAGTGTGCCGTATCCGAAGTGTCTTTACTATTGCGACAGTCCGGGCCGCGTGATTATTTGCGCTGATCATCGAATGCCGCAGGTGCGAGGTTGCAGAATACTAAAGCAACTTGCGAGACAGGACA
>JBAVSY010000103.1:0-24924 GCA_049695855.1 Candidatus Korobacteraceae bacterium | reverse complement strand
AGGCCCGAGTTCTGCAACAGCTCGAACCGGCGGTCGCCCAAGCGTTAGCTGCCATCACCGCTCAAAACGCGCAAGCCTTCTTCCGCCACTGCGGGTATGGGATACAGCAACTATGAAAATGCTCTAGACGGGTCGGCTGGCGTCGCAAATGAATCATGAGCGCCACTCTTGGCGTGGCGGGCGGGCTAGCTCTTCGCCAGCGCCTCCATCTCGTTCTCGCCAATGATGGCGACACCAAGCTCGCGCGCCTTGTCGAGCTTCGATCCGGCTTCGGCGCCGGCGACAACGTAATCGGTCTTCTTGCTGACCGAACCGGCCACCTTGCCTCCGGCATCTTCGATCAGCTTCTTGGCTTCGTCGCGCGTGTGACGTGCCAGCGTTCCGGTAAGGACAAATGTCTTGCCGGCAAGAGTCGTCCCCCGATGCTTCTTCCGCCCTTCGAACCTTAGGCCGTACTTCTGAAGACGTTTCACTAGTTCCACGTTCTTGGGCTCGTCGAAGAATTCACGGATCGCGGCCGAGACGCGCGGGCCAATTTCGTTGACACCCTGTAGCTCTTCTTCGCTGGCCTTCATAAGCGCATCCATTGAGCCAAATGCCTCGGCCAGGAATTGCGCGGTGCGCTCACCGACGAAACGAATTCCTAATCCGGAAATCACCCGGTCTAATGGGACGTCTTTCGAGTTCTTAATCTCTCGGAGAATATTTTCTGCCGATTTCTTGCCCATTCGCTCCAGCGTGAGCAGCTTCTCCTCCGTCAGGTCGTAGAGGTCGGCTACGTTTTTCACCAGTCCGGTTTCGACCAGTTGATTGACCAGCGAGTCGCCCATGCCATCGATGTTCATGACGCCGCGCGAGGCGAAGTGGCGAATACTTTCGCGCAGCTTGGCCGGACAATTGGCGTTGACGCAGCGGTGATCGGCTTCGCCCTCGGCGCGAACTACGTGGCCTCCGCAGACCGGACAGCGCTCCGGCATGCGAAAATGACGATGGCCGCGCGGCTTATCTTCCAGAACCTTGACGACTTTGGGGATAACATCGCCACCGCGCTCCACCTGCACCCAATCGCCAATTCGCACGCCCAGGCGATCGATCTCGTCCATGTTGTGCAGGGTGGCGCGGCTGACGGTAGTACCGCCGATGGGCACCGGCTTGAGCCATGCCACCGGCGTCAGTTTACCGGTGCGGCCCACTTGCACCTGGATGTCTTCAATCTGCGTTTCACCCGAGTGCGCGGCGTACTTGTAGGCGATGGCCCAGCGCGGGGCTTTGCCGGTGAAGCCCAGCTCCTGCTGCAACCCAATGCGGTCGACCTTCACGACGATGCCGTCAGTTTCGTAGGGCAGGCTGTCACGCTTGCCTTCCCACTGCGCAATGAAATCCCATACGCCATCGATGTCGTGCACCAGCTGGTGATTGGGATTCACCTTGAAGCCCGCGGCCTGCAAGGCCGCGAGCGCTTCGGAATGTCGCTCAAAAATCGTGCGGCCGTCGACCAGCAGCCCATAAGCGAAGAAGTCCAGGCGGCGTCGCGCTGTGATCCGCGGATCCAGTTGCCGCACCGTACCCGCGGTCGCATTGCGAGGATTGGCGAACCTGGGCAGCCCTTTCTCTTCCTGCTCTTCATTCATGCGCACGAACGATGAGGTCGGCATCAGCAGTTCGCCTCGCACTTCGAATGCTTCCGGCAGCCCCGCCTTCTTCAATTGCTGCGCCGGGATGTTGAGGGGGATGCTGCGAATGGTTCGCACGTTTGCGGTGACGTCTTCGCCCGCCGTGCCGTTGCCGCGGGTGATGCCCAGCGCCAGTCTTCCCGAGTCGAAACGTAGCGCCATCGACATTCCGTCGAGCTTCAACTCGCAGACATAGTCGACCTTGGTCACGCCGGTCAGATCGTGGATACGGCGCTCCCAGTCACGCAGCTCGGCTTCGCTGGTGGTCTTGGCTAGCGAGAGCATCGGGGTTGAATGCTGCACGCTGGCGAACTGGCCGCTCACCTGCCCGCCAACCCGCTGCGTGGGAGAGTCGGGAGTAATTAGCTCCGGGTGCTTCGACTCCAGCTCGATCAGCTGGTCCATGAGGCGATCGAATTCTGCGTCGCTGATCTCGGGGTCGTCGAGCACGTAGTAACGATGCTCGTGGTAGCGGATCTTGTCGCGCAGCGCCTCAGTCTTCTGCTGTAGGTCTTTTCCGCCGGGTGGCATCCAGTGATTATGGCAGCAGCCGGTAGTCAGTTGCCAGTTGTCAGTGACTTGGTGGATCGGTGGCCTCCGGACAGGCCGACGTGAAGGAGCCCGACCCGGTATCAAGGATCAGATTATTGCCGGGCGTCCCCGAGAACGTGCTGTGTCCGGCGATGCGCACGGCGCTTGCGCAGGCGCCAGATCCACCAGCCGATCAGGCAGCCTGCCGCAACCACGGCAATCAGGTAGCGCAGGTGGTGATGTACGACTCCGCCGGCGAAGTCGAGGATCTGAGGGCCATAGCGAATCACGATGAGTGACACCAGCGAGAAGCGCAGCAGCCGTCCGAAGAAGATGGCGGCCAGGAAGTGGGCGAAGTTCATCTCCGCTACTCCGGCGGACAGCACAAACAACTTGAACGGCGTCGGCGGAGGCAGCATGGAAGGCAGCATGATGGCCAGAAACTCGTGCCGCTCGAAGGAGGCGGTGATCTTGTGGAAACGCTTCTCCCCGATACGCTTGACCAGCAGCATCTCGCCGCCTTTGTATCCGATGAGGTAGATGACGATGCTGCCCAAAGCCGAGCCGGTGGCGCCCATGGCCGCGTACAGCAGAAAACGTTTGGGGTCGGCATAGGAGTAGCCAGCGACGATAGCATCGAGCGGCATGCCGAGAAAAGCCGCATCCACCGCGGCAAATCCCATCACTCCCCAGATTCCCAGCGGCTTCAACACCGCCAGAATCAGGAGGCTCCACTTATTGAGAAGGTGTTTCACTCTGGTCTTTTGATTCTACGCGAACGAACCGCGTCGACCGCGGTAGCCAAGTGTTTGGGCGGAGCCATGCGGGAAATCCGGTAACCCTTTTGCAGCCGGGGTTGCCATCCGGCTGCGACGGGCAACCCGCCGTCAGCCCGCGGTTGGATGGCGTGGCAGAAATCGTGCCGTTCTATCGGCCTCCAGGAGGGTTTTCCAGACTTTCTACCGACGGCGACCGGCTGGAGTTCATCCCTTCCTGAACCACGTGCAGCTTCGGGTTCAGCCACACAAAGCCACCCAGCGGGGCCTGACGCGAGAGAGAAGGATAGGTGTAGCGCAGATCCTGGAACGCCACCAGGTAGCCTGAGTTGCCCTCGAGTTTTCGTTCCTGGACGTAGGGAAATACCGCCCAATCAAGATACACCCGCCCCAGATAGGATGCCTTCGCGGCCCGGCTAACGTCGGTTTCCGGCGGCTTGTAATAGAGCAGTCCATTTTGCGAGTCGACATCGGGGGTCAGCGAATTTACCGGGACGGTTTCGAAGAAGTCCGTGGTCTCGACTACGCCGTGCCAGCGAAATGGATTGATCATGTAGGGATACGCCGCCAGCCGCAGAGGCTGGGCATCGTGATACAGGAAAGAGTTCATGGCGTTGAGGGCGCGGCGATGTTGATAATCGCGATAGCCCCAAAGCAGCACGAGACAGACCAGGGCAGTGATCGCTCCGCCGCGGCCGCGTGGTCCTTTGCTGCGCACTCCTACTTCCTGATTGATCAGGCTGAACAGCGCCGGCACGGCCAGACCCCCGATCAGCAGGATCCAGATGACGGGATCGATGATGAAGACGATGTCCCAGGAGTACCAGCGATAGTTGAACGGCTCGAACAGGCGAATTCCGTACGCAGTGGTGTAGTCGAGCAGCAAATGACTCAGCGCGGCCAGCACGGCGCAGAAATAAAGATAACCCCAGCGCACCGGCAGCCTGGCAGAAGGTGTGGGCGACACCTCAGCAGGCGGTCGCTTGCGCGAGCGCCAGCGATGCAGGAGAAACACCAGGCTCAACACTGCCGCAGCCACGAACGGCACGCCTATGAAGCTGTGCGTGATCCCGCGATGGTGTTGCAATCCGGCGATCGAACCGCGGAACTCCCACAGCATGTCGATGTCGGCCGCCTCGGCAGCGAGCACCATGGTCACAGTAGCCAGCGCCGATTTGCGATTGAAGCCGGAGCGTCCCAGGCAGCCGCCGGTCAGGAAGTGAGTTAACGGATCCAAGTTTTCCTCAGCCAGAGCTCGATTGCGGCAAGAGAGATATTGTACGCAGGCGTAGCACAGATGTGGGGATTGGGATTCAGGCGGGCTGCTCGTGATCATGCTCCGTTTTGCCGGCCAGCAGATCAACCGCGTGCGGCAGGATATCGATGACCGCCTCCAGCGATTGCACCGCGCCCTGGGGATTGCCAGGCAAATTCAGAATCAGCGCTTGCCCGCGGATGCCGCACAGCCCGCGGCTCAGAACCGCAAAAGGGGTTTGCTCCAAACCGGCGGAGCGCATCTTTTCCGGAATTCCGTCGATAAGTTTCGAGCAGACGGCTCGTGTCGCTTCCGGGGTTATGTCGCGCGCGGCGATGCCCGTTCCCCCTGTGGTGACGATCAACTGTACCTGTGCGGCCAGCCGCAACAGCGCAGCCTCAATCGTGGGCTGATCGTCAGGAACAATCTCCTGCTGGGCGACTTCAAAGCCGTGCTGGCGCAGTAACTCCGCCGTGGCCGGCCCGGAAACGTCGGCACGTTCGCCTCGCGAGGAGGAATCGCTGACGGTCAGCACGGCGGCGGTTCTGGCGGTAGTCATCACTTGGCCGTCTTCTTCTTGTTCCTGGCGCGCTGATAGTCGCCGCTCTTGCCGCCCGACTTGCGCAGTAACACGACTTCGCGGATTTCGATGGCCTTATCCAGCGCCTTGCACATGTCATACACTGTCAGAGCTGCGACCGAGGCGGCAACCAGTGCTTCCATCTCGACGCCGGTCGCAGCAGTTGTCCGCGCCAGAGTGCGAATAGCGATGCCGTCCTTCTGTACTTCCACCTCGACCTCAACCTTGCTCAGCGGAATAGGATGACACATGGGAATGAGTTCGGAGGTGCGTTTGGCGGCCAGGATTCCCGCGACGCGCGCCACTTCCAGCGGATCGCCTTTGGGATTCTGCGGCAGGGCGCGAAGCACGTTACGGCTCATGGCCACGAAGGCGGTTGCCTCAGCTTCGCGGACCGTCGGCGGTTTGGCGGAAACGTCAACCATCGACGCCCGGCCAGCCTGGTCATAGTGCGACAGCTTCTTCTTTCCTTTGCTGCCCGATTTTTGCATAATCGGAAGCCTGCGTCTTTCCCGTTCCAACCTCTGTTGGCTGGGGCGGGTAAGTTCAATTCCAATCAGAATAGCAGTATCGTAATCGCCTCACCGGCAACAAACTGCTCGCGGTCCGAAGGTACCACAATGTAGCAGTTCGAACGCGAGACCGCCATCAAGTCGCCGGAGCCCTGCCACCTCACCACTTCGACCTCGGGCTGAGTATGCGTTCCGCCCAGCCGCGCCGGAAGAAAGCGGGTGAGCCCGGTCTTCGTGGTGAACTGTGACTTTAACCTGGCTTGCGCGAAGGGCAGCGGCTGCGGCTTCGCACCGGAGAGCGCGTCGAGCATGGGCAGAGCGAACAACTGGAACGTGACCATGGTTGAAACCGGATTTCCGGGCAGCCCCAAGAAAGGTGAGATTCTCTCACCGGATTTCACCTCGCCGAAGACGACCGGCTTTCCAGGCTGGATCCGCACGCCGGTAAAAAAGATGTGGGCCTCGAAGGACGCCAGCACCTGCTCGACCAGGTCATACTTTCCCATGGAAACGCCGCCGGTAACCAGCAGCAGGTCGGCCTCCAGGCCTTTGCGAAGCAGCAGGGCCAGTTCGCCAGCGTCGTCACGAGCAACCGGAAGGATCACCGGATCGCCGCCCGCCGCCGAAACCTGTGCCGCCAGCGAGTAGCTGTCGGAGTTGCGAATCTCGTTCGCACCCGGTAGCAGATTGATGTCAACTACTTCGTCGCCGGTGGCGAGGATGGCGACTCGCGGCCTGCGGTATGCCGCGACTTCGGGCCGGCCAATCGCGGCTGCAACGGCTACCGTCGAATGGGTAATTCGCGTGCCTCGCGCAATCATGATGGAGCCTTTACGAGCCTCCGATCCCAGGGGAACCACGTTCTCGCCAGAAACCACCGCCCGTTGCACCGTGACGGCATCGCCCTGGTGCTCGGTGAATTCCACCATGACCACCGCATCGGCACCCGCGGGAACGGGAGCGCCGGTCATGATTTCGGCGGCCTCGCCCGGTTTGACGGTGATGGCGCTGTGTTCGACTGTTGCGCCAGCTTTGATCTCGCCGATGCAGCGTAACCCTGCCGGTAAGGAGTTCAGGTCACAGGACCGCACCGCAAAGCCGTCGCGAGTGGAGCGGGCAAAGGGCGGGAAGTCGCGATCGGCAAGCAAGTCCTCGGCCAGCACCAATCCGGCTGATTCCAGTAACGACAGCATTTCCGGATCAGTAGGAGAGAGCTTAACGGCGTACTGTTCGACTAGGCGTCGCGCTTCGCTAAACGACAGCAGCTTGGGTTCGGCGACACTGGCCATGACGATGGTACCAACAACCCGGATTCGTTGGAGTCTCTGGGGGATGACGGAAAACTGTACGGAATATTCCTGCCGGCTGTGCTGAATATTTCCGCAACCTGCAAAAAGGGGGCGGCACATTGGCCGCCCATCCCGCGCGATTAGTTGCTGGATTTCTTTTTGGACTTGCCGTAACTGGTATCGACGGGGGCCCCGATGGTGGCCAGCATCTGTTTGGCGGCGTCCGCGTACTTGCCGCTGGGCGCCAACTCCAAATACTTATTAAACGCTTCCGCAGTCCCGGGCGGAGCGACCATCTTGTTGTCCTTCATGGTGGCCTTGCCAATCAGATCGACACCCTTCCAGTAATAGGAGTCGGCGCGTTTGGGATCGATTTGGATTGCCTTATCAAACGCGGCAACCGCCTCGTCTACCTTGCCGATGTTGGTGAAGATTGCGCCTTCATTGAAATAGTAGGTGCCGGCGTTCGTCGGATCAGCCTCTGCGGCGGCGGCGTATTCCTGTACCGCTTTGTCAGTCTGCCCCGACTTGGCATAAGCATCCGCCAAGCCACTATGGTAGGCACCGGAAGTTGGCTTTATGGCAATCGCCTTCTGGTAGGACTCGATGGCATCGGTATATTTCTTTGCTCCCCGCTGCGCATCGCCCAGGTAGGCCCACAACAAGTCCTGACTCGGGTCGGACTCAGTGGTTTGCTGCAGCAGCGTGATGGCCTGGTCGTAATTCCCAGCGGCTTCCAGCTCCTTGGCCTGGGCTAGCTTGGCATTCAGTTCCTTAACCTTCATGTTCTGTTTCTGAACCGCCTCGACTTTCTTCTGCTGTTCGGCCGAAACTGGGACATCCTTGGCCAGGTTGAAATCGACGGCCATCTCTTGGCCGGCGGTTACGGGAATATTGTGGTGCTCATCGACGGTGTTCCCGTTTTGCACCAGGACCGCCGAATAGTTTCCGATAGGAAGCTCTGCCGCGACGTACTGGCCTTTGGCATTCGTCTTCGCCGTGTACTTTCTTCCCGTCGCCGCATCGGAAATCTCCACCGTAGCTCCGCTAATGGGTTTGCCATCGCGATCGGTGGCCACCCCGCGGATATCTCCATTCACTTGCGCCCACAACGGCGTCGCAAATATGCTTATCGCAAACAGCAAGCTGGCAAGATAAATGTATTTCTTCATGGTTCCTCCAGCGCGTAGAGCCGAATGACGACCGTCTCTTTCATCGCGGTCTCTAGCGTCAATCCTGAGATTTATATTCATGAAAAGTCCGGTACCGCAGCTTGCGACAGGTAAGGAATGGGATCGACCGCGCCCGCCGCGGCAAAGGCTCGCAGCCGCAAGACGCAACTGTCGCAACTGCCACACGCCTGGTCGTCCCGGCTGTAGCATGACCACGTTAAATCGAAGGGTGCGCCTAGTTCAAGGCCAAGCGTCACAATTTCGGACTTCCGCAGCGCAATCAGCGGCGTTTCGATCCGGATACGACCTTCCTTGGTTCCCGCACGAATCACCTCGTTGAACGCCCGGTAGAACTCGGGCCGGCAGTCGGGATAGCCCGAGCTGTCTTGCTGCACCGCGCCAATATAGATGCGCTCGGCGCCCAGCACTTCGGCCCAGCTCACGGCCGCCGATAAGAAATGCGCGTTGCGGAAGGGCACGTAAGTCACTGGTATTTCCGCGCCTATCTCCGGACCCGCGTTGGGAACGCCGATTTGCTCGTCGGTGAGTGCCGAGCCGCCTATTGCACGAAAGAATGGCGTGCCTGCGATAAGACGTTTGCCGATGCCAAGCCGCTCGCAAATTACTCTGAATGCAGCCTGCTCGCGGATTTCAGTTCGTTGCCCGTAACTGATATGCAGCGCCGCCACTGCATCGGCTCCAAAGTCACGCACAGCCAGAGCGGCACATACGGAAGAATCCATGCCTCCGCTGAGGCAGACTACCACGCTCGTGTGATGGCTACTCACTCTCAAACCACAGCCTCTCGCCTGGTTGCCTGATACGACCTCAGAGTTGTTTCTGCGACGAATTCCAGACGCTCCGTCGCAGCCGTCTTCTGGCCAGGGCGGGGCAGTCTTACACGCCTTTCAGCGATGGCTCCCAGATAAACTTGTGAATCTGCAGTCCCAGGCGCGCATTCAGTCCGTCAGCTAGCATCCACTCCGCCAGCAACTGCGGATCCAGCAGGCAGTGCGAAACGTCCCGACTCCCGGCCGCGTCTTTACGAAATGCAGGCGAAAGAATCACCGAAACGACTCGCGAGCTGAGGCCGTGTTCGCCAATGAATGATCTGGCGAATTCGTAATCCCGCCGGCTGGCCACCACGAACTTCACTTCATCCCGCGGGGTGAGCCAGCGCAAATTCTCCAGACGGAACGTGCCGGCCTCGCCGGAATCAGGACATTTCACATCGACGATCTTCACTACCGCTGGTGGAACATTGTCCAATGGCCGCTCTCCGCTGGTTTCCAGCAGAACGGTGTAACCCGCGCGAAGCAAGCGGTCCATAAGCGTAACTGCTTCGCGCTCCTGCAAAAGCGGTTCACCGCCAGTAATCTCCACCAGTCCAGCATCGGGAGATACGCGACGCACTTCGTGCTCGACCTCCTCGATCGTCATGCGTTGGCCGCCTTTGAAAGTGTACTCGCTGTCGCACCAGGTACAACGCAGGTTGCACCCTGTCAACCTGACGAACACGCAGGGCAATCCCGCGTACGACGACTCACCTTGCAGCGACTTGTAAATCTCAATAATCTGCACAGTTTTGGAAGGAGCGAAACTAACCCGCCGTCAGCGGCTGAGTACAGCGACGGAAATTCATCGGCGGCATGGCGTTTACGACTCGCTGTAGCGCGCAGTTGTGGTGTCAGTCTCCCAGATGGTGACATCCTTCACCCGCACCCGCCCATTGGTGCTTTGCTTCAGCCGTATATTGGTCTCGTCGTAGAAATACTTGGCCAGGTTTTCCGCCGATGGGTTCACAGTGGTGAACGGCTCCAACTCATTCATCATCTGGTGGTCGAGATAATTCATAACCGGACGCAGAACGTCTTTCAACTCCTTGAAGTCCAGCAACAGCCCGGCACGATCCAGTTCGGCACCGCTCAACGTCACACGGACACGATAATTGTGCCCGTGGGGCTTCTCGCACTTGCCGCGGTAATTGCGCAGGTAATGGCCTGCGGAAAAGGTGTCTTCTACGGTGACTTCGTACATACTCTCTCATCCCATCAACGCCAACCTGCTGTTTGATGAGCACTACGGACGGTGGCGGCAACGTCGCAAATACGCGAGTTTACCGCAGAGTAACTATTTTACAGTTTCCGGCAGCTCCATGCCTTGTCATGGCAGCCGGAGTGACCAAACCCGACACTGACGATCCATTCCCGAAGCGTGCAAGATGCAGGGAAACGATATCTGCGGGCATCTCGGCACAGGCTGCACGAAGGCTGACGGCCCCTGGCCGATGGCTCCTAGCTGTTATATTCGGCACGTGCGCGTAGCCGGGGGCAACTCGCTGGGGGATACGAAACCACGGCCATTCTGGCTCATGCTACGCCAGTCTTCGAAGTACTTCCGGTTGATCACCTTGGCTGCATTTGCACTAAGGCTGACTTTCTATTTTTGGTTCCCGCACATCACCGGGGATTCGCTGGTTTATGGTGACATCGCCAGGAATTGGCTCGACCGCGGCATCTTTGGCCTGACGCATAACGACGGCGTCTACCCCACGCTGATTCGCCTGCCCGGGTATCCGGCTTTCCTGGCCGCATGTTTTCTGTTGTTCGGCCGCGAGCATTACCACGCAGTGCTGCTGGTGCAGATCGTCGTTGACGTCGTCACCTGTTTCTTTATCGCCGACCTGGCGCGACGGACCGTATCCGAACGCGCCGCCCGCTTCGCCTTCCTGCTGGCGGCTCTGTGTCCCTTCACCGCCAACTACACGGTTGCCCCGCTGGCCGAGACGCTGAGCATTTTCTTCGTTGCGGCGGCGTTGGACGCGGCAGTAGCCGGGTTTCTTGCCTCGGAAGAGGGACGCGAAGCATGGTTCGCCTGGACGTGGTGCGGAGTGGCCGTTTCGGCGGATACCCTCCTACGGCCCGACGGCGGCATTCTGTTGATTGCGCTGGGGCTGTTCCTCCTATGGCGAATGTGGCAACGTTCGAGGGAACGCGTGCGACTATTCTGGGCAGGTGCGCTGGTGCTGGCGATCTCGGTGGCGCCGCTGGTGCCCTGGACCATTCGTAACTGGCGCGACTTTCATCGCTTCCAGCCGTTGGTTCCGCAGTCGGCTAGCGATCCGGACGAGTTTTCTCCCGACGGCTTCGACAAGTGGGTGCGGACCTGGGCAGCCGATTATGTTTCCACCGAAGAAGTCTACTGGCAGGTTTCGGGAGATAAGGTCGATCTCGACCTCCTGCCTTCACGAGCCTTCGATAACGCTCAGGAGCGGGAACAAACGCAATCCATCCTGGCCGACTACAACAAAGTGCTGGTGGTCAATCCGGCGCTGAATGCCCGCTTCATGGACTTAGCTAAAAAGCGCATTCGGCACGATCCCTTGCGCTACTACGTTTGGCTGCCGACATTGCGCATCACCGACATGTGGCTGCGCCCGCGAACCGAAATGCTCCCCCTCAATTCGCGCTGGTGGGAATACTCCGACGACACCAAGGCTTGCGTGATCGCAACCCTGTGGGGCGTATTGAATCTGTTCTTTATCTTTGCGGCGGTGATGGGAGCGGTCTGCGGTCCGCGGCCGCGTTACCTTGGCATGATGTTGTTGTTTGTTCTGCTGCGCTCGGCCTTCCTGGGCACGCTCTCCAACCCCGAGCCGCGTTACACACTGGAGTGTTATCCGGTCGTGCTGTTGCTGGGCGGCGCGTGGATTTCGGGTTGGAAGAGCAAGGCTACTTTGACGCGGCGGTGATCAGAATGTTGTCGATCAGCCGCGTCGTTCCGAAGTATGCCGCGACGGCAACCAGCGCGCCTCGCGTAACGTTCTCAACGGGATCAAGAGTGTCAGGATCGACGATGGCGAGATAATCCAGCCGCGCCCCGGGCTCTTCCGCGATCACCTGTTTGCCAACTTCCGCGAGTTTCGCAGCGTCGCGTTCTCCCTGATCGGCGGAGGTTTGCACTCGCAGCAGAGCGCGATGTAGTACCAAGGCCTGCTCTCGCTGCTCCGGCGTGAGATAGACATTGCGCGAGCTCATCGCCAGCCCATCTCTCTCGCGCACGATGGGACACACCACCATCTCGACATCCATGTCGAGGTCGTTCACCAGCCTACGCAGCACAGCCACCTGTGCCGCATCTTTCTGTCCGAAGAAGGCGCAGTCGGGACGCACAATCTCAAACAACTTGGTGACTACCGTAGCGACACCCCGAAAATGTCCGGGCCTCGACGCTCCGTCCAGCTTGTCGCTCAGCTCCTCAACCAGCACATAGGTTTTCGCACCGGCGGGATACATCTCTTCCGTGCTCGGAAGAAAGAGCAGGTCGACACCGTGTTGCTCTAGCGATTCGGCATCGCGTTCCAAGGTTCGCGGATACTTGCCGAGATCCTCCGATGGGCCGAATTGCAGCGGGTTGACGAAGATGGAGACAGCGGTCACATTGCAGCGTGACTTCGAGGCGCGCACTAACGACAGATGTCCTTCATGCAGCGCGCCCATGGTAGGCACGAAGCCCAGCGTCTTTCCGCTGCGCGCCAGCTGGCGGCAAACGGCCTTCATCGCGGCAATGGTCTGGATGCGTTTCAAGGATGTGGCGGGGTACTCGCTGCAGGTGTTTTCACCGGCGGAGCCGTCTGGGCTGGCGCGTCGTCAGGAGCTTCGGCCGGAGGCTCGGGCAACTTCCAGCTTTCCAAAATACCGCTTAGCACCGGCTCGCGCCGCGCCAGATTTTCCGGAGTACACTTCAAGGCCACCGAGTAGATTTCATTTTCCGGGCCCTCGATGAAAACCAGTTCCTCGATCCAGTCGTGGCCGGTTGATTTTTCGCGATATTGAACTTTCAACATCTGCGCCGGTTTGTGGTCAACGGTGCGCTGCTGGCGTTGCAGAGTTTCGAAACTCTGGCCACTCTCGCGCAAACCATTCGTCGCTTGCTGGATGACGCCATCCAGGCTGACTGCCTCCTCGTCGCCTTCCGGCGGCGGCACGACCATGGCTACCGTGATCTCGTCCCACAATGTCCGATCCTGCTTCTGCGCGGGCGCAAGAACCACGCCGTGTCCCGCGAAGGTGTCCGTCAGCATCTCCCATGAACCTGGGTAGCGGAAGCAGAATCCGCCGTCCGGCTGGCAATATTGTTTCCACGGAATGGACTTGTGGACCGGCGGTGACGTCGTGGTCTGGCAGACCGCAGCCAGGCCCAGACAGAGCATGATCGCCGGCAGAATCGAATCGCGAAGGCAGAGCCGCATGACTCTACAGTCGCACAGCCCGCTTGCGTTCGGCAATTTCCTGCAGGCTGGCCAGCGTCTCCTTGGGCAGATGATACGACTCGGCGTCCGACGGATAGCCGCCCGACTTCACGTCGTCTTTGAACGCAGCCAGGGCGTTGCTGATCACGCCGCCCACGTCGGCGTAGCGGCGAACAAACTTGGCCGGCGGCGCAAACGTCAGTCCCAACAGGTCGTGGAAGACCAGCACCTGACCGTCGCATTCGGGGCCGGCCCCGATGCCGATGGTCGGGATCTCCAACTCACGGGTGATCATAGCCGCCACTTCCCGCGGAATGCCTTCCAGAACCACGCAGCAGGCGCCGGCGCGTTCCAGGGCGAGGGCATCGTGCATCAGTTGCTCGACCGCCTGCAGCGTCTTGCCTTGCACCTTGTAGCCGCCCATGGCATGCACCGATTGCGGCGTCAGCCCGATGTGGCCGACCACCGGAATCTCGGCCTCGACCAGCCGTTCCACCAGCCGCGCCCGCTTCTCGCCGCCTTCGATCTTTACCGCCTCCGCGCCCGCTTCCTTGATGAAGCGCGCGGCATTCCGCAGCGACTCGCGTTGGCTGAGGTGATAGGAGGCGAAGGGCATGTCCGCGACCAGGAAGGCTCGCTTCACCCCGCGGTGCACGGCCCGCGTATGATGCAGCATTTCCTGCATGGTGACCGGCAGCGTGTTTTCGTAGCCCAGCATCACCTGGGCCAGCGAGTCGCCGACCAGCACCATGTCGATGCCGGCGTCGTCAACCAGACGCGCGCTGGCATAGTCGTAAGCGGTCAGGCAGGTAATGATTTCCTGACGTTGTTTTTTCTCTAGAAGAGTGGAAGCTGTGATCTTCGCGCGGAAGTCGCCGGTGGTAATGCTCACGATATCCTCCAGTGCAGTTCCGCATCCGCGGATACCGCCTGTTATTGCCTCATCACCGGAACGTGGGACGTCCGGTTGGGAGACAACTGGATTCTACACCCGGGGATTGCCGGTGCGTAAAGACAATCTTGCGACCGGGGTCGACGGGCGTTTTAGCAGCTAGGCTTCTCGCAGTAGTTCAATGCCGTACTTGGGCGCCAGCGCCTTCACTTTCTCGATGAAGGCGGCTTGTTGGTTTTCGTCCAGTTTCGGCGGAGGCGTGGTACGGGTGGCGACCGGTACGCCAACCTCCATAAAGAATTTCTCCTGCCCCGCAGGCGAGCAGATACATAACAACCGCGCCGGGCTGGCAGAAGCGTTGTGAAACTGATGCGGAGCGTTGGCCGGAATGTGCAGGGTGTCGCCGGCGCGCACGATCGACTTCTGGCCACGGAAGGTGGCGACCAGCTCGCCTTCGAGCAGGATAAAGGTCTCCTCGAAGTAATGCCGATGGGGCGGCGGCCCGCCACCCGGGGGGATGTGCATATCAAAGACGCAGAAGTGTCCATTGGTCTGTTCGCTCGTCACCGTGATGGTATAAGTATTGCCCACCAGACCGATGTGAGGCAGGTTATCGGGTTGCGCCAGCGTGAGATTGCGCTTGGGGTCGTCGGGTAGGATGGTTGGTGGAGCAGTCGACATTTCTTGCTTCTCCTGGGTAAAGGGTGAGGCCGGTTAGCGGCATTCGATGATACCTGGCTCTACTCGGCGCAGGTGTGATCGTGAATGATGCGCCATCCTTCCGGAAACTTGCGGAACACCAAAGTGAAGACCCCGCGCGGCTGTTTGCCGTCGGGCATGACCAGCTGAAAGCGTCCGCGGGCGAAGGCCGCATCGGCGCCGAGCATTTCGATGGTGAGATCGCTGAACGAGAGCGTTCCCATGGAACGGCCTTCCGCCTGGTACTTCTGCTGATAACGCTCCAGCGTCGGCTGCCAGCCTTTTGTTTCGGTGGCTCCAGAGAAGAAGGTCAGCTGCGGCGAATTCCAATAGCCAGCCATGAACTTCGCCAGGTCATGATGATTCCAGGCTTCGACTTGCGATTGCAGCACGGCGCGGATCGCGGCCTCGGCACCGGCGGAGCCATCATCGTGAGCCTGAGGATTCCGAGCCTGGGCAAACGCCGTCCCCAGCAACAGCAGCGAGCAGAGCCATCGACTCATGCGCCAGCCTCCACTGGCAGCAGTGTAGTCGAGAACAGCAAAAGGCGGTGAGCCGGAGCTCACCGCCTTGGGTCACCGTCTTTGCTCGGGCGATACGTCGTTTTAGTTAGTGCGCTTCAGCCGTAGCTTCGGACTTGCTGTGGCGAACCGTAGCCAGGAAGCTATCCGCCGCTGCCGGTGGCTTCACCTGGCCGGTAAGGATTGGACGAAATCCAACCATGCGGCCATAGAGCGCGCGCGTAGCGTCGTCATCCTGCTTGATCACGGCGCCGTTCAAGGTGAGGCCGGCAAACAGACCGCGTGTGCGGGAGTAAGTCAGAACCTCAGCGTGCATCTTCCAGTCAGTGGAAGCGCTGGCCTCGCGTCCTACCGGGCCCGCCGCTACACTGCCGCTGCCGCCCAGCTTAAACTTCGAGCTAAGCAAACTATCCATACCTTGCTGATTCATGATCAGCAGAACCAGATCAGCCGCCTGAACGCCGATTTGTGCGCCCCAGCTGCCGCCCGTAACCACGAAGAAGGCGGGAGCGCTCCAGTCACCATTAGGCGTACGGCAAGTGGCTACGCCGCGTCCATGCTCGGCGCCGAAAATGAAGCCGCCTTTCACCATCGACGGTACGACGGCGACGCACTTGGCGCTCTTGAAGACGTCGTCGGGAATGCCTTTGTCCGGCGCGCCCAGCAGTTCGTTCAAGATTTTTGAGGAATCATCCATCCGCGCCAGAACTTTGTCGCGTTCGGAGCCCTCCGGGGTACTGGCATTCTTGGCGTCAGCTTTTTCCTGCGACGCCATGTTGGCGTCCTGATCGGCGGCGGCCTTATTGTTCTGCGACTGGGCCTGGCTGTTAGTGGTAGTGGTGTTGTCCTGCGCCCACACGGCGACCGTACAAAATATCGCCAAGGCTAGCATAATTCCGATGCGCTTCATAAACCTTCACTCCTCCAAATCCCTCGACGTATTGAGTACGTCTCTGCTACGTTGGATAGCAAATCGCGAAGGATGGTTTACAGGCGAAGCAATACTATTTGTGTGGGTGCGCTTACAACCATAGGCGCGCAGAACACATCGCGACGGAGTTTCTAGGCGGGGCGCTTCTTGGCCACGGCTGGACGCTGCCAGGGACGCTGTGGGCGTTCCGATTCTGGCAAGTCGCGATCGCGTACGCGATCGTACACATAGCCTTCGCTGACCGTGCCCAGGCTTTCGTTGTAGAGACTGATGAGACCGAGGCCTTCTTTGAACTCCTCGGAGAAATCGTGCAACGCCTTCAGATGGTCGGCGGTGGCCGGATATTCGGCTTTCGTAGTCTTCAAGACTTTCTGGTAGCCGTGGTCGATCAGCTTAGAAATCTCGCCGTTGAGGAGATAGCCGGGATAGGCGAAGATCTTCGCGCCGCCGTCTTCGCTGCGCTCGATGGCCGCCGAGCAATGATATTTTTTCAGGAAAACCCGAGCGCTCGCGCCGGGCGCTTCCAGCACATCGAATCCGTGATCGCGAAACCACGCCACTGCTTCTTCAAACGATCTAGCCTTCAGCTTCTTCGCCATTCCAGTACCAATTCCTTACTCGGCGGAATCCGATCCGCCGGCCCTGCATCGAATGCGATATCTGACAGACAGGCCAAGTTGCCCCTGATCGCAAAACTCTTGCCGCCTGCTTTGTCAGGAATTCACACTTTCGCACATTGTGCAGGGAAACAGCAACCTGCGGCACGATGAAAAGAACATGAAGCACCCAGCGGAATTACCGGAAACGGGAATCGCGACTCTCAAACGAATCGGCAATACGCCGCTGCTGCGGTTGCAACGCGTGTCTGCCGAGGTCGCGGACGCGGAGATTTTTGGCAAGGCTGAGTGGCTCAATCCCGGCGGATCGGTAAAGGATCGCGCCGCTGCTTGTATCGTGGAAGAAGCCTTCCGTGCCGGTGATCTGGGGCAGGGAAGACGATTGCTCGATTCCACCAGCGGGAACACCGGTATCTCCTACGCGATGCTGGGCGCCGCCTGTGGCTTCGGGGTGACGCTGTGCGTTCCATCGAATGTCTCCATCGAGCGCAAACGCATTCTTAGCGCCTACGGCGGCGAGGTTGTGTATACCGATCCGGGTGAGGGTTCCGACGGCGCCATCGTGAAGGCGCGCGAAATGATGGCCGCCGAGCCGGAAAAATATTTCTACGCCGATCAATATTCGAACCACGCCAACTGGCATGCCCACTATTGCGGGACCGCCAACGAAATCTGGCGGCAGACCCGCGGGCAGCTCACGCATTTTGTGGCCATGCTGGGAACGTCGGGCACGTTCGTCGGCACGACCCGCAAGCTGCGCGAGTTGAAGCCCGGCATCCAGTGCATCTCGTTGCAGCCCGACTCGCCGTTTCACGGCATTGAAGGCGCCAAACATATGCCGACCTCGATTGTGCCGGAAATCTACGATGACACGTTGGCGGATGCGAATCTGGAAATCAGCACCGAGGCAGCCCACGCCATGGTCAGGCGCATGGCCCGGGAAGAGGGCTTGCTGGTGGGTGTCTCTGCCGGAGCGGCGGTGGTAGGGGCGTTGCAGATTGCGCGCGAAAGTCCGGGCGCAGTGGTGGTCTGCGTCTTGCCCGACGGCGCCGAAAAGTATTTGAGCGAACGATTTTGGGACGAAGTGTAGATTCCGATTAGGAGAGGTTCTTTCTGCCGGCGGAAGCGCTGGCTGGCGGTGGAAGCGCCGGGCTTTAAGAGTCTGCGTGAGAACTAAATTTTGGATTTGCGAGTGGAATAGATCGACCGAAAATCCCGCCCGTAAGGGCGACTCAGTTCAGCCCAGGACGGAGCCGTAGGCGGAGTCCTGGGTAGAGTGGAAAATAAGTCTGAGTCCCGTAGGGACGGAACCGGCCGAAGCCGGTTCGGGATGACAACAGTAAGTACTTGTGACGGCGCAGCTAAAGCTGCGCCCCTTCAAAACATGCCGAACTGGACTTTTTCCGCAGCCTGTGAAGCCGCGCCCTTCCACCCTTTCTCGCGGACATCATGCTGAAATTCAAACTATCCGACTACGACGAGATCCGCCGTCACGGCGAGGAAACCTATCCCCACGAATGCTGCGGCATCCTGCTGGGCACCGCTGACGGCACCGTCCGCACCGTGCTGACTGCGATTCGCTGCAGCAACACCCGCACCGACTCGCCGCATAATCGCTATCACATCGATCCACGCGAATTGCTGCGTGCCCAGCGCGAAGCCCACGAACGCGGCATCGACATCGTCGGCTTCTATCACTCGCATCCCGATCATCCGCCGCGCTGGTCGCAAACCGACTTCAACGAAGCGCACTGGATCGGCTGCTCCTACGTGATCACCAGCGTAGAGCAAGGACGGGCCGCGGTCACAAACTCCTTCGCGCTCGCCGGCAGCACCGAAGAAGATAAGGCGCTGGTGGACGAGGAAGTAGTGGTGGAGGGGTAGCATTTGGCATTTAGCACTTGGCATTTAGCCAATGCTCGTAGGTTCTTGCCAATTGCCAATTGCCAATTGCTAACTGCCAACTGCCGCTTCTATCAGCTACAATCTTCAGTTCCTATATGTTGCGCTTCTCGACAGCCGGTGAATCCCACGGAGAGGCTCTGGTGGCGCTGCTCTCGGGCATGCCGGCCGGAGTTGCGGTCGAGCTGGAGTTCGTGAACCGCGAACTGTGGCGGCGCCAACAGGGCTATGGCCGCGGCGGACGCATGCGCATCGAGCGCGACACGGCGCACATCCTGAGCGGCGTGCGTCACGGCAAGACCATCGGCTCGCCGATCGCCATGGTGCTGGCCAACAAAGATTGGCAGAACTGGACCGAAGCCTTGCCCGTCGAGGAAGGCGATCTGGCCAAGCACAAGCGCGTAGCCTCGCCGCGGCCGGGGCATGCCGACCTAGCCGGAGCCGTTAAGTACAACTTCTCCGAAGCGCGTTACGTGCTGGAGCGGGCGTCGGCGCGCGAGTCGGCGGCGCGGGTGGCTGTGGGCGCGATTGCCAAACTGCTGCTGCGTGAGCTTGGCATCGAAGTTTTGAGTCACGTGATTGCCGTAGGCAGCGCCAGGATCGACTTGCCGGTCGCCTGGGAGGCGATCGCCGGCGTCGCCGCGAAGGAAGAAGTCTTGCTGGGTTGCGCCGATCCGGAAGCCGAGTCGCGCATGAAAGAGCAAGTGGACCTGGCGTTGCGCACCGGCGATTCCGTCGGCGGAATCTTCGAGGTCGTGGCCCATAATGTTCCGCCGGGACTAGGCACGTATGCGAACTGGGATGAGCGTCTCGACGCCCAACTGGCGGGCGCAGTCATGTCGCTGCAGGCGGTCAAGGGCGTGGAAATCGGCGACGCGGTCGAGGCTGCGTCTTCGCTGGGCTCGACCGTACATGATGAGATAGGATACGAGCGCGAAAGCACAAACTCGTTCACCGGATTCACCCGGCGCTCGAATCACGCCGGCGGCCTGGAGGGCGGCGTATCGAACGGCGAGGATATTCGCGTGCGCGGCCACCTGAAGCCGATTTCGACGCTGCGGCGTCCGCTGGCTTCGGTGGATTTTGCCAGCCGCGAGCCGGTGAAGGCCGCCTACGAGCGCTCCGACGTGTGCGTGGTTCCGGCCGCCGGAGTCGCCGCTGAAGCCATGGTGGCGCTGATTCTGGCGCGTTGTGCGCTGGAAAAGTTTGGTGGCGATTCTCTGCTGGAGTTACGGCGAAATTTTGAAGGCTACTGCCAACAGTTGCGAAACTTCTAAATGATCTATCCCATCGTGAAATTCGGCGATCCAGTTCTGGAGAAGCTGTCCGTCCCCATCACGGAATTTAACGACGATCTGCGCAAGCTGGTTGACGACATGTTCGAGAGCATGTACGCCGCACATGGCGTGGGCCTGGCGGCTCCGCAGATCGGCATCAGCAAACGCATTGCCGTCATCGACGTCACCTTCAAGGAAGATCCCGAGGCCAAGATCGTGATCATCAATCCCGAGATCATCCACACCGAAGGCCGTCTGACCTCCAACGAAGGCTGCCTCAGCCTCCCCGAGTTCCGCGAGAAGGTGACGCGGCCGCGCAAGGTGACAGCGCGAGCGCAGAATCTGAAAGGCGAGTTCTTCGAAGTCAGCGGAGAAGACCTGCTGGGGCGAGCGTTGCTGCACGAAACCGACCATCTTAACGGCAAGCTCTACATCAGCCACATCAGCGCCCTAAAACGCGACCTGATGAAGCGCAAGATTCGCAAGCTGGTGAAGCAAGGCGAATGGTAGTCCGATGATGGACCTGGTGTTTTGCGGGACGCCGCTGTTTGCCGTGCCCACGCTGGAGAAGCTGGTGTCGGCCGGCTTTCGGGTGAAGCTGGTAGTGACCCAGCCCGACCGTCCCAGCGGCCGCGGCATGGAAGTGGCCGCCTCGCCGGTGAAGCGCACTGCGCTCGAGCTCGACCTGCCGATCATCCAGCCGGAAAAGATCAAGAACAACGCCGAATTTCGCGCGCGGCTCGAGAGCCTGGCGCCGGAGGCCATCATTGTCGTCGGCTACGGGCGCATCATTCCGCAATGGATGATCGACCTGCCCAAGCTGGGCAACATCAATCTGCATGGCTCGTTGTTGCCGAAATATCGCGGCGCTGCGCCGATCCAGTGGGCGATTGCGGTGGGCGAGAAGGTTACCGGTGTGACCACCATGCGGATTGACGCCGGTCTCGACACCGGTGACATCCTGATGCAAGTCGAGGAGCCGATCAGGCCGGAGGACACCGCACTAACCATTGCTCCGCGCCTGGCCCAGGCGGGCGCGGAATTGATGATCTGCACTCTGGCGGGATTGAAGAGCGGAAGCACCACTCCACAACCACAGGACAATTCCAAGGCGACGCTGGCGCCGATCCTGAAAAAAGAAGATGGGCTTATTGATTTCTCGCGCAGCGCGGTCGACACCTGGAACCGCCTGCGCGGATTTCAACCATGGCCGGGAGCATTCACCAGGTTCCGCGGCAAGATGCTGCAGTTACACGAGGCAATTCCCGCCAGGGAAGTCGGCGTGGTCGCTCCGGCACATTTCAAGGTCGAGAATCATCGCCTACTGCTGGGCTTTGCCCATGGGACCGCGCTGGAACTGCAAGAGCTGCAAATGGAAGGCAAGAGGCGAATGACCGCTCAGGATTTCGTGAACGGCTACCGGCCGCTAAATGACGAAGCTCTGGGGAGTTAGCCGTTAGCGCTCAGGAGGCCTTCCGCGCCTTCCTGGAGGTAGTGCATGGGGATGAGTTATGAAAAAGCGGCGGTGCGCTTCGGCCACTGGGTTTTCCTGCTGGCTGGCATAGTCGGAATATTGGAAATTGTTCCCCTGTACTTTCTCGAAGCCACCCTTGGCCGCAGCCAACCGCCACCCATCGCGCATCCTGAGTTCTACTATGGCTTCGTAGGTGTCGTCCTGGCCTGGCAGATCGCGTTTCTTATCATCTCGCGTGACCCGCAGCGTTACGTCGCGCTGATGCCGGCCGTCTTCCTGGAGAAACTATCGGATTCGAGATGTTTAAGGGCGACCCTATGGCTGTCCACAACGCTGCAGTTGCCAGACTTCTACGCTGGCCGTTTCAGGACGAGGCGGCTGTGCGCAATACGATTTGCCGTGTGAATCTAGAAACGCTTGCACTTGCGTTTGCGTGGCTTCCGGTCCCGATGACTTGTCCTCAGGATTCACCAGGACGGAAGCAATGACCCAAACATTTCTTGGCGCGGGTGCGGGCAGAGAGGTAGCCAGCGAATTGGCCATGATGACCGGTGGCACCTTTAATGAGCCGGCTTGCCGGTAGTAGTCAAAGGTGTAACGCACATAAGGATCCATTACCACTTCATCCCCCGGCTGCAGGCGTGGGAGGAGATAGGTGATGGCCGTCCGCCAATCCACGCTAAATTCCGGATGACGAAGATAAAAGCGCATTGCCGATCCTGAATAAAACATAACGAGGAACAGCGCCAGAACCCCTGCGGCTCGAGACCAGCGGGTCAATTGCATCACTCCCGCGGCGGCAAACAATACGCTGGCAGGAAGGCAAACTGCCAGAAATCGCGGCACCCACAAGGGCTGAACCAATCCCGCAAGTCCGGTGATTGCCAGCGGAACCAGCAGCCACGCCGCGACAAACTGGTATGCCCAGGCTCGCTTTCGCGGCTGCCGGAAGCTGCACCACAACGCAATCCCCCACAATGTCAGATAGACGAGGCAGCGCGCCTTGCTTAGCGTCAGGCTGTACAAGACCTCTAGCGCTTGCCGCCAGCTTGGGCCGGGTATCCAGGCCACATGCGAGCGCTGCGAATGAAGTAGGTATAGGCCGGCGGGGATCAGCAATGCGGCCAGAGTGGCCAGCGCTTGCAGGAATTTTCTCCGCGGCAGCGGCCCCTGCCATAGAGCCAGCGACAGCCACTGGGCCAGGATGACCAGGGCTGCGAAGAAGTGGCTGTAGATCGCTGCGGCCGACACCGCAGCGTAGAGGACGCAATTGGCCCACGAGGCGTTCTCGGCCATCCGCAGGAAATACCAGCTCGACAGGGACACGAGAAGGACCAGCAGCGCGTAAGAGCGCGCTTGTTGCGACAGCTCAAGATGGAACGGGTGTACCGCCAACAGCAGGCAGGCGATCAAAGCTGCGCCCCGCCCGAATAACCGAACGCCCACCAGATAGATCACCGGAACGGTGGCGACCGCACATAACACGGAGAGGAATCGTGCCCAGAACTCGCCGCTGTTCAGGTGCAGCCACATCCGCAGCAGGCCGTAGTACAACACCATGTTGAATTCGGAATGCCAGATCCAACGGCTGAAGGTAGCGGCGTCGGCCCGCGCCAGAAAAAGGCTGAACCCTTCGTCCAGCGTCAAGCTGCGGGAGCTGAGATGGATGACACGAAGCGCACCGGCGAGAACTGCGATCAGGCCTACGGCAACCCCGGTAGACCAGGAGAACCTCAGGGTCGGCGGTGTGGACTCAGCAGTTGTTCTTGATTTCTGCGGACTGCTGGCCTTCTTCTCCATGGAGATCCGTAGCAGGACTGTGTGGCCGATGACTCATACCCTACAGTTATCTGTGATCCCGACCGAACTCAGTCTAGAATTTCTTCGCCGTAATTCGCTCGGCGCCGATATAGGGACGCAGCACCTCGGGCACCAGCACACTGCCGTCAGTCTGCTGATAGTTCTCCACGATCGCAACCCAGGTCCGCCCGATCGCCAGACCACTCCCGTTCAGCGTGTGCACCAGCTCCGTCTTCTTTGCCCCCTCGGGACGAAACCGAATGTTCGCCCGCCGCGCCTGGTAGTCCAGAAAGTTCGAGCACGAAGAGATTTCGCGAAACAGTTGCTGCCCAGGGAGCCAGACTTCCAGATCGTAAGTCTTCGCCGACGACGGACCTAAATCCGCCGTGGAGAGATTCATTACGCGATAGTGCAGCCCTAACTTCTGCAATACCGTCTCAGCGTTACGGGTGAGCTTCTCATGCTCCTCCCACGACTGCTCCGGCCGGGTAAACTTCACCAGCTCTACCTTCTGAAACTGATGCTGGCGAATGATCCCGCGCACATCTTTGCCGTACGATCCAGCCTCGCTACGGAAGCATGGCGTATAGGCGGCAAGCGAGATCGGCAGCCGAGCGCCGTCCAAGGTTTCGTCGCGATAGAGATTGGTGACCGGCACTTCGGCGGTGGGGATTAGGTAGAGATTCTTGTCGGCATGTGGCACTTTGAATAAGTCGGCCTCGAACTTGGGCAACTGTCCGGTGCCGTACATCGAATCAGCATTCACCAGGAACGGTGGCAGCACTTCGGTGTAGCCATGCTCGCGAGTGTGCAGGTCGAGCATGAAGTTCATCAGCGCCCGCTCCAACTTGGCGCCGAGATCCCAGTACACGGCGAAACGTGCCCCAGTCAGCTTGGCCGCGCGCTCCAGATCGAGCACGCCTAGTTCTTCACCCAACTCCCAATGCGGCTTGGGAGTGAAGTCGAACTGCGGCGGAGTCCCCCAGCGGCGCACCTCGACATTGTCAGCTTCGCTCTTGCCGACCGGGACACTGTTGTCCGGAAGGTTCGGAATCCCCGTTAAAATGTTGCGCAACCGCGCGTCTGCCTCTTCGGCGATTTTTTCGGCGGTAGCAATCTTCTCGCGCATCTCTTTGGTGGCGTCGATAAGTGCGGTAGCATCCTGCTTATTTTTCTTGAGCTGTGCGATTTCTTCGGAAGCCTTATTGCGCTGGGCTTTCAGGGTCTCGGCTTCGGTGATCGCCGCGCGCCGCTCCAGATCGATGACGTGAAAATCTTTGAGGAGGGCATCGGCGTTCATGCCGCGCTGGCGTAGTTTTTCTTCAACAAGAGGTAGGTGATCGCGTACAAAAGCTAGATCGAGCATAAGAGATCAGAGTACTCGAAGACGCGACTCATCACCAAGTAGATCAAAAGCCTTTGCCACGCAGGACACGGAGAGCACCGAGAAGGGTGGATCACCACAGATGCACGGAGGCACAGAGTTTGGAATGGAAAGTCATTCTTCTCGGCATCCGTCTGCGGTGCCGCGTCAAGAAGCAAGGACAAAAGAGTCAACATCTCTGGAGGACAACCCTTCCTTCAGCTTCTCCGTGACCTCCGTGTTCTCCGTGGTGAAGGATTAGATCTCCGTATCCCGTGGTGAGCTAGTGTGCCGTATCCGAAGTGTCTTTACTATTGCGACAGTCCGGGCCGCGTGATTATTTGCGCTGATCATCGAATGCCGCAGGTGCGAGGTTGCAGAATACTAAAGCAACTTGCGAGACAGGACA
>JBAVSY010000102.1:0-40639 GCA_049695855.1 Candidatus Korobacteraceae bacterium | reverse complement strand
CGAATCCCCCCCTCTCCGCCAGCTAGTCAGAATTGCAGAGCGACCCTCCTAGCCACGTTTTAATTACCTTCCAGTGTGGTGCCCTGATGTCGGCCAGTTCACCACTGATCTAACCTTGGCACTCCAGCTGCCGTTGGTTGACATCCTGAAGTGTGACCGCCATCACTGCTTCTTCGCCCCTTAAGGCGTAAAAACAAGCCGACTCTCCATTCTTGAGAGCATTCATTGGCTACACCAATCTTCCCATCGCAAGGCCCGCGTAACGCCATCATCGAGGTGTTGTAATGGACGCTCGGCTGGTAAATGAATTTCGCTCTATCGTTGGAGATGCGGGCCTGGTAAGCGGACCCGAGCAGCTCCGGACTTACGAATGCGACGGCTTGACCCTGTTCCGGGTCGTTCCTGACCTGGTTCTGTTGCCCGCAACCGCCCAAGAAATGCAGGCCATCGTGAAGGTGTGCCACCGGGAGCTGATTCCCATGGTCGCGCGGGGCTCGGGCACAGGGCTGAGCGGGGGCGCCCTACCAGTCAAAGGAGGCGTGGTGATCAGCGTCACCCGGATGAATCGCATCCTGGAGGTTGATCTACCCAACGCCCGGGTGGTGGTCGAGCCGGGCGTGACGAATTCCGCCATAACCGCCGCGGTTTCCACCCGCGGCTATTTTTATGCCCCGGATCCGTCCTCGCAGGTGGTCTGCACCGTAGCCGGTAATGTGGCGGAGAACTCCGGCGGCGCGCACTGCTTCAAGTATGGCGTAACCACGACCTACATTCTCGGGCTCGAGGTCGTACTCTCCGACGGGACACTGCTGAATCTGGGCGGCACGACAATGGACCGGCCGGGGTATGACCTGGTGGGAGCTTTCGTCGGCTCCGAAGGCACCTTCGGGATCATCACCAAGATCACGCTGCGCGTCATCAAGAAACCCGAAACCGTGCAGACGTTGATGGCTGCTTTCAATTCCAGTAGCGAGGCGGGTGCTGCGGTCAGCAACATCATCGCTTCAGGCATGTTCCCTGCCGCCATGGAGATCATGGACCGGCTGGCTCTTGAGGCTGCCGAAGCTGCCGTGCATCCCAATTACCCCAACTGCCAGGCGTTGCTGCTGGTGGAACTGGATGGCTCCGCCCGCGAAGTCGAACTGCTGATGGAAAAGGTAGGCCCAATCTGCCAGGAGTGCGGGGCCTGGGAAATGCGGCTGGCGAAGTCGGAACCGGAACGTATTGCCGTCTGGAAGGGGCGCAAAGCGGCGTTTGCTGCGGTGGGGCGGATCTCGCCGAATTACCTGGTGCAGGACGGCGTTATTCCGCGTACTGCGTTGCCCCGAGTTCTGGGGGAGATCGACCGCCTTAGCGCTGAGGCCGGACTGCGGGTGGCCAACGTGTTTCACGCCGGAGACGGAAACCTTCATCCGCTGGTGCTGTATGACCGTCGTATCAGCGGGCAGGAGGAACGCGCGATGCAGCTGGCGGAAGATATTTTGCGGCTGTGCGTGGAAGCGGGCGGGTCGATTACCGGGGAACATGGCATCGGGGAAGAAAAGAAGATGTTCATGCCGGTCATGTTTTCCGCGGCTGACCTGGATGCCATGCAGCGCCTGCGTTCGGCCTTCGATCCATTTGACCTTTGCAATCCGACCAAGATGTTTCCCGGCACCGACGCGAACGTGCAAAGGCCGGTCGCTTACGAACCGCATCCGATCGAGATCGCAGGGTTGGCGCAACGGTATTAGCTGGCCAGAAGCCAGTCGCGGAGTCAAATTATGAGCCAGGCTCAAGTCAAGAATAAGGAAGCGTGGATCGAACTAAGTGCGATCGTAGGTCCGGAATACCTTCGTTCGGCCACGCCGGAAGACGCCGTGGACGGGTTACAACCCTCCGGCGTGATTGCACCCGGCACGGCGCAGGAAGTCGCGCGAGTGCTGCAATATTGTAATTCCGCCGGGCTGACTATTATTCCGCGAGGTGGAGGCACTCAGCTCGGGCTGGGAAATCTGCCGCGCCAAGCGGATTTCGTTCTCTCGCTGGAGCGGCTCGACCGGGTGATTGAACATGCCTGGGGCGACATGACGGTGACGGTGGAGGCAGGCTGCACCATCGACAAGTTGCAAGGTGTGCTGCGCGAGCATGGTCAACAATTGGGCGCCGATCCCATGCAGCCGGAGCACGCTACCGTTGGCGGCGTGCTGGCAACCGCGGAGAGCGGCACCTTGCGCATCCGTTATGGCGCCATTCGCGATCTTGTCCTTGGTCTGGAACTGGCCCTGCCGGATGGCAACCTGATTAAAGCCGGAGGCAAAGTCGTCAAGAACGTTGCCGGTTACGACCTCACGAAACTTACGATAGGCTCGCTGGGAACGCTGGGCGTGATCACCCGCGCCGTGTTCCGTCTGCACCCCATCCCGGTGGCCGTCGCCACTTACGCCGCTACGCTCCCGACTGCGTCGGAAGCGGAAAAACTGGTACTCGCTATTCTGGATTCACACCTGGTTTACACCGGGCTGCAAATTCACGCCCGGCAGCAAGACCAGTTCCTCATCCACGTGCGGTTCGAGGGCATCCCCGAATCGCTACAGGATCAATATGTCAAGCTGGGCAACATCGCAGGCGCTCATCCGTTTGTGGAGTGTACCGGCGATGTCTGGACCGAGCGCCAGAAACTGTTCGTCAACGCCGCCAGCTCGGTGATCTGTAAGTGCAGTGTCTTGCCTTCGCAGATTGGATCGCTTTGCGATGCCGTTTTCCGGGAGGCGAAGACGGCAGACGTTGCGGCAACTGTGGTGGGGCAAGGAACCGGACTGGCTGAGGTGCGTTTGGACGCCGCCAGCCAGGCTGCTCTGATGAATGCGCTGCGGGCTCTGCGCGGCGAAGTGGACCGTCTGCAAGGGACAGTGACGGTGTCGCAGTGCCCGGTAGAGATGAAGCGTGATGTAGACGTGTGGGGCACATTGCGAGATGCGCTGCCGCTCATGCATCGAATCAAGGAAAAATTCGACCCGGGACATACTCTGAATCCGGGACGTTTCGTGGGGGGCATATGACCCAGCAGCTCGCGACGCCAACTAACCACGGCAGAAACGTTTTCGATGAGTTCCACCCCCCGGACGCAGAGCTCCTGAATGCCTGTGTCCATTGCGGCTTTTGCTTGCAAACCTGTCCTACGTACACTCTGTGGGGGAAGGAACAGGATTCTCCGCGCGGCCGCATTCACCTGATGAACATGGCGATTGCGGGCGAGGTGGAATTGACTGACCTGTACGTCTCGCATTTCGATCATTGCCTGGGATGTCAGGCGTGCGTTACCACGTGTCCGTCGGGAATCAAGTATGGCCAGCTGATTGAAGCCATGCGCGGACAATTGGAACGTCAATATCGCCGGCCGCTGCACGAGCGGATGTTTCGGAGGATGATCGCCGCGGTCTTCAGCCAGCCGGCACGCATGCGCAAGCTAATCGTACCGTTGCGCGCTTATCAACGCCTCGGCCTGCAAAAGCTGGCGCGAGCCATGGGCCTGACTTCATTGCTGCCCCGCAGCTTGCGCGCCATGGAGCAGATGCTGCCTGATTTATCGCGTAAGGAAGTCTCAGCGGCTCTGCCGTCGCGCATCGCCGCGCAGGGACCCAAACGCCGCACTGTGGCCATGCTGACCGGCTGCGTGCAGAGTGTCTTCATGGCGCAGGTCAACGCGGCCACCGCGCGTGTACTGTCGGCCGAGGGATGTGAAGTACTGGTGCCACCCGAGCAGGGCTGCTGCGGCGCCCTCATGATGGACCTGGGACAGGAACGAGACGCTTTGGACAGCGCGCGCAAGATGATTGACCTGTTCATGCCGTTGGCGGTCGATACCATCGTGCTGAACGCTGCCGGTTGCGGACACACTCTCAAAGACTACGGATACCTGCTGCGGGATGATCCCCAGTATCGCGAGCGTGCTCTGGCGTTTTCCGCTAAATGCAAAGACGTGTCGGAGCTGTTGGCAGAGTTGCCAGCGCGCGCACCGCGGCATCCGATAGCCTTGCGGGTAGCTTTCCACGATCCCTGTCACCTGCTACACGCCCAGGGATTGCGGGAACCGCCACGCGCCATGCTGCGAACCATCCCCGGACTCGAATTGCTGGAAATTTCTGAGGCCGCACTCTGCTGTGGTTCGGCAGGCGTCTACGGTCTGGTTCAGTCGCAGACGGCACACCAACTGGGCGAGCGCAAGGTGGAACGAATTATCGCGACTTCGGCTCAGGCGGTAGCCACAGGCAATCCAGGATGCCAGTTGCAAATCGGCGCACTGTTAAACGAAACGGGACATCCCTTGCCGGTGATGCACTATATGGAGTTGCTCGACGCTTCCATCTCGGGTACCCCGTTGCCGGGGAACTTGAATTAGCATCAGACCTCAGCCTGCGCGATTGTGATCCGCCTCACTGCAATCCGGTCCTGGAGCGGATGAAAATGAGCCATGGCCACCAGCATTCCCATTCTCACTCAGCAGAAAATAATGAACTTCGCCGAACTACGGCATTGCGCTCAACCACTGGGTCCCAAACGCGTCGCGATCGTCGTGGCTGACGACGAAGTTGCCTTGACAGCAGCCGATGGCGCGCTGCAACTCGGGATTGCCATTCCGGTGCTGATTGGCAATGAGCGGAAAATCCGCGCTAAGACGGAAGCGCTCGGGCTCACGAGTTTGCTCGCCGGGGCAGAGTTTGTCGGCACGGATGACGCCGCACGTATCGCGACCCGCATGGCACACGAAGGCCGTGTCGACCTCTTGCTGAAAGGTCATCTTCGTACCGACGAACTGCTGCACGCGGTGTTGGACAAAGAGGCAGGGCTGCGGACAGGACGGCTGCTAAGCGACGTGCTGCTCTACGAAGACAAGCTCACGGGAGAAATCAGGCTGGTGGGTATCAGCGATGGCGGCCTGAATGTTTTTCCGAGCCTGGAGCAGAAAAAACAAATTGTGCAGAACGCAATCGATGTCATGCGTTCCATCGGAATAGTCCACCCGAAGATCGCTCTCATGAGCGCCAGCGAAGCGGTGAGCGAGTCGCTGCCCTCGAGTGTGGATGCCAGGACGCTCACCGCGATGGGCGAAGCCGGCCTGTTCGGCGATGCAGACGTCTTCGGACCGCTGGCCCTGGATTGCGCACTCCTCGAGTCTGCCGCGCGGGCCAAGGGTATCGAGCATCCGGTGGCCGGCCACGCCGACTGCATGGTGGTTCCGAACATCGAGTCAGGCAACCTTCTCGGAAAGTCGGTGAAGTACCTGGGCGGCTCGCAGTGCGCGCACGTGGTAGCCGGGGCAAAGGTCCCCATCCTGATTCCATCGCGCGTGGAGAGTGTGGATGACAAAGTAAATTCAATTGCTCTGGGGGTGATTTTTGCCTCCCGATGAATTCAGGATTCTCGCGATTAACCCAGGTTCCACATCTACCAAGATCGCTCTGTACATTAACGAGCGTCCCGACTTTGTAAAGAACATCCGGCACTCCGATGCCGAGATGGCCCAGTTCCGCGGGCACCCAATCCTTGATCAGCACGAATTTCGTTCTGCACAGATTGAGGCCGCACTCAGCGCCGCAGATCATAATGTCCGCGAGCTGCACGCAGTCGTAGGACGTGGTGGTCTTCTGCCTTCTCTATCCAGCGGAACGTACATAGTGAATGAGGAAATGCTGGAAGAATTGCGCCTGGCCAAACGCGGTGAACATGCCGCGAACCTGGGCGCGTTTCTGGCGCACGGCATTGCGCAGAAAGTAGGCATAGAAGCCTACGTGGTGGATCCAGTAAGCGTGGACGAATGGCCGGAGCGTGCCCGGCTGTCGGGATCGGCGCAGCTGGAGCGGCAATGTTTGTCGCACGCTCTGAACTCCAAGGCGGTGGCCAAGCGATATGCCCGTGAGTGCGGCAAACCGTATGAGACATTGCGACTGATTGTGGCGCACCTGGGCAGTGGAATTTCAATTTCGGCCCATGAAGATGGCCTCATGGTCGATGTAACTAATTCACGCGAAGAAGGAGCGTTCTCCACCGAGCGGGCCGGCGGAGTGCCAGTGAACCAGTTGGTCAATCTGTGCTTCAGTGGCAAGTACACACAGAAGCAGGTGGAAGATCTGCTGTTCCGCGATGCCGGGTTATATTCCTATCTGGGTACGAAAGACTTGGTGGAAGTGGAGCGCCGCATTGTGGATGGCGACGCAAAGGCTGGAACCGTGTTCGAGGCGATGGTTTACCAGATCGCGAAAGAGATTGGGGCCATGGCGACGGTCCTGCACGGACGCGTGAACGCAGTGCTGCTGACCGGCGGCATGGCGCATTCGCAGCGGTTGATCTCGCTGCTAACTGACTACGTAAGCTGGATCGCTCCTATCAACGTCTACCCCGGCGAGAATGAACTGCAGGCGCTCATGGAAGGCGTACTGCGTGTGCTGCGCCACGAAGAGCAATCAAAAACTCTGGCGGCCGTCATCAAGGTTTAAAGCGACCGCCTCAAACGTCCGAATCTTGGGCGCCCCATCAATCACTTTTGCAAGAATCTTCAACACTTGCGAGTACACGTTGGCAGCGTAAGCTTCCGCATTACTCTGGTTGTCCCATAGGCTTATCGAAATCCGTTCCAGATTACTGGGGTTCGACAACGTGATTTCACCCTTGAAGCCTGGCTGTCTGCGCAGCAGAGGAAGCACCTCGTTCTCCAGCGTCTGGGCGAACTCAGCGGCCTGGTCAAGGGATCTTACGCGGAAATGGGCATTGCGTGCGTACATCTTCAACCTCTCCTTCCGAACAGCATCGGTAGTTACAGCCAGGGCGTAGCAATTGGCCTGTTGTAGTAAGCGATGCGAAGCTGCCGCTCTAACGTTCGCAACCTTAGGGACACGACGAATCTGCCACCGGGAACCTCAAGTTGCCTGGGATTGGATTGAGTCCAGGAACTTGCCGCGAGCGCATGCCGGATGGGCTCGAGCCGGGTTCCCCTATCCAGAGCCTGCCAACGACAGCACAGTACGCCTGTCGCGCAACCCATCGCGAAAGTCCGGATGCGCGATTGCGATAAGCGCTTCGGCACGCTGCTGCAGGGTCTTTCCACGCAGATCGGCTATGCCAAATTCCGTGACCACATAATGCACGTCGTTGCGTGAGGTGGTGACCGCGGCGCCCGCGTCCAACTCACGAACGATACGCGAGACCTTACCCTTGGCGGCAGTTGAGGGAAGAGCGATGATCGACTTTCCGCCGACCGAACGGCTTGCGCCGCGCACAAAATCTACCTGGCCGCCGACTCCGGTGAACTGCAAGCCGCCGATCATTTCGGCATTGACCTGGCCGGTCAAGTCGACCTGAATAGCCGAGTTGATGGAGATTATCTTTTCATGCTGGCCGATGATCCATGGATCGTTAACATAGTCGACCGGATGCAACTCGACCGCTGGGTTGTTGTGCACAAAATTGTAGAGTTTGCTGGTGCCCATCAGGAAGCTGACCACGAACTTCCCGGTATTGATGGTCTTCTTTTGATTGGTGATAACCCCGGCTTCGGCCAGAGCTACGACTCCATCGGAAAACATTTCCGAGTGAATGCCAAGGTCGTTCTTGTCCCTCAGGGCGAGCAGCGTGGCCTCAGGGATGGCGCCAATTCCAAGTTGCAAAGTTGCACCGTCAGGGACCAGCGAGGCAACATACTCCCCCGCTTGCCGCTCGATGTCGTCGAACGTGGGCGAGGCTAATTCCACCATGGGAGAAGCGCGCTCCACGATCCAGGTCAGCGCATCCAGATGGATCTTGCTGCCGCCGGTGTGGGGGAGCTTCGTGTTCATCTGGGCGATAACGATGTGTGCGGTCTCGGCGGCGGCCTGGGTGTAATCCGCGGACAGGCCGTAGCTGCAGAAACCTTCTTCATCCGGAGGCGTGACTTGCAACAGGGTCACGTCAACCGGCAGGATCTTCTGCCTGAAGAGACGAGGCACCTCGGAGAAAAAGCACGGAGTGTAGCTGCCGCGATTCTCCTGGACGGCTTTTCTGGTAGGAGCACCGAGAAAGAATCCGTTGTAGCGGAAACTGCGCTTCATTTCAGGTCGAGCGAAGTCGGCGGGGCCCATGGCGACCATGTGCACAACTTCCACGTTCGAAAGCTCGGCAGCGCGCGCCACCAGAGCTTCGACCAGTACAGGTGGTTCACCGCAGGCGTGCCCAAGTACCACGCGGTCGCCGGACCGCACGACTTTGAGGGCCTGTTCGGCGGAAACTAGTTTTTGCTTGTATTGGAGCCGCCAGCTATTCACATTGAGCCTCGTTCTGCGAAATCTCGCGGCTTCTGTCCGGGTGGCGAATCGCCGAATGCAGAGCACGTCCGAGGACCACGAAAATAGTATTGAGCAGCTGCCGGCAAAAGACAGTGACCTCCGTCACGGTTGCGCGTTTAACCGGGCGGGCGCACTCAGAATCGAAGAAGACAACACTCTTGATCGCCCCTCACATTACTGCATAGTTCGTGCTCGGCGGCGTCGCTTTGCACTGGGTCGCTGCTTAAATTACTTGCGCCAACCGCTCGGTTGCGCGCAGACTGTCCCTGCCTGTGGAGAGGTACTATGCTGCATTTAGATACCGGTAATACCGGCTTCATGATTTTGTGTGCCAGCCTGGTGATGTTAATGACTCCCGGCCTGGCATTTTTTTATGGCGGCCTGGTGGGCCGCAAGAATGTCCTCGCCATCATGATGCAGAGTTTTGTTTCGATGGGTTGGACAACGGTGATCTGGTACCTCTACGGCTACTCGCTCTGCTTCAGCGGCGATTGGCATGGCATTATCGGCGACAGCCACCAATTTCTGCTGCGCAACACCAACTTAATGAGCGCCTCGCCCAACCCCACGATTCCGGCTATCGTCTTCATCGCCTATCAAATGATGTTCGCCATTATCACGCCGGCATTGATCTCGGGCGCGTTCACCAATCGCGTAACCTTTAAGGCCTACATGTTATTTCTCACCGGATGGTTGACGCTGGTCTACTTTCCTTTTGTGCACATGGTTTGGGGCGGCGGCTTGCTGGCGCAGTGGGGTGTCAAGGATTTCGCCGGCGGCATCGTGGTCCACAACATTGCCGGCATGGCAGCACTTGCCTCTGTGCTTTACGTCGGCCGCCGACGCGTGGTCGAGGCCGGCTTGCACAGCATTCCCATGGTAGCGCTCGGCACCGGGCTGCTCTGGTTCGGGTGGTATGGCTTCAACGCGGGCAGCCAGATGCGAGTTGATTCGGTCACGGCCGTCGCCTTCCTCAACACCGATTTGGCCGCGTCCTTTGCTGCAATCGCCTGGCTGATTGTCGCCTGGTCACGCGAGAAAAAGCCCAAGCTGCTCGGATTGCTCACTGGCGCCGTCGCCGGCCTGGCCACGGTCACGCCCGCCGCCGGTCTCGTGTCGCCCGGAGCCGCCGTTGTGATTGGCCTGGCTGCGGGAGTGGTGTGCTATTTCGCAGTCGAGTTGAAGAACAAGTTGAAATGGGACGACGCGCTTGACGTTTGGGGCGTCCACGGCGTGGGCGGCATGCTGGGGATCATTTTGTTGGGCGTGTTCGCCGACCAGACCTTCAATCCCGAAGGCGTCAACGGCCTGCTCCACGGCAACCCCATCTTCCTCTTCAAGCAAACGGTTGCGGTGGTGTTTTCGTCGCTGTGGGCCTTCGGTTTTACCTATGCGATGCTGGCCATCATCAATCGCTTTACTACTGTCAGAGTCGATGCCTCCAGCGAAACCTTGGGCCTCGACCAATCGCTGCACGGCGAACGTGCCTACGAGGAGATGGACCTTATCGCCTCCTAAGTCGATCACCTCGTAAACCCCGGCGGGACCCGAAACTCAACAAAAGACGGGGCAGGGCAATCCCAAGAACGCCCTATTTTTTCACCCGTTCTTTTCGAAACCTGCGGACCAGAGCTCGCAAGAACCGGCCGCGGGGTCGTTGCGGCGTGCCCTACAACTGGCGACGGGACATCCTAGCTTCGATGACAACTTGCACTAATTCCCTATTTTTCAAATAGTTAGCCGATCACCTCTAAGTCACCTCCAAATCACCCCTAGAGTATTGATCGCGCCGGCGAACTGGTCCATTCTGCGTTCACGAAAGCGGTAATGCGAGCACAACTGGCTCAGCCGCCTTCGCGAATAAGCGCTTTCGAGGCGGGACAAACAGCCCGCCTCGCGGAAGCCCGGCCGCAGGCGGGTCGATATCGCCGGGACCCGGAGACGAGGGGTAGAGGGGGTCAACATGGCAGCTCATATCGCAAACACGGCACCGATTTCCGGCACACCGGCAACCAAGGCTTCACCGGCGGAAACGATGAGGGGGATTGTGGCCGGCGCATTGTTGGTCTTCGCCGCGCTTTCCCTGGCCACCGCGCAGGTGCCGGATTGCACCCCGGGCAAACTCTCTGACTACGAGAAGCTGGGCCAGCAGGGCTGCCTGATTGGCGACAAGAAGTTTTCGAATTTTCGCTATCACCAGGTGGCGGATGGACTGCCCAGCGATTCCATCTCGCTTACGCCCGGAACGGTGCCCGGTAGTGACGATCCGGCGCTGCTGATTGAAGCGGCGTGGGTAGCGCCGTCGAATCAAGAGTCCTCCGTCTCCTACACCGTCGAAGTTCAGCCCAAGGGGAAATCGATCAGCGGAGCCACGCTTGAGATGCAGTACGGGCAGATCACCGGCACCGGAAAGGCGATGGTGTTTGCCGAACTCTGCCCGGTGGCGGGCGACGCGGATCATTGCGGAGTGCCGCAGCTCAAGCTTGCGGTGGAGCTCGACTCCACCCAGCCCAGAAAAGTGATGGACAGTGGCGAGTTGAAAACTCCGCTGCGCGAAGTTCGCGTGATCAGTCCCCTAACGATTGCGACTGGAAAGAACGGCACGGCCAGCCTGAACGGCTTTATGACGGTGTTTCGCTCGGGCACGACCCAGGCGTTCATTCCCGGCGAAAGTTCCACGGCTTCCTCTACCGGAACCCTTGGCCAGTAGCTTGCCCGCGAACGAGGAGCGGCTTGCGGTGAAGCTGCTCCTCAAACCGTAAACGCTGTAAGCACCTTGACCATGGGAGGTCATCATGAAAACGCAAACTATCGACCAGCAAGTTTTGGCAAGCGGATTCTCCAGTGCGAACCACAACCAGGCCGGCTCATTCGTTGCGCCTCATGCGGCCAGACGAACTGCCATAGCCTTCGGCTGCCTGCTGCTGGCAACCTCTTTGTGTCTGCACAAGCATGCCGCTGCCCAACAAACTTTACTAGCCGCAACTCCGGCCGCAACTCAGAGCGCGATGAAGGCGGTAATTCCGGTATTTCTGGACAAGTCCGTCGACTCCAGGAAGCTGAAGTCAGGCGAGGAGATCGATGGCCAAGTCGCCGTCAACGTACAGCTGAAAGATGGAACCGTAATCCCGCGCGGAGCAAAAGTCGTCGGCCACGTGACCGAAGCCAAAGCGCGTTCCAAGGGCGATGCGGAATCTGCGCTGGGAATCGTGTTTGACAAGATCGACTTGCCGGGCGGTAATGATCTCGCCATTACGTCGGTGGTTCAGGCGGTCGGTCCCAGCCTGAACTCGGACCTCAACACCGGGGGAGGGATCGGCTATGGCAGTCTGAGCGAAATGATGGAGAAACCTCCGAGCCCGACATCCAGCCCAACCTCGAAACCACTCCTGAATGAACAGTCGGCGGGAGTTTTGGGGATTAAGAATTTGAAGCTGGGGGCAGACGGTGTCCTTATTTCCGATCAGAAGACCGTAAAGTTGGACAGCGGTACCCAGATGATGGTTCAGGCACAGATAGCTGCGATGTGAGGTTCAGCCGTGCGCCGGAAACTGCAAGGTCCAGAGTTTGCGATCCGTCGATGTAGTCAATGTCCTTGGCGCTGCGTACGTCCTCAGCGGATTACGACAGCGCCGGCTGGACCACAAGTTGCTTTCAACGACTTTGTTGATCCTGCCGCCACGCGCCTACGCCTCAATCGGGGTGAAATCGCTTCCGTGCAGAGTGCGACCGCTGCGAAGCTTCCATAACTAAACGCCGAATTTTTCGCACGACGCAACCGACCGGCGGCATCCTCCTGCTCAATCTTGTAATCTAGTTACCGACACACCCAACTCTCTAGGCTGGCGCGGAAAAGAGGCTTGTGCATGGCGAACGGAACTCACGAAACCACATGTTGCGTTGTCGGCGGCGGACCAGCCGGGATGATGCTCGGCTACCTGCTGGCGCGGGCTGGCGTAGCCGTTACCGTGCTGGAGAAGCACAACGATTTCTTTCGCGATTTTCGCGGTGATACCGTACATCCTTCGACCCTCGAGTTGATGTATGAGCTCGGCATCCTGGAAGATTTCCTGAAAGTGCCGCACCAGAAGCTGGAAGCCGTCGGCGGCATTTACGGAGATTATGCCTTTCAGACCGTCGACACCCGCTATCTGCCGACGCATTGCAAATTCGTTGCCCTGATGCCGCAGTGGGATTTCCTGAACTTCCTCGCCGGCAAGGCCAGGCAGTTCCCCGCGTTCAATCTCCGAATGCAGCATCAGGCGGTGGACCTCACGCGCGCTGGCGGACGCGTCACCGGAGTCGCGGCGCAAACGCCCGACGGCCCGGTGCAAATCCGCGCTGACTTGGTCGTCGGCTGCGATGGCCGGCACTCCGTCACTCGTCAGGCAGCACATCTGGAAGTGCAGGAGTTCGGGGTGCCGATCGATGTTCTGTGGTTCCGCATTACCCGGACCACGAACGATCCCGAGCAGCTATTTGGAAACATCAACTACGGCAAGGCGCTCATCCTGATCCCGCGCAACGATTATTCCCAGGCCGGCCTCATCATTCCCAAGGGTTCGTTCGAGCAAATAAGAAGTCAAGGGCTCGATGCTTTCCGCAACCTGCTTCGCCGCATGGCTCCTTATCTGGGCGATCGCGTCGACGAACTGACCGACTGGGATCAGATCAAGCTGCTCACGGTGCAAATCAACCGGCTACGGCAATGGCATCGTCCGGGACTGCTGTGCATTGGAGACGCTGCCCATGCGATGTCGCCGGCGGGCGGAGTAGGAATTAATCTCGCCATCCAGGATGCGGTGGCGACCGCCAATCTGCTGGCCGATCCGTTGCGCCAGGGACGAGTAACGAACGCCTGGCTGGCGCAGGTTCAGCAACGCCGCGAATTTCCCACGAAGGTCACGCAGTTTGCGCAGGTCAATGCTCATAAGCTGCTGCAGAAAGTGTTCCAAAATCCCGGGCCTGCCAAAGCTCCCTGGCAGTTCAAAGCTGCGGTGAACATACCTGGGCTGCCCCACGTAATGGCTCGCGTTATCGGAATCGGCGTCCGTCCCGAGCACATTCAAGACGCCACGAAAAAATCGGCGTGCAACGGACAATACCTGAAGAAAGTCGCAGTGGGAATAGGACTGGTAGCAGCGGGCGCGGTGTTGGCAGCTCGGGTCGTGCGAGATTTCAGCCGCTGGCCCTATGCCGCAGCCTGATCGAAACCCGCTTCGCGCGGCCGTGTCCAAAGTCGGTAGCGGCCACATTGGCCTGCTGCAGCCATAAGGCAAGCTATGGCTCCTACTGCGTTTTGCGGCCGAGAGACTGAATCATCCGGAGGAGTGTCGTGCAGCCCAGGTAGCCATTTTGCAGTCGGTAGCGGCTTCCGTTCCCCAACGTTCCCTGATAAACTCGAAGGTTGTTGTAGGCGCGTAGCTCAGTTGGTTAGAGCGCTACCTTGACACGGTAGAGGTCAGGAGTTCGAGTCTCCTCGTGCCTACCATTTCTTTCAATCACTTACAAAACCCAGCCGAAAAAATCTGGGTCCATTTGGGTCCAATAAGCTCCGCACACATTCCAACTCCACGTATCGCGACGACCAAAGCCTGTGCGCTGGTGAAAATGCAATGCCTTGCAGGACTACTGGATCAGAGGGAACTTGCTTTTTGATAACGATCCAGCTGGCAGGATCGCATGTACCAGTTTGTCCTGCGCCAGACGCTTGGTGTTCGAGGTGGCTTGCAGATATTGGTTGGTGACATTCAGATGACTGTGCCGCAGGTAATCCCGAATGGTGAGTTGATGCTCGCCCATCTCCGCCAGCATCGATCCCACGGTGTGGCGGAAGGTGTGCCAGCCTACACCGGTGATCCCGATCTTGGCAAACGCCGGTTGTATCTTGCGTTGTAACACCACCCCGAGTTGCAGCGGTTTCTGTCCCTTCTTCCGCACCGAGGGAAAAACGAAGTCCGTCGATGCGGTATAGGCGCTTTGTTCTTTCCACTCCAGCAGAGCATTCTTGAGCGCCGGATGCATCGGCATGGGTTTTGCCGACGCTTCCGATTTCGTCGCTTTCAGATGCCCTCCCCGCCGCCAGTAGTAGGAGTGCCGGACGTGGAAGGCTTCGACTTCGAAATCGCAGTCCATCCAGCGCAGCGCTCCGACCTCTCCGCGGCGCGTGCCAAGTGCTCCGATAAGGAACACCAGCAATTGATCCCGGAAGTCCAGTTCCGCCAGGCCCAGCTTGACCTGCTCTGGCGACAGGACTAGGGGTGAACGCTGGCGCTTTGCGCTGACCCTCACTCCGGTGCTTGGGCCTCTCTTGCCCCCGTTCCCAACCGGGATTCCCGAGGAGATGGGATTGTGCTCGCAGAATTCCCAGCGGACCGCGTGAGAAAACATGGCCGACATCACACACTTGATCTTGGCCTTGGTTCCGTCCGCTAAATCCGCTGCCCGCAGCCACCGTTCCACATCGACGGTCTTGACTTCCTCGAGCAGTAGATTCCCCCATCGCGGGAGAATCCAGTTCTTCGCGAAAACCGAGTAGGCATCTTGCGTGGAGATTTCCTTCAGGGGCAGTTCCTCGTTGGAATAGTGCTCCCAGAGGGTGTTGACGATGGTGTTGCACAGGTCGCTGCGCGTGGATTGATGGTTGATGGTCAAACGTAGGGCGTCGGCCGCCGCCTGTGCTCTCGATTCGTTCGGATACTGCTCCAAGGTCCCGAGTTGCACTTTTCGGCGAACCGATTTGCCGTTGATGTCTTTTTCCCACCAGCGGTAAACCCATACGGCAGGCCCCCTCTTGCGCTCTTCTGATGTGAGACTTCCTTCTTGATAACGTGTTCGCCTAAACAAAACTCCTCCTTTGTTTAGACGGCACTGACAGCCACCATCAGAATAGCTCATACTGCCGCCACTCGGTTGTTTTTGGGTCGGCTCATGGCGCCAGCCTTCAACTTGCGATTCTCGCCAGCCAGCGGTTGAGCGCGGATGCTCGAAAACGCCAGAGTCTGCCGATCTGGATGGCGACCACCTCGCCTCGGCGCGCCATCTTTTGCAGGGTCTTGGGATGGATCTTAAGCAGCGCGGCGGCTTCCTCGCTGTCGAGTAAAGGCTCAAACTCCTCTTCGGAAACGACCGGGGGGCGCGTCGTATTCTCTTCAACATCCTTGTGGTTCATATCAGACATCCTTAGTGAGATCGGTGATTCGCAGACTGCCGAACGGCTTAGTCTGCGATCATGCGCCAACGGCTACTCAACCATGAAACGAGGATGGCAGCCCCTTTGTGCGTACGCCCGATCGTTTGCTATCTCTCAACATCTCCCGACACGATCGTGCTATCGGTGAGCGCGACGGCATGCTGTCAATGCCAACGACACCTCGGGCAGGTTTGCCCTCCAGCGCTTGTGTTACCCGCAAATCGAGTGTTCGTCAAACGGGTGATCAGACAAGTGATGCCCGGGTACTGGGGGATTCCGGGAGGCTTTGTTTGTAAGTTTGCGGAGCGGGAAGCAGGATCTTGCTCAAGGTGTTCTAGAAGAAAGATTGTTGTGTTCTGCCGATTGGACGAGCGGCTACAACAAGGCATCATGATCGTCGCCAACGTTTTTTTCACCAATTACAGTTTGACTGGTCATCGCACCAGGTACGCCGGATGCCGCAGCCAAAGCAAGAACCAAAAAGGTTTGTGTGCAGTGCCCATGATTCACTCCGCGATGGCCGCCTAGAAGTCGATCCTCTCACCGATGCGCTGCCTGACTTCCTTGAGCCACGCCCTGGGATTGGTGCCATGTATCACGCGGCCCAGAACGCCCAGCTGCCGGGCTGCATTATTGCTGTTTCGCCGAATGTCATCCTTCGTCACCCTGGTGTACAGGACGAGAAAGCTGTCCATTCTTCTTGGTTTGGCGAAGACATAAGTCGCGTGGCCGAGCTGAGGGGTTTCGACCACGACAGCTTTCTCAAGTTCGAAAATGTATTCGTCGCGAAGCAGATAAATTCGGCGTGCCCGCCGTGAGAGCTGGCGATAGAAGAATGGGTCATAGTCAGGACGCCAGCTGATCTGGGCGACGTCAAAGTCCCCGGGTAGATGTATTTCGGAACACATTCGCTCCAGCTCTGTCTTTTCCACGGCCCGGTGCTCCAAGCATAGCCGTATTTGGTCCAAAGCCCTCGAATACTGACCGAAGCGGTGATAGGTAGTTCGCGCTGTTTCCAATTGTTGCTGGAATTCGGCTGGGAGCTTGACCTCCAGCCGGCTCGGTAATGCAGTTTCCCTGGTAACGAGTTTCCACTCCCCGCGACGGTTGTGGTATTTGCCACTTTGTACGAACGTGCCGTCGACCTCGATCTTTGTTCCCAACAAATGTTTCCACTGATTCCAGGTGCGATCCCAGATCGTATGCAGGGCGGCTGGATCGATCCAGAATTCGAGCTTGCGACGCATGTCGTGGCACAGTGCGTGGTCGTCGTAGAAGTCGCACCTACGCAGCGGAACATGGAATCGTCGGCGCCGGAGCTCCGGTGAAAACGCAAGAATGCGACGCGCGAAAAATGTTTGGCCGTCACGGGAAGGCTCACCGGCAACCAGGAGGGAGCCAAATCCACCGTACGGAAATATGGTCAGGGCTTCGGAATCGGTCAGCAGCGCGTCATAGCAGGCGCGCAATTCAGGCTGACCGACGATGTTGAAGGCCCGCTCCAACGCCACGCGCTGGCTGCGAGCAGCTCCTGCCGTTTGGAGTTCCAGGTCGCGTAGCTTGAAAGCTACGCGCAGCTCAGAGGGAGAGGCATTGGCTGGTATGTGCAGGACCTCGTACAGTGAGGGATGATCGGCTCTATGGTCAGCATCTGGCAAACCATAGAAGTACTCGCGCAAGACCTCGCACGGCAGGAAAACCATACTGATGCCAAGGCCTCCATGGTGAACCTCCGCCGAAACGAAGTGTTGATTTCGCTGGTCCTGTCTGGGCTGGCTCACGTACCCGATTGGCACGTGGTAGAGATAACGCCTGGAACCGTCGCCCTCATTCTTGGTGATTAAGATCTCTGTACGAACTGCATCTCCCGTAGAGACGGGAAAAGCGATGTCGTCACCGATAGCGACATAAGATGCGAGAAAACGGGACACCAAGAGCTTCGAGCGGTTCGCGAACACACAGATAGCGGGTTTCTCCTGTCGCCGGACGCTCACCACGCGCTCGCGGCAGATGGGAGTGGACGAAGATGAAATAGATGACGTCGAAGGCATACTTTCGGCGGGCATTATAGGGCCGTCTTGCAGAAGTCCAAAACGCTGCATGGCGCATTCCAGGTGCTTCCTGTAAAATCTCGAAAAGCCGCCACGTCAGCGCCATTCGCGATGTTCTGAAAAATTCTTTATCAGCAGGCCCGGTATCCGAGTCGGTGAGGATTCCTGTCCCAAGGGGAGTGGTATTTGTAGCGGCCCTTGTTGTGGTCGTAATTCCTGTCTCGCACTACGCCTACACTCGGTTCCGTGGCATTTCCGCCGACAAACACATGAGTTACGGTCGTTTGGAGCATCCGGAAAGTTCCACGGATCCGCAGGTCCTCCTGTCGGAGGCCAATCGCCTTTACTGGCTAAACAACGGGCCAAAAGCCGCCCCGTTGTATGCAAGAGCCGAGAGTCTCTTCGCAAGTCGGGGCGATACCCGGAATGAGCTCTACGCCAAGATTGGACGCCTCAGATCAGAAGCGGAGACGATGTCTTTCGTCGAGCTCTCTCAACTCCTGAGCGACCAGTTGCAGAACCCGATCATGCGCAACGACCCACGGTTGCGGCTATGGTGCCTCGCCGCAAAGGGTTATACCGACATCGAGATTGACTATCGAGCAGAGAAGCAAGACTGGCTGGAGGCCCAACAGATCGCAAAGAATCTTGGGGACACCCTTTTGGCGACCAGGGCCTCGGGCGAATTGGGCGTAATCGCATTCCTGGAGGGAAATTCCGGCCGGGCGGCGAAGCTCCTGGGCGGAGCCCTAGTCTCAACAATGACTAATGGCGACAAGGGTGGTCAGATCCGCTTTCTGGAGATGATCGGGAACGGCTTGGTCGAGGTCAATCGCCCATCTGATGCCCTGATGTTTTTTGAGAGGGCCATCAAGATAGCGGAGGCTGACGAAGATTCCGGACTTCCTTTCATGGGGTACGAGGGAAAGGCGCAAGCGCTGGTTGCGTTAGGGAGACCAGATGAAGCAAAGAGAGTTCTCCAGGACGCACTTGCGAAGGCCCGACGGCGCGTTTGCCGCCTATATCGCGCGGCCGAAGATAGTACCGGCTCCGGCCGTTGTCGTTCTGCAGGAGCTATTCGGTGTGAACGCCGACATTCGCAAGCACTGCGATGAATTGGCGGAGCAAGGTTACCTCGCGCTCGCTCCAGACCTGTACTGGCGGCAGGAGCCGGGCGTCGACCTGAACGTTACCTCCGACGGCGACTGGCAACACGGCCTTCGCCTCTATTCGGCTTATGACAGAGATGCGGGCGTAAAGGACATAAAGGACACCATTGACGCAGCACGCAGTCTCCCGGAATGTAACGGCAAGGTTGCCTTGCTCGGCTATTGCCTCGGTGCGCTGATGGTCTTCATGACAGCCGTGCGCAACGAGGGCATCGACGCCGCGGTCTGGTATCACGGCGCCGATACTGAGAAATATCTGGGGGAGGTCGATGGGCTTCATGCGCCCCTTCTAATGCACCTGGCTGAGGAGGACGAGTTCATTTCCAAGGCTGCACAAGCTGAGATCAAAGCGGCACTTGCTAAGAAACTGAACGCAACGGTCTACAGCTACCCGGGTCAGAATCATGCCTTCTCTCGGCATAATGGGGTGCATTACAACGCCGCCGCGGCTCACCTTGCCAACGGTCGGACGAGCGAATTCCTACATCAACAACTGCGGTGACTTTCGGTCGCTCCACTCTGTCCTGATATCGAAGGGGCATCGAGATACAGACTATGAGCAACTACGCACACGAAACAGTTCCGACACAATTCGTTGAGGTAGAAGGCGTGCATTATGCCTACCGTCGCTTCGGCAGTGCAGGAACGGTTCCACTGCTATTTCTTGGGTACTTCAACTCGAACATAGATGCCTGGGACCCGGCGGTCACAAACCTTGCAGCGGACCATGAGGTCATTCTGTTTGATAACGCAGGGTCAACTTTTTTCATTTACCGAAGGGAATTTCACATGAACAATTCGAGTGGGAAAAATAAGCGGCTTGTATTGGAAGCGTTCGACACGCTGTTCAACAAACGTGACTACGTAACGGCCGGGCGCTATTGGTCCCCTCACTACATTCAACACAGCGCTCATATTGCGCCTGGTCGTGAGGGTCTGTTCGATCTCGTGAAGAGCCTTCCTCCGACGCTCAGGTATGAGCCAGGAACGATCGTCGCTGATGGAGACTTCGTCATCGTGCACGGGCGATTTTCGCATTTCGGCCTGCCCGTGAACTGGATTGCTGCGGACATTGTTCTCATCAAGGACAACATTCTGGTCGAGCACTGGGATGTGATCCAAGATGAAGCTTCGCGCGAACAATCAAAGAGCGGACGCCCGATGTTCGGGACGGAATTTCCGCAATGAAAACCACGCACCTAGCGTGAGCATGGGGAATTGTTACGGGGCGAGCCGAAAAAGGGGGTTTGTAGTGGAGCTCGGCTTGATAGTAGAGAAACAGGATGAGCGACCGCACACAAGAAACGGTCCCAGCACAGCTCGCGAAACCGAGAACCACGAGCTTCATCCGAGAGTCGTTCACAAGCAACTTTTGGATGTCCGGTCTAGCGATATTGAAATACATTCCACGCTACTTCCGAGTGAAGCAAGTGGATGGGAACGCGTTTTTCACCGAAGAAAAGCTTCACGAGTTTCGAGACAGGACTCTCCGGATCACACAAGCGAATCCACGGCAGTGGGGAACGATGACCGTCGCGCAGATGTTGCATCACCTCAACCTGGCCTGTGGTGGCTCGCTTGGTTTTTATGACGTTCCGGACGAGAGCTATCTCGTATCGCGCACAGTCTTTCGATGGATTCTCGTGGACTGGTATCCGGAGCAGCCAGTGGGGTTGCGCCTTCCGAAAGGATTCAAGATCCCGCACGACGCAGCGTTTGACTTCGATTTCGAAAAGGAGCAACTGCTCAAGATTCTGGATGCAGCTTGGCACGCAAGGTCAGCAGCCGATTGGCAGCCCCACCCGATGTTCGGCCCGATGACAGTCGAGGAGTGGGGCAAGCTCCTGCAGATCCACATCGATTATCACTTGAGGCAATTCGCAGCGTCATGAGCAGGTATTGCCATAACACTGGGGGCATTGATGAACCGTACGTACAGAGCAATCGAAATCAGCAAACCGGGAGTCTTCACTGAGGTTAGCAGGCCGCTGCAAGATCCCGGTCCTAATCAGGTTCGCATTCGGGTTGAGGCTTGTGGCGTGTGCCACACCGACAGCGCGCTTGTAAATGGAGAACTTCCTAACCTTACCTATCCGCGCGTACCTGGGCACGAGGTCATCGGGCGCATCGATGCCGTCGGCTCGAATGTTAAGAGCCGCTCCGTAGGTCAGCGGGTGGGTGTTGGGATCTGTGGTGGATGGGACGACACCTGCCTTTCATGCCTCCGAGGAGACTTTGTCAACTGCGCCAACGCCGTGCTCACCGGCATCATGATCGACGGCGGATACGCAGAAGTCATGATGATTGAAGCGCGCACCACGGTAACCATTCCGGACGGTCTTGAATCCGCCAAGGGGGCACCGCTCCTGTGTGCGGGGGTGACGACGTTCAATGCGCTGCGGAATGCCGACTTACGTGCTGGTGGGCTCGTCGCGATCCAAGGGGTCGGCGGACTCGGTCACCTCGGGATTCAGTACGCGAGAAGGATGGGATTCAGGACCGTCGCCATTGGTCTCGGTCGGGAGTCGGAGAAGCTCGCAAAGGAACTCGGAGCGCACGAATACATCGACAGTGGAGCGGAAGATGCAGGAGCTAAGCTGCGAGCACTTGGCGGAGCCGATGCCATCCTCGCCACAGCTCCAAGTGGTAAGGCAATGTCCGGTCTCATAAACGGACTCGCCACAAGAGGAAAGCTGTTGGTTATTGGGCTCGCCCCAGATCCACTGGAAGTGAATACCGGCTCCCTCGTTTTTTGTATGCGGTCCATCTCGGGGTCGACTACCGGCAGCGTGCAGGACGAACAGGAAACGTTGGAGTTCTCTTTACTCGAAAACGTAGAGCCGATGATCGAAGTCATGCCTCTATCCAAGGCGCGCGAAGCCTATGACCGGATGATGGCCGGCAAGGCACGCTTTCGGATGGTGCTCGTTACAAAAAACGGCCAATAGCCAGACTTGCGGGCGAAGTGAAGCATTCAGCTTGCGGAGAAAGTTGATCGGGAAAAAGAGTGAAACTTCGGAAATAGCCGGAGTGGCAAAGGCGAAAGGAGATCAAGATGTCGTCGAAACCTAAGACAGGGGTATTTCAAGCAGCATTCGCTCAGCCTGTGGGCGAAGAGGCCCGGGCTCAAGAGTTGTTCAACAAACAGAAGGCTTACTTTGCTTCTGATGCGACAAAGACCTACGAGTGGAGAATCGACCAACTCGATCGCCTTATTCGCATGCTCAAGGATAACTACCAGCGCTTTTCCGACGCCTCGTGCAATGACTTCAAGACAGCATCCCAGGAGAACGTCTTCGAGGTATCGGCGTCCATCGCAACCAGCGAATTTGCGGAGTCGCAGCTCAAGGAGTGGATGAAGCCCGTCGAAGCTCCTCTTCCAAAGTTCCTCGCCGCATCGGGACACAAGGGAGTCGTGTACCGGGAGCCGTACGGCGTTACATTAGTGATTTGCCCATTCAATGGACCACTCCTGCTTTCATTGCGTCCTGCGGTGGCAGCTCTTTCGGCGGGCAACCCTTGCATCTTGAAGCTCTCCGAAGCACTGCCGGCGACTGACGAGTTGCTCTTGGAATTGATCCCAAAGTATTTCGAGCCGGAATCTTTTAGTGCTGTTGTTGGTGGAAAGGAAGTAGTTACGAAACTCCTGACCTTTCCCTTTGATTTCATAATCCTCACCGGGAGCGTTGGTGTAGGAAAGGTAGTGATGCGAGCGGCTGCCGAGCATCTCACTCCCGTGCTGCTCGAGTTGGGAGGACAGAACCCCGCGATCGTCGACGAGACAGCGAACATTCCAGATGCCGCCAAGAAAATTGTTTGGGGCGCGATGGCGTGGGGAGGACAGTGGTGCACTTCACCGGGCTATGCCGTCATTCATGAGTCCATCGCGGAACAGTTCCTAGCCGAATGCAAAAAGGCTGTCGTCGAACTTTACGGCGCGGACCCCAAGAGCAACTCGGATTACTCCCGCGTCATCAGTCCCGCCGCAGTCGCAAGGCTTGCGTCTCTCATCGATCACAAAAAGGTCGTTTACGGCGGGAAGTCCGACGCTCCGGTCCGTTATCTCGACCCGACCATCCTTTACCCGATTTCGTGGTCCGACAAAATCATGGAAGATGAAATCTTCGGGCCGCTTTTGCCTATCCTCACTTACTCCGACCTTGGAAAGCTACTCGCAAAGATCAAGTCTCTGCCCAAACCGCTTGCCGGCTACGTGTTCAGCCGAAATCAGCAGGCGATCGATCAGGTCATGGAATCTCTTTCTTTCGGGGGCGGAGCTGTAAATCAGACCAATGTCTTCTTGTTCATTGAATCCATGCCTTACGGAGGAGTGGGAACCTCGGGCATCGGGAACTATTACGGAAAGTATGGCTACGATTCTCTCACGCACGCCAAATCGGTCCTGATTTCTCCGCCCGACGTGGCGATCGATCACCTGTTTCCGCCGTACACCAAAGAAAAAGTGCAAGCACTCAGTCAGTGGTTCGAGTACTGAGTGGCCGCTAGACCGCACTCACTGGAGAAGAGACATGGTCTTAGCTGGGATCAAGGTAGTTGATACGCCCCTGATGGAGTTGGCGAGGAATTCCTCGGAGCCGTACCTCTTCAACCATGCTATGCGCTCATGGCTTTTTAGTGTACTGATTGCCGAAAGCGCAAAAGCTACTCCGGATCCCGAGCTCTTGGCAGTCTCAGGGATCCTGCACGATCTTGGACTGACCGACCGCCACGCCGCACAGGAGCGTTTCGAGGTCGATAGCGCCAACGCGGCGCGCTCGTTTCTGAAAGAACGGGGCATTCCGGCACATCAGATCCAATTGGTGTGGGACGCGATTGCGCTTCATACGACTCGTTCCATAGCTCTTCACAAAGAGCCGGAGGTCGCGGTGATGCATTCAGGAATCTTTGTAGACGTGATTGGGGCGGGACTGGAGTTGATTCCTCAGGATAGTGTTCGCGCCATCCTTGCGGAGTTTCCTCGGTTGTCAATGAAGAAGCAATTCCTGGAGTGCCTCTGCGGTGTGGTTCGCCGGAAGCCGGCTACGACTTATGACAACTCCCTGCGCGATATCGGCAGTCGGTATGTGCAGGGCTACGCAGCTCCGAGCGTCGCCGATCTCCTCGAAAATGCACCTTTCACCGAATACTCCGATTTGCCACGGATGGACAGGCACGTCTCTCGTCCGGGAAAAACCAGGATTGTCTCACTGAGAAGCTCAGCTTAGGAAGGACAGCTTATGGAGATTGGAACCATTGGAGCGGGAGATTTCGCACAAGCGTTCGCAAAACGGGCATTGAAGGCTGGCCACAAGGTAAAGCTTAGCAATCGCCGAGGTCCTGAGAGTCTGCGAGAGATTGTCAATCAACTTGGTCCTGGAGCAATGGCTGCCACCACCGAAGAGGCAGTGGCTAGCGAAGTGGTACTTCTTGCTGTGCCCTGGGACAACGTGCCCGAGACACTTGCAAGTCTTCCCACGTGGAAAAATCAGATTCTGATCGATGGGACTAATCCTTTTCACGGTAAGGCCGGAACTTTTGAGCCTGCCGATGTTGGAAACCTATCCACTAGCCAGCTCGTTGCGGCGCTAGCCCCTGGAGCACGAGTGGTTAAGGCACTGAATAACATGACCGTTCCTAACTTGGAGGCGGCTCCGGTCGTCAACGGGGCGAGACGGGTTGCATTTATGTCGGCGGACGATGAGGGCGCAAAGAAGCAAGTTGAAACCTTACTAAAAGCTTTTGGCTATTCAGTCGTTGATCTTGGAAACCTCCGCGATGGAGGGCTGATTCAGCAAGCAGGCGGCCCTCTCGCAGGCCGAGATTTCTTGGAGCGAGGAGAATCCTAAATGAAAGGCATTCATCTCACGGCCTACGGTAGTCCAGCTCAGAGCTTGATGATGGTCGAAGTTTCGGAACCAAACTCGTTCCGAACGGAGGCGTTGCGATGATAAGGAAAGTTGATGTGGAACGATTTAGCCTGACCTCGTCCAGACCATTCGATGAGGTACTTGCAGCGATAAACGATGCGATCGGTCATCCAGATATCGCTGAATTCTGGAAATCGACTGATCGCACGCGCACCGTCACCGAACTCGAAAGCACAGTTCAGAAAGCGCTAGGGAGGACAGGCCTAATGTCCTTTGTGCAGTTTGATCACGGTGCGATAGTCCGCAAAGAAACGGGCGGCGAAACGCCCAGAATGGTCCGCATCGTCATGGGCAATCCCCTGATCATGAAAGAAATGGCAAAGCATGTTCCGGATGCTGGCTCATACGCTCCCGTCACAGTTCTAGTAGATGAGCGCGCCGATGGCGTGCATTTGTCATATGACCGGATGGCCAGTCTCCTAGGTCCGTATGAGAATCGCGACGCGCTAGAGGTCGCCCGGGAATTGGATAGGAAAGTCGAAGATATGTTACGACATGCTGCAGCTTGAGCGACCAGTCGCAACTCGGAAGGATCCGATGAGCGCCGATGTTCTGACGACAATAGTCGCCGATGAAGTTGCGGTTATTACACTGGGCAGCGCAAGGCGCATCTGTGTCGACGAGGAGACGGGCGACGCGCTGCCCTCGCGCTCCATCGAGGTCAAAGCAAGGAGCGTGAATCATGACTGAATCAGCGGCGCACGTGCGGGTTATCGAGGAAACGCATGCGTACTGGAGGGTTGTGTTCGATTACCCGCCTTTCAACATCGTAGACGCCAGCATATTCGAAGCCCTACAGGATCTGCTCGCGCGAATGGACGCCAGCCCGGGCCTGCGGGTCGTCGTATTCGAAAGCGCGAACCCCGAGTTTTACCTTGCCCACTTTGATTTGACCGGCAAGATAGGGAACATCATGACTGCTGTCGGGGCTTCGGGCCTCCCGATCCTGATGGATACGTTCGTGCGTATCACCAAGTCCCCGGTGGTCAGCATCGCGAAGATCCGAGGCTGTGTCCGGGGCGTGAGCAGCGAGTTCGTCCTTGCCTGCGACATGCGCTTCGCATCGCGCGAGAACACGCGACTCGGCCAACCCGAAGTCGGAGTGGGATTGCATCCTGGCGGCGGCGGTGCGGAGCGTCTTCCACATCTGGTCGGCCGGGGTCGGGCGCTCGAAATCGTTCTGGGCGCGAACGATTTCGACGGCGACATCGCGGAACGGTACGGATACATCAACCGCGCACTTCCGGACGCGGAGCTGGACAGCTTCGTCGACGCGCTCGCGCGCCGGATCGCCTCCTTCGACGGGCGTGCCATCGCCGCCGCGAAGAATCTCGTCAACCATGTCTCGTTGCCGTCTGCCGACCGGCTCCTCGACGCCATCACCTCGTTTGAGACTGCACTGACGTGGCCTGAAGCCCAGCAGCGAATCCAGAATGTGTTGCAACGCGGGCTCCAACGAGACAGCGACTTCGAAACTCGCTGGCCCGAGGTACTCGGCAAGCTGCTTGAGACCTAGTCACCGTATGGTAATGCGCAGCCTCGCCGAGCGGGCAAATTTACTCGCGACGCTCCGGCTTTTGGAAACGGGACTCCTCGGTGCCAAACCAATCGCGGTGTGTCCGTTACGCGATCCTTCGCGCACGGCCCCAGATCCTTGACGAGTGACGAGCAACTCTTAGGACTGCGAAGACATGCCGCATTGGTAGACTCCACACTTATTTCCTTTCGCCCTTATAACTCCCTCTTGATTTCCTTAAGTAGACTGATCACGCCAACGTAAAAAGCGGCTGAGCAAGCAGCGCGTTCTTCCAAGCATGGCTGTGAAAGCCGCCAGATTCAGACGCGGTCCGCCGCATAAAAGGAGGACTGGCATGGATCCGTTCAACTCTGCTCCATCAGCGCAGATGCACGCTTGCCGATCTTCTTGAGCGCCACTTCGAGGCCACGAAGCTCCTGGGGGCTCAGTTCAGAGAACACTCTCTTCATCTGCCCAGAATGCTTTCGAAAGGCGGAAACAATGAGATCCTTCCCGCGCGGGGTCAGGGCGATGATACGAACACGCCGGTCTTCCGTGCTCTCGACCCGGGTTACCAAGCCCTTCGCAAAGAGACGGTCCACAGCGATACTGATCGAGCCTGAGGTAAGATCGACGATCGGGCCTATCGTATTGACGGGCAAAGGCCCTTTGTGCAGCAGGAGTTCCAGCACGCCGAAATCCGACAGTCCGAGTCCAGTCTCTTCAATACCAGCGGCTGCGTATCTTGTCAGGGCGCGCATTGCCTTCATCATTACTAGCCAGGCGTGGTCCGTCGCTTTATTGCCTCGGGTCATAAAAACCTGAATCTCCCAGAAGTATACAGCATCAATTCTCTTGATATCAATATACACGACGCCAAGGCAATGGCAGCCTATTCCAAAAGGAGAACCAGGTTATGAGAACCGCGTCCGTACTCGCCCGATATCTGGCGGGCGTGATCTTTCTTGTTATGGGGCTGAACGGCTTCCTGCACTTCATTCCCTTTCCCCCGCCAGCGGGTGTTGCTGGTCAGTTCATGGGCGCCCTTTATGTCTCGCATTACCTGTGGGTGATCTTCGCGTTTCAGGTCATCGCAGGTGTGCTTCTGCTGCTCAACCGCTATGTACCGTTGGCGGTGGCAATGCTGGCACCGGTGATTGTCAACATCCTTGCTTTCCACGCCTTGATGGCCCCGAGCGGGCTTCCGCTGGCCCTCTTTGTGGCTCTACTGTGGGCCGTGATCTTCATCGACGTGCGACCGGCCTTTTCCGGGTTGTTCCAGTCGCGCTTGCAGTCGCGGGTCTGACCGCAGGAGAAAGGAAGCAAAACATGGCGCAAAAACTCACAGTCGTTGTTACGGGATCGACGGGTAAACAAGTGGATCGCGCCGCGCTCCGGCGTGAGTTTCCCGACGTCGCCTTCCACGACTCCCGCGTCCGCCGTCAAGCGTTCGACCCAACGCTGACGTTATTCGTTAAAGAAGTATTGGAGGTTCACATGGAAATCGGTGTCGCTCTCAGACTTACCGGATTATCGTTCGTCATGGCGTTGGCAGGGTGAACCTTTGTTGGAACGAAAATCGTTGCGGCACATCCGACGATGGATTCGGCATCCTTTGAAGATGCACGCCAGACCGCGAGGAGACAAATCATGTCCAATAGCATTTCAACCTTGCTGCTCCGCAATCTTTCTGATGTGTTTGGGGAAGGCGACCCTCTCCGCCGACGCGCCGCCCTCGAAGAGCTCTGGAACGAGGATGGTGTGTTCTACGATCCGAACAAAGGCGTTTACCGTGGCCACGACGAGATCGATCGTATCGCGGGCGCGATCAAGGCTACTCACCCTGACTTTCGATATCAGGTAATTGCCGAGCCCGAGGAACTGGGCAATGGCGGACGCGTCAAATGGGTCTCGGGCATCCCGGGGCAGGCGCCGGCTTACAGCGGGACCGATTTCCTCATCGCCCACGATGGTCGGATCGCCGCTCTCTATCTCTTTTTCGACAAACTGCCGTGAGCTAGGCCCACGTTGAATTGTTCTCAGCGGCGGCGTTCACGTATGAGTCGACAAACTGAACCACAAACAGAAGGAGATTGAGTCATGGTCGGCATCGTAGTCGTAACACGCGCGGCCCTGTTGATCGCTCGGCGCGCCTCCACTTGGACGGTCGACGAACACTTGGACGGACTTTCGCCCGAATGTGTCGCGGTCGACCTGCGCAGCCCGGCCCAAGTGTACTGCGGAACTGCGCGTGACGGTCTCTTCCGAAGCCGCGACAGCGGCCGTAATTGGGAACCAGCCGGACCGGGTATCGACCACCCGATGATCACCGCGGTTGATGTGGGTCACGCGGGAAAAGCTGACGGGTTCGGTATCGTCTACGCCGGTACCGAACCAAGTGGGGTGTTTCGCTCCGACAATGGCGGCGATAGCTGGGTGGACCTCGGCGGATTGCGCGCGCTGCCTTCTGCTGACACCTGGAGTTTTCCCCCACGCCCTGACACGCATCATGTCCGGTGGATCGAAGCCGATGTGAGCGTCGCGGATCGCGTGTTCGTCGCGATCGAGGCAGGCGCGCTTGTGTGCACGTTCGACGGCGGGCGGACCTGGCGTGATCGCGTTCGCAGCGGTCCGTACGACACGCACACAGCGGTGACGCACCCGCTCGCACCCGGGCGGATCTACTCGGCAGCCGGCGACGGGTACTTTGAAAGCACCGATGCTGGGGACTCGTGGAGATCGCCCGAGGATGGATTGCAGCACCGCTACCTTGTGGGCGTTGCCGTGGATCCTGCTGATCCAGATACCGTGATCGTGTCCGCAACAGACGGACCCGGCTCCGCCTATTCGCCGCGACGGGCCGAGGCATACGTGTATAGGAAGACTGGGGTTCAGAGATGGGAACAGTCAATGAGCGGCCTGCCCGCGGCGAAGGGCACGACGGTGAGCCATTTTGCCACCCATGCTGGCGAACCAGGCGTTATCTACGCCGCCAACAACCGCGGCCTCTTCAGATCAGGTGATGCGGGACGGAGCTGGAAGGTTCTGGACCTCCCTTGGCCAGGCCCCGGGCTTGCAGATGGCGTGGCGGCGCTTGCCTGCCTTCCGGAGTGATATGTAAAGACGTTCTGCTGTTGTGTCCCTGATCGTTGTGCTGCCGGTTCGTCGAGCGAATGAATCTCCGAATTGCCTCTGTTGGCAGCGGAGTTCGAGCATGTCAATCGGATTTTGTGAAACCGAATGAATAGGAGGAAACCGTGACAATGATGGAGAGGATCGAGAAAATGAGAGTGAGTGATGACGCCCTTGACCTGGTGTTCCGGAAAGCCCGTACCTACAACGCATGGCTTCCCAAGCCAGTGCCCGAGGAGCTGCTGCGGCAGCTCTACGACACACTGAAGTGGGGGCCCACGAGCGCAAACATCAGTCCTGCGAGGTTCGTATTTATTCGTTCCAAGGATGCAAAGGAGCGCCTCCGTCCATCGCTCGCGCCTGGGAACATAGAGAAGACGATGGCCGCTCCGGTCACAGTCATCGTTGCCTATGATCTGAAGTTCTACGACAAGGTGCCCAGGCTGTTTCCACACTACCCCGCCATGCGCGACATGTTTGTGAACAACCCCCAGCTGATCCAGGAGACTGCGCTACGAAACTCTACCTTGCAAGGAGCCTACATGATACTTGCGGCGCGGGCTCTGGGACTGGACTGCGGGCCGATGTCAGGCTTTGATAACGCAAAACTCGATGAGGAGTTCTTTGCGGCTGGCAAATGTGAGTCTTGCGAGCAGGAGTTTTTCCCTGAAGGGCATGTGAAATCGAATTTTCTCTGCAACATCGGTTACGGCGACCCTGCGACGCTCATGCCGCGGGGCCCTCGGCTCGACTTTAGCGAGGCATGCACCCTGTTGTGATTGCCGTTTACTTGCGCTCGAACACGCAGCAACATAGCAACAGTAGCATCGGTGGTTTGCCCCATGAGTGTGATTGGGGGCTTTTCGATCACGCTTCTTGGAAGGGTGACGGGCAACTCTGAAGTAACCCAAGGTAAGGTTTGCCGACAATCCGCTCGGTATCATACGGCTAGATTGGCGGATGGCGGTCATGCGTCAACTTGTCCGCTGCCCGCATGGCGTGGACACATCATTGCCGTTTGCTGAAGACGACCTTGCCGAATGGCGGCCATCGACAAGACTTATCCTCGAAGCTCGCACTCTCGTCTTCCATCAAGTCCGGGCATTTCCCGAGCGATGCCCACGGATGACTTGCCCGACCAATTCTTCGCCGAACCGTCTGGTAAACGGGCCCGAGCCCAATAAGAAGCGATAATAGATGGCGCCAAAGATCGCGTCGTTCAGCAGGTCAGGTTCTGTATCTGACCGCAACTCGCCTGCATTCTTGCCCCGCTGCAGATCGGCGATGGTAGCGGCCCGCCGGGGATTGACCCATCGGTCGAAAAACGCCTGGCGTATAGCTGGCTCGCTCTGGCCCTCAGCGATCAGCCCAGCCACAATCTTGCCAAACGGCCCGTTGAAGGCGTCGATCAAGCGCCGCACCCGAAGGCGCAGAGACTCTTCCGCGGTCAGGACCGTGGGCTTCTCCAGGTTGGGAGCCATCCGCTCGCAGAGCATGGCCAACACCAAGGTTGCCTTGGTCGGCCACCATTTATACAGGGTGGGTTTGCCCACCCTGGCCCGCTTGGCGACCTCCTCTATGGTCAAGTCTCGGACCGACTTTTCCTGAAGCAGGGCATAGACCGCATCCATGATGGCGGCATGCGACGACGCCATCTCGCTTGGTGGCCGGCCTTTGCGCACGGGCAGCACGTTCTTCTTCATGGAACTAAGTTTAACGGAACGTAGCGTAAATTCAATTGACATCGACGTCAGTCTAGTATAAAACGGAACGTAAAGTAAATTAAATTAACGGCTCGATCACCTAGCTGACGGAAGCCAATATCACCGCAAAAAGGAGAATGCAATGAATAATCGAGAGCGTCCCTACGAACCGCTGACTTCCCAAAATTCCGCGCTCGTTCTCGTCGATCATCAGGTCGGTCTCATGACAGGGGTCCGTGACTATTCGACCGGCGAGCTCAAACACAACGTGGTAGCTCTGGCCAAAGCTGCGAAAGCACTGAAACTCCCAATCGTCGTTACCACGACTGCGCGTGACAGCATGTGGGGTCCGACATTCCCCGAACTCGTGGAAGCGCTGCCAGGGATTGAAATCATCGATCGCTCATCGGTCAATGCCTTCGACGACGCGCGCGTGGCTCGCGCGATCGAGGCGACCATGCGCAGGAAGCTGATCTTCGCCGGCATCTCGCTCGAAGTCTGCGCCGCTTTTCCGGCCATCACCGCCGTGGGGAAGGGGCTCGACGCCTATGTGGCGGTTGACGCCTCCGGAACGTTCAGCGAGACCAAGCGGCAAGCTGGCCTCCTGCGCATGCTGCAGGCGGGTGTCATTGTCTCGGACTACACGACTTTGATGGTGGAAATCCTCAAAGACAATGCGCGACCGGAGGCCGGCGAAGTCTACGGGGCCATGGACATGGGCTGGGCCAAGCTCGTAGGCCAGATCGCCCAAGCCTACCGAAAGTGAGCGGGCTCCTCTCGGGATACGTGCTTTCGCTGACAGGCTGGCGGCAGCGGCTCGCTGCAGCCGCTGCTCTTGCAGTCGGTGCAGCCGTACGAGCTTTGCTCGACATGTCCCGCTACTCCTGGATGGCGGGCTACCCGGGAGTAATCCCTTTGCGCAGCCAGAATTGCAAGACGAGCCTAGCCGATACGCTTGACCTCGGCTCCGGTCAGGGCCAAAAACTACGTAGGATTATGTCAGCAATGCTGGCAAAACTGTTGGATATTGCCGGTAATCGTGACACGAATTGTCATGAATTGTGGCATTGAACTGCAGTTTTTCCCTTGAAATCATCACCGGTGATGTCACTTACTTTGGCATCCTACACTCCTCCTCTTGTGCTGCTGTCGTCTCCGCTGGCGCCATTGGCGCGAACAGCGACGGCGCCTCCCGTTCCGGTGGGGCGGTCGTCGTCGCTGGTGTCGATTGAGTTGTTGGACTGCTCACGCTTGACGGCTTCGAGGTTTTCTTCCGTGCCTCTTCGCGAGCCGCTTTGGCGGCTGCATCCATTTCGGCTTTGGCAGAGGCCAGCGTGGTTTGGCATTGCAGGTGCGCCCCAGTGAATTCCACCAGCTGCTGAGGAAGGTCACGATCGAGTTCCTCGGCTGTGCCAGTGATTGCCAATGGTGTGGTGAGGGCGTTGTCTTCAGCGTCGGACGCCTTCTGCGGAACGACCGTGGCCCTGATCGTGTCGCCCTCAACAAGGGAGATGGTCAGAAGCAACCTGCGTTTGCGCAGCAAGGGCATCAGTTCTGTGAACATGGTTTTCCTCCGGGTGCATTCTGGTTTTGTGGATAGCGGAACGGCAGAAATTCCGAGCGGCGCGGCTGTCAGCGCTGTCGTGTGCGATATTGACGGCGCACCACGAGGTGGGTTGAAGCGGAACAGTCGATCCTGACGAGACGGGCTCGGACAGCGCGGCTGCAGAACTTGAATCGACGATGGTATGTAGTCCAGACACTCACACCACGTTCTGTTTGTCGCTGCCTGTCGGGTTCATGGCCTCGCCGGAATGTTTAGTTGCTCGTGCGATTGCCAAGCGATGCAGCGAGCGGGTCAACCGGTCCTGAGCACAAACCGCCACGCATGTTACAGATTTTATTGACCCTTTGGAGATTATGGCTTAACGTGAATCTTGAATTCCTTTGAAAAACTCACCGCGACGGTATGTGCCGCAATGGCTAACAGTGCTTTCGTTGATCTCGACCTCTTTGCTGGCGCTGGTGGTCTGGCACTTGGCCTGAGGGCGGCGCGTTTTTCGCACGTGCATTTATACGAAAAGGATGATTACGCGTGCGAGACTCTTAAGCACAATATTGGAACCAAAGGCACGCTTGATGCCACAATTCACCAGGGCAAAGTTGAGGATGTTCATTGGGAAACTGCTCATGCCGATGTGCGATTGCTTGCTGCGGGCGCACCCTGCCAGCCATTCAGCCTAGGAGGTAAACACCGCGCACAAGAGGATGGTAGAAACCTGTTTCCTGAAGTCTTGCGTGCTGTACGCGGTCTCAGGCCGCAAGCCGTTTTGATCGAGAACGTCCGCGGCCTCCTCCGGGAGGAATTCCAGCCATTTTTTGAATACGTTCTTCGCTGCTTAGAATTCCCATCCTTAGCTTCAAGGAAACAAGAATCCTGGAAAGACCACAATAGGCGAATACGTCAGCATCAGTGCTCAAGCAGCTATGTGCCCGAGTACATGGTTACGTGGCGTTTACTTGAAGCAGCGGATTTCGGTGTGCCGCAAGTCCGTAAGCGGATTTTCATAGTAGCTACCCGATCAGACCTTTCCATGTACCGCTTTCCTTCGCCATCTCACAGCAAACAAGCTCTTCTTCGCGCCCAGTCCGACGGAGCGTACTGGGAGCGACACGGAATTAGCAAGCGCAAACCAGTAGAGGCGATAGCTAAGTCGGAGAACGGTGCAATTCCGTGGGTCACGGTCAGAGACGCACTGTTGACCCTACCCGCCGCTGAAGAAGAGGAGGCAAAAGCACGGATGAACCACTGGCTAATACCGGGAGCGCGGGTGTATGCGGGACATGGAGGAAGTTCTCTCGACTGGCCATCCAAGACCATCAAAGCTGGAGTTCATGGAGTACCCGGTGGCGAGAACACGGTGGTCCTCGACGATGGTTCGGTGCGGTACTACACATTGCGAGAGGCTGCTCGGATCCAGACCTTTCCCGACCAGCACCTGTTCAAAGGTGCGAGGATTCACGTCACCCGCCAACTTGGAAACGCTGTGCCGTGCCGCCTGGCAGAGCAGGTCGCCAAGCCCCTGTTCTTCATTCTCGAGCAATTCTCACCGACGGGAGCCATAAATGTTGCAAGCCGCTCAGGCAGTTAGCCGCCAGTTCAATCTCACTCCAAACCCCCGCATCCTACGAATGCTAGGCGAGATCAGCCTACTTCAATGGCGCTGCATCGCCGAGCTCATTGATAACTCCGTCGACGCTTTTATGGACGCCGGGCGTAGTGGAAGTCCAGTCACCAATGCCGAAGTGCATGTTTCGCTGCCTTCAACCACATCAGATGGCGGTCGGATCACAATTGTCGACACGGCTTTGGGAATGACACCCGACCTACTCGAAACTGCGGTTACGGCAGGTTGGACCAGCCACGAACCCGGTGCGAGCCTGGGAATGTTTGGAATGGGATTTAACATCGCGACTGCGCGACTTGGTACGGTCACAACGGTGTGGACGACCCGTGACGGTGATCCTGAGTGGTATGGACTTAGGATCGACTTTGACGCTCTCACGCAGCAAAAGCACTTCAACACACCCATGCTGACGCGACCAAAACTCGATCTCCAGGAACACGGGACAGAAGTAACCATAGAGCGCCTTAAACCCGAACAAAGGCAGTGGTTCGCCAAGGCCGGAAATCGATCCAGAGTCATTGAGGAGCTTGCCAAAGCCTACAGTTCGATGCTTCGTCCCCAGGGTGTTCCGATCTCTTTTCGACTGAGCGTGAACGGCACCGCGGTAAAAAGCAGGCAGCATTGCATTTGGGGCACTGAGAGCGAGCCCCGGATTGTGAAAACGGGCAGGATGGGAGACGTGGAGTCGTACCAGCCAGTCAATGTGCAGCTGGGCGCTCGCGGTTTTTGCACGAAATGCTGGGAGTGGCTTTCCGCCAGCGAAAAAGACTGCATCGCGTGCGGCAGCGTCGAGCGTGTCGTTATGCGTGAGCGCATTGTGAGAGGCTGGCTTGGGCTCCAACGCTATTTAAGCGAAACGCAGTATGGCGTCGATTTTGTGCGGCATGGACGCAAAATCGAGTTGGGAAACAAGGAGCTATTCTCATGGAGCCGCGATGAGGCGACAGAACTCGAGTATCCAATAGACGATCCTCGGCAACGAGGGCGGATCGTTGGAGAAATTCATCTTGACCACTGTCGCGTGAACTACACAAAGGACAAGTTCGACCGAACTGATCCAGCATGGGAGGAGATGGTTCAAGCCGTCAGGGGACGTGGACCGCTCCGTCCGGAAGTCGCAGCACAAAGCGGATTTCCTCCAAATGTGTCTCCTCTGTCGAGGTTGTATCAGGCCTTTCGGCGATCGAATCCCAAGAACAAAGACATGGCTGGGGGCTACAGTCGGCTGTTGGTCGTGAAGGACAACGAGCGGGCTTTGGAGATGGCCGAGAAGTTCTACGACGGCGAACCTGAATATCAGTCAGATGAGAAATGGTGGAAACTGATCGAGGAGCTTGAAAAACAGCTGCTTAGGAAAACGAGTGGCACGGATGCGGGAGAGGCACCGTCCGTCACCGACTGGCCAAATCCAGCCGCCCAGCCGACGGAGGACACTGCCGTAGCCCAGCCCGAAGTCGCTCCGGCACCGCTACGTATGCCGATCCCTTCCCTTACACGTGAGTATCGGGACGATGTAACGGACCTCAAGTGGGAAGTCGATGCCTTCGCCGTTGATGTCAATGACCCTGAGCTAACGAACGACATGCCCTGGAAACTGAAAGTGAACAATGCGGGGGTGCATCAGTTCTTTGTGAATTTCGAGCATGATGTCTTCAAGTCCGCGACTATGACCCCCCTGGACGGGCTTTTGGCACACCTGAGCTGGGCCGCTATGGATTTCACTCGCGGGCGAAATTATCAGGCGGATTATGGTCGCATTCTCGCTTCTCTTCGCACACGATATGCTGGCGCGTCGAAGCTCGATGTTAGCGAACTGGCGGCCGATGCGGGGCAGACGCTGGCATCAATTGGTCGTGCACTTGTAGGTCAGGTCAACCCGGAAGACGGGACCGCCCTATTTGCTGAACTATCCGGCGCGGAGAAGGAAGCGGTTTTGAAACGCATGGCGGTTCGCGGTGTCACTAATCCGCAAAAACAGGTTAGCGACGGGAGATTTCTGGAATATGCGACGCGCAAGACGTTCCTAGAGTTTTTCAATCGACACCCGGAGTTCTTTTTTGATGGGCGCTACTGGGACACCCCGTATACGACGCTCGATTTTGGCGTCGCGTCGGCGACGGAGGAGGCGCAATCTCAGCGAATGCGGTACTACTCAAGTCTGCTCGCAGATGCGGTCTGGCTAGCGGATCAGGATCAAAGCGACCTGAGCCAAGCAAGTCGAGCTCGTTTGCTCCGTGCCGCCCTCGCGCTGGACTTACTTGCAGCCGGGATGTCAGTGGAAGGCGAAAACTAGAAGATGGGTACGTCGGGATTTCTGAATGAGTCAAGACTTCTGCTCGGTCCGTGGCAAGCATTCGAGCGTGATGTTGCGCGGCTGTTGCTTGCGAATGGATTCGAGGATGTCCGGATTGTCGGTGGCGTTGGCGACCACGGTGGGGACGTCTTGGGCGTGTTCAATAAGAACTTGTGGGTGGTGCAATGTAAATACACAAGCCTGTCCCCACCGCCTCACGATGCGCTGACAGAGATTATCGAAGCCGCGCGGTTCTATAAGGCGGACAAGATGATGATAGCTTGTTCACGCCCGATTAGTGACGGTTTTGCCGAAGAAAAGGCCATGCACGAACGGCGTGGATTACGGATCGATGTAGCGCAACCAGCTACGTTACTGTCCTTAATGGCGCGAACGCCAGCCTTTCCGCTTGCCAGAAAGCAATTACGTGAATATCAAGACGATGCGGCAACGCGCTTTCGAGAGGGCTTGTTAGATACAGGCCGCGCACAACTGGTGCTAGCAACTGGTCTAGGTAAGACAATCATCATGGCCGATGCCGTCTCCGATCTATTGGAGGACGGCCTCGTTAGCGGCGGTCGCGTGTTGGTTCTGGCGCACACAAAAGAGCTTGTTGATCAGTTGGAGCGAAGCTTTTGGTGTCAGTTGCCGAAATGGGTCCCCACCCACAGATTAGCTGATGGAGAAGAACCGAGCTTCTGGGATGGCATAACGTTTGCCACTGTCCAGACTGCGCGATCTCGAACTGACGCGTTACCTCACTTTGGCTTGATCCTTGTCGATGAAGCGCATCATATTGGGGCGGAAATGTTCCAGCAGACGATTGTAGAACTGCGCCCTGAAATGTTGGGGGGAGTCACTGCAACACCGTGGAGAGGCGATGGGTATGACATAGACGAGATCCTCGGTCCCCCGCTTTTGCGTATTGGGATCGCCGAAGGACTCGCGAAGGGATTTCTGGCTGAAGTGGATTACCAACTGCTCGCGGATAACATAGATTGGAAATTCGTGCAGGAGAGCTCACGAAACAACTACTCGATCTCTCAGCTGAACAAACGCCCTATTATTCCAACTCGCGACGACAAGGCGGCACGGATTATTCGCGAGACATTCACCGATATGCGACGTCGAGCTGGCGTTGTATTTAGCCCAACGATTGGACATGCTAGGGAGTTCGCCGCAATCCTTCGTCACTATGGATTCCGCGCCGAGGCTATCTCTTCCGAACTGTCTGCCCGCGAGCGAGATGTGCTGATGTCCCGGTTCAGGGTCGGCGACTATGAACTGTTGACGACGGTAGATCTGTTCAATGAAGGCGTCGATGTCCCAGACGTCGATTTGATCGCTTTTATGCGGGTTACCCATAGTAGGCGCATCTTTGTCCAGCAGCTTGGTCGTGGCCTGCGAACCAACCCGGGGAAAGACAAGGTCGTAGTGCTGGATTTTGTCACTGATCTACGTCGAATAGCGGAAGTGGTTGAACTTGACAGTGTGGTTCGTACCGATTCGGTTGAGCATCTAGGTCTAGGTGGACACTTGGTACAATTTGCAAATCACAATGCTGGAGACTTTTTGCGCGAATGGATGCTTGATCAAGCGTCCCTGTTCTCGCGTGAAGATGATCCTATCATTGAACTGCCTCAATTTGAATTCCCAGTGCCTCCGCCGCCGGGGGCAGTTCAATGAGCGTCCCCGATCAAGTTCGATCCCAACTGAAGGTCAAGCTCTGGCAGGAAGCTGACCAGATTGGCTGGGTCAACCTTAAAACTTCCCAAAAGAGTAAGTTCTATGAGCGCTGGACCAGAGACGCGGAAATCGGGGCAGTGCTAGCACATTATATGAGTCACATGCATGTACGTGTTTACATTAAGGACACGTTGCTAAAAGGCTACAACGGTGAGCAAAATAGCGATCCGTCACGACCGCTCAAGGCTTTGTCGATTCCTGTTGAGGCTCAGGTCGTCGAATCCTACGTGAAGCCACACGGTCGGCTTCTTCGGGATCGGCGGCTGATCTGTTGGGGGAGAGCGGAAGGATGGCAGCACGTGTTAATGGCTGTTTATGAGCGTTCTTACGGCAAGAATATTCGGCCTTATGCCGCCGTCCTCTGCAACGCCCGCGCTAGGTTTAACGACTCAGAGGCCAGGGAAATGGTAGAACTCGCCGCGTCAAAATTGGGCATAGAGGAAGTGAAGTGGCTGGAAGAATAATCCGAGGACGCCCGGATCCCCTCACAAAGCTTGAACGATCACAACTGATGTCGAAGGTTCGGAGCAGAGGGAATCGATCCACCGAAATGGCGGTTGAGAGTGCGCTTTTGGATCTCGATCTCGGGGGATGGGTGAAGCACCCCAAGGGCATTCCAGGGTGCCCCGACTTTTATTTCCTCCGGTCGAAGTTGGCGGTATTTGTCGATGGATGTTTTTGGCATGTCTGTCCGAAATGCACTAGAAATATGCCGCAATCAAGGCGACAATTTTGGGCGACTAAGCTAGATGAAAATAGGCGGCGAGATAGGCGGGTTCGCTGGCAACTGCGGCGCCAGGGCATCCGAACGATGAGGATTTGGGAACATTCCGCAACAACGGGTAAGTGGTTACCTAGGTTAACAAGAATGATCAAGGAGAGTGCTCCCGATTAAGCACAGCACTCGCTGCTGGAATCGAGTGGGCGATCTGCAGATCACATCAGCTCTTAACACCACCCAATGGTGAGTGAAAAGGCTCACTTGCCCTTCTACTCGGCGGGCTGGACGATAGACTCGTCGTACGTCACTTTGAAGTTGTTTTTCAAGTACCGCAGCAGAATCCTTAATCGGATTCGAATCGCGTATGCATCATTGGGCGTCTGAGAATGTTTGTCAAATTCAAGCAGAGCTGTATCAACTCTCTTGTCTGCCTCTCCGGTGGCTTCAACGAGCTCCCGATTTTTCTCGCGGTCTCGTTCAAAGCGAACGAGCATCTCACGATCTACTTTTGCCACTTGGTGATTAACCACGTGCCGATACAAGTGGAAGTAGAGAGTAATCATACCGACTTGGCGCAACAAGCTATCAGAGATCACGAAGACAGAGTTCATGAGGGCTAGCGTCTTGTCGACTCTGCTCACCAGCGCGGCGATTGCTGAAGGTACAGCTCTTTTGTCGCCCTCTTTATGCCACTTCCGGAAGGTTTTTACAAAATCGTCTAAGTAGGATTTCTTTGTGTTTGGAATGCCATCCGAGAACTCAATGTAGAGAAACTTGGCCGCGAGATCACGATGTCGGTATCGGGCATCCGCAAACGGAACATGCTTTGAAAAGAACGAATGGCCCGCGACCTTTCGTATCGCTGCGGGCATTGGGCCACCTAGAGCACCGCGCTTTTCTGGAGCGTTGAGCGGGACCGCTTCATTCATCCGTGAGAACATGTCTTCAATCAATTCGATGTCATCTGTTCTGATCGTGACGATATCAATTGGAGTGCCGTCGAATCTCGCCTTGATGTGTGGGTACTTTTTCGAAAGGCTCGGGTAATCTAGACCTCCGGCTTTGACGCTATCGTCTCGCAAATACTTAAAGTCCTCCGCAAGAGGCAGGTTTCCGCTGATAAAGTCCCAAATTGTTTGTAGTCGCTGCTTGCCATCAACGATTGCATAGCGATACTTTTTGCTACCCTTCTGTTTGTAAGGAACAAACTCATGGAAGTAGAGCTTAGGAACGTCGAAGCCATTGACAAGCGAGTCAATAAGTAATTGGCGCTTTTCGCGGGTCCAGATCCCGCTGATTCGCTGGTACTCTGGATCGAGTTCAATCTCCTCGCGTTCGGAGTACACGACTAACAGCGAGCTCTGCGGGTACTTTCCTAGAGAAAACTCATCCATCGTAGGGTCTCCTTGCCAGGCGTGCAGCATTGTCGAGTTCCGGAAAAACGCTCAGCGAGTCAATCTTCAGGGCCTCGAGTTGACGGCGTATTCGTTGTTTTGAAGAGGAAGGGATGATGTATCGACCAATGTGCACTCCGTTGCCGATCCTCTCGATTGGTGTTTGATCTCTGTGAGTAACAGTAAAGACACTGTGCTGAGCTTGCATGCGCTTTGAGTGGCGGACAGCTATTCCAGCAGCTGGAGTGAGGCGGCTGGTATGTTCAGAGGCGAGTTTTGTTGGGAGGTAATTTTGAAGCTGTTCATCATC
>JBAVSY010000101.1:0-25659 GCA_049695855.1 Candidatus Korobacteraceae bacterium | reverse complement strand
GTGTGCCGTATCCGAAGTGTCTTTACTATTGCGACAGTCCGGGCCGCGTGATTATTTGCGCTGATCATCGAATGCCGCAGGTGCGAGGTTGCAGAATACTAAAGCAACTTGCGAGACAGGACACTAGGCCAGATCGAGTAATTCGGGAAGCGCACTTTCAGGGTGGCGCGGGCGGCTTGTGTCCGGGAAGACGCTCTCGGCGACAAAGCGGTCGGCTCGGTAATTCCCTACATTGCGTTATCTAGGGTGAAGGCAAATGGAATTCGCTGAAGCCATAACATCAAGTCAACGAATCAGCCAGAATCGCTGGACCAGTCCTTCACTCCTCGCGGAGCAGCAGCTGAGGATCAACCTTCAGCGCGCGTAGAGCCGGAATCCAGGTGGCCAGCAGACCCAGGAGTAGCATCGTCAAAACGGCGCCGCCCAGTACCAGTGGATCGCGGGGTGTCGCCTGGTACACGATGAAAGCCAGTACGCGGCTGGCCAGAATTCCCAGAATCAATCCTGCTATTGAACCGAAAGCTAGTAACTTAAAAGGCCGGCTCAACGCTGTCTGTAACACTTCCTCACGTCGCGCGCCCAGGGCGATACGAATGCCCAACTCCCGCATGCGCTTGCTGATTGAGTACGCCGCCAGCCCGAAGATGCCGGTGATCGCCAGCATGGCTCCCATCACGCCCAGCACTCCCAGCGAAATCGTTGCCATGCGCGGGCCAAACAAAACCATGTCCATGGCCTGGTAGCGCGTTTGCAGAGAAACCGGCAGCCCCGGATCCAGGTCACGCAGCGCGCTCCGGATGGCCGCGCCCAGCTGCTGCGGATCGCGGTCGGAGTGCACCACCAGCCACGTCCTGTCGGTCGGCGATTGCAGGATGGGAAGAAACATGGCCATCTGCGGATCTTCGGTGAGGCTGCCATATTTCCCGTCTTCCGCAATGCCTACTACCTGGATGCGCGTTCCGTCCGGCAGCTTGAAATACCGCCCGATCGCATCGTTCGGCGAGCCCAACAACCGGCGCGCAAACTCCTGATTCACGATAGCGACGCGGGGCGAATCTTTGTCGTCATGCCAGGTGAACATCCTCCCCGCCAGCAGCCTGGTGCCCGCCGCGTGCAGGTATTCGGGAGAGACGATAAACAGGTTGGCATACCCGACAGCATTCGTGGGCCTGAGATCCGTGGTTTTGTCGGTGAAGACACTGGAATCGTCCGCGCCCTCGACCAGCGGTAGCCCGTCGGCCAATCCCACCGACTCCACGCCGGGAATCGCCGCCAAAGCGTCGATCGTGCGCTTCTGCATTGGAGGCACCCGATCGCCGGTATAACCGGCCATACCCAAGTCGGTGTCGACCAGCATGGTGTCTTGCATCGCGAAACCGAAATCGTTGTGCAGCGAGCGGACCAGCCCGCGCACCGCGACCATCGAAGAAGTGACCAGCACGGCGCAGATGGCAATCTGCACCACCAGCAACATATCGCGCACCGAAACTCGCCGCCCCACTCTGCCGGTCGATCCCACCTTCACGACCTCGTAGGGATTGGTGCGCAGAACCTGCCTCACCGGAACCGCGCCAAACAGGAATCCGCTGGCTAAGGTCAACAGCAAAGCCACCGCGTAAACATTGGCGTCGGGGTTTACCGCCAGATGGATGGGATATCGCGGCATGGGCTGCCAGGCGCTCAGCCCGTGCAGCAGCATCACGCTGCCCATCAGTCCGAGTGCGCCGCCGATCAGCGAAATCAGCAGAGCCTCGGTGAACAGTTGCCGCAGAATGCGTTTGCGCGTCGATCCCAGTGCCAGCCGCAGCGCAACCTCGCGCGAGCGGTCGGCAGCGCGGGCGGCAAACAGGCTGCCCAGGTTGGCGCATGCGGCCAACAGAATCAATCCCGCCAGCAGCATCAGGGCCGTCATGAATTCTTTTACCGGACGGCCCAGATAATCGCCATAGAGGCCGGGCCGCACCAGGCTGAAGGTCATCTTGCCGTCGTCTTTGGGATAGGTCTTTTCCAGATAGGAGCCAATCAGGCTCAGATCGGCGCCCGCCTGTGCCGGTGTCACCCCCGGCTTCAGATGTCCCAGCACCATAAAGACCCAACGGTTGCCGCGCAGGTTCAGGAAGTTTTGTCCATCGACCTGCTCCTGGTTCACCATCGGAACGAACAGTGCGGGAAAGAAAAACAACATGGTTCCGTGGAACTCCGGCGGCGCTACGCCGAGGATGGTGTAGGGATGCCGGTTCAGCTGAACCACCCGGCCCACGACATTCGGGTCGGCTTGAAAGTGCGTTCGCCACTTCTCGTACGAGAGCACGATATACGGCACGCTGTTCGGTCCGTGTTCATCGGAGCGATGAAAAAAGCGCCCAAGATACGGCTGCAGTCCTAAGGCGTCGAAATAGTTTCCGCTGGTCTCATACAGCCAGACGGGAGCCGGATCTCTGCCGGTGTCCAGCCCGGCAGCGGAAATGTTGAAAGCTGCCAGATCCTCAAAGCTGTGGTTACGATCGCGCAGATCGAGATAGTCGGGATAGGACTGGTGCGCGTCACTTACGGCCGGACGCCACAGCGCATACAGGCTCTGCGGCCGGGGCACATTCAGCGGCCGGATAATCAGCGCATTCATCACACTGAAGACCACGGCGTTGGCGCCAATCGCCAAAGCCAGCGTCAGCACCGCGGCGATGGTGAAGCCCGGAGACTTGCGCAACATGCGCAGACTGAGCCGCACATCATTCATCAGACCATCAAAGAAATTACCGCCTAGCGCCTCGTGGCATTCCTCTTTGAACTTCTCCTGGCCGCCGAACTCAATACGCGCGCGTCGCTCGGCCTCAGCGCGAGGAAGACCGGTACGTTCCAGATCGTCGGAACGGTGCTGGATGTGCGAGCGCAGCTCCTCTTCCATCTCGGCATTTACCTGAGAACGGCTGAAGAGGGCAGCGATGCGGAAGCGTAGTGAATCGAGGAGTTTCATACTTCCTCCGGTTGCGGAGCCAGGGCAGAACCAATGGCAGTCGCCAGCCGGTTCCAGCTGGCGGTCTCTTCCCGCAGACGCTTCCGACCCGCGGCGGTGAGTTCGTAGAACTTGGCCCGGCGATTGTTGTCCGACGTGCCCCAGCTGGCTTTGAGCAGTCCCTGACGCACGAGACGAAACAGGCCGGGATAGAGCGCGCCCTGTTCGATCAACAGGGCATTGCCGGAGATCTGGCCGATGCGTAGAAGGATGCCGTAGCCGTGCAGTGGGCCCAGCGAGACCGCCCTCAGAATGAGAAGATCGAGAGTGCCAGGAAGAAGTTGAGCTTGCTCGGTCACCACCCCTCCTAATTAGATTAGGAGGATAGCGCGATCTCTCCTAAGCTGTCAAGGAGAAAGTGTCCTGCGCTGAAACTGGGCGTCAGCTCTTTAAGTCTGGCGAGATTGAACAGCTTTCCGGCGAAAGCAGGTAGCCGCGTGATCGTTTACGATTCCTACCGCCTGCATCCAGGCATAGACGATTACCGGGCCCACGAATTTGAAGCCTCGTTTCTTCAGAATCTTGGATATCTCCTCCGAGAGCGGAGTCTTGACCGGCCGGGGACCGTGATTTTGAAGCGGCCTTCCGCCCGCCATGTTCCAAATGAAAGTCGAAAAGTCATGGCCCTCCGCTCGCAATGCGAGGTAGGCTCGAGCGCCCCCAATGGTGGCCTCAATCTTAGCGCGCGAGCGAACGATGCCAGGGTCGTTCAGCAGGCGAGCGATGTCGGCCTTGCCGAAGCGCGCGACTGTCTCCGGATCGAAGTTGTTGAACGCAGCTCGAAAGGCATCGCGTTTACGCAAAATGATGCTCCAGGACAGACCGGCCTGAAAGCCATCGAGCATCAGCTTTTCCCAAAGCGCGCGGCTGTCATACTCCGGCACGCCCCACTCTTCATCATGATAGGCGCGGAGCAGTGGATCGCCTTCCGCCCAGGAACAGCGATGAACCGTGCTCTTAGATATGGCGTTCATACTGCCTCAGGTTTGGATCTCCATGGTTAGGTCAGCCGAGTTGTTCATCGGGTTTGATACGTGGCCGGCCATCACTTGTCGAAGCCGGGAAGGGCTACTCGTTTTGCGATGTGATCTTTGATCCAATGGCTGTCCCACCATTCCTTCGGGTCAATCTGCACGCCATCAAGTTGCATGGCGAAGTGAATGTGGTCGCCTCCGGCCATGCCGGTCATGCCGCTCAGACCCATGACCTGACCTCGTTTGACCATGTCGCCTTCGTGCACATCAATTCTGCTGAGGTGGCCGTAGATCGTCTGCAGTCCGTAACCGTGGTCGACCACGATGCAGTTGCCGTAGATGCCCAGCGGAGCCGCATAGACGACTTTGCCATCGTTGGAGGCTTCTACGCCAACATGCTGCGTGACCGCCAAATCGTATCCCAAGTGAACCTGCTGATCGATCTTCTTGCCGTGATAAATGTAATTCCGCACATCGGCGAAATTTGACTCCGCCTGGGAATGAGGCTGCCTCATGAAGGGCTGAGACCACAGGAATTTGTCAGCCGTCTTCAAGCGCAGGTCGGAAAGTGTTTGGTTGTTAGCACGCCGCATTTCACTATTGATCTTCACAAAACGCGCGACTGGATCGCCCGAGCCATTGGGATCAAGCTCGTTAATCACTTTCTGCAGGAACGCGTCACTCACCTGCAAGTCATGCGTCGTATACTTCGGCTGCTCTTTCTTTGGAAACACGACAACCAGCGGACTGGTCACGTCGTTTCCGGTGCCATTGGAGGCATAGACCAGCGGGACGGTATTGGGAGGCATATTCCAGGCAAAAGCAAATAGCGAAAACAGACCGGGCTTGCCGCCTGGCATAGGCCAGGCACGAAATGTTTGATTGCCAACCCGCACCCCCGCTTCGGTCCAGCTTCCGGAGACATTGAACGTCGCCAGATCGGCCATGCCCAGGTACAGATAGTGCTGCTCTGAATCAACGCTCACGCTGGGGGGATGCGTTACCACCGTTACGTCACGTTCCAGGCGGGCTGTCTTGCGCAGCAGATCGTTCGAGGTAGCTTCCAGGATCAACTTCGCCTTGCCCTCCTGTAGCTGTGGCGTCGTCTTCAGACCTGCGGTAAAGCTGGTTGTGGTGTCCGTCAGGTTGGAAGGCTGCGTGGTGTCGAAGACCTGGTACTGGGTGCCGTTCTGTTCGACAAGAGCTACCAGCCTGCGGACACCATGCGGATCGCGTATGTGGACGGTAACGGGGGTAGCTTGGCCCAAAGTGGTGACGGAGGATGGAAGGTCAATAACGGGCGTCGCCGATCGCAATAATACGACCGCAATCGGCACCAAGACAACGAGCACAATTACGACGACAATGACTTTTCGCACAAGTCATTGTAGCTCCCACTAAACTCGATCGGATGTGATCAGGAGGCTGCCAAATCTGGTTCCTGGTGCCTCGGTGCAGAGTCGCCAAAGAATGCCATAAAGGATAAGGTCACCGAAGCTGTACCCGATTTTGGCGGCTCATGAACTATCTCTGGCCCAATTTCTCATTCCTCATCACTGACAAACGCCTTGGCGATGCGAGACCCTATTAGCAATGAAGCCCGCATCTACCGGCGTGACCGATGATGCCGATAAGCAACCGGGAAGTTCTTCTTTGCCCGATCATCTTACCCAACTGTCACGGAGTGATCCGCGAGTAGCACTGCTCCTGCAGATGCCTGGTGCTGAGCGGACGAATGTGCTTACAGCCATACTGCAGAGTCCTGCCGGCAGCGAGTTTCGGCAGGAGGCGGCCCGGTGGATCAGTGAGGCGCTGTCGGTTAAGCGCCTGGTTCCGCAAGTGTATGCCGAATGGCGGCCGCTGGTTCGCGACGCCATGATTTATTTTGGCTCGCATCTGTCTACTGCTCGCCTTGCCCCTAAGCTGGTGGAACAGATCGAGCTTCCATGGGATACACCTCCCGAGAAGCGCCTGCTACGCCTGATCGCGAAAGTGCCCGGGCTGCAAAAGCTGGGGCAAGTGATCGCTCGGAATCGTCACCTGCATCCTTCCGTCCGCCGCGAACTCACCCAACTGGAGAACGGCATCAGCGATGTGACGGCGGAGGAAATCCGCAGCATTATCGTGGAGAACCTGTGGCCGCGTTTGGAACAGTACGCGGTCAAGATCGAGTCCAAGATATTTTGCGAAGCCACCGTCAGCGCAGTGATGCGCTTTACCTGGTACGACCCGCAACGGCGGCAGCGAGAACATGGGGTTTTCAAGGTCATGAAACCTCATGTCGCCGCTTATTTTGCCGAAGACATGGATTTGCTTGCCCGGCTGGCGGCGCATCTGGGATCGAAGCACCAGGAGTATGGCTTTGCTGAGCATACCCTCCCCGAAACCTTCAACGACGTTCGCCGTTTGCTGAAGCACGAAGTCGAATTCGGGCGTGAGCAGGCAAATTTACGCAAGGCGTCTCGCCTGTACGGTTCGGCGAAATCAATTCACATCCCCCAGGTCATCCGTCCATTGTGCACGTCCACCATAACGGCCCTGAGCGAGGAATATGGCCAGAAAATCACGACTGCGGTCGCCGGGCTTCCGCACTGGCGCCGCCAGCGTATCGCCGGGCGGCTCATCGAGGCGGTGGTTGCCGTTCCCCTGCTTGCGCCGGGCAGAAACACCATGTTTCATGCTGATCCGCATGCCGGCAACCTGCTCTATGACAAGCGCACCGGGATTCTCACCCTGCTCGATTGGGCCCTGACAAGCCATGTAACCGAGGAGCAACGACGGCAGTTTGCGATGCTGTTCCTGATGGCTCTTTTGCGCGATGCAAATGCGGTTTGCAAAGTCATCGAGGCCATGAGTGTACGAGGGAGAAACGGCAGCTCCCGGCAGACCCGGATAATCCGGGAGCAGGTCACGGAGTTCTTTCAGGCAAAACCGCTGCTTTGGATACCGCGGGCGGCGGATGTGGTGGACCTGCTGGAACGAATCGCGTGGCAAGGAGTCCGCCTACCGAGCCATTTGGTGATGCTGCGTAAAGTCTTGTTCACTCTCGATGGCATTCTGCACGATATTGCGGGGTCGACCGCCAGCATGGAATTCGTGTTGATGCAGTCTCTGCTGCAAAAATGGCTGGAGGATCCAACTAGCCTGGGCTGGCCTCTTTCTCTGCGCGACTGGGCTGAAGTCTATTGGAGCGCCGTTGTCTATGGCCCCCGTTTGGTAACAGGAGGCCTGCAAAAGGTGTCATCCTCAGGGCAAATCAGCGCAGAAAAATGTTAGCGAACCGACCAGGGCAAAGGCCGCTCCCGAATGAGATCAGCTCAAGTTCCTTGGCGTCAAACTTTTGCGTTCAATTACTACTTCATCGCGGCTATGGCAAGCAGCGCTAACTCCCGCAACTGCCGCTCCAGCGCTTTTCGATCGCCCTGTACTTTTGCACCGTGTTTGGCCGCCTCGGCCGACCGGACCAGGATGTGAACGACCTGCTCCACTGTGAGACCCTGCGGAGGTCCCCCGACCTCACCCGCTTTCTGCAGGCAGCGCAAGAACCTCGCGAGCCGCTCACGGTATTCCGCATGGAGTGCACCAATCTTCGTCCGCGCCAACTTGGAGAAGGTTTCCTCCAGTTCTGGAAGGTGCTCGGACTTGCTGAACAGGTCAAACGCCATTCCAAAGTAAGCATCCAGCAACTCAGTTAGCCGGTCCACTGGCGTGCCAACTGCGAGTTCGGCAGCAGCGCACCGTTGTCTCACCTGACCGGCGAGATATTCCAGAATTGCCAGAAAGACTGCTGCCTTGTTCGCAAAGTGCAGGTAGACCGTGCGCTTGGCCACCTGCGCCGCCTGGGCAATATCATCTATGGAAGTCTTGCGATATCCGTACCGGGTAAACAGCTGTAGTCCGGCCAGCACGATGGCAGATGGCTTGGGGGAAGCACAATCCCCGAGTCCCGCATTTTTTTTGGGAACCCTTTTCATGGACGCCCCATCCAACTAGACTAAGTATACCAAGATCGACTATTTGGTATACCCGAAAAGAAATGCAAACCGAGGGTTGAGGAATCTAACTAACCATGCGGGCAAAACGTTTCATCGGTTTCATTGCAATCATTCAATTCGTGCTTTTCCTGACGCATTTTTTCCTCTACGAGACCTGGGCATTTTCGCCCGCAGGAAACCGTAGCCATGGAGCGCTGTGGATCCAACTCGTCCTCGGCTTTTTATCGGTGAGCTTTGTTGTCGCGTCGCTACTCGCCTTTCGCTATACCAATGCCGTCCTGCGCGCGTTTTACAGGGCTGCCGCGGTTTGGGTGGGTCTGCTGACTTTTCTTTTTCCCGCGGCGGTTTTCTCCTGGATCGTTTTCGGACTTGCGCGGCTGGCTGGGCTGAACTTGAACTTTCATCGGACTGTGGAGCTACTGTTCGGCGCTGCGGTAGTGACAGGATTCTATGGAGTTTTCAATGCCAGCTGGACGCGAATCACGCGCACCACGGTGCGGCTGGCCAACTTGCCGGCAGCCTGGCGCGGGCGAAGAGCGGCCCTGATCAGCGATGTCCACCTGGGACATGTGCGAAACGGCGGTTTTCTGCGACGCATGGTGGCGAAGATTCTGAAGGAAGAGCCAGACGCGATTTTTATTGCGGGCGATTTGTACGACGGAACGGCTATCGACGCGGGGCGCGCCGCCGAGCCACTGAACGAGCTGATGGCGCCACATGGCGTGTACTTCGTTGCCGGAAACCATGAGCAGTTTGGGGACGACAGCAAATACCTGCATGCCATTGCGGCGGCCGGCGTCCGTGTGCTCAGCAATGAAAAGGTGGAAGTGGACGGTTTGCAGATTATCGGGGTTCCGTACCGAAACGCGACACGCGATGATCACCTCGCGTCGGTGCTCCAAGGCATTCGCCTGGATCGCGACCGCGCAAGCATTCTGTTAACGCATGCGCCTGACTATCCGGAGATCGCGGAGGCCGCCGGGGTCTCTTTGCAGCTCTCCGGGCACACGCACCTAGGGCAGTTCATACCTTGGAGTTGGATGGCGCGCCGGATTTATCGGCAGTTCGTGTATGGCTTAAGCCGGATCGGAAAGATGCAGGTTTTCACTTCGAGTGGAGCGGGAACCTGGGGACCACCGCTGCGGCTGGGATCGAATCCTGAAATTGTAATGCTGCAGTTCGAGTAGAGTAAGCTCTCGGCTGACCGAGGAAGACGGGTGGCATATTCAAGCCCATGCGAAGCCGAATTAGAATTGTGGGTTTGAGGCGGTGAGCAATGCCCAGAAGCACAATCGGCTTTGACACGGTGCGCGATATCGCACGTGCCTTTCCCGAGGTGGAGGAAAGCACAGCGTATGGAGCGCCGGCCCTTAAGCTCCACGGAAAACTGCTGGCCTGCATTCCATCGCATCGCTCGGCCGAACCCGCTTCGCTGGCCGTGCGTGTGGGTTCCGATGATCGGGCCGGGCTGCTCGCCGAGGCTCCCGAGGTTTACTACGTAACCGATCACTACATCGGCTACGACACGGTTCTGGTTCGCCTCTCTCGGGTCAATCGCGATATGTTGCGGGACCTACTGGGCATGGCCTACAAGTTCGTCATGGCCAAGGCGAAACCGCGTTCTTCATCGCAGAAGCGCAATCTCAAAGCTGGAAGAAGAACGAAACTCTGATTCCATGTTCACACCATGCGGACCCGCTCTTCTTCCTATCCGTAACCGAAAGCTGCTCACGATTTCTTCAATGTTCGTTGGTAACAAAAAGGTACCGACGCCAATCTAATGAACCGTGAGCGCGACGGCCAAGAGCGGAACGATGAGCAACGTGTGCATGAGGCGCGGGCGAAGATCATTGCGCGGGCGTAACACATTGAGCGCAATGGACAGCTTACGTCTCCACTGGCCCGAGCATCTGATGGAAGCCGCCGAGCTCGGTCTGTACATGTTCTCTGCCTGCACATTTGCCACCCTGTTACAGCATCCGGCCTCGCCGCTCCGGCACATCCTTGCCGACGGCCTGTCTCGTCGCGCTGTGATGGGGTTGGCGATGGGCGCCACCGTGGTCGCAATTGTCATGACCCCCTGGGGCAAACAGTCGGGAGGACATTTCAATCCGGCGATAACCTTCGCTTTTTATCGGCTGGGGAATGTGGAGTTTTGGGATGCCGTGTTTTACGCCGTCGCACAATGCGTCGGCGCGATTGGCGGTGTGGCCGTTGCCGGATACCTGCTGCGAGGCGCGCCGGGCAACGGCGCCGTGCGCTACGCCGTGACAGCTCCGGGCGCCTATGGCAGCGCTGTCGCTTTTGTCGCGGAATTGGCAATCTCGTTTGTTCTGATGGCCACCATCCTGGTCATAACCAATCGTGAAAGGCTGCCCCCTACACTCCGTATTTCGCCGGTGCACTGATTGCGATCTACATAACGTTCGAAACGCCGCTGTCTGGAATGAGCACGAATCCCGCACGAACCTTGGGTTCAGCACTTCACGCCAGTTACTGGCACGCACTCTGGATTTATTTCATTGCGCCAACCTTGGGCATGCTGGCCGCCGCTGAGGTCTTTCTGCGAGCTCGCGGGGGTGTCATGCCCTATTGCGCAAAGCTGCACCATGCGAACAACAAGCGCTGCATTTTCCGCCACGGATATCGAACCGCACCGGCTCAGGATTTTTGAACCTGGAGGAGATATCAAAATGTGCCTCGGTGACAGATCTCGTTACATCAATGCAAATCAAGAGTGAGCCATTCGCTCAGAAAGGAAATGTCGCATGAACACCGTGGGAAACACTTCATCAGCCCAGCCCCTGAAGAAGACCGGTCTGGAAGAGTTTGATCTTGTGATCCTCGGCGGCGGCACGGGATCGACAATCGCGGCCTGGACGTTCGCTAAGCAGGGACTGCGGGTAGCCATAGTCGATCGCATCCTGGGCTTCACCGCTTTCGGGGTTGGCGGCGGAGAAATCATGTCTGCCGTTCAGATCGCCATGATCGCAGGGCTGCCCTATACCGCGCTGCGGAATGCCATTCTCACTCACCCCACCTTGACCGAGGGACTCGGCGCATTGTTCTCATCCGCGCCTTCTATCCCAAAATCAGCCGATGAGAATGGCAAATCGAACGTGAGGAACGAGGTCTACCGACCTGGCCAGCGATTGATTGAAAGCAGACTAACGCCAGTAGAAACTTCGGCTGTTCCGGCCGGTTGGCGCGTAACCTGACGTGCCGGCAGCAGGAGCCTGAGAATTCTTTTTCAGAAAAGTATAAAGTGGGTCAGGAGTTTTGGAGATCGGTGTGAAACATTCGCTCTTATGTCGTCTAGGCGCTACGGCGCTTTTCGCAGCCATATGCCTTATTCCAACCACTGCGGCGTACGCGCAGAATTCAGCGGGCCCACAACCCGTCCCGCTGCCGCCGCCCGTTATCGCGCCGGCAGACACCCCATATCCCGGTACGATTTCTCTGCAGGTCGATCTCACTAACATCAACGATCGCGTACTGAATGTGCATGAGACGATCCCGGTAACTAGCGGTGAGATTACTCTGCTTTATCCGGAGTGGCTTCCGGGAACGCACTCCCCGTCGAACCCGCTGGTCAACCTGGCAGGGCTGGTGGTGACGGCGAACGGCAAACGTGTCGACTGGGTTCGGGATCGGGTGAATGTTTACGCCTTCCACCTTGATGTGCCGCAGGATGTGAAGACGCTGGACGTGAACTTTCAGTATCTCGGTCCGCAAAAGCCACAACAGGGGCGGATCTCGTCTAACTTCGCCGATCTTTGCTGGAATACAACGCTTCTATATCCAGCAGGACACTTCTCGCGGGACATCGAATTTTCTGCGGTGCTCAAGTTGCCCGAGGGCTGGAAATTTGCTACCGCGCTGGAGGTGAAATCGCAGGATGGAAACTCGGTTCAGTTCAAAGAGACTACGCTGAACACGCTGGTTGACTCGCCCGTCTATGCCGGGGTCAACTACAAGCGCGTGGACGTGTCCAGCGGTCCTGACAACCAGGTGTTCCTGGACGTCTTCGGTGACAAGCCTGCCGACCTCGCGATCACGCCGGAAGAACTGCAGTACCACAAGAACCTGGTGATCGAGGCGCAGAAGCTATTCGCTTCCCATCACTATAGTCACTATGACTTTCTTTTTTCGCTGAGCGACACAGTGAGCGGCAAAGGCTTGGAACATCATCAGTCCAGTGAAGACGGCGCCCGGGCCAACTACTTCACCGACTGGATGGCAGGGGTTGGCGGTCGCGCTTTGCTGCCCCATGAATACACGCATTCCTGGAACGGCAAGTTTCGCCGGCCTGCCGATCTATGGACACCCAACTTCAACGTGCCGATGCAGAACGACCTGTTATGGGTTTATGAGGGTTTGACCGACTATTACGGCAATGTGCTGACCGCGCGTTCCGGATTGCGTACCCTCGAACAGGCACGCGACCTGATCGCGCAGACCGCGGCCGGCTTCGAGATCAGCCCGGGACGCACCTGGCGTCCCCTGGTGGATACCACCAATCAGCCCATCATTTCTTCGCACGGAGCCTCCCCGGAGACTTGGCCAAGCTGGCAGCGTTCGTATGACTATTACCCGGAATCGGATCTTATCTGGCTCGATGCTGACACGAAGATTCGAGAGCTCAGCGGGGGAAAGAAGTCTCTCGACGATTTCGCGAAGCTCTTTTACGGGATGGACAATGGTAGCTACATCACCAAAACTTACACCCTTGACGATATCGTTGCGGCGCTGAATACCGTGCAACCATACGACTGGGCGGGATTCCTGCGCGCGCGGGTTTACGACCTCGCTCCACAGGTTCCGGAGAATGGGATTACCAACGGCGGCTACCGTCTGGTCTATAACGACGACGAGCCGGATTGGATGAAACACCAGGACCCATCTCACGGAGTCAGCTTTGCTACCTCACTCGGATTTTCTGTGACCCCAGACGGCAACCTCGGAACGGTGGTGTGGGATAGTCTGGCATTCAAGGCTGGCATCACTCCGGATATGCAACTGGAGGCCGTGAATGACGAGAAATTCAGTGTGGCGAATCTGCATGAAGCCATCCTCGCCGCGGAGAAGAATAATAAAGAGCCGATCAAGCTGCTGCTGAAGCGTGAAGACCAGTTCGTCACAGTCAGCCTGGATTACCACGGCGGACTGCGCTACCCGCACCTGGAAAGAGTGGCGACAATGCCGGATCGCCTCGATGCGATCCTTGCGCCGTCGAAGTAAGCAAAACCGGATGGAAAACGAGGTGGCTGGGAAATTCTCAGCCACTTCTTCTTTTTGTCGCAGGGCAGGGGCAATTTGGAACATTCAAGGTCGCCCGCCCAAACCCTGCAACCTTTCCGTGGCGAACGCATTTAATAGGTATCAAAGCTGGGCAAGTCCTGGCGAGCGAAGAAGCGAGGGAGAGATCGTATGCCAGTAATTCGAAGCTGTAAGAATTGCGGTCGTCAGAACCGAATTCCGGCGGCTCACCTGGCGGACACAGGGCGATGCGGAGCCTGTAAGGCCCCGTTGCCGCCGGTCAATGAGCCGCTGGAGGCCGACCCTCAGCTCTTCGACGAGGTTGTACGCGAGGCCCGGGTGCCGGTGCTGGTTGACTTTTGGGCGGCCTGGTGCGGACCTTGCCGAATGGCAGCTCCAGAAGTCGCGCGGGCCGCGGCAGATATGGCAGGTAAGGCCGTAGTTTTGAAAGTCGATACCGAGCGTTATCCTGAGCTGGCGGCGCGGTTCAACATTCGTGGCATCCCTTACTTCGCCGTATTTTATGCCGGCAAGCCGGTGGTTCAGCAGGCGGGCGTCGTCGACCATCAGCAGTTGGAAAGCTGGCTGAAAGCCGCTGCTCCAGTTGCCACCGCCTGATGACAACCTTGCCTGGTTGCCATTCCCGCATTGATTCCATTACGCCCAACGTTGTACCTCTAGGCCTGAGCGGAGGGGAATTTCGCCTATCCGCCTCTCATCTGTCATGGGCCCTAAAAAATGGGTGGAAGGCTTTATCGCGAATTCGTAGGTCTAGGGCATTTTCAGAGAAGGTGTAGACCGAGTTTCCTCAGGGGCTAAAGCCCGACAGCGTGAATGCCGCGTACGACACGGCTGAAGCCGTGCCCTTTCAAGCGCCCGAAGGACCACACTAACTGTGAAACCGCTGTAGTGACTTATCTCGACAATAGCCCATAGATGTCTACTTCGTCATGAGCGCCCACGAAAACCCATCCGTCTGCGACGGTCGGAACGCCAAAGGTAACGGACGGCCCGGCCATGTCCCTCTCCGGAGATAGTTCGGAGTCGTAGAGTTCGCTGCGTAGGTTGGTGGCATCATAAGCCCGGAGGTCGGCGTCCGTGCCGTTATTCCGAAGTACCCAGACGATGCCGCCGGCAGTTCCATTGGCCGAAACCGATGGGGAAGCTCCGGGATAGCCAAGGTCCCAAGCTCCGGTCGTAGATATAGGGGTAGTATCGATCTGCTGAGTGGCTGGGGTGTAGCGAAAGGCCTCGATTGGACCCGACAGCCAACCAAAATACAAGGTATTGTTCCAGAATGCGGGGGTAGAGAAGTTGCCCTGAGCACCGCTTTTGAAGCTCTGGACGACTTGTCCGTCATTGCCTGGTTGCGACTTTCCCAGGTTGTCACGGTCCAGCAAGTACACGGTTCCATCTTTGCCGGCTACGGGTAGCAAATGAGGGTGGGTGGCTCCGGTTTGGTCAGGCAGAAGAATCGGCCCTCCGGAGCCAAGATCGAGATCGTCGTTGAACAGAGTCTGCCAATCGAAAGGTATGAAGTAGTCGATAGCCGTAAGCTGGTTGGTGGAATTATGCAGCCGCACTACCGAGTCCCCATAGTTCGATCCCCCGGTCATGACATCGCTTGCGCCGTTGCCTACCGCCAGGTAGACATCGCCGGTTGCATCGCTGGCAGGTCCTGAGCCGGCCATCCATATGCCACCGAAAGTACCGGATGGCGCCGGCGTCCAGGCGCTGGTCAGCTGGAGTGAAGTCGCATCGAAGGCCATGACCCAGCCTTGATAATTGCCGAAATCGCAATGCGATGCCCAGGCCACATAGATCTGTCCATTCGACAGCAGCAGCGCCGAGCGTTGATTGTTGAGCAGAGGATCGAACTGGGCCGCTCCAAACTCGCCACTCGGGTCTGGTGGAGTCGTGATGACCGTGGGCGTCAGCTTGTCTTGTCCGGTAGTGAGATCGAGAGCATGGAGTCGCTGATAGAAAACCGGCTGGCCACTCTGGGTTTCTTTGGTGCGAACCACCAGGTAGATCGTCGAAGTAGTGGTATCGATCACAGGAGTACCGGTGATGCCGACCTCCGGACTGATAGCCGAGCAATTGAGAAGATCGGAAGGGAGAAGCGTGGTGACGGTTCCGGACGATCCAAGAAAATCCTGGTGCCACACGATCAGATGGGTATCGGCGTCAATGGCATAGACCTGGTCATGCTCGGTGGCGACGATAAGTAAGTTGTGCGATCCCTGCGCCGTCGCAACGCCGGGGACATACAGCGGCTGTGCAAAGACGGCGCCCGCAACCGGAATCGCAGCCCGTCTTCCGAAGGTGGCAACGCTGACATTCGACGGGGTCAGCCAGGTTTCGGTCAGGTTGGCTCCGCTTCTGGCGTTGTCGTTGTGATAGGTTGTCACCGCGGTAGGCGTAAACGACGCGGGAGGACCGCCCTGATTTCCCTCCTGTACCGGAGCAGGTACACTCTTTCCGCCACCGCAGCCGGTCGCAATCAAGAGCAGGATCGCTCCCAAGGCTGCCGACTGGGCGCCGGCGCGGCACGGATGGGAGGAATGGGCTGGAGCTTTCGACGGATGAGGAGAAAGGCGGAAGGCGGGAACAACGCCGCGCGACATCGCGACTAAAGGCTTTAGGAAAAACGAAGTCGCTACTGGCAGAGCTGCATAACGGCAAGCAGTGCCGATCCCGCTGAGTAAAACTTGGAGAACCGGACTTCCCGAACTTGAGCCAAGATTGAAAGCGAATACTGTCTTAAACAAGAATGAGCGCTCCTATGGCCAGAAGCGGTAACATCGGACCCCGGAAAGTTTAACATCGTGTTACAAGTCCTATCGTTGTGTTCTAACTGGGTAGCGCCTGAAAAGTGCAGTTTTCAGATACCCCTTAATTTTCAGATAGATTGAGGCAGCTGGCCGATGGCAGGGCACCGCCTCGTGGCACTGCGGCGGCAGGGAAGACGCGGTTGCATGCAGCGTGCTAGTTGGCAGCTCGATTCAAGCACCTAGCTAACGGTGCAGGGCGTGTTTCGCGCGCTGTGTACAATCGGATGGACAAAATGAGCCGCGCCAAGCCCCCCTCGAGAACCCGTAGCAAGCGGCCGAACTCAAAGGAACTTCCAAAAGCAGGGCCATTCTTCACCGGCAAGAAGCTGAATACCGCCCTATGCCTCTTGCTGGCAACGGTGGTCATCGCGCTCTACGGTGGGGCAATTAGCCACTCATTCATCGTCCTGGACGATGCAGATTACGTTACGGCAAATCCCCATATCCACCGCGGCCTGAGCTGGAGCACCGTCAAATGGGCGTTCACCTCGACCGCTGCCGCCAATTGGCATCCCCTCACCTGGCTTTCGCACGCTCTGGACTACCAGCTTTTTGGCTTGAACGCCGCGGGTCATCATTTCGATAGTGTGCTGATCCATGCTGGCAATGCAGTGTTGCTGTTTTTGCTGCTGGCGTGGATGACGAAGCGGGCGGGACCAAGCCTGCTGGTGGCGGCATTGTTCGCCTTGCATCCGATGAATGTCGAGTCGGTGGCGTGGGTGGCGGAGCGTAAGAATGTGCTAAGCACATTCTTCTTCTTATCGGCCATCGCCGCCTATGCGTGGTACGCGCAAAGGCCGGCTGCGCGGCGATATCTGCTAGTGGCCATGCTGTTTGCCCTGGGGCTGATGGCCAAGCCGATGGTCATTACCTTGCCCTTTGTCCTGTTGCTGCTGGATTATTGGCCGCTTAGCAGAGCTGCCGGCGGTCCGCCTTCGATGATGGTGGGGCCGCAGTGGGCGGTATCGAGGCTGGTGCTGGAGAAAATCCCGTTACTATTTCTGTCGGCTGCAAGTGCATGGATCACCCTCAAGGCGCAGCGGGCTGGATATGCGGTGCGGAGCTTAATTCAGTTCCCGCTCAGCATTCGGATCGAGAATGCCATCGTGGCCTATGGGTTGTATCTGTGGAAAGCGTTCTGGCCGTCGCAACTTGCGCTCTATCCCCATCCCGCCACGGTGCTGCCGGCATGGCAATGGATTCTATCCGCGTTGATTTTGATCAGTGTAACCGCGCTCGTGGTTATCTTTCGCAGTAAGCGATACCTGCCGGTGGGATGGTTCTGGTTTCTGGGTACGCTCGTTCCCGTCATCGGCTTGGTGCAGGTGGGGGAAGGCGCCATGGCTGATCGCTACGCCTATCTTCCACTGATCGGAATCTTCCTCATGGTGGCGTTCGGTTTGGCCGATCTGGCAGAGGCAAAAGACGTTGGTCCCGCCTGGCGAGTAGTTCCGGCATTGTGCGTATTGCTAGCGCTCGGCGCGGTAACTCACCGCCAGATAAGCTATTGGGATAGCGATTACGATTTGTGGTCGCATACGCTGGCGGTTGCGGAAAATCCGTTTGCCCATGACGCTATGGGTTCGGCTCTGTTGGACCCTGGCCTAACCATTGCGCCAAATGATCAGGAAAACCTGGATACTGCGCAGAAGCGGATGGAAGCGGCGCGCCGGCACTTCCAGCGAGCGCTAGAGATGCGAAGCCGTCTGGCGCAGCAAAATCCGGCTGTTTACCTGCCGGATATGGCCACAACGTTGAACAATCTGGGTAATCTGGATCGACTGGAGAACCGGCCGGAGGATGCCCGCCAGCACTATGAAGAAGCCTTGAGAATTCACCGTCAACTGGCGCAGCAGAACCTGGAACCTTTCCCACCCGATCTGGCGGTAACGCTGAACAATTTGGGCTCCTTGGAAAAGGACAATGGGCAGTTGGCAGAAGCCGATCAACACTTCGAGAGCGCCCTGAAGACTTACCGTCAACTGGCGGAGCGAAATCCGGATGCATTCCTGCCTAAAGTGGCGGCGACGCTGAACAATTTAGGATTCGTCGAGCGGGAGCAAAAGCAGTTGGAACAGGCCCGCCAACACTATGAAGAGGCGTTGGCAATTCGCAGTCAATTGGCGCAGCAGGACCCGGATGCGTACCAACCCTATCTGGCGACGACTCTAAACGATTTGGGAATTCTGGATGCGGTCCAGAACCGAACCAACGACGCGCGCCGGCACTATGAAGCAGCCTTGAAACTTTATCTTCAACTGGAGCAGCGGGATCCAGACACCTACCTGCCGTATGTGGCAGCGACGCTCAATAATCTTGCGCTGGTGGATGAAAGCCAGAACCGGATCGAAGCATCCCGGGTTCACTTCCAGGAGGACCTGAACCTGTTCCAGGAGTTGTACCAACATGACCCCAATCGATATGCCAACGACGTTGCCAGAGTGGAAGCGAGCCTGCAAGAATTAGAAATGAGAGCTCCCTCGCAGTAGGCGTTTCTTGATGAGCGATGTAAGCGCGGAAAAGCCAATTCGCATCGGTTTGGACGGCCGCATCTTGATGCAGTATGAGATGCGTGGCTTCGCCCGATACACCGTGGAATTGTTCCGCGCGATGAAGGAAATAGGGGGAGATCACATTGACTTGCATTCGTTTTCGCCGGGGCCCATTGCTGCAGAATTTCTCGCGGAGTTGAAAATCGAGCCTGTGGTCTTTTCGGCGCGAAGAGAAATTTTGTGGGAGCAGGTCGAACTGCCGAAACAATTACGCCAGAGTCGGATCGATGTTTTTCACGCCACCGCGAACCGTGGGTTGCCCTACCGTCGCAGGTGCAAGTACGTCGTCACTTGCCACGATATTATCGACCGTCTGCCGGAATATTGTGTGGGCGAGCATTGGCGCGGCCGCTGGCGGAAGAAATATGCGGATTTCGCTTCCCGGCGCAGTGCCGATAAGTACATCACTGTTTCCCATTTCTCGAAGCAGGACCTTTGCCGGTTCCACAGTTTATCCGCAGACCGTGTGGTAGTGATTCACAACGCCGCCAGTCCGCGCTTTCATGAGAAGTTGCCGGCAGAGCAGATTGCGCTGGTCCGAAACAAATATCGCCTGCCGTCGCAATATTTTCTGTTTCTAGGCGGCTTCGACAAACGGAAGAACGTTGCCGCTCTGGTGGAAGCCTTTGCGCAGCTGCCGAGAGACAGCCCAGTGCTGGTTCTGGCCGGTGAACACAAATGGGATTTCACCGTCATCGCGGACGGAATCGGTGCGCTTGGTCTGCGAGAACGAGTTCTTTGCCCCGACGCGATTGCCGATCCAGATCTGCCTGCCGTCTACCAGGGAGCGCTGGCGTTGGTTCATCCTTCCCGCTACGAAGGGTTCGGACTGCAACTGGTGGAAGCGATGGCTTGCGGATTGCCAGTGCTGGCGTCGGGAACCACAAGTCTGCCGGAAGTGCTTGACGGCTGCGGATTGCTGTTCGATCCCGAAGATCCGGCGTCCATCGCGCAATCGATGCAAAGGATCTGGTGCGATCCCGACTTGCGGATCGAAATGGCTGAACAGGGTCGCAAGCGAGCGCGCTGTTTCTCCTGGCACAAGGCTGCCCAACAAACCCTACAGTTGTATCTGGAATTGCTGGGGCGCGGCGATTCCATTCTGCGATCCCGCAATGCAGTTGAAGTGACGACTGGGGAGCAACTGCGGTGAGGATTATCGTCGTCACACCGGCGGTGCCTCATCCCTTCGGCGACACCGCCGCGCGCTGGTTCTACGTTTTGATAACCGAATTGGCGGCGCGAGGTCATGAAGTCGTGGCTCTGGTTGCAACGGAAGAGCCGCAGGAGCGGGTTGCCGAAGCGAAGCAGTGGCTGGCGAAGCAGGATGGAAAACTGACATTGCATTGCCATCGACTCAAAGTGGATTCGGCGATGCTGCGACGCAAGTGGCAGAACCTGATGCGGCCGCGCAGCGAGATACTGCAGGATTCGGAGTTCACCGCTCAACTCCAGCGAGAATTGACGCGAGGCTACGACATCCTGCATCTGGAACAGATGTCTACCGGATGGCTTGGCCTGAATGTGCCGCGAGCGCTGCTGAACGTCCACTACTTTGACGTCATCGATTGGGCTGAACGCCAGAACATGGGTCTCGGAGATCGCAAAGCGTTGTGGCAAGCGCGGCGGGCCACGAAGTATCTTCTTCATGGGATCGGTAACGTTAGGCTGCTCACTCCACGACTGAAAGAAATGGCAGAATCGATTCATCCCGGCGGCCATTACTGGATCGTGCCGCTGGCCTTGGATCCTGCGTTGTATGCCATGTCCCCGCTGGTGGAAGAGCCGACAGTGGGACTGATCGGTTCCATGCACTGGGAACCTTCCCGCTCGGCTGCCGAGCGCCTGATCACGCGCATCTGGCCGCTGGTGAAACAGCGCGTATCCGAGGCAAAACTTTTCGTCGCGGGTTGGAACGCCAGTGAGTACTTGCAAGAATATTCTTCGCAGCCAGGTCTTACCTTGGCGGACAATCTGAAACATCCATCCGAGTTTTTCTCCCAGGCAGCGGTGATGGTCTATGCTCCTTCGCGAGGCAGCGGCATGAAAGTCAAAGTGATGGAATCGATGGCCTATGGCGTTCCCGTGGTCACGACCTGGGAAGGCGTCGAAGGCATCGATTATCAGAACGGAAGGGAATGCTGGGTGGCCGAAACCGACGAAGAACTGGCTGGCAAGGTTTGCCGCTTGCTGGAGAATTCCGTCGAACGTCAGCAGATGCGCGCCGCCGCGCGTACCCTGATCGAGGAACGTTATTCGCCGGGTCCCGTGGTTGATAAGATGATTTCGGTTTACCAACAATTGGTTACTTCCTGCAAAGCCAGTTCCCACGTCTCTTTATGTATCTGAGAAGCGTTCTCCAGATGGGCTCGCTGATGCTGCACTTTCGCAATGGCCGAACCCTGGTCAAGCGCATGCGCGCCGCACAGCCGTGCGAGGAAGTTATACTGTGGGACGGCACCCGCATCGCGCATCCGGCGGGGCGAGGCGGACTGCTGGAAGCGGTCGTGGAACTCTGGCTGGAGCGCACCTACACCGCGGACTTCTATCGCCCTGCCGCTGGCGACATAATCATCGACGCTGGCGCCAATGTCGGCGTCTTCGCCATTCAGATGGCCCGGCAAAACCGCCGCTGCCGCGTGGTTGCGCTGGAACCGTTCTCCGAGAACTTCCAGTATCTGCAAGCCAACGTGGCGCGAGCCTGTCCGAAAAATGTGACTTGCTGCGAAGTAGCTCTGGGTGCCGGTTTCGGCAAGGGGGAGATGCAAGCGGTGGGAACTCGTTCGCTCGATCACGTGCTGCGGGTGAATTCGGCCCGAGCAGACGGGATTGCAGTGATACCTTTGTCTGGGTTGTTTGATCTGGCTCATGCTGAACAGATCGACTTCCTCAAAGTGGATATTGAAGGTTCGGAGCACAACGTTTTTGCGGCAGCTTCGCCGGAGCTGCTCGGCCGCTTTAAACGCATTGCCATGGAGTATCACGATCAAATCGTTCCGGGCACGCTGGATCTTTTGCGAAGCGTTTTGCGTCCGACTCACGAGATCACCATTCGTCCATCGAAAATGGAGGGCTGCGGAATCCTGCTGGCCCGCCGCCGCGATGTCCACGCCTAGCGCAATGTCGAGCACGGTAAATGAGAGCGGCCGATCACGACCCGCGGGCGCGACGCGGGTTCTCACCGTGCTCCCGGATTTTCCCTTTCCCGCAACCACCGGCTTGCACCTCCGCCATGTAAGCAACCTGGAACTCGTCCATCGGCTCGGCTGTTGTAGTGCCCTGCTCTACTTCTCGACCGAGGAGCGCGAACCTGTGCCGCTCCACACTACTCCGCTGGCGCAGATCTGCAACGAAGTCCGTCATGGGGGTCGCAGGTTTCCCCATGCCAACTTCTCCACCACGTCGCTGATTCTGCACAAAGCCGACTTCCTGCTGCGAGGCGCGCTCGGCTTGCCCGGGAAGCGTTACCCGTTCTCGATGTCTTACGATCGCATTGGCGCGGCCGAAATTGTCCTTGCCGAAGCACGACGAGTTCAAGCCGACTTCGTGATTCTGCCGTCGATGCTCATGCATTACTCGGCTGAACTCCACCAACAGGGATTCCGCGTGATCATTGATTCCGCCGACGTTTTGTCGAACCTCAGCGCCTCTTTCATGGACCTCGAAGGACGTGGAGGCCGTCTCGGACTCTATGCAAATCATCTCGCGTGCCGGACTCAAGAGCGCATCTTCCTTAAGCAATCTTCGGAGCTTTGGACTACCTCTTCCGTCGAGGCAGAAGAATTTCGTCGGATCGCTCCAAGCGTTCGTGCGCTGGTCATTCCCAATTGCCTCGATGAAAATGTGATTCGGCCTGCTGCTACTGTCACCGAGCCTATCGTCGGATTCATAGGCACATACTCTTATGCTCCCAACTTGCACGCAGCGCAGTTTCTGGCCGAGCAAGTGTTCCCGCATGTGCTGGCCGAGTTTCCCGACGCGATTTTTCGCATCGCTGGAGCGAACATGCCGCAATCGGTGATAACGAAGTTGCAGAGTTTGCCGAGGGTCGAAGTCCTCGGCCGGGTTGCGGACTCAGGCCGTTTTATGGATGAGTGCGCCGTCCTCGCGCTTCCGGTTTTCTTGCGTGGTGGAGTTCCGCTAAAGCTTATCGAGGCCATGGCGCGAGGCAAAGCCATCGTGGCATCGCCCCAGCTCGTCGCTGGTGTTGAGATCAAGGATGCGGAGCAGGTGCTTATACGCACCAAGCCCGCGGAGTTTGCCAGTGCTATCGTTTCTCTGTTGCGCGATACTTCACTCCGGGAACGGCTGGGCGCTAACGCTCGTGCTACTTTTGTGCGAGACTTTTCCCTGTCCAGCGCGGACGCGGTGTTGCGTCGCGATAGCGTTCTGGTAGCGCACGATTCCATTACTTCGCAAGCCAGGAATGTTGTTCGCCAATGAATCACAAAGTCCTCGTTATCGGACCGCTGAACGAAGGTGCCTTGGCCGAAAGCTATGCCCGGGCGTTCGAGCGGCTGGGCATGGAAGTCCTTCGCTTCGATTCCGAGCGGGCGCTGACTCAAGCCGGCCGCTTTTCCGGCAACCGTATTTTGCGCCGCCTGCTGCGGCGGGCGATGTGGAATGCGGTCAATCGCGATGCCATCGAAGTTGCCCAAAGCGTTCGTCCGGCGCTGATCTTCGCGGTCAAGTGTTCCTTCTTTCATCCCGAAACCATTCGCCAGATTCGTAAATCCGTCGGCGCGCCATTCGTCAATCATTATCCCGATCATCCTTACATTGGCGTTCGCTGGATGCCGCGGGAAGCTTCCGCGCTGCGTCGCGATCTGATCGAAGTGTTCCGCCAGTACAGCATGGTCTGGATGTGGGAGCGCAGCTTGATGGAGCGGCTGCAGCGCGACGGTGTCGAGGCCAGATATCTTCCCTTCGCCGTCGATCCCGAATTGTTTCATCCGCCATCTCAAACTCACTCCCAGTCCCAGTCCAATGACGAAAGCCTGGATTGCGAAGCCTGCAACGCGACGCACGATGTCGCTTTCGTCGCCAATTACAGTCGTCATCGTTGCGCCGAAGTGGCCGCCATTCGCCGGCACACGGTTGCGATCTGGGGCAGCAATTGGCCGCTTCCCTGGAGAACGCTTTCCGGCCAGCATCGCGTTCATCCGCCGGTTTGGGGCCGCGCGGTGAGCAACATTATGGCCAGAGCCGCGGTGTCGCTCAACGTGCTCAACGCGGAAAATCTCGGCGGTCCCAACATGCGTACCTTCGAAATTCCCGCTAGCGGAGGCGTTATGCTCGCCCGCTATTCTGCCGAGCAGCATGCCTTCTTTCCCGAAGGCGAAGCCGCAGCGTACTATCGCTCGGCCGCCGAGCTGGACGACAAGATTGCCGGGCTGCTCGGCGACCGCGACTTGCGCCAGCGTCTTCGCCGAAACGCCATCCGTTTGGCCGCCGAGCAAACTTACGACGTTCGCGCCGCAACCGTGTTGCGCGAATGCGGACTGGCAATTCCCAGCCTGGCCAACTCGCGGAGCTCGACCAGTTGAGCGGCTCGTTGCGCATCGCTTTCGTCAGCGGCCACAGCCGATGGTGGCGCAAGCAGCGGCTGGTGGCGAAATATTTCAAGATGCGCCTCGAAGGCTTGATTTATCCCGACGTCTACTGCCTGGCGCTGATGCTCTCCGGCAGATTCGATTTCCTGCTCGAGGACGAGAAAGTCGCGCCTGGCAAGTACGATGTCATCTTCGCCGAGCTGCAAAGCTCCGACACCCAACTCCGCTATCTGGAATCGCTGGTCGAAGCGCAAGCGCCGCCGGTGATCGTCGTTCCCGGACCGCCCGCAATTCTCTCCCGCGATCTCACTGACCCGAAGCTGCGTCGCGTCCAGCGCATCCTCAGTGGCGCGCGCGGCGTCTGGGCCTATTCGCCCGAGCTCAAGACGTTTTGCGATGGTCTGATCGGCCGCGATCGCGCCACCCTCATTCCCTGGCCTTACGATCTGGCGGCCACGCAGAAGTTGGGCCGCGTCTCGCCACCCAGTTCCGGCTCGCGCAAAATTCTGTTGCAAGCGCCCATGAGCTTCCACGACATCGTGCAGAATCATCCGTTCATCCTCAAGGCGCTGCTGCTCGATCTCTGGCCCGAGTTGCCGACCGGATTGCGCGACCAGCTCAGCTTCCACACCTTCGTCTACAACTCCACCGACGTGCAGCGCTATCACTCGTCCGGCTTTGCCGCCGGTTTGCCTTTCACGCTGGAAAGCAAACTCGCCTATCGTCCTTTCGTTCGCTTCCTCGCCGGCTGCGATGGCATCGTCAATCTCACCGCGGGCAGCATTCTGGGACGCATCACGTTTCTCTCTGCCGCGCTCGCGCGTCCTGGAATTTTCAGCGACAACAGCCCGCTCAACGCTCGCCTCTATCCCGGTTCAACCGTTGCCATGTTCGACACCGTGCATCTGCGCGAGTTGTTGCGCGCCATGCTGTTGGGCCTGCCCGACGGCGCTCCCGACCCGCGGCTTTTGCCCTCCTCCGAAGCCGTTGCCGACATCGGAAACTTCGCTGCCAACCAAACTCGCCTTCACCAGATCCTCGCCGCCGATCTCGACACTCCCTGACCCGTCAACTGCTCGCCGTCCGCGCAGGATTCTTCAAGTGTCATCCCTGAAGCTCTCATGCTGTCATCCTGAGCGAAGAGAGGCGCAGCCGAACGCAGCCGAAGGACCTGCTGTTCTTGCCGCCTGCGTATCCTCGATTCTTGCGCCCGGGTATCCTCGATTCGTCATCCTGAACGGAGCCCGCGCTTTTTCTTCTGCTGTCATCCTGAGCGAAAAGAGGCGCAGCCGAACGCAGTCGAAGGACCTGCTGTTCTTGCCGCCTGCGTATCCTCTATTCTTGCCGCCCGGGTATCCTCGATTTGTCATCCTGAACGGAGCCCGCGCTTTTTCTTCTGCTGTCATCCTGAGCGAAGAGAGGCGCAGCCGAACGCAGTCGAAGGACCTGCTGTTCTTGCCGCCTGCGTATCCTCTATTCT
>JBAVSY010000100.1:0-5217 GCA_049695855.1 Candidatus Korobacteraceae bacterium | reverse complement strand
TTTCCCACTTGAGCGGGGGCTGACGCCCCCGCCTAACTCCATCTCGCCGCTTTGCGGCTAGTTTGATCGATTACTCGAGCCATTTGTTCCACCACAGAAATCGTTTTCCGGTTGCGACACAGTCTCTTCAGGCCGTCCGTTAAGTACCCGACAATCACCCGGCTTTAGCCGCTGCGAGGACCTCTCTTTCACTTGATAAGACTTTCCTTAGGAGCTAGAGATTCTCAGTCCTCCGTGCGAGGTGGACCAGTCTTGGATCGATCAGCCGCCATCTTCTGCCGATGGCGCAACTTACTTCGCCAATTCGTAGCCGGCGAAGAAATAACTGAGTTCGAAACGGGCTGTATCCTCGGCGTCGGAACCATGTACGGCATTCTTCTCGATATTGGTCGCCCACTTCTTGCGAATGGTGCCTTCCTCGGCTTTGGCCGGATCGGTTGCGCCCATCAACTTACGATAGTCCGCGATGGCGTCTTCTTTCTCCAGCGCGATAACAATGATCGGTCCGCTGGACATGAAATCGGTAAGCGACTCGAAAAATGGCCGGTGCACATGTACCGCATAGAAGCCTTCCGCCTGCGCTTTGTTGATGTGCAGCATCTTCATGCCGATGATGCGGAACTTGTTTTCCAAAAGGGTGTGGATAATATCGCCAGTCGCGCCGCGTTCAACCGCGTCAGGCTTGATGATGGAAAGAGTGCGTTGTAGTGTCTTCATTACGTGCTAGGAGTTCCTCTCTATGCGTTATAGATAAGCCATCGGCCATTTGCGCTTACGCTTTGCGCTTTTCGCCTTGCGCGTTGCCGCTTTTTCGCTTTGCGTTGGGGAAGCTCTGATTAAGTATTGCTTTGAAAGGGGCCGCCTTCAGGCGGTCCGCAAGTCGAGCAAATGAACCCGGCTTTAGCCGCTGAGGACCTCGGCATTAACTTAATCAGAGCCTCCTTAGTGGCTAGTTGATAGTCGCTTTTTTGATAATTGCTCTTCGCCAACAAATTTATGCTTTGTCATTCCGACCGAGTGGCTTCAGCCACGAGCGGAGGAATCTGCGGTTTCTCCGCGATGCCAGCAGGTACACGCGGAGCCAGCGATCTGCGCCAGCCTGCTAAAAGCTAAAGGCTAAGAGCTAAAAGCAGCGCCAGATCAGACTTTTCTGACGGCTGAAAGCTGACGGCTGATGGCCGACCGCTTCCCTTCTACCTTCCCATCACCGCCGACTGCGCCTTCACCAGAGTCTCGCCAATTTCGGCGGGCGACTTCGCCACATAAATGCCGGCCGCTTCCATGGCCTTGATTTTCTCGGCCGCCGTTCCCTTGCCGCCGGAGATGATGGCTCCCGCGTGTCCCATGCGGCGTCCCGGAGGCGCGGTCTGTCCGGCGATAAATCCGACGACCGGCTTGCGCACGTTCTGCCTGATGAACTCCGCCGCCGTCTCCTCGGCACTGCCGCCGATCTCGCCAATCATAATGATCGCTTCCGTTTCCGGATCGTCATTGAACAGCCGAATGGCGTCGACAAAATTTGTTCCGATAATCGGGTCGCCGCCAATGCCGATGGCCGTCGATTGCCCAATGCCGCGCGTCGTCAACTGATACACCGCCTCATAGGTCAGCGTGCCCGAGCGCGATACGATGCCGACATTGCCTTCCTTATGAATGTGCGCCGGCATGATGCCGATTTTGCATTTGCCTGGCGAGATGATTCCCGGACAATTCGGTCCGATCAAGCGCGAGTTCTTGGTCTTCAGAAATTCCCAGGCGTTGACCATGTCCCGCGCAGGAATGCCTTCGGTGATGCAGACGATCAGCGGCAGACCAGCTTCGGCGGCTTCCATGATGGCGTCAGCCGCGCCCGGTGGGGGAACAAAAATTACGGTCGCGTTGGCGCCGGTCTTTTCGACGGCCTCAATCACGGTGTTGAAGATGGGCCAGCCCTCGTGCGTGGTGCCGCCTTTGCCGGGAGTCACTCCGCCAACCACGGTGGTGCCATAAGCCGCGGCATTCTTGGCGTGGAAAGTTCCTTCCCGTCCGGTCAGCCCTTGCACCAGCAGGCGCGTCGATTTATCAACCAGGATGCTCATACTTTTGCCATTCCCCTTTCGAGCCTTCCGAACATGTGATTACGACAAAATTACCGTGGCACACACCTGTGCACTCCTGATCGAAGTCAGTGGTTTGGAGGCTGTTTTCACAACTGAGTTCAAGGCAGGTAAGGACCCAGAATTCGTCCCCCAATGTCGAGGTCATCGGCGTGGGCTTGTGCGAGGGTTTATCGAAAGGAATCGTCGTTGTTCCCATCACTGCCCCTTCGCCGCGGCGACGACTTTCTCAGCCGCGTCTTTCATGGTCTCTGCCACGATGAATTTCAGTCCACTCTCTTTTAAGGTCTTGCGGCCTTGCTCGACGTTGGTACCTTCCAGTCGCAGCACAATCGGCAGCTGGATGTTGGTCTTGCGGGCCGCGCTGACGATGCCATTCGCCAGCGTGTCCACCCGTAGAATGCCGCCGAAAATATTGATCAGCACCGCTTTCACATTCTTGTCGCTCAGCAGAATTTCGAAAGCATGTGTCACCTGCTCTTCATTGGCGCCACCGCCTACATCGAGGAAATTCGCAGGCATGCCGCCGGCATACTGAATGATGTCCATGGTCGCCATCGCCAGCCCCGCTCCGTTCACCATGCAGCCCACGCTGCCATCGAGCTTGATGTAGTTCAAGTTGTACTTGCTGGCCTCGACCTCGAGCGGATCTTCTTCGCTAATGTCGCGCAGGTCCTTGATCTCGGGATGGCGATACAGCGCGTTGTCATCAAAGTTCATCTTGGCATCAAGCGCGAACAGCCGCCCATCGGTCGTGGTGATGAAGGGATTGATCTCGACCAGCGAAGCATCCGTATCCTCGGCCGCACGCGCCAGCGCCATCATGAACTTGACCGCTCCGCTGATGTACTTGGCCTCCAGCCCCAGGCGGAAAGCGATCGCACGCGCCTGAAACGCCTGTAGCCCAAAGCCCGGCAGGATGTGCTCTTTGATGATGGCGTTGGGATCTTTGGCGGCTACCACTTCGATCTCCATGCCGCCGGCTGCCGACGCCATGAAGACGTTGCGTCCGTTAGCGCGGTCCAACACTATGCCGAGATACAATTCGCGCGCAATCGGCAGCGTCTCCTCAATCAAGAGCCGCTGCACTGTCCTGCCCTCGGCACCGGTCTGGTGCGTCACCAGTTTCATCCCGAGCATCTTGGTGGCGAGCTCTCCGGCTTCTTCGGGGGACTTGGCAATTTTGACGCCGCCGCCTTTACCGCGGCCGCCGGCATGAATTTGCGCCTTCACTACGACGCCGGTCGCGCCGTCTTGAAAGAGTTGCCGGGCTACGTCGAGCGCGTCCTCGCGGTTTTCTACCATCTGGCCGCGCGGCACTGCCACTCCATACTTCGAGAGAATGGCTTTTCCCTGATACTCGTGTATTTTCATTTTGATATGACGACAGCGGGACTCTAGCCTGTACCCGCCCCAACCAGCACAAGTGGAGAAAAGCAGGTCCCTCGACTCCGCTTCGCTTCGCTCGGGATGACAGAACGGGGCACGCGGCCCGGACTTGTCTACTCCTTACAAGGATGGCTAACAGTAGGAAACTCATGATTGTATAAGACCGGACAAGATCGAGGCTAGTGCGGGCTTGCCGCCTTCGTAGTTGGGACTCCTTTTGCTTCGGTTCCCTCGTTGCATCAAGAATGTAGCTGCTCTTGTTCGCGGGCAAGTTTTCAAGAGGCAAGAACCGAGTCCCGCGTTGCGGGACGGCGACAGGATAGCCCAGCGCTTCAGCGCTGGGTAGGCTGCAATTCTTGATTGAGCCCCTTCAGGGGCGGCACACGTCGTTGCCGCCCGAACCTTTACGGCCGATAGCTGAATCTTATCTCCAGGAGATAAGCCAGATGGAATTAGGACTGAAAGGCAAAATCGTACTGGTGACCGGAGCGAGTAAAGGGATCGGCAAGGCCATTGCAGCCGGATTCGCCGCCGAGGGATCGAAGGTAGTCATCACCGCTCGCCACAACGAACAGTTGCAGCAGGCCGCGCGCGAGATCAGCCAGAGCACCGCCGCTGAGGTGATCGGCGTCGCCACCGATATGACGAAGGCGGCGGACATCGCCCACGCCGTCGAAGAAGTTGTGAACCGCTTCGGTACCGTCAACGTGCTGGTGAACAATGCCGGTGGCGTTGGGGCTTTCGCCGCGTTCCAGGACCTCAGCGACAACGACTGGCTCGATATCCTGAATCTCAATCTGCTGTCGGCAGTACGCGCCAGCCGCGCGGTTCTGCCGCATATGCAGCGCCAGAAATGGGGCCGCATCATCAACATCTCCAGCGAGTCGGGCACCCAGCCCGATGCCTTTATGCCGCACTACAACGCTTCCAAGGCGGCCCTGAACAATCTGACCAAGAGCCTTTCCAAGGCCTACGCGAGCGATGGAATTCTGGTGAACACAGTTTCGCCGGCGTTCATCATGACCCCGCTGGTGGCGGACATGTTGCAAAAGATGGCAAAGGAACAAGGCACGAGTCCAGAGAAGGCAACAGCGGAATTCCTGGAGAAGAACCGTCCGCACATCGAATTGAAAAGGCCCGGCGAAAGCGAAGAAGTGGCTTCAGCCGTAGTCTTTCTGGCGTCGGAACAAGCCTCGTTCATTACTGGAACGAATTTGCGGGTGGATGGCGGATCGGTCGCAAGTATCTAACGACCGATTGTGTCGCTACGGAAACTCGGATTAAGTCTTGTTCGGATTAAGTCTTGTTCGGATTAAGTCTTGTTTTGAAGGGGCGCACCTTCAGGTGCGCCGTTAAGGATCCGAAATCATGCGGCTTCAGCCGCTGCGGGGCCTTGATTTCACTTGATCAGAGTTTCCCCTGAGCCATCTCATAGGACTATTTTGCCTTGTATCACGGCTCGACTTTAGTCTTGCCAAACAAGGCCTGGCGAACGTCAGGGCTTTAGAGAGTGTGTCGCAACCCAAGAGGAAATTTTGTGGTGGAACAAAAGGCGGAATAACCGATCAAAATAGCCGCAACGCGGCGGGATGAACTTAGCCGGGCGGCGTAAGAGGCTGTTACGAAACTCGGTCCGTGCTTATATCGGTGGAACAAACCGCGCGAAATCGAGTGCCGAAGGCACGGCATAATCTAGCCCAGCACGGAGGCGGAGTGCTGGGTGAAGTGGAAA
>JBAVSY010000099.1:0-48858 GCA_049695855.1 Candidatus Korobacteraceae bacterium | reverse complement strand
CGACGGTGATGGTCATGGTCGAGCTGCCTGAGCCCGGCGCGGGAATTGAGGTCGGGTTGAACGTAACCGTAGTGCCCGAAGGCATACCGGAAGCGGACAGACTGATCGCGCTGTTGAAGCCACCGCTAACGGCAGTGGTAATCGTGGAGGTACCGTGATTGCCTTGAGCCACGCTCAGGGACGCCGGAGAAGCCGAGATAGTGAAGCTTGCTGTAGCCGGAGTGCGGAAGGCGACCATCTGCATGATCCATGGTCCGGAAGGATTAACTGAGGCAGTCGCACTATAGTTGCCCGTAGACGCTACCATGTGGTCTTCAGCGATATCTCCATCCGGTTGGGTCAATAACCGCGACGTGAAGCCGCTACCCGGACCTGTGGTGACGGTCTGAACCAGATTTGCTCCAAAGACCAGATCGGTCGGGTTGGTGGTGGTCGCCGAACCGCTGTTGCAGGATGAACTGTTGCCTGAGGCAGCGGCCACAACGTCAACCGGATTGCTCGAGTCCGCTCCACGATATTCGAGTATTCGAATGTCCGGTGACACTGCAGCAGTGGAAAAGGTGACGGTGACGGTGTTGGCACCTGCGCCAGCGGAAACGATGTTCTTGGCATAGTAGATCGATTGGGATGCTAGTCCACTCTGAATCGTCGGCCCGACCGCTCGTGTGTAAGTATTGCCCTTCGAATCGGCCACTCGAGTGACCGTAGCCGTGCTGTCGTTCCATCCGACGACGACAACGTTGAGGTCACCAGCAGTCTGGGCGGTGCTAAACGTGACATTCACCGTAGACTGCGGCGTCTGGGGTACGGCATAATTGCCTTGCACATAGCTGATCGCTAGCGCCGGTGCTGCCAGGCCAGTGCCGTTGTAAACCTGCTGGATTTGCGCAGCGGTAAGGGCGCGATTGTACATACGGAGGTCAGCCACCGTGCCGGAACTGAATTGCGAACTGCCGGCGCGAGAAAAGAGATAGATAGAATCATTGCCAAAGGTGTTTGTGTTCGTCGACGCAGAGACGTTCCAGCTAGGGGTTTGTAAAACGCCGTCTAAATAAAGGGCTACTTGGTTCCCTCCGGTCTGACTTTTGTCGAGCACGAGAGCGAAGTGGTGCCAAATTCCTGAAGAGGGTTGACTGTAGCAGTTGCCAGTTGTCCCTTCGTTGCCACGCAAAGCAGCTTGAATCCCGTGACAGGTGTCGTCATCAGGGAGGAGAGCAAAACCAGTGCTCGAATCTCGGTAATCTCTACTGGCCTCCAGGAGTACGTTGCCCCCGACAGTCGAGTAGACTCGCTTGCTCCAGAAGGCAATGGTCACGGCACGCGTGCCACGAAGATCAATCGCGGGCATGATCACCGAATCGTGATTCGCGGCATTGGCAGAAATCGCGCCCCCGTTGACTCCACTGGCCCAGTTGATCCCGTTCGACAAAAAGGCCGTATGAGCGTTGCCCGAGGAGTCAACAGCCGTCGTGCCAGAACCCTCATCAAATCTCCAATAGCCTATCGGAGCTTGGGCTTGCAGAACTGTCGCGCTGGCCAGGATTAGGAGAACAATAAAAAGGGCAAATAAGTGGGTAATCAGTTTGTTCTTTTCCACGGGCTCGCTTCCTTCTTGCAGCACTTCCGCCCTGTCGACGAGGTAGCTGTGAGGAACACTCTAGTGACAACAGGACGGCACTGGACTTTAGAGTAAGGAAGGAATCGCCCTTTCGAGCAGAAAATATACCCTTACCTATTACGAAAGTAACCACAAGGTAACAATCAAGGCGTTGCGTCCTCGTGCCCAGAGGCTTGGAGAGTGGCGGGCGGCGGGGGAGGAGAAAGTGTCAGAGGGCGTACATCTGGAGCCCACGCAGGCTAAAGCGCTATCAGCACGCGAACGTCGCTGTTCAGATTCTTGGCTCGAGATATCGACCGGTATGACGGCTTTAGGCTCCGAAGGAAAGATTTATGTGGTGAATGATCTGTGGGAACCATTGTTTTTTTCGATGCACGTGCGCGTGGCAGTCGGCGCACAACGTGGTCAAATTGTGTTCCTGATCGCCCCCCGCTTGGCTACGGAATTTGAGGTGGTGTACGTGGAGGTGCTGCATGCTGCCGCAGAGCTGGCATCGCCAACCGTCGCGCTCCAGTATCTGCTGGTGCAGTTCGCGGTAGCTATTCGCGTCGAGTCTGAGTGGTGGGTTCTTGGCACCGATCTTCCTGCTCATGAAATTTTTTGGTTGACCTCGGATCGAAAGGCCTCTTTTTGTGGACCGGGCAGGAAATTGTAATAGCGGGAGATGGACTGCAGCAGGATCTCCGGGTTGCCGCCGTCTAGAGAGGCCCCGGCAAGGAAATCCGCACAGATCATTTCCAGGCAATAGCCCCGCGATTTGTCCGAACCCAGCATTAAGGCGGCGGTCTCGACCGCATGCTCGATAACTGGGATCTGGCTCTTGTATACCTTGAAATAGATCAGCTCCGATGGCTCGCTGTCCTTGCCGGTCAGCTCCTTCTCCACCTCCCGCTGAAACTCAGCCTTTGGCATCTGTCGCGCTTTGTGCAGCCAGGTTGCACTTTCGAAGCGCTGTCCCTGCTTCCGCGCCAGCTTGGCCAACTCAACACCTTTCGTCCATCCCACCTGTCTGAGTTCCTTCCTCACCTGAGGTGGAAGCTGTTCGTGAATCGACATCAGGTAGTAGGCCTTCCTTCTAGATTCCGGGAACCGGCGCTCCAGAAACTCATCGAACGACTTCAGATTCTCTAGGCGCCAGTACTGGCCCGCCCGCACTTCGCACAGATACTTGCCCAGCTCCACAAATCTGGTATCGCGCTCGTTCTCATGCCGTGCCTCCCAGGCCAGGATCTCGTCGATCCTGCCCAGCACGATCTGCGCACGGCGGCGATTCAGCTTGGGCGGCATAGGCGGATACTTAGTACACAAGTTCGTCAAACAGACCAAGATCGACTCCCGGCTTGCGGATCAGCCCCGCATCAATCAGATCACGCTGCTCGAGACAGAGCCCAAGGAAGGGGCAGGTGGTACACGGATTCTGCGGGAAGCGGATACCGCTGTGTGGCAGGAACAGTCCCGACTCAATCCTGTGGACCGTGTCGTCGACCAGGGTCTGGAACTCCTGCCGCTGTTGATCGGTAATGGTGGCTCGCAGGTACTCAACTTCGACCGTGCGTTTGCGAACGAAGACGACCTGAGCGACCGCATTGATGCCGGTAATCCAGGAATAGCAAACCAGCTGCGGATCGAGAGCGGCAATGCCGACAGGCTCGTCGGGGTAGCGGGCGGAGGCAGTCTTCCATTCCAGCAGACATGGTGTGCTGTCCAGTTCGCCGACGGCATCGACGAAGGCGACGAAGTTGTTGCCAGAACCCAGCGGGCGCGTGAATCGGACCTGTTGATGGCTGTGCGGCTGGTGAATCTGGACGCGACCGTCCTGGGTGAAGCGCTCGAGTAACTGAATGCCTTGCTGGAACATGTGGTCCCAGGTGTCGCTTCCTGAGTAAGTCAGCTCCATGTCCTTGCATGGTGCCCACTGCTCAAACAGGACTACCGCTGGATCTTCGCGACGGAACAGGGCTGCCACCGCCTGCTCGAAGCAACGGCCGAACAGCATGGCGGCCCGCACGTCTTTCTCCTGCCAGCCATCCATATAGCGATGACGGTAGCGGCGAGGGCAGGTCAGGTACTGGGAGATCTGGGTGTAGCTGTAATGCATCATGAGGCCCTCGCTTTCCGCGAGCCCTTGCCGTTGCCAACCGGAGGAATGGAAATAGAAGTCGAGAGTTCTTCCCACTGACTGGCTGGGGCGAAGCCGTCGAAGTTCACCATCGAGACACCGTTGACCACGGTATGGCTGATCTTCACGACCCCGACCAGTCCACGCAGGGCTCGCTCGTCCACCTCGTCCTGGCTCAACAGCTCAGGGTCATAGAGAAAATCCCGCAGGAACCAACCCAGCTTCCACATCGCCTTGGGAGTGCAGTAGAGACGGCTGACGAGGGAACGCCCGACAAATGGCTTGGGTTCGAGGATGGAGAGCCGGAGCAGATAAAAGCGTTTCTGGTTTTGCCAGCGATGCTGTGCTCCATCGAGCCGGACGAGAAATATGCCATCAGGAACTTCGGAGTGGGGATCACGTGCGGTTTCGGAGAGGCCGTGAACATGACGTTTCATCGCGCCACCTCCTGGCTTGGGCGCGCGTAGCCGTTGAGCTGATAGAGCAGGGAAGCGCGGTCCTTGTTGGCTGCCTCGGCCAACTGCTGGACGAAGCTTTCGACTTGCTCGCGAGTGGCGTCTTTGAGGGCTTTGGTACCGCAGAAGTCGATGGCATAGGCTTTCACAAGTTCGGGATCGAGGCTGTGCTGGCGGATGATCTGGCACAGCCGGTCGCGAACCTGGTGACCGGAACCGTTGCTGTTCCCATTGCCACTGGCATTCTTCGGCGGGAACTTCTGCGCCTCAGGAGGCGGTGACATCGGACCGGGATTGGATCCGATCTCCTCGACCGAACAGACGCCAATGCCATAGGCCTTGCGCAGAGCGCGATTGACCGCTCGGGTTTCGGCTATGCGCATCTCGGCACCCCGGACCAGCAGAGAAACGTTGGAGGGGTCAGCATCACCATAGCCGACGAAACCGGCAGAATCTTTGGACGGATACACCGTCGCCTTGAGAACGAAACGATTGGCTGCAGAATCACACAGCGAATCGACAGCTTCAACATGGATACCGCGGCACCTCTTCCGACGGGCCAGCCGAACAAGTCCGGTGTGCGTTACGAGCCAGACATTCTCAAGCTGAATCACATCTCTGCTCGCGAAAGAGAAGCTGAATTGTTTGGTCAGCTCCTTTAGCGCTTGGATCCGTGCTCGGCTGATGTTCGGGTAAAGCTTTTTGACCAGCGAAGTGTTGTGGCGTATTGGCCGGAGGTTGTTCTGATCGAGATTCTTCGAAGGCATAGACAGGTCTTTCGGGCGTGCGAGTCTACCTCGGTAAAATCCAATGAAGACCAATTAATGCCTACACGAGTAAGCATATGCTTGCTCGTGTAGGCATGTCAAGCATCAAACTCGTTATTGTTTTTCCGTGCTAGATGAGGCATATATGGACCTAACCTATGGGCGAAAAGAAAAAGAACCCGCACGCCGTTGCGTTATCCAAACTGGGAGCAAGAAAAGGAGGCAAAGCGCGAGCCGCCGCACTTTCCCCCGAGCAACGGCGGGAAATCGCCCAAAGGGCGGCACGCGCGAGATGGTCGAAAACCAAGAAGAAGACCCAGTGAGCACCCTCAGAGGATCTGCCGACAGCCGCATCTAGGCGCCGCAGGACCAACAGAGAGAGGTTGACGGGGTCAACGGTCGCAGTAGCCGACGAACCCGGCGGAATCTTTCGACGGACATACCGTACCTGTGGGGACAGACCGATTGGCTGCAAAATCGCACAGCGGATTCACGGCCTCTGCGTGGGATGCCCCGGCACGTCTTGCGACGCGGCAGTCGGAGAAGTCCGGTGTGTATCACGTCCCCTGAATTTGACTGGTTGCAGTCGCCATTGCTGGGAGAAAACTCAGAACCCTGAGATACGGCTTCCAACCACTTGGCTAGTCGGATTTGCAGATTACCGAGTATTAGCCGTCGGGCGAATCGTAAGTCTTCTCTCGAGAGGTTGCGGAGAGGCATCGGGTTGTGGGGTTCTTGGTCCTGCGAGTTGACTGAAGAAGGAGATTCAAGAAATTGCCGCCAGCGAAGCGAGGAGTATCTCGCAGGTTTACGAATTGCTCTTGTCTGAGGGCGTCGCTGCCTATAGGAAGGAAGGGGAACACGTGCCGGCACCAGTGAGCATTCAACTCTCGAGCGATGAGCAGAGCTGCATAGGTCAGCTCGACCGGCGTACCCAAGCCTCACACCACCACCCACTAGCCAGAAAAGGGCAGCTCACGCGCGCCCGCCCGTCCGCTGGCCAGAGGAAAACAAGCAGCGCTGCGTCCGAGAAATTCTCGTGCTCCCGCAGCATCAATCAGCGGTAACGTGTAGCCCGATTTTTTCCGAAGAGTACTACTCCCGCGTGCATTTGATCATCAGCAGGTGCCTTGGACTCTCTAACACCAAGCAGATCGAAAACTATTAACAGGTGAGCGGGAGAGGACACAAAGACAGGGAAGAGTTCAGAAAGCTCTGAACCTGCATCGCCCCCTGACTCACGATTTGAAGATTTTCGTTTGGGCACGGCCGAACCCCTTGCGGACGTTTTTGGGCGAAGGGCAGATAGGCAATCGTTCCTTAAACTGATTCTAAAGACGCGATCCGTAAAACCCACCTCCAACAATCGGTGGGTTTTTCATTTGTCGGCAATTCACGGCACGCAGCCAGCATGATCGTAATGAAATTCAGGGGGAACTTCAGGGGTACGCTGCCGGGGCGAGACCTTGATGGTGTTCGGGGTGTTCGACGCTTGAGTCAGCCCGCAAATGTGAGCAAAACAAAACGAGCCACGGACTAGCGATACGTGTTGCAACAATAATCCTAAAACCCTAAACCGCCCTGGCGCACAACTTTTCCGCTATAGCAATTGGAGGGTTGTGATGAAAATCTAGGAAGACGGTTACCGAAAAGAAGCTTGCTGCGAATCGCCTGAACGCCCAGCGGTCAACTGGCCCTCGAACTGAGCGCGGTAAGAACACTACAAAGTTCAATCGGGTGAGAACCGGATTGTTCGCGAAACACGTCGTTATACCCATGTGCGACGGTGACAATTGTCAGGCGGAATTTAATATGCTTCTTACTAGGCTAAAGCTGGAATTCCGCGCCGAGGGGCCCTTTGAGGAGTTCTTGGTCGTGCAGATCTCTGAGTGCATATGGAAATTTCGTCGAGCAAATCTCGCAGAAAAAGGAGCGGTCCGGACGGCGGTGTGGGAAGCGAAGCCGCCGAATCTCGACTCTTCGATCGAATCCTTATCACAGTTACTCGCTGTCCTGAAAAAGGCGTAGGAGGATATCGAAACCAACGGAACCATCTCGGAGGAGGATTCGTTCTTGGTTATCTTTCTAGTGAAAGGAAAACCGAGTGATCCGGCACCGAAGGTCGAGGTTGACGATCAATTCTTGGCTTCACTCAAGGAGAAGATCGAGGAAGTTGAACGCGACATCGCGCTAATTGGTGACTTCGAAGAGCTGAGAAAGAACGATTACCACGCGGAGCATTCTCTTCCTCCAGAATTAAGAATGGATTTGATTCATAGGTATGAGAAGGCAGCACAGAAGAAGTTTGACTGGGCACTGCGGCTGCTCCTCGAATCTCAACAGAGGCGACGGAAGTTGTAGACAATAATGGGCGTGCAGGTTTCAATAAATCAAATAAGCGACGCACTCGAGTGCTATCTGGGTCGTACTCGAGAACCTGCACAACCTAATACTCGAGCCTTAAGCTGACTTCTTGGCCCTTCCCGGCTAGCGGAACGCGAAGGGGCGCTCCAGTTGTTGGGCATCCATCACGGTCTCTTGGGGTTGCCCGTTATCCCCTCGGCCAGGCTGGCGGTGTCATCTAGAACGATTGAGTTTCACCACGAAGCCCTCCAAGTCGAGGCCTCCACCCGCGCGCTGGCCGACATTGAGTGCAGGAAATGTGGCGCGGTCAATGTTTATTAGGAGTCACCGCAGGCAGAGGGTGCGCGGGCACGGGCGTGATCGGACGAGAATAAAAGGAGGGACTACAGAAAGGGTTCTTGTAGTCCCTCTGGCTTCCAGCAACCTCTGGCCGACGATCGCTGGAGCCATGCGCCACTTCGTCTAGAGTTAATCTTAGTAACCTATAAGTACATTGTCTAGACCACGGGTGTCTCAGTCATATTGCAACACTTTTAGGGTGCTCTTCCCCTTTGGTTTGTTAAGGTGGCCGATAATTCTTACACGAGCCAGCTGGAACAAGTTGCTCCTACGCGGCGACAGGAATTCTGCTTCAGTTGCCCGCCGTCCTCGGCCAGTCTGGTGCTGTCACTTGGGACGATTGAGTTCCACCGCGAAGCTCTCCAAGTCGAGGGCCTCCACTCCAGGCGCGAGTGCCGCAGTGGCCAACTCTGATCGAGACTTGCGGTGAACCACAATTAACCGTGCGCGCCGCTGCGGCAAGGATTGCCGCAGGGACAACAAAGGCCCCGCCATGGCAGGCCGCACCGTCTTCGTGGCTTTGGCCTCAACCAACCACAGGCCGCCGTCAGGCCGGGGGATGAGGAAGTCCACCTCCAGACCCTGCTGATCGCGGAAATAGTAAAGCTCCTTGCGCATTCCCCGATTACTCTGACTCTTGAGTATTTCCGCCGCGACGAAGCCTTCGAATAGTGCCCCCAGGAAGGGGGAGCGCTCGAGCTCGGCTGCTGAAGTCAAACCGAGCAGATGGCAGGCAAGTCCGGAGTCGCTCCAGTAGACTTTCGGCGACTTCATGAGTCGCTTTCCGAAGTTTTCGAAGTAGGAAGGCACGAGAATGATTTGGCCAGTCGCTTGCAGAACTCGTAGGCATCCGCCGATCGTAGGAACGGAGACTCCAAGCGGAAAGGCGAGATCCTAATTTTAGATAGTTGGCGTGGGCGCAAAGATTATTGGTGGAGGAGATAGCGGTCTGAAGTGGCGGCAGAAGCCTGCGTTATGGGCGAAGGCGGATTGGTCAGACGACGGATTGGACGCCGTCAGCGTTCAGGTTTCAAGCGATTCGTAGCGTGCGGTGGCATACTCACCTGGAGGAGAAGGCCTCGTCGTTAGAGTTAGCTAAACCGGCTCTGATCTCTGGAATGCAATATTATCCTTGCTTCCGCGATCTCATCCATCCGGGCTCGCGTACCGACTCTTCTTCGAGCCGCCGCAGGCGAGCAGCCATAATTCCCGAGCGTCCCAGGTAGCCTACCAACTGCTTGGGATTCTCCCGCTTGACCACGGGTAGCCGTCCCACATTGGCGCGCAACATTCGTGCGGTCGCATCGTAGAGGACTTCCTCGGGATGGGTTACCACCAGATTGCGTGTTCCAGCTTCCAGCACGGTCATCTTGCCGGACGGATCCTTCTCCAGCGCCCGCATAAGATCGGCGCGCGTGATGATACCTGCCAGATTGCTCTTCTCATCGACTAGGAACACGCCCTGATGCCTGGTCACCGACGGATCGTGTTTGGTGATACGCTCGGCGAGTCCCGCTACCGCAGTCGTCGCCGGAATTATGTCGAACTCTTTCGACATGGTTTCGCCGACCGTAACTTGTTGCAAAACGTCAGGCTCGTAGTCCTGATGAATGTGCAAGCCACGTCGCGCCAGCTTTTCGGTCATGATGGAGTTCTTGGCGTAGCGCACGGCAATTGCATCGGCGATCACGGTAACCAGCATCAGTGGCAGCACCGAGTTGTAATCGCGGGTGATTTCAAAAGCAAAGATGATGAAGGTGAAGGCGGCGCGCGAGGCCGCTCCGAAGACCGCTCCCATGGCGACGAGCGCGAATGCTCCCGGCGCAAGATTTGCCGCCGGCCAGATCTTGTCGACGATCATGGCGAAAGCCGAGCCCATGGCTGCGCTCGCCATAAACATTGGCGCCAGGAGACCGCCCGAGGTGCCCGAGCCCAACGAGATGACCAGCGCCGCCGACTTGAAAACCATCACCGCCAACAGACCGCCCAGCAGCATCCGGGTGTTCAGGATGTCAGAGATGGTGTCATAGCCGACGCCCAGCACGCGCGGCACAAAGTATCCAATGACGCCCAGACCAAGCGCGCCGATCGCCGGCCACCACATAGCATGAATGGGCAGCTTCTCGAATTGGTCTTCTACCCAGTAGAGCGATTTGCTGAAGCCCAACGCGGCAACGCCGCAGAGCAGTCCCAACACCAGATAGAAGGGCAGCGCGTGCGGCAGGCCGAAGTCGAGTGCGCCTACCTGGAACATCGGTCCAGGACCCATCAGTCGGAAGTGGACGCTGGTGGCGAGCGTGCTGGCGATTACCAGGGGAATGAACGAGCGCGACTTGAACTCGAACAGCAGCAATTCAATTGCGAGAATGACACCGGCAATCGGTGTGCTGAAGGTTGCGGCCATGCCCGCCGCTGCTCCGCAGGCCAGCAGGACCTTCCGTTCAGCTGCGGTCATGTGCAGCAGCTGACCGACCAGCGAACCGACAGCACCTCCGGTTTGAATGATCGGTCCTTCCGCGCCGAACGGTCCGCCAGTACCGATGGCAATGGCCGCCGAGATCGGCTTCAGAATCGCGACCTTGGGTTCGATGCGGCTGCGATTCACCAGTACCGCTTCCATCGCTTCCGGAATGCCGTGCCCGCGGATCTTGTCGGAACCGTAGCGCGCCATGATACCGACGATGATGCCGCCAATTACAGGCGTCACAATTACAAGCAGTCCCAGATGGTTATTGCGGGCGCTCACGAAGGCAAACGAAATTCGGTGATAGAAGAAGATGTTGGTGAATAGCCCAATGAGGTTGTAGAGCAAATAGGCAATCACGCCGGCCAGCATTCCAATCACGGCAGCCAGCAGCGAAACCACGCCGGTGCGAAATTTCGCCTCGGGCGTGCCGGGCTTGTCGCCGGCGGGCTGGTCGGGACGCAGCGGGTTCAAGCCGTCAACCCCCAGCGTCTCGGTGTGCTGCGCCACTACATCACACTCCTTCGGGTTGCCGCTTTACGAGTCCTTCGCCCCGCCTTGGAAGCTACGTTAGTGCGAGCAGTCAGATTGCGCAGAGCCTCAACCAGCGCCGGGGCAGCTGAGCGCAATTCCGCTCGCATGTGCCGGGTCAATTCCTCCAGGACGTGCTCTCCGGCAGCGGTTAATTGCAGGTGCACTTCGCGGCGGTCTTCATCCCCGCGGGTGCGCGTGATCAGGCCTTTTCTGGCCATCCGATCCACCAGTTCGACGGCGCTGTGGTGTTGAATTTGCAAACGTTCGGCGATGAAGGCGATCCGGGGTTCCTCATGGTCGGGTTTTCCCTTCAAGGCCAGCAGAAGTTGATGATGCTGAGGTTCAATGCCGCCCTTCCGCGCCGCTTCTTCGCTGAAGCGCACGAAACGGCGGATCTGATAGCGAAATTCGGCCAGGGCTTGGTAATCGGCTGGTTTAACTGGTTTGCTTCCACTCATACGCAGTTATGATTATATCGTATAACGACATAATTGGGCGCTACGGAACTTTTCAGCTCATCGCCAGCTCTGCCCGGTTGTCGGGGCTCTGTGTCTGGCTCGTAGAGAGCGTACGGGTGCGCGTGAAGTCAGGCCGCCGCTGGACGGAACGGTGCGTATCCTGTTCAGCCCCTGCCGGTTAAACGGAGGATGACCTTTTCCCTTGACGATGACGGGCTGTTGCCCTAATCTTTGGGGCACGCAACTCAGCCATAAATTATCCAGGTCGCCGCGCACTATCTCCTGCTTCTTCAGCAGTTCAGGTGGTTTTTGGAGATGGTAGACGTGCGTCTTTAACCCGGCGTCCCTGCGACGCGGAGAAGCACCTGAATGAGCAAATTCGGTTTTCGAAAGTATCCTGTCCTGGCGGCAATTCTATGGTGTGGTCTCTCAGGCGTAATAGCGTGCGGACAGAGCGCCGGTCAATACCCTCAAGATCAGCAGAATACTCAAGGTCAAGCCTCTCCCGATCAGCAGACTGGTCAGAATACGCAGAACCCTTCCACGACCGGAGCCGGACAAAGTTCGACCAGCCAAAACCGGGCGAACGCCGCCAGCAGCGCCAACGACAGGAACGTGGCGATTCGCAACTTCCTGCAGAATCGCCCGGAAGTCATGGAACAGCTCAAGCTGATGTTGGTGCAGCGCCTGCGTGCGGAAGGCAGCATGGCCGACGAGCAGACAGTGTCCGACCAGGCGGTATATGACCGCATGCAAAACGATCCGGTGTTTCGGACCGAAGCTGTCCGCTCGCTCATTCAGCTGGGATATATTTCTGAGGATGAGGCCCGGAGCTTGTTAGGCACGGAGCTGACCGCCCAGGGCACAGAGGAACTCGCGCCGGGAGCGACTCGATCCGGTGAGCGGCCGACGCGGATTGGCCCACCTACCGAGCAGCGCTACGATGATTCCTGGTTGAACCCCAAGACCTTACCTAAGACCAATCCTTATCCCAGTCTTCCTTCTGCACGAGATTTGTATACCCAGTTTCCGGAGCAGTCCAAGCCTCTGAAGCGTTTTGGATCCGACATCTTTCGGCCCGATGTGGTGGGGTTGACGAACTTCCCGATGGATCTTCCGGCGGGCGCCGATTACGTTCTGGGCCCGGGAGACACGGTTACCATCGACATTTGGGGAGGCGTCTCGCAGCGCATGAGTCGCCCGGTTGATCGCGAGGGCCGGCTGTCGCTTCCCGATGCCGGTCCCGTGGTGGTTTCCGGCTTGACCATGGCGCAGGCCCAGAAGGTGGTACAGGCCGCGCTGGCGCCGCAGTACCACGACGCGCGCGTTGAACTGTCCGTGACTCGTTTACACACCGTCAGAATTTATGTAGTGGGCGATGTGCAGCGCCCGGGCGCCTACGATATCAGCTCACTCTCCACTCCGCTGAATGCATTGTATGCCGCGGGAGGACCTACCGCGACCGGCTCACTACGCATAGTGAAGCATTATCGCGGAGACCAATTAGTGAGCGAGATGGATCTTTACGACTTGCTGATCCGCGGAGTGCGGAAATCCATCGAGCATTTAGAGCCTGGGGACACCATTCTGGTTCCACCGGTGGGACCTCTGGTTGCAGTATCGGGAATGGTGAAGCGGCCCGCTATCTACGAACTGAAAAGCGAAACTCAGTTGACCGACGTACTGGATATGGCTGGCGGCGTGTCGGTTGCGGCCGCACTGGGCGAGATCAAAGTAGAACGCATCGATGCGCACGAAAAGCGCGTGATCCTGAACGTAAAGCTGGCGCCCGGCGCGGAGCAAAAAGCCCTGCGTGCGATGATTGGTCCCTTCCAGGTGCAGGATGGAGACCGGGTTTCGATCGCTCCCATTCTTCCTTACAGCGATCAGACCGTGTACTTGCAAGGACACGTTTACCGGCCTGGTACCTACGCGTTTAAGGAAGGAATGAAGATCACGGATTTGATCCATTCCTACCAGGAGGTTCTGCCCGAGCCTTCCAATCATGCGGAAATCATCCGCATGCAACCTCCGGATTTCCGTCCCCAGACCATCGAAGTGGATTTGGCCAGTGCGTTGGCGGGAGACGAGTCGATTGCCCTGCAGCAGTTCGACACCGTCTGGATCTTTGGGCGCTACGAAATCGATGCTCCCAAAGTCACGATTTATGGTGAAGTTCTTCGTCCCGGGGAATATCCCATGAGCGGCGGGATGACGGCTTCCGCTCTGGTAAAAATGGCAGGCGGATTTCGTAGGGGCGCGTACACCGACGTTGCGGATCTTGCCAGCTATGAGATGGAAAACGGTGCGCAAGTGGTAACCAATCAACAGACCATCAAGATTGGCGCCGCTCTGGCTGGAGATGCTTCCGCAGATTTGCCTCTCAAGCCCGGTGATACGCTCACCATTTTGCAGATTCCGGGTTGGAGCGACATTGGACGATCCGCCACCGTGAAAGGAGAAGTCAAATTTCCCGGCAGTTATGGCATCAACGAAGGAGAACGGCTGAGTACATTGATCAAGCGAGTGGGTGGCTTCCGCAGCACAGCCTATCCAGTGGGCGCTGTGCTGGAACGGGTTGAGGTTCGCCAAATGGAGGAAAAAGGTAGACAGGAACTGATTCGCCGCATTGAAGCTTCAACGGCGACCGTAAGTTTTTCTCCTTCCAGCACCGGGCAGGACCAAGCTGCTATTTTGCAAGCGCTGCAGCAGCAGCAGTCACAGACCCTCAGCCGGCTGCGTTCGCAACCCGCAGTTGGGCGCCTGGTCATCAACATTTCCAGCAACATTTCCGAGTGGGAAAATACTCCCGCTGACATCTTCCTGCGAGCCGGCGACGTCATCACCATTCCCCGGAAACCGAACTTCGTACTGGCTTATGGACAAGTCTATAACCCTACCGCCGTCACCTATGACCCAGGCAAACCCGCTTCTTGGTACCTGTCCCAGGCCGGTGGCCCCACGGAATTGGCGTACAAGAAGGCGATTTATGTGATCAGAGCGAATGGCTCGGTGATCACATCACAGGGAAACGGCTGGTTCAAGGGAAGCGTTCTCGATGCCAAATTGCGTCCGGGAGACATTTTGGTGGTTCCTGAAAAAGTCTTAGGCGGATCGACCGCATGGAAAACTGCGCTGGAGACCGCCCAACTGGTCGCGAACCTGGCGGTTGCTGCTGCTGTTGCTGCCCACTTCTAGATGCCTTTCCGATTCCCATGCGGCTTGAGGCTGGCGAGCATTTTCCTATGCTGTAGCCTGCTGGGTAACTACGCCGAAGCCCAATCTTCGTCGCCGCAACCGGCGGCAAGCAGGCCATCAGCGGCATCGGATGCGGATGATGACGAGCAGGTTCACATACACATTGAAGCACTGCCCAAGAACCTGCTGGAGGATCAGGAGGCATTCCTCACCAGTCCGTTTCGCATGCGATCCGACAATCTGTTTTTCCTTGTCCCCGCGATTTTCGCCAGCTCGATTCTGGTGGGCAGCGATACCGCAATCGAAGCTCATCTGCCCAAAGGTTCCAGCACAATCAGTTTAGCGGCGAACGCTTCCGATGCAGGAATGGCTGCGCTGATCGGCGTTGGTGGAGGCCTGTTCCTCTGGGGACAGAAGACCAAGGATGAACACAAACGTGAGACCGGCTTCCTGGCTGGTGAGGCGGCCATCGACGCCTACATCGATTCCACCGCCTTCAAATACATCGCTGGACGGTTACGTCCGGACACGGGAAATGATCGGGGTAGCTTTTTCTCCGGCGGCGATTCTTTTCCGTCCAGCACCACCGCCGTCAGTTGGGCAGCGGCCAGCGTTATCGCCCGCGAATATCCCGGTACGCTCACCAAGATTCTCGCCTACGGCACTGCGGGAGGAGTGAGCGTTGCCCGCGTGATTGGTCAGAAGCACTGGGTGTCGGACTCCCTGCTCGGCAGCGCTCTGGGCTGGTATCTGGGTCGCCAGATTTATCGCGCTCGTAGCAGTGGCCATGAAATCAATCCCGCGTACTGGGGAACATTCGTAAAATCTCCCGACCAGGATGGGCGCGATCCGGGCTTTATGGGTACGACCTACGTTCCGTTGGATAGCTGGGTTTATCCTGCGCTGGATCGGCTGGAGGCGCTGGGATACTTGCCAAAGTATGTGCAGGCGATTCGTCCTTTGGCGCGTCTGGAATGTGCCCGGCTGACCCTGCAGGCGCAGGAGAGCGTTGGTTATCCCGAAGTCAACAATGAGTCTTCGAAAGTGGTGGGCCAGTTGCGCCAGGAGTTCGCGATGGAACTGGCGAATCTGGAAGGCGCTCCCAACGTTGGGGTGCAGTTGGAATCGGCCTATGCCCGAGCGATTGAGATTATGGGTATGCCGCTGGACGACAGCTTTCACTTTGCTCAGACCCTTTATAACGACTATGGCCGTCCCTACGGTCAGGGGTTCAACAGCATTGTAGGAGCGTCGCTGCGGACCGAGGCAGGTCCCCTGGCTTTTTATGTGCGAGGAGAGTATCAGCACTCGGCCTCGATCGCGCCGTATAGTCCTGCAACCGCCCAGGCCATCGCCAATGTCGATCAGCTACCGTTGAACTCCGTCCCTACGTTTAATGGAGTAAACCAGTTCAACACCATCGAGGCGTACGCTGCCTTGAACATGGCTAACTGGCAAATGTCGTTCGGCCAGCAAAGTCTCGAGTGGGGACCTGACGCGGGCGGATCGCTTATGCTTTCGAATAATGCGGAAGCCATACCTATGTTGCGCGTCACCCGGGTTACGCCTTTTCAGCTCCCCGGTTTCTTGAGCTGGCTGGGCATGCTTCGCAATACCGCCTTCGTCGGAAGAGTTGGCGGTTACTACTATCTGCGCGGACCTTATCCTCAGTTTCCGCTGGTCGGAAATGGATATCAGCTGGTGAATCCGCAACCTTATATGTGGGGAGACAAGCTGGCCTTGAAGATGACGCCGAATTTCGAGATCGGTGTCACCATTACGGTGCTGTGGGCCGGCGAAGGAAGACCGGCCACACTGGCCACTTGGCTGCACACCTGGTCCAGCCACGGTAACGCTCAACCAGTCGATCCCGGAAAGCGATTCAATGGTTTTAACCTTTCCTATCGCATTCCCGGTCTGCGCAACTGGCTGACGATTTATGCCGATGGCATGGCGAACGACGAACCCAATCCGATCGCTTATCCGGTGCAATCCGCTTGGAACCCTGGTTTATATGTTCCTCAGTTTCCGAAGTTGCACAATCTTGACCTGAGGGTAGAGGGAATCTATACCAACATCCCCAGCTATCCCGGCATCGGTCCCTACTACGCCAACGAGCACTATGCCGATGGATATCGAACGTACGGCGAGATTATGGGTAGCTGGATCGGCCGTATGGGTGATGGCATACAGGCTTGGAGCACCTACTGGTTTTCTGCTCAAAATAAGATTCAGCTAAGCTACCGCAGACAGTATAACGATCCCATCTTTCTAGGCGGCGGTGGACTGAACGATGTTTCGGCAACCGTGGACTGGCTTGTCAAGCGTCAAATCCAGATCTCGCCAATGGTGCAGTATGAGCGCTTCAATTTTCCGCTGGTCAGCCCAACTCCAAAAACCAATGTCGCTGCGGGTTTGCAGGTAACCTTCTGGCCAATCCACAATCCTTCGCGAAAACTGCCCGCCGACAAGGTTTCTGGCAATCCCTAAAGGCGGGTTTTTAGTTGTCATTGGCAGAATGCCGTGAGAGAAGCCTCAGCATTTTCTAATCCAGCATAGAGCTCAGTGGAATCCCGCCTGCATTCAGTTCCAGGAGTCAGGAGCAGGACTCCATGTGGAACAAGTTGGCACATCTGCTGGGTTGCAATTGCTTAAAATACTCCCATATCAGCCGCTATAGCTTTGAGGTTGTTGTTGTTTCCTTCTTGCTGGTGGTATCGACCACCGTTTCTGCAAGTCCAAACCCCGTTCCCCCAGGTCCGCCGCCTCAGTCGGGCGCTCTTAGCATCCGCGATTTTGGCGCGAAATGCGATGGTGTAACTGACGATACAGAGGCGATTCAGGCTGCTATCAATGCTGCACGCACTTCGGCTACCGGGGCAACCATTCTTATACCTGATGGCAGAGCAGGCTGCATCGTAAGCCAACTCGATATTACGAATAGCTTGTCGAGAATCCGTCTGGTCGGTGAAGCCTCCATGAATGGCGCCCAGTCCTACATCCTTTGCAAGGAGCGATTGTCCAACGTAAGCGTGTGCGTGGATTTCAGCGGAACGGACAGCTTTAATGTCGAGAATTTGCAGATCATCGGTGGCACTAGCGCCGCGACTGCCCCAAAGGTGACCGTGCTGCTGGGGAAGACCCTAAAAAGCGACGGCTCTCTGGCCAATGGCTCCGAGATTACCTGGTTCAGCGTAACCGTAAAGACCAACGGAGATTATGGAGTTTACAACTACGGAGGCGAAGTATGGAACTGCAATCAGTGCTGCTTCTTTGGAAAGGAAGTTGCCGATGTCGTGCTTTCGAACGCCAATAGCGCTGGAATTACTTCGCCATTTGCAAGTCTGGTGCCTGCTCCGACTTCTATGACCGCCGTTCACTTTAACGGAGGGACATTCAGTACCAGTAACTCAGCGGTTGCGGTCAGGCTGGATCCCTGGCCGGCAAGTGGCGCGCCAATTTCGGACATCGGTTTTGCTGATGGGTATGCCCATATCTCAGGCCCAGCATTCATCGACGACACGGGCTCTCCAGGAAGCCAGGGCGTTATCCAAGGCGTACGCATAACGGGTTGGCGCACTGAAATGTATGCGCCCGCGGCGACGTTCGCAAAATTCAATACCGTGGTCAACCAAATAACCATTGACGCTGCCTATTCAGCGGCACACTCGACCGTCGCGCCTTTGCAGTTCAACGGCGCTTGGGGCCGCTATAGCGTCACGGTCGGAGACATAACGCTGCGGCCTGGCGACAGGAGTGACCTATATCCCTCGACGGTTGTCTATTGTTACCACGGCACGATGGGAGTGGTCGTTCATAACTTTGTGGGACCAACCGGGTTACCAACCCACAACAATTGCGCGGGCGCGCACGAGATGTAGTTAGCACTCGAGGAAAGGTTTACCGTCTTGCGCCCGACGGACGATATACGATGTACGCTCCGTATCGCTCCGAGGGCTGATAATATTCTTCAATCGCGCTCACAACTCCCGGAGAATACAAAGCCGAACCCTCCAGTTGACGGATGATCATGACGGAGAAAGTTCTCTTGCGGATCATGTTTATAAGTGGCGTTTCGTCCCAAGTCCCCATCTCGGCGAGGCCGGCGACGATCGCAGGTTCAAACGGCACCTGCTTGCCGGCGCGGTAGAGCAGGGTCATATTCTCCGACATAACGGGCTCGGGGCTAGCCCGAAGTACCCGTACCAGGGCTTCTGAATTGCGGATGTACTCGGCCCTCTCCTGACTGGCAGCGCCGGGCATCGAATGAATCCCAGTCTCCGCTTGTTGCGCAATGAGGAACAACGGCAGTAAATATGCCACCGCGGCTGCGGGAGCCGCCCAGGCCGTTTTCCTGCTACCCCAGATCAGGCGTGTCACCAGCAGGCCGGCAAGGGCACAGGCGCTCAGGTTACATTCCAGGAAATAGTTGATATTGGAACCGACCTTACCTATAGCGAGGGAGAGCACTGCGGAAAACATGAAGTGCACCGTGAAGGTGAACAGCGCGAGACGGTAGGTACTGGTCGCCAGGCGAACACGGAGGGGAGCCAGCGAGCGTCGGGAGAGTGCTTTCGCGACATCCAGAAACGGACCGACTGCCGCAGCCCCCGCCAGCACGAGCAGTGGAAGCGTCCATTGGATGTTCTGGTCCAAATAAGTAATCGCACGGCGAACCGAGAACGGATTCTGGTTGTAAAGGAAGAGGTGTAGTAACACCTGGCCGTGGGTGGCGAGTGCGAGCCAGGTCATGACTGCAGCGCCCAGGGCCACCGCGAAGCCGAGCAGCTTGATGGCCTGCCGCATATTCAGAATTGCCGCGACCACCAGGCACGCCAGAGGACCGGCAATCAGTGTCTGTCGGGTATACAACGCTGCTATAAACAGCACGAAGGCTGCGTAGCGCGAGATCGCCGTCCGACCAAGAATGAACAGCGCCAGGCCCATGAAGGTGAGCCAGAGCGCCAGCATATCCACCCGCATCAGTTGCGCCCAGTCCATCGTTTTCAGACCGCACGGCAACGCGCCCGCGAGCACCGCCCCGCCGACCTTTGCCAACTGGGGCGACCGCGCTGGAACCGAGCGATAGACGATCCAGGCCAGCGTAAGACAAATTCCCAGCGCTGAAAGCAGCGATACCAACCGTCCCGCCAACAGCAGGTCTCCGGTGAGTTTCGAAACCGCCAACGAAACCGCGTGGTACAGCGGAGGATAATGAAAAACGATGTACGGATATTGGGTAATGGGGTGGTATGCGGTCGCAAGCGAGGAAACGTGGGCAGCCTGCCAGAGGACGATGCCCTCTCCGTAATCGAGTTCGTACGGGTATGCCACGGTAGTGGCAATCCGGTAAAAATATGCTGCGCCGCTGCAGACGGCCAAAACCAGGAGGACGGTGACATACTCCTTTGCCGTGAGAAAGAGACTTCCCGGCCGCCGTAGGGTGCCAGTCAGGCGACGGTCAGCCTCTGTTTTCCCCGGGCTTTCACGATCGAAAGTAGGTATAGCCATAGTAGTGCTGGAAACCTTTTAGCCGGGATCTCGATTCTTGCCCCGGCGACTGCGAATTGTCAGCTCCCGCGCCGCCCGAAAGCAAGCCATTTCTTCTCTCTCGCGAGAATCCAACCCCTTAAACTTCGCGCCAATTACTCTTGCCCACGGGCGAGGCGCCATGACAGCATCAATCCGACTAGCATTCTCAAGCCAACCTTGAGGGCACGCCAGTCGTTTGTATTTCCTCCCTTGCTGCGGCCGACCCGGCGATGAAACGTGACCGGGCATTCCACAACTCGCACCCCACAAGCCAGTACCACATCTAGAAAATGAGCGTTGAATTCCAGATTGACCCTGGGGTCCAGCGCGGGTAGCAGCCGGCGCAGGACGTCGTTACGGCAAATTTTATAGGTGGTGCCCACATCGGTGAACGTCCCTTGTCCTACGTGCTTGGCTTCCAGCAGCTTGCCAACGAAGAAGTTTCCGTAATACATGAAGGTCGTCAGTTGAGTCTGGCTGTCGCGCAACTGTTCGACGATACGGGTGCCATTGACGATCTCGGCATGAGGAATGTAGGCGAGGAACTTATCGATATCGTAGGCCCGAAAAGTCATGTCGCCTTCGCAGAGCAAAGTTAATTCCGTGTCTTCAAATCGAAGCGCTTCTGAAAGACCACGAAAGACCGAGCGGCCGTAACCCTGGCGGGTTTCGGTGACCACCTCGGCACCGGCCCGGCGAGCCTCCTCGGGAGTGCGGTCCGTGCTGTTATTGTCGATCACAAGGACGCGCCGCACCATGGGATGTTGCTTGAAATCAGCCACCGCGAGCGGAATACTCGCCTCGTCGTTGTAAGCGGTGAGCACCACCGTGAGGTGTTCGTCCCGCGGCCGTTCAAAAGGAACGTGAGTACGCCGTGGGTAGCGCGGCAGGAGGACAAAAAGCTCGAAGGCGCAGAGAAACACTCCGGCGAAGACAGCCATCCCGCTGGACCAGATAGCATGCCGTAACCAGGAGGCTACGTTATAGCTGAAGGCAAAACGGCTGATGCCTGCCACGATGATGACCAAGATATAGACAGAGAATCCGATTGCAATCAGGAGAAGACCATAAAGCAGAGCACGGAATCGTCGCGTGGGGCGGTAGGGTCGAGTTTCGTCGGACAAGGCTCGTTGGATAACGGTACCGTAGACCATGGGCTGCTCTCGGGCGACGCTCCGCAAAAACATTGAGTGCGGCCGGATCGCAGACAAAACTATGGGCGCACAGTTGCAGCCATTCTAATGGATAGGAAAAACAAAAATCCATTTCAGAGAGGGATCGGGTATCTTGCTTTTTGACTCTCCGGGCCGTACGAGCCACCAGCAACTTCATGTTCCGGTTGAGGCACGACCAAAGCTACAATCCTGCGATGGGCAAGGCTCCCGTGGTCATCATCCTCGCGGCAATCGGCGGTTGCCTGATTTTGGCGGGCACTTCTCTATGCCAGACGCCTACATTAGAAGGAGTCCCGTCAACGCGGTGGCCCCCCGATCCGAAAGCCGGTTCGGCGATTGCCGCATTTCGATGGTCTGGCTCAGAAAAGGATGACCCAGGAAAAAAGACTAGTGCGGAATAGGCGTACTTCATTTTGTCGTAAATACGAGGTAACGATGATCGGGCAGATTCATCCTTGGTTGGCTCTCGGCGTGGCTGCATCGACTGCGGCGACCGACGCCGTGTATGTCATGTTCAGTTCGGCTGTGTCGTCCCGGCGGCGAGTGCCGGCCGCCACCTGGAGCAGCGTTTGGTATCTGCTGTCCGCCTTTGCGGTGATCAGCTATACCCGGAACTGGGTGTACGTCTGTTTCGCAGCATTAGGCTCGTGGGTAGGAGCCTATATCTCCATGACCCTGCTCCGGCGACCCGAGAGTCCTGCCGGAGCTCTGGACCACGGCTAATGTCGGGGTTCTGCCATGAAAGAATTTACTCCGCGTCGTGGAAGATGATCCCCAAAGTGTAGCGGCTGCCTTGCTGAATGCGCGCCACGCCATGTTTCATATTCACCCGGTAATATCCCCGCGTTCCCTGCACTGGACGATAGCGCGTAGTGAACATGACCGCGCAACCTTGATTGGCTGAGATGACCTCGGCTTTCGATTGCGCTCGAGGTCGTTGCTCCACCAGTACAAGCTCTCCGCCCTCCCAATCACGGCCGTGCTGGCCGAGCAGAACGACCATCTGCAAGGGAAACGCGACTTTTCCGTAAATATCCTGATGCAGGCAGTTGTAACCACCCTGCTCATAGTGCAGCAGCAAGGGCGTGGGCCGCTTCTGGCCTTCCCGGTGACATTGCTCCAGGAATGTCGCATGCTCCTCAGGGAAACGAGTGGTCTCCGCCAAGGCTTCCGCCCAATCGTTCGCCACCTTGGCAAGATGAGGATAAGTGTGTGTGCGAAGTTCATGCACGATTGGGGGAAGTGGGTTGGCGAAATATTTATAGTCGCCAACACCAAAACGCAGGCGCTCCATGATGATATGGCTGCGGAATAACGCATCGTGAGCATAAAGTTCGCGAAGCTGAGCGCATTCCTCCGGCGTCAGCAGGTGGGGAGTGACAGAGTATCCCCAGTCCTTCACGGCTTGTACCACCTCGCTCCAAGGCAGCGCTTCGACCCGCTCGCGGATTGACTGCGTGCGATCCACCGGCAGGGCTTCACCCGGTTTCGATTCTGTCGTGCGATGCATTTCACCACTCCAGTATGTGTGCCGGCATTATTCAAACTGCAGATCTACGTTGACCCATGGAGCGGCCGTTCCGCTATCCGGAATTTGCCCTCCAAGCAGCCTCGCAATCCGGTATGAGTTAGGATGAGAATCGTGAGCGGCAAGAGGCAATCGTTGCATGCACATTCCTGACGGCTACCTGAGTCCATCCACCTGCGCGGTACTTTACGTGGCAGCGGCCAGTGGATGGTACTCCGCTTTGAAGCGTCTGAAGCGCATGTTGATGACGCGGGTGGTGCCGCTGATCTCGGTATTCGCCGCATTCTCGTTTGTGGTGATGATGTTTAACCTGCCGCTGCCGGGAGGCACGACAGGGCATGCCCTGGGTGTGACCCTGGCCACCATCGTGCTTGGCCCCTCGGGCGGAATTCTTTCGATCTCGATTGCGCTGGTCATCCAGGCGCTGTTCTTCGGCGACGGCGGAATCAGTTCGCTGGGAGCCAACTGCTTCAACATGGCCATTGTCGGCTCCCTGGTGGCTTATGGAAGTTATCGGATGATCGCTGCCGGCTCCGGCATCACGTCGCGGCGTCGCGTGGTGGCTGCGGCTATCGCCGGCTATCTTGCAGTCAATGCCGCGGCGCTGACCGCTGCAGTTGAATTCGGCATCCAGCCCATGTTGTTTCACGATGCCCGGGGAACTCCGCTGTATGCGCCCTATCCACTTAGTGTTGCCATTCCAGCAATGATGATTGGACATCTCACCTTCGCCGGATTGGCGGAGGCGGTCATCACGGCTGGCGTGGTTGCCTATTTGCAAGCGGCCGATCCGGCTCTATTGCGCAACACTTCGGGATTAGCGGAGGATGCGAGCGGGGAATCGCTGGCATTGCGTCCTGGCGGCGGCTCGCTGCGACGACTTTGGATTGCCGTCGCTGCACTGATGCTTCTCACGCCTCTGGGAATTCTTGCCGCCGGAACCGCGTGGGGCGAATGGTCTCCGTCGGAGTTGGCAAAAGCCAGCGCGCAAAATCAAGTTGCGAGATCGGCGGCAAGTCCGATGCCGGCCGCGGTTCCCACCGGGCTACAGAGGCTGGCGAATCTGTGGACCGCGCCCTTTCCTGCATACGCGCCAGGGTTCGTCAAGAGCCGGGCCTTCGGCTATCTTCTCTCGGCCATGTTCGTTGTGGGACTGCTGCTCCTGTTCTCGCTACTTGTGCAACGCTTCTTGCAGCGGCGCGGTCGAACGGAATACGCAGGATGAAGCGCGGCTTTCTGGAATCCACCTTTATCGGTTTTGCCCGGATCGTCGCGCGCGCGATGATCTCAGAGGAAACCGCTCGCCAGCGGGGTCTTCTCCAAGCGCTCGATCCCCGGGTGCGAGTCGTGGGATTGTTTTCGCTGGTGCTGGCGGTAACTCTGTCCAAGAAGATTAGCGTTGTCGCGGCGCTGCTTCTTCTCGCGGTTGCCATCGCTATCTTGTCCAGAGTCAAGCTCTCCGTGCTCTTCAAACGTGTTTGGTTGGTAGTGCTGGGATTTACCGCAGTGATCGCCATCCCCGCGATTTTCGTCACGCCCGGCGATCCGGTGGCAACCCTAGCGTTTCTCACCATCACGGAGCAAGGACTGCGTACCGCCGCTATGCTGATCTTGCGAGTGGAGACCGCGGTCACCTTCACCACCTTGCTGATCCTATGCACCCCCTGGGCACACGTCCTCAAAGCTCTGCGGGCATTTCGCCTTCCCAAAGAGGCCATTGCGATGCTGGCGATGACGCACCGCTACGTCTTTCTGCTGGTCGAGACGGCGGGCCAGATGTTGGAATCGCGTCGCAGCCGGACGGTCGGCATCCTGAAGCCAGTCGAGCAGCGACGAATGGCGGCTCGAACCGCCGGCGTGCTGCTAAGCAAGAGCATTGAGTTGAGCAATGAGGTCTATCTCGCTATGCAGGCGCGGGGATTTCGAGGAGACGTCCAGATCCTTTCCGACTTTCGCATGAGCAAGTGGGACTATTTTGGACTTGCAGTCTTCCTCTTGGCAGGGAGTTTTGCCGTGTGGATGGGAAGGTGAATCAGTCAATGCCGGCACTCTTCGAGTTGCAGGACGCATGTTTCGAATACGACGGCATACCCGCGCTTCGCGGACTCTCGCTGCGCATCGCCCAAGGAGAGCGCGTTGTCCTGCTGGGAGCGAATGGATCGGGCAAATCCACGCTGCTGCGAATCTTCGATGCTTTGCACTTTGCGTCGAAAGGTTCCGTGACCTTCGACGGCCAACGGCTGGCGCCAGAGCTCTTCCAGCGCGATGACTACGCCTTGGCCTTCCGGCGCCGAGTGGCGCTGGTTTTCCAGAATCCCGATGTGCAGCTCTTCAATCCCACGGTCTTTGACGAAATCGCATTCGGACCTTTGCAGCTGCAGTGGGCAAAAGAAAAAATTCTGTCCAAGGTCGGGGAAGCGCTGGAACTCATGGGTATTACGCATCTTCGCGATCGTCCGCCTTATCGCCTTTCCGGCGGCGAGAAGAAACGAGTAGCGCTGGCGTCCGTCCTGGTGCTCGATCCCGACGTACTGCTGCTGGACGAGCCGACGGCTACCCTCGATCCGCGCAGCCAGAGCCAGGTGGTCGACCTGATCCAGGAGTGGAAGGGTTCGTCGAAGACGGTGATCACCGCAACGCATCAGTTGGAGATTGTGGAAGACATTGCCGATCGTCTCTTCGTACTGGAGGAGGGGAAAGTTGCGGCCAGCGGAACTCCGGCCGAGATCCTTCCCAATCACGAGCTACTGCTACGGGCGAACCTGGTCCATGCTCACCGGCATTCCCACGGAAACGTTATTCACTCCCACCCGCACCTGCACTCGCATTCGAAGCACGAACACTAGCCGGATATTTCACCTCGCGCAGCCATTTCGCAAAGATGAACCACCAGATCAGGAAGAGCGATACAAGTCTGAGCACGCTTCTTCATGAGTGTTGGTTAGTTCACCGTGAGCGGCACAATCAGCCTGCCGATTTTGCCATTCAAGTTGTCGCGAACCATGAATCGAACCTGATAGTCCCCGGGCGCCAGGTCGATCGAATTTCTATAAATAATCCCCTCCGCCTTTATTTTGGCCAACGCGTCTGGAGGCAGCATACCTTTGACGGTTTGTCCCACAGTATTGGCGGGCATTCCTTTCCTTGTGGCCCGGGCCACGATTTCCATATCGAAGCGATTCTTGTCGGTTTCGTCGATCAGATCAGCAGCCGGCATTTGCAACACAAAACCGATCTTCTTCTTGCCACCATGGCCGGAAGGTTACAGCCATTGCTCGGTTACTTCGATGCCCGTGCTATCAAACGGTGAATTCATCGCAAACTCAACATCGGCCTTGTGAGTCACTTCCGGATCGACGCTGGAATTGGTAACCAGGAACCCGGCGCGCGCACTTACTTCCACATCCTTGCGCGATACCACAACCTGCAACTTGCGCCAGCCCGGCTTGTTATGGTGAGTGTCGAGATAATAGCTTCCCGCAGAATAGAATTGGAGTTTTCTGGCAGGGCCATCGAAGGGCACGGACTTCTTCGACCCCTTCAAGTGCATTCAGTTTGGCGACAATCCGCAGACGTACCTTTCGCTGGGATTCGAATACCGTGGCGAATACGAGAATTACCACAACTGGATGTTTGGGGCTCCGCCTCAAGACCCTAACGGATTTGTCTATAACCGGGTGATGCCCCATTTCGATTTTCGCGCGCGCAGTTATTTCCGGGTGTTTTCTGAATTCGAGTTTGACTACGAAGACGGAAGGACCGGTGGCCCGATTCCCCAGGTCGACGAAGACCGGGGCGACGTTCATCAGGCCTTCATTGAAATCGGTTCTCATGTCAGCAGTGCGCACGGCATTAGTTTGAGGGCAGGGCGGCAGGAGATTGTGCTCGGTTCGGGGCGCTTATTCGACAAAAACGAAGGCCCGAATGTGAAGCTATAATAAGTTTCGACGGATTTCGCGCCATCGCCGAGAATGCGCACCTCAGGTTGGATCTATTCGGAGTCAAACCGGTCGAAAATAATCTCGATTGGTTCGACGATGTACCGAATCCTGCGGAGAGTGTTTGGGGAAGTTATCTGACTGTTCCAGCACCAATCGTGAGCCGCGGGCAGGCCGACATCTATTACATCGGACTAGACACGAAGTCATCGACCTACAACCGGGGCACTGCCCCTGAATTTCGCAACACCGTCGGAACCAGAGTGTTCCGGCCAGTCGGGAAGGGCTTGGACTATAACTGGGAACCCAACTACCAGTGGGGAAGTTTCGGAAGCGCCTCGATTCGCGCCTGGAGCGTGTCAACGGAAACTGGATTTACGTTTGATCGCATACGCTTTCATCCTAGACCTTTGCTACGGGCAGACGTGTACAGCGGCGACGGCAATCCAGCAAGTCAGCCTCTCGGTACCTTCAACCCGCTCTTCCCGCGTGACGCATACTTTACCCCCAAGGTGTTTCCTTTCCTGGGACCTCAGAATCTGATCGATTTGCCTCCGGGATTTGTGCTTTTGGGAGCGACGCCCTGATTGATCCAGCCGGTGCCGGCCATGCCCGCTATCTCGGCAATCAAGGAGATCTCGAGATTCGGTGGGCTCCTGTACGACACATCATCATTGCGTTCAATTTTGCCGGCTTTAATCCAGGGACTTTTTTCAACACCGTGACCTACAACGCCGCGGCCGTCGTACGGCGAATGGAAGAAGTTGCAGGTAACGCAGCTATTCATTCAGCCTCCGTCACGAGGTGATCCAGTCATCGTAGATTCGATAAAGGAAGGAATTAAGTGACATGAAAATGCGCGCGCAAGACTGGGATTGGACTGATGATGTTGTGCTGTGTCCTTTTGCTTCCTGGAACGCGGGCAAGCGGGCAGCAGCCGAAGATTGCCCAAGCAACAATTCCGTTTCCGATCGGAGACAACCCTCTACCTGCCGGCGATTACGAGATTGAACATGTCGTTTCGTCGACTTTGGTGCTGTTCCGCAGCAAGAATGGCGATGCCGTCCAGGACGCGTATATGATTCCCCTGGACGACAGCGTTGTGAAACCTAGCGAGGCCAAACTCGTGCTCCGAGTCCGAAACGGCAGGCACTACTTGTACGCGTTCTGGGGTATCTACGGCAAGCGAGTGTTGACGGCGGAATCCGGGCGGCCAGCACCGGCGACAGACAACCGCGTTGAGGTGCGTGTCATCTACCGCTGAAAGGATAGACGCGCTAAGTCATGTATTGCGGCGACTGGCGGCCCTAACCTCCACGGCCCCCGGTTTCGCATCCGCCCATAGGCAGTGCGCCCGATTGTGCCATCAACGCGTGCTGAACTGTTTGACTGGGCTTTGCTGCACCGCGTCGGGTTGGCCATTGGCCCCCATCGAAGCGACTGTATAGTAGTAGGTCGTTCGAGGTTGAAGACCTTCGATGCGCACCCGAAACACGGTAGAGGGATGGCCCGGGTTCAAGCGAATCGGAGACTTGGCTGTCTCGCTCAGGTTTTTAGCATCGGTACCGTAGTGCACAATACCGTAATGCTCCGGCGAGCCGCCGGGATTATCGCAGGTCCACGTGACAATCGCCCAATCCGGCCTGGCCAATTCAAGCTCTGGCCCTTCCGTGATCTTGACTTGGGGACGCTTGTTGGTCGTAGGACTCAGCTGCGAAGCCGCGGGAATGCAATACAGCACGACCGCGGTCAAAATGGTCATAGCTAATCTCTTGGACACCGTATTCATGAAGGAATCCCCCTCCGCTCGCTCCATTCGGATAGGTTGTAAGTGAGTTGCCAAGGAATTCGTGGAGGCCGCCTACGACGGCCCCCACGCGTTTACTGCTTCGTTCCATCGTGCCGTTCCTGCCCTAAAAGATCGGACTATAAGGCGGCGGCGCGAGGCCGCACACCTCCGGCGAGCAAACAGGAAGTGGCGGAGTCGGGATCAGTGAACTATTGCCCTGAGTACTCGCCGAACCACCCGTCATACATGCCCCTGTATAAACATCGTTGTTGGGATAGGGCGTCGTATACCCATCTGTGAGCGTCTCCAGGAATGCCACGATCTGGTTTTCTTCCTGGTCCGTTAAGCCGAGGTTGCCGGTGGTCATATCCACATTGTTCTTGACCTCGGGCCTGGGCCAGCAGTCCACCTTTTCGGTTGTTCCTGGCGGGCAGTGTCCTGAAGTCACAGGAAAGGGATAGACATCGCGCGTGTTGTAGAAGTGAACCAGTTGCTTCAAGCTCTTGATGTAACCGTTGTGGAAGAACTCCTTCTGGAAGTAAGGCCCCGGAGCCTCGGTACCTCCAGTGCACTGTGGAGGCGCCATGGCCACGTTGCGGGCCGATGCCACCTGCTGTTGACCATCTACGAATGGAGCATACTGCCGCCAACTCAGGTTGGGGCTGTCCCAGGTCTGTTGACCACTCCGCAGGAATTCGCCCAGTCCCAAATCCCGCCAACCAAAGCCGAGAGGATTGGGAGTGAAGTCATATTGATCCGGCTTGGTCTCATAGAACAAAGGGAGACGGGGATTCAGAGGCAGGCCTTCATTGGCCGATCCGAAGCAGGTAAATACCGGATTGACCTGCGCGGTGGTACTGGTGTCCACCTGAGTGGACTGTAGCGTGGTTCCACGTCCATCGAGGTGGCATGAGTTGCAGTTGCCTTTGCCGTTGAATAACTGGTATCCGGCTTGCTCGTCCGATGTGAACGTGTAATTGCCTTTCAGCCAGGCATCGAACTTCGAGGAGAAAGCGGCCACACCCACGGAATCTTCGTAAGCATCCAGCGCCTGCGCCCAGTGGTTGTAATCATCGGTAGCGCGATTGCGGTCCGACACACTGAGCGGTATGGGCATCGTGTTTCCGCCAAAGATCGCCGCACCTTCAGGAGTGGCGCAGATCTGCTCTGTGTTGGATGGCCAGGTGATGTCCAGTGAGCCCGCGCCAAAGACTAACTCGAAGAGAGGCCTGTACGCGGCCTGAGAAAGTCGATATACAATGCAGGCCGTATCGGGGAAGCCCTGCTCCAGCGGATCGACGGGAGGTCCCTGCGCCTGTTCGGCAGCGGGGTTCCTCACGTTATATCCGGTAGCACGCGAATCCCAGAAGTTTCCGCCAAAGAACAAGCCCTGTTCCGCGTTGTACTGAAGAACCGGGAAGAACGACGAGTAGGTGTATCTCTGCGCTGTGCGCTTGGCAGCCCGATAAGGGATGGTTCCGGGGTAGGCGACCATCGTCAGATTGACCGACGGGATGGGACCGCTGAACGCGACATAGGGCATATGGCAGGAAGCGCAGGCTCTATTTTCTTGTGGCGAGACATTGGTGTCGAAGTTCATCAACTCGCCGAGAATTTCGTACGCCTGGTATCCGGTATTTCCGAGTATGGGTGGCTGGTTCTCCAAAACTGGAGGCGTTAAGTTCTGCCATTGTACGATCGCTCTCTGTTCGACGACATTGACCTCCCTATAAACTCGCTGAAGCTCGGAGTTGATGTCGGACGGGAGAATCCCGGGCGGATAAGGGTTGTAGATCTGGGTTGACTGCGCCAATGCGTTCTGTGGGACTGACAGGATGCAGGCTAGGACTGTGCAAAGCACCACGCCAGACGTGATCGTCAAAATTCGCCGCTTCATACATCTTCACCTCTTTACCTTGATCTTGGTTGAAACGTGCATGGCTCTCAGGCGCGAATACAGCGACGCATTAGGATGAGAGCTGGCAAAACCCCCAGAAACTCTTCGAACGAGAAGAACGCACCCGCGTGGCGAGAGTTTTCGCCTGGAGTGTCCGAACTTGGAAAAGGAGTGGCCTGAACTTTAAGGAGCGTTCAGATAATCAGCTCACCCGCGAAGACGCACTGTGAGGAGGGGTGGCTAGAAATCAGCCTACCGCACGTCCGAAGAGTCGCCGACAAAACCGCCTGACAAGTATTTGGCAGGATGGTGCCCGCGTCAATTTCCATCGGTTAGCATTTGTGGCTATTTGTTAGCATCTCATGCTGCGGCGCCTATATCGAGACGCTTTCGATAACGTGTAGGCGACAATTCGAATTCGGCTTTAAATGCGCGCGAAACTGGACGCATGTTGGTTCCCCAGGTGGTAGGCGATTTCCTTGATCGACATATCCGTTAAGTTCAACATGCGGACAGCTTCCCGCAGCCGGTTTTGCGGCGATATTGTTCCACCGTGCTACCGGTTTCCTGCTTGAAGAAATGACTTAACTGCGAGCTGCTGATCTTGCAATGGAGAAGCAAGGTCTTGAAGGGTGGGGCAAGGATTTTATTTCAGGAGCTCTCGGTGAGATTCTGCTACGCCGCTAGGCGTAGTCTGCGATACGAAGTGGGTGATACTCCGAAGTGAGACTTAAACGCACGCACGAAGCTGGAACAGTGGCTGTAGCCCGCCGAGTAAGCGATCGCCTTAATTGGCATATCGGTAGATACCAGCATCTCAGCCGAGAGTTGTAGCCGGCGATCCAGGCGGTAATTCTTCACATTGATGCCAATTTCATCCTTGAACAGATGACTCATCCGGGAGACGCTTAGCTGGTAATTACGTGCAAGCTCCGAGACTGTGTGGAGCGGGTCTTTGTTTAGAAGTTGAACCACTTTGGTAATGCGAAAATCTTTTTGGCGAGAACCCGTAACCATAACGTGAGAGCCTCCTGACTCTGGGCTCAACTGAATCGTAGGTGGACGGTTTCGGCCAGGTCGCAGCGAATCAAAACGGTAGACGCGAGGCGCGACCAAGTTGCGGCACTGTATACCAATTACAAAGACCAAGTCAAGTGAAAGCCACAAGAATGTCAATATTGTAACGATATGAATCTGTAAGTCTGAATCGCTGCGAATACGAGCAGAGTGCCTGGTAACTCAAGTCTGCGCCTCTCTAGCACGGATTACAACAGAACGTGGTGAGCCCGCGTCATTCAACTTCAAGCCGATAGAAACTCCACGCGCACGGGAATAAGTTAGTATCTCTGTTCAGTATCTCGGTATTGAACTGCCAGTTGGGGTTTGCGAAGGTGGAGGAGGTTACCTGGTTTCTTCGCCCCTATGTTCACGTTCCACCATCGCCCTCCCTATTTACTGAAACACCGACCACTCCTAGTCAGATTGCAAGCAGGCCTCCAAACGCCCCAGCTGTTGACAGCACGAGGGTTCCCAAAGCCTTTCGTCCAACCCGACTAAGATTGAGGTTGCGGAGAGTGTCAGCAGGCTGCTCGCCGACCGGAGTCTGTCACGACTGCCGCGCGAAGATTGGCCAAGAACCGCGGAAGAACTGGAGTCACTTACCACCACCAAGCCGCAACCCTAGGCGCCGGTGCCGAAGTGGTGGTCACGGCGCGGCTCAGCGGCTATTATGCCGCGGTGACAGCGGTTTGAGCTGTAATTCCTGGCGGCGCTCGGTTAAAAACTCACCGGTGCCGATCCAGAAGTTGGTCAGGGATTTGAGGTTCCTCTTGTAAGTGCGAGTAACCGTGTATTGCTTACCGCCTTTCATGCGGAGACTATATTCGCCCGTCGAGTGCGGCTTGAGCTCTTCCACAAACGAGACATTGACCAGCACGGAACGATGGATGCGAATGAATCCGTAGGGCTCAAGCTTCTCGGCCACCGCCGAGATCGATTCACGCAGCATATAGGAACTGGAATCCCGGTACAGCAACACGTAGTTGCCGTCAGCGTGAACCGCGCTCACATCACCAGGATTGATAAAGAGAATTCTGCCCTTGACCTTGATGGCAACCCGAGGAGGCTGGCGCCGCGGGGTAATCTGCGACATGGGGCAAGTTTCCATAGTGTCTAGTTTGGACCGAGCAATGGTCGGGTACCATACCCACTTGACTGGGCTTAGACATGACCATTATGATCCGCAGAAATGAAGAAAGTAGCCTCCGGTATTCTGCCTAGCATCGCGATCGACCGGAGCGCATCGAAAGCCCTGCACAGGCAGATCTATGACGGGTATCGCTCAGGTATTCTCGATGGCCGCCTCGGCCCTGGGCAACGAGTTCCATCCACACGGGTGCTCGCAGCCGAACTCGGGGTTTCGCGCTTTCCCGTTCTGAACGCCTACGCGCAGCTTTTAGCGGAGGGCTACCTTGAAAGCCGCGTCGGCGCGGGGACTGTAGTTTCCAAGTCCCTTCCCGAGCAGTTCACGGGGATGAAAACAACCCGCACGGCAACCGAGGCAAAGCGCTCCGCGCCCCGGACTGTTGCGCGCCGGGTTATGAGCCTTCCCCCGCGTGACAGGGCTCCCTGGTTGCGGGGCTGGGGAACGTTTGGCGTGGGGCAAGTGGCTTTCGATCAGTTTCCGGTTCACACCTGGTCAAATCTCGTGGCGCGCCGCTGCCGAAATATGGACGCCAGGTCAATTCATTACGGCGACCCGATGGGTTCGAAGGCGCTCCGCGAAACCGTTGCGAGCTATCTAAGAACCGCGCGATCGGTGCACTGCGAGGCCGAGCAAGTCATGATCGTCAGTGGCTCGCAACAGGCACTGGAGATTTCGGCTCGTGTCCTCCTCGATCCGGGAACTCCGGTGTGGGTAGAGGATCCTGGTTACGAGCTGGCACGGGATGCCTTCGCCTTGACCGGCTGTCATCTGGTACCCGTTCCGGTCGATCACGAAGGTCTGGATGTTGCCGCCGGCATCAAGCGATGTCGCAAGGCACGAGCCGCATTTGTAACACCCTCTCATCAATTTCCGCTTGGGGTGACCATGAGCGCCTCGCGTCGACTCCGGCTACTGGAGTGGGCGCAAAACGTGGGATCCTGGATCATCGAGGATGACTACGATAGCGAGTATCGGTATGAAAGTTCGCCTATCGCTTCCTTGCAGGGACTCGATGCCAACGCTCGCGTAATCTACATCGGCACCTTCAGTAAGGTATTGTTTCCTTCGCTGCGGCTCGGCTATCTCGTCGTTCCCGCTGACCTCGTCGACCACTTTCTAATTGTTCGTCGGGCCATGGATCTTGGCCCACCAACTTTCTATCAGGAAGTGCTCGCGGACTTCATGAAGGAAGGACATTTTGCGCGCCACATTCGCAGGATGCGGGTTCTCTATCGCGAGCGAAGAAGCGCATTGGTCGCTAACATCAAAAGGGAACTTGGATCGATGGTCGAGGTGCTGGGGGACGAGGCTGGTATGCATTTGGCTGTGACGCTGCCGAAACGCAGCCGCGACATTGAAATTGCCGGGCGTGCCGCGCGGCAAAACCTCTGGGTCTGGCCTCTCTCTACTTCCTATCTCGGGGAAGCGGCACGCCCTGGCCTGATCTTGGGATTTGGCAGCACGGCAGTAGAAGAGATTCCCCGCGCCGTTCGCAAACTAGCGCACCTGTTGAGCGTCGCGTAAGAACTCCAGTGGGAACAAGGTGATTGCCGTAGCTCGCTAACAGGATGCTAAAGTCCGGTTCGACATTTCAGGTTACGGCTGAGAAAGCTAGAACGGGATCTCTTCGGTCACGCCACGAGCAGAGGTCCTTTCGAGGACGTTTTGAGTCGCCAACTTTCCATGCTGGCTTCCGGCGAAAGCCAGCACCGCTCCACCTAACAATAGAGTATCGGCCAGGTAGTTGAGACCTTTTCCAATGTCCGCCGCACTCGCGATGTTGATCGGCACATAGATGATGACGACCGTCAGAAGAATGGTGAGTCCAAGCCAGGTTGCCGCGCGACGGGTTTGCTGGTTGAGGATCAGGCAGAGACCCGCAACCACGAAGACGACACCTACCGGATAGCCCCAGAGTAAATGCATGGGAATCCAGTTGGGCGTCAGCCGATTGAGCGGCACGGCGGGCACGAACTCCGGATGAAGGAGCTGCTCCACCCCGAAGAATACGATACCGACTCCCATGACAAAGCGGACAATCGTGATGACCGGATGCTTGCCATGCTTTCGCCAAGCTTCGGTGTAAGTTGCAGCCAAAGCCAGGGCACCACTGCTGAAAATTAGCTCCCGGAACACCACCGCCCAAAAAAATCGATTGCCCGGAGCACTGAGCGCCAGAGGAATATGCAGGAGTACCTCGAACAGGAGAAGCATGATTCCAAACAGCGCGGCCGCCAACCCGGCATATCGGTCGAGAACCAGGCTCAACGCCGCGAGTAACAGACACACCCCGACGAAGTAGATCCAGAACAGGTGTCCTGGAATCCACGACGGCACCATGCCAGCCATCGACTGGCCGGCGATCAAGTGTTCGCCGCCGAAAACCGCCAGCGGCACAGCCAACAACATCGGGCCCAGGGCTACGATTCTGTCCAGACCGTGCTTGTGTGGCGCCTCCTTCTTCAGGAACATGGCCAGGCCGAGGGCCAAAATAATTACCCCGGTCAGATAGGGTAAACACGGATCCCAGGCCAGCCAGGCTGGCCGAGCCCATGCTGTAAAAACCGCAAGCAGGCAGGGGTTATGTTGCGGACCTTTTGCCGCTCCCGCAAACAGCAGATCGAGAGTCGTCATAGTCATATCGAATGCCTCCTGCAGCGATGCGAGCAAGCGTCCATTCTGGGAACGCGCAATCTCTCAGCTTGCCGGCTTCTCTAAGGCCGCTCCGAGTACTTGGCCGGGCCCGGATTCTTGCACAAAAGCAACCACCCGAACGTTCTTAGGATCCGTACCTGGCTTGAGTTTCAACTCAACATTCTCGGCGAAAGGTTTGCCCTTCTGTAGCTTTCCTATCTTGGTGAGCTGCTGCACAACCGCAACGTGAGTCAGGTGGCGACCGCTATTTTCGCCGTGCAGAACCTGCGATTCCACATGGTCAAGAGCGACAGCCACATAGACATCGGCAGTCGGTTTGCCGGTACCGCCATTCGCTTCAATGCGCGTTCGAAGCACAGCCGGATTTCCGGAAGCGATACTCACTGCGCCGATGCTCACGGGAACGGTCGGCAGGGCGGCGGCTTGCTGAAGGACTTTGCCGACCTGTTGCTGATCGTTAGCCTGCATTTCACTGGTTCCATCTACAACGAATTGGGGAGTGTAAGGTTCCTTCAAGTGAAGCGCACGGACATATGCGATCTGCCGTTCGGTCAATGCAGGCGAGGAGTTCGGATCTTTCCAGCCATCGTGGTCCCAGTAGTCCACATGCTCACTGAGGACGATCAGTTGGGCGCCAGGAACGGGCTGCGAAGCATCCATTTTTTCCAGCAGGGCGTCGGCGGGAGGGCAACTGGAGCAGCCCTCCGAAGTGAACAGTTCAATCAGAATGGGATGAGCCTTGGCGCTCGACGTCTCCACCGCCGAGGTTTTGTCATCGACCTGCAGGGCCCGTCCATCGGCGACAGGTGCCGCTCGCAGAAACAAGAGCCCACAGAACAAGATCGCGCACGCTGAGGATTGGACTGAAACATCTCGAAACATAACAACAATCTTGAGTGAGAGCATTCCCGAAGGCAATAGCCACTTGAGCGGATTTTATGCTGACCACGGAGGGCTTTCCGTGGTCGTTCGTTTCACAGAACTGTGGAAGGGCAACGCGATAGTGGCCGACTTGATTTTCCATTCCGAGGGTCAGCCCACCGGCGACTACCGCAAGTAGGAAGGGACGACTCTCAGAAAAGTCGACGGTCTCAATGGGTTTTAGCCGGAATCAGCTCTGGATTCAGCAGGTGCGGCCGGGTCATTTCGCAGGAAGAACGCTGGAGAGCGCATCGACCATCCGTTCCACTGGACCGGTAGTTAGGGACCACGGACTGGGTTGCCGGAATACGTGCAGGGGGCCCCGCTTGTCCAGGACTTCATAGCTGCTCGCGCCGTTTTTTTCCCGGAAGAAGCGAATCGTAACGATGGCCCGACCTACGTGCAGATTGCTGAGCGTGATCTCGGGCAGCCAATCCGGTAGATGCGGGTCGACGAATAGCGCATGCAATGGCGCGTAGGGATAAATTCCCAGCATGCACTGAATGATGGTGAAGATGGCCGAGGAGGACCACGCCTGCGGCCAGTTCGTCTTGGGATACATCGCAGGAAATGGGTGCCGCGGGTCGCGCTGGTGTCCGGAAAATACTTCGGGCAAGCGATGGAAATCGAAGAGCGCGGCGGCTTCGAACATGCCGCGCGCAATCTTCTCCAAGGCAGCGTGCAGTCCATATCGCATGAAGCCCATGGCGAAGGAACCATGTTCCACCGGCCACACCGTGCCGCGATGATAGCTGAACGGATTGAACGCAGGATGCTCCGCTGAGAGCGTTCGCACGCCCCAGCCGCTGAACATGCCATCGGCAAGCAAACGGTCGACCGTTCGCTCCACCAGGGCCTCATCGACAATGCCGCAGGCGACGCAGTGGCCGGGATTGGATGCAATCGAGCGGATCTGCCGCTTCTTCGCGTCGAGTCCCATGGCGAAGAATCCTTCCCGCTCCATCCAAAAGACTTCATTGAAGCGCTTCTTCAGCTCCTTCGCCTGGCGGTAAAGCTGCTTGGATTCGTCTTTGCGATCGAGCCACCACAGCATCTCCGCCATGTGCAGCTTGGAGACGTAGACGAACGCCTGCTCCTCGCAAGTTGCTATCGGCGGTTCGACCACGGTGCCGTCGGCATAGACAATCGCATCTCCCGAATCCTTCCATCCCTGATTCTTGACGCCCTGGGTGGAACGCGTGAGGTATTCGTAGAAGCCGTCGCCGTCGAGATCGGCCCAATTGTCTTTCCAGCGGAGCGCGTCCAGTGCGGGGTCGATCAGCGGACGAATCAGTTTCTTGTCACCAGTCCAGTGCCAGAGATGAGCGAGCACCACGGGATAGAAGCCGGACGTCGTGGCTGAGCCGTAGTAACGCGCGCGCGGATTGAATCCCAGCTTGGCCAGCGGTCCGGTGTGAGCTTCATGCAGCATGCGGCCGGGCTGCTCGTCGCGCCAATCGTCGACAACTTTACCTTGCAAATTGGCGATCACCGGCAACGTGCCGCGCATCATCTGGGTGCTGACCAGGGCTGCCTCCCAGCCGACGGTGAGCGTGTCGCGTCCGAAGAGCGCAACGTAGATGGGGATTCCCGCGGCTGGAACCCAGGCGTCTGGATTGCGATCGAGATCGTGCAGCCGGAGGGCCGCGAGGTCGCGCTTGGCTTGCTCAAGGGCGCCAACCACCACGGTTGCCAAGGTCCTGCTTTCCGGTGCAGTGAACGTTGTGGCCTGGTCCAGAAAAGCCGCGCGACTGACGTCCCAAGTATTGTTCGTTGACTCAAAGGCGTAACAGTCATACAGCGGGAAGGCGGGCTCGTTTTCCACCTGCGGATGCATACGAATGCAGGTGTGCCACGATTGGAACGGCAGGAGCGATACATGGAAGGAGATGCAGTTGTCCGAATAGCGTGGCGGGGAGCCGCATTTGGCGATTTCGATGACAATCGATCGATGGATGCTGGGGTCACCAACATCGCCCTGGTGCTCATAATGGTGGTGAGCGACGTAGTCGAACCGGAGCTCCCAATTGCCCTGTTGGTTGCGACGCCAGGAGTGGGTGAGTTCTCCGAACTGGCGACGCTGCTTGGTTGTCTCCTCCTGATCCGTAAAGTCGGCGTCCACTTCCAGGTTGAGTTCGAACTCGGTTGGCTTCTGAGTGAAATTCGTGAGGTCGACATCTTCGTGAACCCCATATCCAACCGAGCGCGAGAGCCGCACTTCCACCGATTTCTCCGAGGCTTCCGACATTTCTCCGCTGCCTCGATCATTCCCGCTATGAGCCAAATTTGGGGGAACCTGAATGTAGTAGCCGAGCCAGGAGTGCTGCTCGACATTGGACAAGGCGACCGCGTGCGGCTCAGCGCCGTCGATGAGCCAGCGATAACCGGAAAGCATGCGGGTCTGGTGTACGAAAAGCCCGTTCGCCGTTTCCGGTGAGATAAATCCGTTCAGGTTGGTGGACAGAACGCTGCGTCCCTGGCTGACTTGAAAGCTGTCTTCCCGCGGATGAAGTCGCATCAGTCGCGGTTCGACGCGAAGATCGGGGCTCGGACTATGGTTGCCATTGTGGTTCGACATGTCTGGATAAAACCGCTACGCCGCCTTCCTGAATTGCTCGGGTTCGGGACGCGACGTTGCTTTAATGGCTCCGTAAGCTGCCGCTAGCGCCCCCACCGCTGCGGCCGCGATCCATTTCCAATTCGTCTCTGCCAGCAGCTCAAAGCTCTGATCGCGGGCGCGACGATCAAACGTTCCGTGAGCGCCGTGGTCGCCCGGGACGGGCTTCCAGAGATTATTGGGACGATTGGGATCGTCGCGGCCGTCGTGCTGCTGCGAGTCGTAACCCGTGCGCGCCAGGTAATGATCGGCGAACGACGGCGCAATCTTATTGCCTACCACCGCCTCCACCACCGACCACGCAGCGAAATACTCACGCTTCGCAGGATGATGAGCCGCATAGTAAATGGCGCGCGCCGCAACTTCGGGCTGGTAGATTGGCGGTACCGGCTGTGCTTTGTGCGGCAGCCGGCTCTTGACCCAGCCGAACTGTGGAGTGTTCAGCGCCGGCATTTGCACCATCGTCGTCTGGACCTTGCTGTGGTCGTGCAACAGTTCCGTGCGTAGCGATTCGAAGAATCCCAGGACTGCATGCTTGGAGGCGCAATAGGCCGCCTGCAAGGGAATGCTGCGGTAAGCCAGCGCCGATCCGACATGGACAATTGTCCCCCGGTCACGCGGCAACATACGCTTCAGCGCCGCTAACGTTCCATACACATACCCCAGGTACGTCACCTGCGTAACGCGTTCGAACTCTTCGGCAGTCATCTCTTTGATGGGCGAGAAGACGGACGTCATCGCGTCGTTAATCCAGATGTCGATGGGCCCGAGCTTCTTTTCCACCCGTTGGGCCGCTTCCTCTACCTGCTCCGCGTCGGCGACATCGGTGGGCAGGACAAGGGCTTTGCCGCCCATCGACTCGACCTCGCGCCGCGCTCCCTCCAGGCCATCTTTGCCGCGAGCGACGAGGCCGATCCAGGCGCCATGTTTGGCAAATTCGCGGACTGTGGCGCGTCCCACTCCGGCGGACGCGCCAGTAATGACTACAATTTCGGGCTTAGATTTACCCTTCATCCTTCAAACTCCTACACCAGTTCGCGAACTTTGTCCGAGGCTACGGTCAACGCAATCTTGCTGCGATTCGGCTCGCCGCGAGCTAGCGATTGAGCAAATTTCAGCGCCTGGTCCGCCTTGACTCTTCCCGGTAACGGCGGCTCGAACGGATCGACCACTGCCTCCAGGATTGCCGGACCAGGTGCGCTGAGAAACTGCTCGACAGTTTGGCTGCAGTTCTTCGGATCGTCGACGCTGTAGCCCACGCCGCCGCACGCATGTGCAAAGGCAACGAAGTCAATCGGGCCAAGGTCCACGCCGAACTCCGGGTTGCCCAGAAACACCATCTGTTCCCACTTGATCTGTCCCAGGGTATTGTTCTTGATGATGACGACCTTGATCGGCAGCTTGTATTTCACAGCCGTGGAGAAATCGGCCATCAGCATGGAGAATCCACCGTCGCCGACGAAGGCCACACACTGCCGGTCAGGATAGGCAAGCTGCGCAGCAAGCGTATAGGGCAATCCCGGCGCCATAGTGGCCAGGTTGCCGGAGAGGCTGTACATCTGGCCTTTCTTCACGGGAATCTCGCGCGCCCACCAAGTCGCGATCGTGCCGCTGTCGCAACTCACGATGGCATCGTTGCGCAGATGCTTGCCCAGTTCCCAGGCAACAACCTGAGGCTTCATTGGCTTGTCCATACGAGTGGCTCGCGTCTCTACCACCTGCCACCAATCCTTCATGCCGGACTGCGCCATTTCTAGAAAGCCGCGATCGTCTTTCTTCTTTAGCAACGGGGTCAGATTGTCCAGCACCGTGTGGCTGTCGCCAACCAGTCCTACATCGACCGGGAAGCGCAATCCAATCCGCATAGGGTTGATATCGATCTGAACGCCCTTAGCTTGGTCGGGCTTGGGCAGATATTCGAGATACGGGAATGACGTGCCGACCATTAACAGGGTGTCGCATTTCTCCATCACATCCTGCGAAGGCGCGGTGCCGAGTAATCCGATGGAGCCAGTGGTGTAAGGACTGTCATCGGGAACGACCGCTTTGCCCAGCAGTGGTTTGACGATTGGCCCGGCCAGCAATTCGGCAATCTCTTCGAGCTGATCTCCGCAGCCCAATGCGCCACGTCCCGCCAGGATCGCAACCTTTTTCCCGGAATTCAAAATGTCCGCTGCTTGTTGGAGCTGCGACTGATCGGGGATTTTGTAACTACGCGTGCGAACGTCGCTGGTGTGGCCCGGAATATTTCGCTTCGAACGCTCACGCTTTTTCACTTCCCGGTCCTGGAAGTCGACAGGAATCGTAATGTGCGCTACGCCGCCGTAAGAAATCGCAGTGCGACATGCCAGGTCGAGGACATTCTCAACGTGCGTGGCTCCCATGATGCGCTCGTTGTAAACGCAGACATCCATATAAAGTTTGTCGAGCGCCACATCCTGCTGGGTGTGGGTTCCGATTAGATCGTGGAATTGCAAGCCGGTGATAGCCAGCACCGGCGCGCCGTCCAGCTTCGCATCGTAAAGGCCATTTAACAGGTGAATTCCTCCGGGGCCGGAGGTCGCGAGACAAACGCCCAGCTTTCCGGTGTACTTGGCATAACCACAGGCCATGAAGGCCGCAGTCTCTTCGTGCCGCACATGAATGAAGCGGATCTTGTCCTGGCGCGTGCGCAGCGCCTCCATGATGCCGTTAATTCCGTCTCCGGGCAGCCCGAAGATCATTTCGACACCCCAGTCGATCAGCGATTCCACGAGCACATCTGAAGCATTCATGATTGCAATTCCTTTCTCAGGATTATGGATTTGCGTGTGTCGTTCTCTCACATGGATGCCTGCGGTCGCTGTCCTGTTTGCTGCGAAGCAAGACTTCTGCATTTCAGATCAAAGAAATGCGTTCCGGCTGGAGAGAAATGGGAACAGGTTCTTTATCCGCTCTGTGCGCCTGTAACAAATCTGTGCGCCTGTAGCAAAAAACTCCACGGCTCCGCGGGTCGGAACTGGGAAAACCTCGCCTGTGTGGCCGTCATCATTACCAGTAGTGTGATCTCAATCGTCCGGGCTATAAGTTTCCATCAAGACGTGAGGATTCCATGAGAAGCCATTCGTATCAGGTTCCTCTGGAACACTTGGCTGTCTCGACCTACACTGTGCCGACCGACTTGCCTGAGTCGGACGGAACGTTGGAGTGGGACAGTACGACGCTGGTGCTGGTGCAGGCCGCGGCGGCGAACAAGGTCGGCCTCGGCTACACCTATGCGGATTCGGCGACTGCCGCGCTAATTCACGACCTCCTGGCGAAGCTACTGATTGGGACGGATGCGATGAGCCCGGCATCGGCGTATCGTTCCATGTGGCGAAGAATCCGTAACCTCGGGCGACCGGGAATCTGCTCGATGGCCATTTCAGCGGTGGATTGCGCGCTCTGGGATTTGAAAGCGAAGCTGCTGGAGTTGCCGCTGGTCACGCTGCTGGGTCAGGTCCGGGCGGGAGCTCCGATCTATGGCAGTGGCGGATTTACTTCCTACTCCGATCATCAGCTCGCGCGGCAACTCGGCGGGTGGGTAAGCGAAGGCATTCCCCGAGTGAAAATGAAGATTGGCCGCGACGCCAGGCGAGACGTGCAGCGGGTCGGCGTGGCCCGTGACGCCATCGGGCCCTCCACCGAGTTGTTCGTCGACGCCAATGGTGCTTACAGCCGGAAGCAGGCCATCGCGCGGGCGGAGGTCTTCGCCGAATACAATGTGAGCTGGTTCGAAGAGCCCGTTTCGTCCGACGATCTGGATGGTTTGCGGCTGGTTCGCGACCGTGCGCCTGGCGCGATGAACATCGCTGCCGGCGAATATGGATACGACATTTTCTATTTCCGTCGCATGTTGGCGGCGGGAGCCGTGGACGTGCAGCAGGCGGATATTACGCGCTGCGGCGGCGTGACCGCCTTTTTGCAGGTGGGCGCATTGTGCGAAGCGTATAACCTGCCGCTCTCCGGCCACACCGCCCCGGCGCTCCACACGCACCTGGGTTGCGCAATACCGGCTTTTCGGAATCTGGAATATTTTCATGATCACGTTCGCATCGAACGCATGTTTTTCGACGGTTTTCCGGAGCTTCGAGACGGCCAGTTGCGGCCTGACCTGTTGCGTCCGGGAATTGGATTGGAGCTAAAACGCGCGGATGCAGAGCGCTATGCCGCGTGAAGGAGCAATCATGTCGGTCAGCAAAGATACCCTGATTTCACCCGACGAACTAAAACAGTCCGCGAAAATGCAGGATCGCGGTTGGCCTGACGGTACTGACATCGGCGAACTCGAAGCTGAGTTACGAGCGAATGTCGAAGGCGAAGTTCGCTTCGATCCCGGCAGCAAAGCGATGTATGCGGTTGACGCCTCGAATTATCGGCAAGTGCCGATCGGAGTAGTCATTCCGCGGACGAAAGACGATGTGGTGCGTGCGATTGCCGCCTGCCGAAAGTTCGGTGCGCCCGTCTTGTCGCGCGGCGGAGGCACCAGTCTTGCCGGTCAATGCTGCAATGTCGCGGTCGTCATCGACTGGTCGAAGTACATGCACGGCGTGCTGGAACTGAATACCGCCGAGCGCTGGGCTCGTGTATTGCCGGGAACCGTCTGCGATGAGTTGCGCGACCGGGCGATGCACGAAAGCGATAAGTTGCTGACCTGGGGACCTGACCCGGCAACCCACAACCATTGCTGTTTTGGAGGCATGATCGGCAACAATTCCTGCGGTGCCCACGCGCAGATGGCCGGCAAAACGGAAGAGAACATTGAAGCGCTGGAGGTGCTGCTTTATGACGGCACCCGCATGCACGTTGGATGGATGAACGAGGCGGAGATGGAGCAATCGATCCGGCAGGGCGGACGAACCGGCGACATCTATCGCAACCTGAAATCGCTGCGCGAGCACTACGCCGATCTCATTCGTGACAGGTATCCCCAGATCCCGCGGCGCGTCTCCGGTTACAACCTGAACGAATTGCTTCCGGCCGAAGATGGGCGATTCAACATCGGGCGCGCATTGGTCGGCAGCGAAGGCACGCTGGTCACGGTGCTCGAAGCGAAATGCAAGCTGATCGATGCCCGAGCGCAACGGGTCATCCTGATGCTCGGTTACGCCGATGTGTACGAGGCGGCCGACGATGTCACGCGCATCACGCCATTCCAGCCGACAGCGCTGGAGGGCAGCGATTATCGGATGTACCAGAACATCGAAAAGAAAGGCGGACCGAACCGGCGCTTCCTGGGCATGATGCCCGACGGCAAAGGCTGGCTGATGGCCGAATTTGGCGCCGACAATAAAGAAGAGGCGCTGGAAACCGCACATCGCGTCATGGAAATGCTGAAGAGTGGGTCCGGCGCGCCGAGCATGAAGCTGTTCACCGAAAAAGAGGACATGGCGCATTTGTGGGAGATACGCGAGGCCGGGTTGGGCGCGACCGCATTCGTTCCCGGCGAACGCACCACGTGGCCCGGATGGGAAGATTCAGCGGTGGCGCCGGAGAAACTCGGAAGATATCTGCGCGACCTCCGCACCCTGTATCAGAAGTATGAATACAACCCTTCGCTCTATGGACACTTTGGCCAGGGCTGCATTCATTGCCGAGTGGATTTCGACGTCACCAGCGAGCCGGGAATCAAGAAGTGGCGCTCGTTCATGGAAGAGGCGACGGATCTGTGCGCGAAATACGGTGGCAGCTTCAGTGGCGAGCACGGTGACGGGCAGTCGCGCGCCGAGTTCCTGAACAAGATGTTCGGCGAGGAACTGATCCAGGCGTTCCGCGAGTTCAAGTCGATCTGGGACCCGGATTGGAAGATGAATCCCGGCAAAGTGGTTGAGCCTTATCGCATGGACGAGAATCTGCGGCTCGGCGCCAACTACAAACCGTGGGAGCCGGAGACGCATTTTCAATGGCCAGAGGATGGCGGCAGCTTCGCTCATGCAACTCTGCGTTGTGTTGGGGTCGGCAAATGCCGCCGCAAAAGCGGCAAGACGGCCGAAGACGACACGATGTGTCCCAGCTTCATGGTGACGCACGAGGAACGTAACACCACGCGCGGACGGGCTCATCATCTCTGGGAGATGCTCCACGGTGATGTGATCACCGAGGGCTGGCGGGATGAGAGCGTCAAGCAGGCGCTTGACCTTTGTCTGGCCTGCAAAGGCTGCAAAGGCGATTGCCCGGTCAACGTGGACATGGCGACGTATAAGGCGGAGTTTCTTTCGCATTACTGGGCGGGACGGCTTCGTCCTCGACACGCTTATGCTTTCGGCTTGATCGATCAGTGGTCGCGCCTGGCCTCCGTCGCACCCGGATTCGTAAACCTGTTCACCCAGCTGCCGGTGTTGAGCACGCTGGCGAAGAAGGCCGCCGGCATGCCGATGGGACGTGAGATTCCAGCGTTTGCGCCTGAAACCTTCAAGTCATGGTTTAAGAAACGTGCCCCTCGGAATCAAGGCCAGCCGGCGGTAATTCTCTGGCCTGACACTTTTAACAATTACTTCCTTCCCGGGACCGCGCAGGCTGCGGTCGAGGTGTTAGAGCACTTCGGGTATCAGGTCAAGGTTCCGATGCAGCACCTATGCTGCGGACGTCCGTTGTACGACTACGGTTTTCTGGATCGCGCTAAAGATTATCTCAACCGAATTCTGGAGGCACTTGCCGACGAGATTGATGCCGGCACTCCCATGGTCGTCTTGGAGCCGAGCTGCTGTGCGGTATTTCGTGACGAACTGAATGGCCTGATGCCGCAATCGCAGCGCGCCCATCGACTGATGGAGAACACCTTCACGCTGGCCGAGTTTCTGGAGAAGAAAGTAAAGGACTACGACCCGCCCCAACTGAGGCGCAAGGCCATCGTGCAGGCGCACTGTCATCACAAGGCGATCATGCGCCTCTATGACGATGAAGCGGTGATGAAAAAGATGGGCCTCGACTTCCAGATGCTGAATGCAGGCTGTTGTGGCATGGCGGGTTCGTTTGGATTCGAGGCAGACAAGTACGACCTCTCGCTGAAATGCGGCGAACGCGCGCTGTTCCCCGCCGTGCGCAAGACCGGGCTTTCAACCCTGGTCATGGCCGATGGCTTCAGCTGTCGGGAACAGATCCAGCAAGACACGCAGCGTCACGCACTGCACCTCGCCGAAGTGATGCATTTGGCGATGGACGAAGGCGACGGCGCACGCCAGATGTATCCGGAAACAGAGATTGTTTCCAGGCGAAAGGCCGGCCAGCGCCGATCGATGAGGCGTGCCCTCATTGCTTCAGCCTCGCTGGCGCTTATGGGCGGAGCGTTCCTGTGGCTCAGGAGGCGCTAATCCAGGTAGGTCCGCATAATAGGTTTCCCTTGCTAGAAAATCGTAGCGCGGAAGCAGTCGCCACAACTCTAGCTCAACGCAGGCGTCTCTCCCACGCGGAGTGTCTCAAGATGGCCCCAGAAGCTGGGGACAGGGCTACCGGTGTTTACTCTCGACTGTCGGTTGGCTCACCGTGGAGTTAGTGTCTCGACCGGGCGTGGCTCGCCACATATTGGGGAGTTGATCGCGGACGGCGCGTCGAGTGCAGCGGCCGTCGTCAATCAGACGGTGTCAAGAGATACAGAAACCGTGGTGCCGAGAGGGGGACTCGAACCCCCACAACCCTTTTGGGTCCGCGGATTTTAAGTCGCCTGCGTATTACTGCAAGTTGCTGTAATAAAAAGAGTAACTTATAGTAACATCCAAACTGTGGAAGAAAATGTGTAAGTTTTGAAGATTTTCGGCAGTTTGGCGACACTGAGGCGGGCCGCCTCGGCTTCTGTGCGAACTCCAATGCCGAGCACGAAGTACGATACTCCAAGCCCTCCAAGCGCGCAAAAACAGCCCCGGCTGGTCTTGGTTTTAGTGGGGATACACGAATAGAAGCTTTTGATGTTTTTGAAGTGAACGGGCTGAAAGAGAAGATCGAGCCGCTGGTAACAATATCGCCGGCTGACCTCGATAAAAGTAAAACTTTAGGCCAAACCCAATAACGTCCATGTCCTGCCATCAATTCTCACTCTTAGGCGATCGCCAGGCTTGAATCCGTTGTCTTTCAGAATCTGCGCCAGAGACGCCTTCGTGTCATCTGCCTTCGAGCGAAGGTCCGGACATACATAGGGGTACTGGTCGAGATTGTTGCGCAGTCCGCCTTCATAATCCCCATGCTCCGTTGAAAATGTAATTGTTATCCGCTCTTTGGGTCTTGGCTTTTCTACCGACGCTATGTCGTCCTGTGAATAGACATAGAGTTCGACGCGTTCGAGACCGTTCGCATATGACTGGCTCAGTCCTTCGACTACGCATGTGACTTCATTATGTGTCATCATCACCTCCGTTAACGACGCTTTCCTAGACTTGGAAGGCCGCCCTGCAGGATTGAGTGTCCTCCCTCAAATCGAGGCTGACCGTCGGTTTGAAATCGAGGCGACGCCTGTCCACCCTTATGCTTCTTCCGCTTAGGCCGCTTGACCTGCGGAACTCGGCTCGGATCTCGAGGATTCGCGTGTGAAGGCGACGAGTTACCCAACGGCCCTAGGAAGCTGGGAACATTCGCGGTAGGTGGCTTCTTGCTTTTCTTTCGCGCTCGCTTCTTTGCGGGGTTTGAAATAGAACCAACAGGCTTTATGGGCATTTCGCGGATGCGTTTCAACTGAAGCGCAGCGATCGCCAAAGGGCTCTTGGCGTCAACAACGGGACGAAACCGTTTCTTGCGACGGGTTGGGCTGCTTCTCTTTCTGGCCTCCTCGCTTGCGGCGCTCGCCGGTGGCGCTAGGGAAGTTGGTTTTTGCTGAGGTGGAGGGGGTGACACAACTTGTTGTGGCGTTACGATGATCTTCGTCTTTGAAGCATCAGCCGCGCCGCTACTCTCCGGATGTGCTTTTTTCAGATGTTTACCGAGCTTCCGTACGCCCACGCCACACACCGGACACCTTTCTAGCGGAGCGAGGGGGCGCTGACTGCGTTTGGAGGTTCTTAGGCTCGGGAATCTTTGCGACACATGCCCCCTTTCTCCCGAACCGTTACACCACATGCAGTTCTCATTCAACCGGCCGCACACACATGTTGACATCGCCTAGCTCCGTTACACTTTGCCCTGAATGTTAGTCCAAATCAGCGAGAATGTTAATCTTTAGGCGCTGCTTGGCTCGAATACACCAATAGTGGTGGATGCTCCCTGGGTCGGGCATGACGTTAAATCACCCAATACCCATTTCGAAGCCTTGGGCTTGCATTTGCTCTGTGTTCTGTTCTTCGTGGCGTGCGGGAACTGTTTCGATCTTCTCGCCGGCTGGTTCCTGCTCCTGGCTTTCAGTCGCCGTCCGTTGCGACACGTCGCGGCTCAGATCGCGTGCGAGTTCGCTCCCGTCGTTCGTATAGATCTGCGCGTCGTACTGGCCGCGCGAGACCGATACATACGCGAAACGGCTGTTCACCAACTGCTCGCTTTGTTCTGTGTCCACGTGGATCAGCACACGCTCGGCCGTCTGTCCCTGGCTGCTGTGGCTCGTGACGGCGTAACCGTGGTCGAGATGGGGATGCTCGTCCACGTTGAACCGAACTTCGCGGCCTGAGTCCAGGCGGATTGCCACATCGCCAGCCCCATTAATTTCCTCGATGGTGCCCAAGTCGCGGTTGGCCACGTGCAACTCTTTCGATGGAGCAGTGAACTGTACCCGGTCACCTTGGGAGAACACGCGCTCACTTTCGTTGTATACCGACACACTCGAGAGCCGGCGCGGGTCGTAGCTCTGGTGCTCACCATTCTCGCGCTCAATAGTGATGCGGTTCTCTCCCGCATCAACGTTCCCCACGCGCGCATATTCGCCTGGTTCGATGCCCAAAACTTTGCTCCCTCGCGAGTAGCGCACCACGTCTCCTGGTTCATATTGCGCAGCCCACTGCCGGTCAGCGCCGGTCATCTCCTGCCGCGAGTCAAGTACGCGGAGCTTGTATTCCTCCTGGCTCACCTCGCCGCGCTCCTGCATTTCCCGATGGATCAGAGTATTCAGCTCGCGGCGGGACTCATTATCTGGCGAGATGACGAGCGTGCCCTTAGGCTCCCTCGCATATTCGCGAGCGATCTCTGTTAGCCGCTCCGTCCGGTCACACCCGCAATGGAAGCTGGAATCCTCAGTGATCACTTGAAAAGCGGCCAACGATTATCACTTCAAAACCGGCCAACGGGATTGGCCGTCCAGGACTGAGAATGTTCTACCCTGCCGCCTCCTGTAGTGGCAAGTCGGTTTTGGTGCGC
>JBAVSY010000098.1:0-12374 GCA_049695855.1 Candidatus Korobacteraceae bacterium | reverse complement strand
GAACAGCCTCGACTTCTCCATTCCTGTTTCGATCTTGCCACTCTGCGCCGCTGTTATTCTGTCCCAGGCTCGAACTCATTTTCATGAGCTCTCGCGGGCCGTAGGCCCTGGACGACAGCTGAAAAAGTCAGATTGTACAGTGTTTTGAAGGGGCGCAGCTTCAGCTGCGCCGTACAAGCCCTTAGTTTGTCATCCCGAGGAGGCCTTCAGGCCGACGAGGGATCTGCTTTTTTCGACTGTTTCAGCAGCCTCAGTTTTGCAGAGCCCTCATGTTTTGTGGGTTTCGTTGGGCACGACCAAGATTGGGTATTGTCCTGATTCGTTGTTGCCGGTAAAAATCGGCAGCGGATCAGAACAATACAGCCGGTTCACTGGCGGGGTTGTTTGCAAGCCCCCGCAGGGCGTTGGTGGAAATTGACGGTCTACTCACTGAAGGCGAGTTTCGGAGTCTGCGACGGTTAAGAATCCCTCGCTCGTTGCGATTACAACAGTCATCGGGTGAAACACGCTGTCCCCCTCCTTCCGTATTCGGAACTCTACGGAAAGCCTCATTCCGCCGTGTTCGTCCACTCTTCTTTCGCAGTTCATCAGCCAAGCTATCTCTGGAAGGAACACAGATATTCCGGTATGGGCCTGATGATCGGATTCTAATGGTCGTGGGAGAAGATGTATCTGTTGTGCATCGGCGTGGATATTGGGCCCAGTGGCGGTTAGGGACACGATCTCGCTGTGAACTGACAGCCAGAGGGTTTTGCCTGAGTATCGTGCAGGCAGTTTGTTCAGTTCTTCCAAGAATTGCTCCGGCGAGATTTCAAAAGAAGATCGGGGCGAAGATGTGTCTTCCGGCATGTGTACACCCTCCATTGAGCGAACAAAAGAAACAGCGGGAAGTTTTTGCTCGCTTCTCGCTGTCTCCGCGTTTGCTCGAATTTTTCATAGGAACCTCTGTTAGCCCGGACTGGCGGAAAGTAGTTCAGCCAGATTCCAGACGTGGTCAGTCAGCCCAGCTTCCATTGCGTGAGGGCAAATGACTAAGCCTCAGCAATCGGAACATCTCCTCCACGGAGCCTCCGAATTTCAAGATCGATTGTTGCAATTAATGCGTTCTGCCCTTGAACGTCTACAGAATTGGCAGCTTCCTGCAAGGCATCTGGAAATTTCGTTTGATAGCCAGGTATGGAACTCACTAAGATTTGAAGAGCTGTCGTGGTCTTCGTCAGGTGACAAATCAAACCCTGCTGATAGCGCAGGGTTTCGTACATCTTCGCAAGGTAGTCTTTCGTCTCTGGTTCCATCGCCTATCCTTCCTCAATTCGTTAAGGATTACTTAGCAACTCAGGCAGATTCCAAACGTGATCCGTCAGGCCCGCTTCCATTGCGGGAGTGACTTTTAGCGTGCTATGGACGCGGCAGAAGTTATACCACGCCATGTACAGAGAAACAGCGGCTTTTAGGTTATCCAGCTTCTTGGAGAACCCGTTTGTAAGTCTCGTAAAACGACGCAAGTGCATACGCAAAGTCAAATTCGACCGCTCGACGTAGCTGGTGCTGATGTGTTCAGGATCAGGGCTGCCTATGATGTCGCTTGGGATCAAGTCCCGAATCTTGCCTGTGCCGTACCAGTCGGGACCAGCGTTTTTGGGCGTAGAAAACACTTTAACCAGCGTGGCGTAATCGACTCTCATGCCAAGCACGGTTTCGATGGGTTCGCGGTAAGCTCCGTGTCCGTCTGTCGTCAATTGAAAATGGTGTTTAACGCGCTTGTCCAAGTCCTCGATAAACCGGAAAGCGTCGGCGGGGCCGCGTTTGCCAACGTGGTAACTCAATACCAATTTACTGTCGGCGCAGAGCGCAATCCATGTGTAGGTGTGTCCCCACTCGCCGGGATCGTCGTCGCGCAGGTGGGCTTCCTTGGTGTGAGTGAAGCACCAAACCTCGTCCGCTTCGACGTGGCGGGAGTGGACGTTGCGAACCAGCGAGTCAAACGCTGTTGCCGCCTTTTCACCAGCCGTGCACATCAAGGCCAAGATCGTGTCACGGTGTACGCCAGTAAGTCTCTCGATGGCTCTGACCGAGCAGCCTTCGAGCATCAGGGCGAGTACCTGGGTAGCCTTGTCCAGCGGTGTGTAGTGGCGATCCAGAGGCTTTACGCGGGGCTCCACGAAGGTGGATTTGCAGAAAGTGCAACGGTAGCGCTGGATTCGCTGTTTACCGGCGTAGCCAAACCGCTTGGTTTGGCCGTGCTGACATTTGATGCAGTGCATGTGATTTCTCCGCTTGCGTTGGGCGGAGAAACCAGCCAAAATAGAGGCTCTAGGTCTGAGGCGTGGCTTACTCCGCGCTTTGGATTAGCCCCGCAACCTGTTTCCGCAGGAAGCGGGGCGCTAAGTGTTACGGGTTATGAACTATGGTGGGCGAACGGATACATCCACCATGGGGCCGCGAGCAGTGAAGACAATCTGAATTGTGATCGTCATTGCTCATTCCTTTCTCTAGCCGCTCCAGCGTCTGATATACGTTGGGGCGGTTCGTATTTCACACCAAAGTCAATCCTGTTCTTTGCCGACTCTCAGGAATGCGGCTTTCAGTCCCTTAGCTCCGTACTGGGGTTCGGCATCAGTCAACCACACGTCTTTCTTCCACTCGTAAACAGGCTTTTTGTCCCCGCCTTCAATTTGGAGTATTTCTCCGTTTTTTGTCAGTCGGGTGAGAATGGCGTGGATTGCGGCCAGTGGGTTTTTCTTGGGGAGTTTGGGATACGCCAAGAACTCCAATTGGTCGCGTATCTGCTTGGCGTTTATTGGCTCAAGAGAGTTATAAATTGCTCGGCGGACAGCGTCGGTAAGCCCCAATTCTCGCAGCCCATCCCATCGCGGTTCGAGGGGTACTGGATCAAGTCTCAAGTGGTCCAGTTCGGCTTCCAAATAGCGATCAATCCCACGAAGGCTGGCCTTCAGCGAGAGAATCTTGCCTTCAATCTGCTTATGTTCTTTACGCAGGCGTTCGATTTCCAGCGTCAGTTGCTTTCGCAGAGTGTGGAAGTCTGGCGCAGTTTTGGGGTTTTCAGTCACGGGAGAAATTATGAGCCATATAAGCAAAGATGTCAACAAAGATTTTGTATATGATGAATACAAAAACTTTGGGGGATGGAAGGAAGCAGTGACGGCAGCGGAGCGCCTTTTACTGCGCATTGAACTTAGAAAGCGAGAGGTGCAAGCGGTGGTCCGTTTGTTCAGGGAAAGGATGAAAGCTGGCGAGCCGTGGCCTGGACAAGTCCAAGAATCGGACAGAAAGAGGCAGGCCAATGGCTGACAAAGAGAGGACGCTAACGGAGAAAGCGCGGGACGTGGTGAACAGCCCGGCAGTAAAACGTGTCATTGATGCTGGGCGGCAGTTTGTGAGCGACCCGACTGGGGTTGAAGGGGCGGCGAGAGCGGTTAAGCGCCTGAAGAACCGTAAGCAAGGAAGGTCTAGCTCTGGACGGCAATAGGCGCTAACCTTTCGGCATGGCCGAGAGGGGGTATCGATGGGGAAGGTTCCAGGCATGGGGCGCACTGCTTTTCGCGGTCGCGCAGTTCGTTATTGTGCATTTCCCCGTGTCCCTGTTTATTGGTGTTTTCTTCCTCTATCTCTGGACGGGGTTGTTGCGCAAGCGCCGATATGGCTTCGTGCTTATGTATGTGACCACTGGCGTTGCGATATTGGCTGGGTTGTTTCACTTGGCGGTTGAGCCGACTTGGGATGTATTCAGTCAACTTGTAATCGCGGTTTGTTTTTGGGGTATTCCTGCGGTGTTCTACTACCCGAAGCGATACCGCGAATTTGGTTTCGGTAAGCAGAAACAGAATGAAGCGGCGACCGTCACATGGGAAAAACCGCTGGTGAGTGAAACGGAAAATACGGTTGTGCCGAGTCGCCCCTCGGACGATATAGAGGTTCAGCAGGTGTTAGACGACTTGCGGAAACGGCGGCAGCAGCGCGAGGCGAGAATGCGGGATAACGGGCAGTAACGTTGCAGGTATTGATGTTTACATTTGGCTGCGCTCTAATTGCGATTGATGCGGTTCTTGGTTCTACTCGAAGTTGGCGGTCACTGTTCCTTCGGGAAGGGAGTTATGGGAGACGATTCTAGATGGCGCGATTGGGCAAATAACGCGGTTGGAAAGATCAAGCAACAGCGTGATGACCAACGGCTCAAAGATCAGGTTTTCGTTGCGGAGAACGATCTAAAGAAGCAGCAAGCGCCGCTGGTATGGGCGCAGATTCGCAGCGATATGAAAGGCATGTGTGACGCTCTTAACGCTCATGCTGATACAGAGCTATTGGCTTGGGATTAGCGCAAGAACCAACGAGGCGATACTCAGGATTCTCGCCGCTAGCACCACGGGAAGAGCCTCGTTTGATCCAGAGCGTGCGCGGATCGTTTTTGAGATCGGCCCAGAGACGGATATTTACGATGCGGATGTGATTGGCGGCATGGTCGTTTTTCGGGACGGCTCAGTACCACGTCAACCCCACGAGATAGCCAAGCGGTTTCTTGATTCTATTGTGAAATGGATTCGATGAAAAGCGATTAGGGCTCTGAATGCCTTGATCCTGTAACTCCGTGCAGGCGGCATGAAGCAGCAACAAGGAAATAGGGCCAGACATGGTGCTGCTAGGACTCTGGCGGTTTCACCTCTCGTAACGTATCTAGAGTTGATACGAGTTTGGTGTGAAACAGTCCCCAGTCCGCTCTCCCAGCGAGAGAGTGAAGATCGAGAAAAAGTGGTTCAATCCTTCGCTCAATTTGTTGCCGAACGCGGGCACGCTCGGCTTTCGCAGATTCTGTTAGCGGAAGGCGGGTTTGAGGTTGGAGCCAAAGACAAATGACGGTCAATGGGGAGGGATTTGTGGCTTCGGAATTAGCAGGTGCTTTGAAAGCTTATCTGTCGTCCCTTGAAGACTGGCTAGAATCTCTTCCGCTCGACCTTGACGAACTAGAGTGTCTAGCTGATGAAATGCCGTTTCGATCACCTTTTCACTGGCCTTGTGGGCGCGCACATAGTCCTGATGCCAAGTGTGTTTCCCCGGCTGACGCTCCAAAGTTGTTAGGAGGGCTCGGTGGTCGATTGTCACTCGTTCGCAGTAATCAAGAAGAACCTTCAGGCATGAGCGGAAATCCTGCTCGGTCATTGGGGGAAACCTCCAGCGTGATTGTTTTTAGAAAACCAAGAATAGGGGAAGATTTTATGACAGGTAAGCAGCAACAAGGAAATAGGACAATACCCAAGATTGAGCCCTAACACAACCCACTTCGGTTAGACGATGGAGAAATTCGGGATTCGGTTAAGTTACAGACAAGAGAGGGAGCCTTTCGGCTCCCTCGTGCTTTTGCCACTCTACAACTGTGGTGGAGTTCCCGACGAGCTGCCCTGAGGAGAAGTTCCCGCATCCGGCGGCGGGGTTGTTCCCGTGCTGGGCGCAGCGCTCGGAGTATTCGGCGCCCCGGTTGGCGTGTTGGGAGCCGCGCTCGGCGTATTGGGAGCCGCGCTAGGGGTATTCGGCGCCGCACTGGGCGTCGTCGGTACTGTGCTCGGCGTGCTGCTCGGGGAATTCGGTTCTATGTTCGGCGGAGTTGTTCCAGGCTGAGTGGTAGAAGTGCCCGGCGTTGTCGCTGTCGCATTCAGATTCGTGGACGAACCCGGCATGGTTGACCCGGGAGTCGTCGTCTGCGGGGTGGCGCTCGGCGACTGGCTCTGGGTTCCCATCGTGCTGTGGCCGCCTGTCGATCCCATGCTGCCGCCGGCATGTCCGGCTCCGGCGCTGCCCGCCGATTGAGCCACTGCCCAGGCGCCGCACAACAGAACCGTGCCCGTCAAAACCAATATTTTGTGCTTCATATTCGTGTCGCCCTCCATGGTTCGGAATTGCTCGCTTCGTATGTCGGATGGAAGCCCAAGAGAGGGAGATGCCCCGCCTGGGGAAAATCAAAAGTTACTTTTCATGAATCGCGAACCGTCATCAGACGTGACTGCAAGTTCCTAATAAGCGGCGTCCATTTACAATTGAATGCTTCCCTTAGAGGTCATCATGTCCTTCGTTCGATTCCTCATGCTGTTATCTCTCGTAATCTGGATTGGCGGCCTGATCTTCTTTGCCTTCGTGCTGGCGCCCACGGTCTTCAACCCAAATATTCTTCCCACCCGCCAGCTGGCAGGCAACGTAGTCAACCGCAGCCTCGGCATCCTGCACGGAATGGCGATTTCCTGCGGCGTAATCTTCGCCATCACCTCGATGATTGACTCTTGTGTGGTAAACGGCGCTGCGCAACCGTTCGCCGCGCGCAATCTGCTGATCTACCTGATGATTATCCTGACACTCATCGGCATGTTCGCCATCGCCTCGAAAATGCAGGTATTGCGGCAGCAGATGGGTGTGATCGATGAGGTGCCGCACGACGACGCGCGTCGGGTCGAGTTCAATCGACTGCACGTATGGTCGACGCGGATTGAAGGAACCGTCTTGCTGCTGGGACTGGCCTTGCTGTTTCTTACGGCGCGACGGTTATCATAGAGAAGCTGTCGGCTATCAGCCGTCGGCCGTCAGCCTGGGGTTGCGGTGTGCTGGATTGTGCGCCCTGACATGCCGTCATTTGCGCTGAAATTATTTCCAATGTTACGTAAGGAGCTGCCTTCGCCTGGCTCAAGCTGAGAGCTGATGGCTGACGGCTGAAAGCTAACCATGAAAACCGGAATTATAGGCCTGCCTCAGGTAGGCAAGACCTCGTTGTTTGTCATGTTGACCAAGCAGCAGGTGACGCAGCGCAGCGGCAATCCGCGCGAGGCCCATCTCGGAGTCACCAAGGTTCCTGATGACCGGCTGGACCGCCTGGCTGCGCTCTATAACCCGAAGAAGCTGATCCACGCCAGCGTGGAATATGCGGATGTCGCGGCCCTCAGCAAGGAAGCGTTGAACGAAACTGCTTTCGCCGCTAACCTGCGCAACGTGGATGCGCTGGCCCATGTGGTTCGCGCCTTTGAAGACGACTCCATTCCCCACGTGGGAGCGATCGATCCCCTGCGCGACATCAAAAACATCGACTTCGATCTAATCGTCAACGATCTGGGACAGGTGGAGAAACGGCTGGAGCGGGTTGAGAAAGACCTGAAAAAGATGAAGTCTCCGGAAATTGAGCGCGAGTTCGAATTGCTGAAGCGGGCCAAGGTTCATCTGGAAACCGAACGGCCGCTGCGCGAAATGGAGATGACGCCGGAAGACAAGAAGCGCCTCCGCGGCTTCATGTTTCTTAGCGAGAAACCAATGCTTTACGTGCTGAACATCGGCGAAAGCCCGACCCTGGGCAAAGACTTGGAGGAAGCGGTGGCGAAGTACGGCATCGGCGAAGTTTCCTCGCGGCCGAATACGGCAGCGCTCGCGGGTTGCGCCAAGGTCGAGGCGGAACTGGCGGAGATGAGCGACGAAGATGCCGCCGAATTTCTCTCCAGCTACGGACTCACGGAAAGTGGCCTGGTGCGGCTCATCCGCAAATCTTATGAATTACTGGGGCTGATTTCATTCTTCACCGTCGGCGAAGACGAGTGCCGCGCCTGGACCGTGGAGCGCGGATCGAAAGCGGTCAACGCCGCAGGCGCTATCCACACCGATCTGGAACATCATTTCATTCGCGCAGAAACCATTCACTGGGACCAGTTGCTCGACGCCGGCTCCGAAGCCGAAGCCCGCAATCGCGGCACCCTGCGGCTGGAAGGCAAGGAGTATATCGTGAAGGACGGCGATGTGATGCACATACGGCATAGTGGATAGGGGTTAGAGGCTAGGGCTAGCGATCAGCACATGGATGTAGGCTAGGCCCTAGTCCCTCGCGAAATCGCTGCGACTTGTTTTTCCCTAGCCCCTGACCCCTAATCCCTAAGCCTGCTCTGCTATCCTTCTCATTCGACATGAGTCCCATCCTGCTCAGCATTCTGCTTGGTCTGACCGCGTCGGCGGCCAACGTCTTCGGCGGCGCGGTAATTGTGCAGAGGCACTGGGAGCGGAGCTATCTGCGCTACTTCGTCGCGCTGGGTGCAGGCTTCATGCTGGCTACCGCGATGGTGGAGATGGTTCCCGAGAGCCTGGTTCTGGCCGGCCGCCAGGGCGCGTTGCTGCTACTGGGCGGCTACCTGCTGGTGCACTTCTTCGAGCACACCATCACACCGCATTTTCATTACGGCGAAGAAACCCACGCCGAAGAATATGTGCATTCCCACCGCCGGGTGTCGATTCTCTTCGGCTTGATGATTCATACTTTCTTCGACGGCATCGCCATTACCGCCGGCTTTCTGGTTTCGCACTTTCTGGGCTGGATAATCTTCCTCGCTATCTTTCTCCACAAAATCCCCGAGGGCTTTACCGTGACCTCGGTGATGCTGGCCAGCGGGCTGAGCAAAACCAGGTCGTGGTTCGCTTCCGTCTTGTTGGCGCTGTCGACCATGGCCGGCGTGCTCACTATGGTGATCGGCAAACACGCGGTCAGCTATGGTTTACCCATCGCCGCCGGGGTGACGATTTATGTAGCCGCGTCCGATCTGATCCCCGAGGTGAATCGCGAACCGGGAGTCAAGATGGCGCTGGTGGTCTTCATCGGCGTAGCCTCGATGTTCCTGCTCGATTTCCTGGTACACCTGCATTGAAAGATTTGACGGCGGCGCCCTGCGATACCATAGCGCCATGTTGTGCCGGAAGGTCTATGCCGCACTACTCGTATTCGCGATTTGGCTGCTGCCGGTCACAGGGTTCGCCAAACATCGGCCCAACTCCGCGGACAACACTCCGGGCAGCTTCGACTATTACCTGCTCACGCTGTCCTGGGCGCCCGAGTTTTGCGCGACTCACGGCAGTAGTGCATCGTCCAGCGAGTGCGATCCGCAGCGGCACTTTGGATTTGTGGTACATGGACTGTGGCCGGAGAACGACGACGGCTCCTATCCCCAGCATTGCGCCCCGGCGCAGCCCGTCGCGCAGGCGACGGTGCAGCATATGTTGCCGATCATGCCTGACCGGGGATTGATTCAGCATGAGTGGGCGACTCACGGAACCTGCAGCGCCTTAGACACGCAAACCTATTTCGCCGATGTCGAGAAGGCATTTCGACAGCTCCAGATTCCTCAGGAATATCGCGCGCCGGCGCAGGCGATGAATGCCATTCCGGCCGACATCGAGCAAAAGTTTGCCGATGCCAACCGTGCTCCCCGAGGAGCATTTCGCGTGTCCTGCAGCAACTCGGAGCTTGTTGCCATCGAAGTCTGCCTGACCAAGGACCTACAATATCGCCAATGTGGTGCAGGGTTGCGTGACTGCCGTGCTCCCCAGGTCCAGGTGAGGCCGGCGCGCTAGCTACTTCAGTCGGCCAGTTCGCTCGATGCCGAGTCCGCCGCTACGGTCACCGCGACTTGGGCAGCCACGCACGGCAGGCAGCCCATCAGGCATACGGCAACGACACGCGAGATAGAAGAGTGCATCGCTGACTTCTTGGGGATGCATGAACAGCAGGAGTGGTAGGCCCGGCTGGGATCGAACCAGCAACCCTCAGCTTAGAAGGCTGATGCTCTATCCAATTGAGCTACGGGCCCGCTGCTACCACAAGTGGTCTGAGACATTATCGCAAATTGTCGCCGGGAAACCGTAACCCAGAAGAATCGTGTTCACCACGGAGGCACGGAGAGCACGGAGAAAGTCGATAGAAAGATCAGGGCCTTCGGTGAAACGGTATCGTCGCGGGCACAGAAATACTGATAGGGAAAACATATAAAGAAATCTCCGTGCCCTCCGTGGTGAAAGACGCGGCTGCAAAGGGTCGGGGGTTGCCTCTGCAAGCTGCGGAAAAAGTCTGGCTGGACGTGTTTTGAAGGGGCGCAGCTTCAGGTGCGCCGTCACAAGCCTTTATTTTCGTCATCCCGAACCGGCGAACCGGGGCCCCCGACGAGCGCCTCTTTTGCGCTTGTTGGGGTGAAGTTCAGCCGGTGAGGGATCTGCTGTCGGGACTTTTTCCGCAACCTGTCTAGCTCCAGATCTGCCGCGCAAAGAAGTACGCTGTCAAGCCAAAGCCGATCGCGATTACGATGGCGCGAACGTACTCCGGTTTGGTCTGCCGCGCGAAGTAAGCTCCGAAATACCCGCCCGTCATGGCGCCAAGAATCATGAGGATCGCTTGCGGCCAATACACCACGCGTGGCGTCACAATAAACAGGATCATCGCCACCCCGTTTGACACCGTAGTCAGCCAGGCCTTGAGGGCATTCATGGTGTGGATGTGATCCATGCCCAGCAGTGCCAGCATGGCCAGGATGAGAATACCGGCGCCGGCCCCGAAATATCCCAGGTAGAAGGCGATGAACATCTGGAGGAAAATTCCCCGCCCGGTGGCGAACTCGGCCTGTTCTCCATGCTTGGTACGCTGCTTGACCCAGCGCGTGATCCGTCCGCTCATGGTGAAAATGAGAGTGGCGATCAAGAGCAGCCAGGGTACCAGCTTCATGAAGGTCGAGGGTGGAGTTATCAGCAAAACATAGGCGCCGAGAATGCCTCCCAGGATGCCGGTCACGGTGAGCGGCACGAGGACGCGTCGCGGCAGGCTGCGAAACTCGTCGCGATAGGCCCAGACGCTGGCGGGCTGTCCCGGCCAAAGCGCTACCGTGTTGGTGGCGTTGGCCTTTACCGGCGGGATACCGACGAACAATAGCGTCGGAAAAGAAATGAAGCTGCCGCCGCCGGCAACGGAGTTGACGGCTCCGGCGGTGACGGCCGCGACAAACAAAATAGGCCAATGCGCAACGTGCATAGGAAAGAAGGCTGATACTGCCAGCGTGAGGATTACCTTGAAGAATACCGCTGCTGGTGGTGAGGCTTCGGTGACGAGCGTCACCGTTCCACAAATACTCGTCTAAGGCAGGATGATGCGGCTGGCCGGCTCGGGTGTTTCGCCGAGCGATGGAGCGGGCTCGGTAAATCGTTCGTTCAGGAAGTCGATAAATCCCCGTGAGCGTGGCCGTCCCGAGGTTGGTAGGTGCGCCAGACGCAGGATGAACACCAGCGTCTGGAGTATTTCCGTGTCCCGCAATGTGGTATGGCCGAGATGCTGGTGTTCCACTTCACGAAATTCCTGCAGCAGCTGGCGCAGGGTCTCGATGATGGTCCGCTGCGCCGGATTCGGCAAGGCCTCTTCATACACCAGCCCGGAACCGACCAGGGTCTGATAGCTTCTGGCCAGATTCGCCAGAGCGCCAATCATTTCACGGTCATGCAAGTCGCGGTCGGACCGTGAAAGCCTGGCCAGCGTCTGCAGAACACCGGCAATGAGCGGCTCACGGTCGTGCAAGAATTGCTCCGGGACTTCGATTTTCGGGAACACTTCGTCTGCCGGCAGGTCTTCGAAAGTTCTTGGCTTCTGGTGTTGGCGAGCCTGCTGCAGGTAGGGGCACTCGCAGGGACAATCGAGGGTCACCTCACGCTGCTCGCCGCAGCAGTGCGGGCAAATGCGTCCGTGCACGGCCGGGCAGAAGCGTTTTTCTTTACGAAGATTGCAGATGGAACAACTCAAATCGAGCACCTCAGTGGGCGCGGCGACAGCTGCCAACCTTTCCATTATGGCATCTTTGTGTAAGCAGGGTCGGCGAAACCCGCATGGACAGTGGCTTTTGAGATGCGTCCTGTGGAAAAACCGCATGAAATATGGCGAAAAATGCTTTCCACCCGTTCACGCTTGGTATAGGATACGCACAAGTTGAGCACTTATACTGCTCAAATCTTCAAGGAGGATTTACGAATGGCAACAGGCATGACCAAGACCCAGCTCGTCCGCGTGATGGCCGAGAAGCATGAACTCAACAACAAGCAGGCCGCCGCGTTTCTGGAGTCGCTGGCCGAACTGGCGATCAAGGAAACCAAGAAGAACGGCTTATTCGTGGTCCCGGGTCTGGGCCGGCTGGTGAAGTCGAATCGCAAAGCACGCATGGGACGCAATCCGCAGACCGGCGAGGCAATCAAAATTCCCGCCAAGACCGTGGTGAAGTTCCGCGTCGCCAAGGCCGCCAAGGATGCGATCGCACCCAAGAAGTAGCTGAATTATTTCTTTGCACTCGAGGCCGGCCGCGCGCCGGCCTTTTGCATTGCCTCGCTAACTGAGATTGGCTGTACACGTGGTTTTGAAGAGGCAGCTTTAGCTATGCCGTAGCAGATCCTTTATTCTTGTTATCCTGAACCGGCTTCACAGGCTGGGTCGAAAATCACTGCGCTGGTGCGGGTGCATTTGGAACAACACTCGAGCGTTCGACCCGATAGCCTAGTTTTTGCAGTTCCCGAATCATTTTCCGGGTACGCTGGCATCTCGACTT
>JBAVSY010000097.1:0-5403 GCA_049695855.1 Candidatus Korobacteraceae bacterium | reverse complement strand
AAGTCGAGATGCCAGCGTACCCGGAAAATGATTCGGGAACTGCAAAAACTAGGCTATCGGGTCGAACGCTCGAGTGTTGTTCCAAATGCACCCGCACCAGCGCAGTGATTTTCGACCCAGCCTGTTTAGTCGCATGCCTGCTCCTCGACTACGTGCCTACTACGCCAGTACCGCGATCAGCGGCTTTTGCCTGGGTAAGACCTCGCCAATGTCGGCCGCATCGATCCCTGCTTCGCACAACTGCGCAATCAATCGTGCGGCGTCGCTTTCGGCGACGGAAATCAGCAACCCTCCCGCGGTCTGAGGATCGTAGAGCAAGGTCAGCAGGTCTGGCGGAACATTGCCATCAGCCTCGACACAGCCTTCGGCGAACTGGCGATTGGCTTTCAGGCCTCCAGGAACAAATCCTCCGCGAACACATTCCAGCGCGCCCGGCAGCAGTGGCACCCGCGAAGCTTGAAGGCGCAGGCTGGTATAGGAGCCGAGCGCCATCTCGCGCGCATGGCCGATCAGGCCGAAGCCGGTCACATCGGTCAGGCCGTGCACTGCGAAGCCGCCGGAGGTTACGACCTCGGCCGCAGCCTTGTTCAGCGTGGTCATGGAATGAACCGCGCCGCGAATCCAGGCGAAATCGGCTGTGCCCCGCTTGATGGCGGTCGAGATCACGCCCGTGCCAATCGCCTTGGTGAAAATCAGCCGGTCGCCGGCCAGCGCCCCACTGTTGACCAGGATCTTCTGCGGATGAATCGTGCCGGTCACCGAGTAGCCCAGCTTGATCTCGTCGTCACGAATGCTATGGCCGCCGATGATGGTGCAGTTGGCCTCGACCATCTTTGACAGCCCGCCGGCCAGCATTTCCTCCAGCACCTTAGGGTCTCCGTTGTCGGGAAAGCAGACCATGGTGAGCGCGCTGATGGGGCGTCCGCCCATGGCATAAACGTCGCTCAGCGAATTGGTCGCCGCGATCTGCCCGAACACGTACGGGTCGTCGACGATGGGAGTGAAGAAATCCACGGTCTGGACCAGCGCCAGCTCAGGTGTGAGTTGATACACTCCGGCGTCGTCGGCGGTATCGAAGCCAACCAGAACGTTGGGGTCGTGTTGCCGGGCTAATTTCCCAAGCACCGAGTCCAGCACCGCCGGACTTAGCTTGCTGGCTCAACCGGCGGCTTTCACCATCTCGGTAAGGCGCGTTGTCTTGATGTCGGACATGTAGCTTCATTCTAGCGCTTGGCCGTTAGCTCTTAGCTATTAGCTCTTAGCAATCGGCATTTAGCACTTGGCAGTTAGCAGTTAGCATTTGGCACCGATTGCTGATTGGGAAAGAAATGTGTGCCAGAAATGGTGGGAGGGAGCGGCTTTAGCCGCGCCGAGAGCGTGCAATTCAAACCGGGCTTTAGCCTTGGTCGACCCTGGCTAAAGCCGTCTCGGGTAACGTCCGATTGCGTCGGGCTTAAAGCCCTGACCTTCCGCCGACAGCGACCACATTTCCTTTGCAGTTATCGAGAGCCCTCCGCCCGTGCTTCGCCGACTTTGCCAAATGCTAACTGCCAAATGCCAACTGCTGTTTACCTACTGCCCATATAGAAACAACAAGTCGTCCGGCAGCCGCCGCGACCAGGCCGCCTCTTCGTGCTTGCCGCCTTCATCTATGACGACCTGCAGACGAGTCGGCCCCATGCCTTTCCTGCGCAGAATCGCTTCCAGTTCCTGCACATCCTTCACCACCTGCGCGCTGAGCTGCGCTTCGCCATTCGGAGCCTCGTCGGTGCCGATCCCGATGACTATCCTGGCCGGAAGCACTTTCGCCTTCTCCGCATCCTTCAACAGCTGCTGGTCGCCGATCCCTAACGCCGGACTTTCCAGCAGCACGTGCCCAAACATGCCAGGATGCTCCAGCACGGTGTAGAGCGTGATGTCGGCGCCGTAGGACGAGCCGCCCAGACCGGTGTTCGCCGCCCCCCGCGAGACGCGATAGTGCTTCTCGATGAAGGGCATCACTTCGCTGGTCAGGAAGGTTGCATACTCCTGGCCATGAACGTCTTTCGCCTCGGCGACGTGATCGCTCTTGTTCAGCGGATCGGGATAGGGCAAATATTCCGCGCTGCGCTTCGCATTGGCGTTGTCGATGCCGACTACGAACATGGGTGGAATTTTGAAGCCGCCCACCAGGTGCTCGACCGTTTCATCAACATGCCACTCGCCGGCGTGGCTGGTCACGACATCGAACAGGTTCTGCCCGTCTTGCAGATACAAGACCGGGTAGCTGCGATGCCGGTTAAAAGGCGAAAAGTAATTAGCCGGCACCAGCACTCGCAACGTCCGCTGCTCATGATAAATCTTGCTTTCGAAAGGGATAATTTCCAGCCAGCCGACGACGGTGTGATCTTTGTCGAAAGACGTGATGGTGGTGACATTCGGAATATATCCTGGCGCTGTCTTCGTTTTCGCTTTGGGCTTGGCGGCATCCTGCGCTCCAAGCGTCGTGGCGATGAGGACGGACCAGGTGACGAGCGTGGCGATGTGAAGTCGCGACATGAAAACAGGTTAGCAGGAGGAGGTGACGAGGGCATTTCAGAATTGCTGGCTTGCTGTGGCGTGATTCACTTAAGGGCAAAGCTCTCCCATCGCAGGGAGCGGAGAGCACCCGGCGCAGCCGCTGCGTCGATTCTCAGTATCGTGCTGCATTACACTTCATCTTAAGTCACACAGTTTCTTCAGGCCGACCCTGGCGTTATCCCTTGAGTCGCAAATTCACCAGCTGCATTTCGGGAGCGCTCTGGTTCCAATCGGCGGAGATGTGCTCCAGCGTGAGTCGCACGGTTTTGGTCTGGCCGGGTGCGATAGGCGAGCGCTCCAGGTCAACCAGATCGGGATAGCTGCCCATCTGGCTCTGCACCAGAACATGCAAGGGAAGAGTTTCGGTTTGTACGACCTGATCCAGAGTATTCTTGAACACCAGTTTCATGTCGGCACCAACCAGGGCTTTGTCGCCAGTGTTGGTGATGTCCGCGTCGAGATAGGTGACTGTGCCGCCCACGTAATTCTCGGCCGCGCTCACTTTAGGATTGGAAATCTGGAGCTTGGCCGCATAGGGATTTATTTGTGGCTTGGTTTCACGTTGGTGACGGGTCACGAGGGTGATAATGCCCACGACGACCAGCACCGCAATCAGGCCCACGACGATGGGTATCCAATTGCGCTCCTGGGTCTCCTGCTTCGCGGGGGTGAACAGGTCGGCCATGGCTGTGATGATTTTACTCCGCTGCAATGGCAGGTGAGAGCAGCAATTCGATTGTCATCCTGAGCGCAGCGACCGCAGGGAGCGGAGTCGAAGGACCCCTATAGCAGGGCTAATCCTGCACCCGCTCACTCGCCTTTGGCTGCGCGGAAGGCCACCAGCCGCTCGCGAACATTCATTACACGCTGCGGCAGATCGAGCTGCGAGCCTTCCTCGAGAATTGGAATTAGCTTGTCGAACTCCGGACCCGAGTGCGAACCGGTGAGTGCGATTCGCACCGGATGAAACAGGTCTTTGCCCTTGGCTCCTGTCTTGGCTTTCACTTCGTTCATGATGGCTTTAAAGCGTTCGGGGGTCATAGGCGAGGGATCTGCTTCCGCCTGCTGCGCAAAAAAGGTCAGCACGTCCGCTGTCTTCGGTGCGGCGAGAACTTCGGCGTTGTCGGGCGAACTCAATGCCGCCGCGGCGTCATAATGGAAGATCAAAGCCGCACGCTCGGACAATTCGTCCAGCTTATTGACCGATGGCGCAAGTAGGGCGACCACCTTGCCGAACCAGTTGCGCACGCGCTCGTCGGGATTTTCCGGCAGCAGTCCGTCGCGGACAAAGTAGGCCTCGGCCAGTTTCTCGATGCGCTCGGGAGAACTCTCCTTGATGTAATGCCGATTCAGCCAGTAGAGCTTCTCCATATCAAAGATCGCTGGCGAAGGCGTGACCCGCTCCAGCGAGAATTCCTTCTTCAGCTCTTCCGGCGTGAAGATCTCGCGCGTGCCGCCGCTGGGCGCCCAGCCCAATAGCGCCAGATAATTCATCAGCGCTTCCGGCAGCACGCCCATCTCGCGAAAGTTGGCGATCGAGGTTGCGCCGTGCCGCTTCGAAAGCCGTTCGCGATCGCTGCCCAGAATCGTCGACAGATGTGCGAACTGCGGTACCGGCCAACCTAGCGCTTCGTACAAGGCGACTTGCTTGGGTGTGTTGGAAAGATGATCATCGCCACGAATGACGTGCGTGATATTCATCAGCGCGTCATCGACCACGACCACATAGTTGTAAACCGGAATGCCACTAGAGCGCAGGATGATCGGGTCGCTGACCACCTCGCTGGCGAACTCGACCGCACCGTGCACGATGTCGTGGAAGCGAATCGGATGTTCGGGAATACGCAAGCGAATCGCCGCAGCCTCGCCGCTGGCTCTTCGCCGCTGCGACTCGGCGGGGTCCAGCACGCGGCACTTTCCGGAATAAATAGGCGGCTGCTGATGCTTGAGCTTCTCCTCGCGATCGCGCTCCAATTCCTCTTGCGAGCAGAAGCAGAGATAGGCTTTGCCCTCGCTCACCAGGCGCTCGGCGTGCTCGCGATAGATCGCCAGCCGGTCGCTCTGGCGATACGGCGCGTAAGGCCCACCGATGTCTGGCCCTTCGTCCCAATCCAGTCCCATCCACTTGAGATCGTCGAGCAGTTGGGCTTCGTAGCGAGCCTCGCTGCGTTCGAGATCCGTGTCTTCGATGCGAAGCACCATGACGCCGCCGGCCTGACGAGCGAACAGCCAGTTGAAGAGTGCAGTGCGGGCGTTGCCGACGTGCAACTGTCCGGTGGGGGATGGAGCGAAGCGAACGCGAACCTGCGAGGAAGTGCTCACTCTGTGATGGTAACAAGAGGGCGGGATTTGAGGCTTGCGGAGTCAAGTCTTTCTTCGGCCGACTGAAAGCGTGGCTCTGTTGACATCTTCGTGGGTCGCCCCTGAAGGGGTCAATTATGAAGTTGCTGCCTGCCCAGCGCTGAGAGTCTGGGTGAGAACTCTGCCGTCCCGACGGGACTCGGATTTATTTCCCACCCTACCCAGGACTCCGCCTTGGGCTGCGTCCTGGGCTAGACTGGACCGCCCTTACGGGCTAGATTTTCGACTGGGTATATGCCACTCGCTGAGGATGGTCTGATTAAGTGTAGGCGAGGCCCCTCACCGGCTAAACTCGAAATGATTTTGCGCCGCTTACGGACGGCCTGAAAGAGACTGTGTCGCAACCGGAAAGAAAATTTTCTGGTGGAATAAACAGATGGAATGACCAGTCAGACTAGCCGCAACGCGGCGGGATGAAGTTAGGCGGGGGCGTAAGCCCCCGAGAAAGTGGGAAATAGCCGTGAGCCGCAGAGCGGCGACACC
>JBAVSY010000096.1:0-79051 GCA_049695855.1 Candidatus Korobacteraceae bacterium | reverse complement strand
GCGCACCAAAACCGACTTGCCACTACAGGAGGCGGCAGGGTAGAACATTCTCAGTCCTGGACGGCCAATCCCGTTGGCCGGTTTTGAAGTGATAATCGTTGGCCGCTTTTCAAGTGATCACTGAGGGGATAATGCAAAACTGGCAAACGGATTGTAGTTGGTCGTCTCTGGCGTATCGATGTGGTCTATAGATTCGATGTCCTTGACCCAATTTGCAATCCTTGTATGAATCGGCAAGATCACAATTTCATAAAAGACCTTCACGGTATAGAGCGTGAGGGTGGTTTCGAATAAGCTCAACCAGCGCATCGACCCGGCGAAGGCAGCGATCATGAATACGGTCGAATCGACTGCTTCTCCGACCAGCGTGGAAACGACGAAGCGCCAACGGAGCTTGCTGCCGCGTGCTCCTTGCTGCCGATACTTCATCTTCGACAGTACGAAACTGTTAGCAAACTCCCCGCAGAAATACGCAACCAGGCCGCCGAACGCGAAACGAGGTACAACACCAAGCAAATGATGATAGGCCTCTTGATACGGCCAGAAAGGGGCGGGTGGCAGCTTGTCGATAATCAGAAAGGACAGTCCGGCGAAGGCCTCGCAGGCCAGCCCGGTCCATATTACTCGGCGCGAGGCTGCGTATCCGTAGACCTCAGTCAAGATATCGTTAAACACGAACACAAGAGGGAACAAAAGCGTGCTGCCCGGCAGCGTCAGCGGGCCAATGGCAAAGATCTTTGCATTTGCGAAAGTCGAAAGCAAGAGAACCGCGACGAAGGTCCCCGCGAAGATCGGTAGAAGAGAGATGCCATCGTCGGGGCGCTTAAGTTGTGGAGGAGGTTTCATGCTCGCCGGCCTGCTGCTTGGCCTTCACTAAAGGTATCCTGACTTGAACCTTCGTTCCGCAGTTTGGGCTGGAGTCTATACACAACGTACCTCCAACCAGGTTGGCCCGCTCCCTCATGCTGACTAGTCCCAGGCCTTGATGTGCAGCAATATCTTCCGGGTTGAAGCCAGCGCCTGCATCTCGGATCTCAAGGTGAATACAGCTTTCAGACCCATGCAGGTGGACTGAGAACTCCTTCGTGCCGCTATGTTTCACCGCATTATGCAGGCCTTCCTGGGCAATGCGGAAGAGGCACAAGGAGACATCTTTAGGGAGCTGTGCCGGCACGCCGTCGTGAGTGAAGTCAATACGCAGGGCTCGCTGATCCGAGAATTCCTGGCAGAAGGAGCGCAAGCCGGCGACAATGCCCAGGTACTCGAGCTTGGACGAGTGAAGCTCATGCGACAAGGCTTGCAGGTCGAGTGTGATCTCGTCGTAGCGGTCTTTTATCTTCATCAGGCGCTCGGTCGCCACGGGCTCCTCGCTCGCCCGCTCCAGCTCCAGTGTCAACATCGCCAACCGCTGGCAAAAATCATCGTGCAGTTCGCGCGCGATCTGGCTACGTTCTTTCTCCTGTGCTTCGATCAGCTGCCCGCTCACTCTTTCGAGTACTTTCTGCATCAACATCTGCTCGGCATAATGCTTGCGCTCTGTGATGTCCACAGTAACGGCTACGCCGCCAATCACGTTGCCGTTTTGGTCGTGAATCGGTGCTCCGGATGCCTCAGCGAACCACCTCCGGCCATTTGGTAGTTGAACCTCCAACTCGAAAGGCGGGATGTTACGATTCTCCGCCACTGCACGTTGCACGGGCAGCTCCGAGGCGCTGATTTGGCGTCCCTCGCGAAAAAACTTTGCTTGCCTCCCTGGTGATCTCTTGTCCAGCGCAGAGGCGGAGATGTTGTCCTGTGGCCCAACCTCGAATTGGGCCTGTGCGGCTGGATTGCCCCAAATATGCTCGCAGGTCACATCATCCGAAAAGTTGACTCCCACCGGCAATGCGTCCATGAGTGCCTTGAACCGCTGCTGGACTTCAAACAGTTCCTGCTCCGCCCGAGATGCGGAGTCTGGAGTAGCCATCTGCGTACCGGGCCGCCTGGACTGAGTGCCGCCAACCGACATGGTCACCAAACCCCTCCGGGATAGCACTCTAGGCAGAGTGCCCACTCAACATTCTAGCCCGCCCTATGCCGCTCGCAGTGCAATTCGGCGCGCCGTTCTGTGACGCATGTCACTGCCTATAGTTTACGTCTTCTGCTTTCATTCCCGCTTCTGATCCCAGCAAAGTTGAGACCTTCAAGGTGGGATATTCCGCCAGCGGTCTCGCCGTGGACAGCCAGGGCAACGTCTGGGTCACCAACAAATTAGGCAGTTCACCTCGGGGTGCATTGAAGTTCGCCGAAATGTTGGCCGCGTTCAAGTTCGATTTCGATGGCGTTACCGATGCTGGAGAAAGAGCGACCAGGGTGCTGATTCCTGCCCTGGCCGCTCAAAAGCCGGGATTCGAGTCGGGCGGCAGCATCACGGTGTTGCGCCCTGACGGTACCGAGGCACCCTTCTCTCCGATATCTGGCAATGGTCTCGCCGCGCCGTGGACGGCTTCCGTCGATGGCAACGACAACATCTGGATCCCCAACTTCAACAGCTGGTCGGCTGGAATCGTTGAGTTGTGCGGGTTTCGCACAGAGCACTGCCCACCCGGAGTAAAGACGGGTGAAGCCATTTCGCCTCCAAGCGGCTATGTCGGCGGTGGATTGCAGTTGCAGGTTGACCTGGGAATCGGTCCGGCTGGTGATGTCTGGGTTACCAACAACTGGCAGAACTACACGGATGCATTCGGCAAGGTTGATGAAGCATTACAAACCCAAGGTGCGGGCCAGGGCGTCGTGGTCTTCTACGGGATGGCGAAGCCGGTGAAGACTCCGCTGATCGGACCACCGCGGCCGTACTAGGAGCAGAAACCACCATAAGGGTTTCACAAGAGCATTACCGCGAGATCACGCAAAACGGATATCGCGAGCGATTGGACCTCAATGATCCGGCGCCGTCGACAAGGAGCAACGCGCCCCCATTTGCCCAGAACTCTGAGCCGCTGCGCTCCGTCATTCCCAATACAAAGTCTTCAGACTTGCAGTATACCTCGCATGTCGGCGGCGTGATGCTGCAGGGAGCAGCTGAATTGGGTAACGACCAGTCGCCGCTGACGGCCGGTAACTTCTCCCTCATCTTCCAAGGAAGCAACGGCGAGATTGACATTCCCACGCTTCGGCATTTCGTAACGGCCCTCTGGGCGGTTTACTTCACGAATAGTGGTCCAGGCATATCCATAGATCCCGTAGGGAAATTCACTGACCGTCACGCTGTTCGATATATCGGACGTGTAGTCAACTCTGATCTGGGTCGTGTTATGCGAGAGACCGATTACCAAATGAAGAGTTGGGCCGTCGGTACTAGCCGTCCTGATATCCCGGATTGGTCTACCCCAGAGGAAATAGGGATTCGGAACCACGCGCTTCATGTAGGCGCACCAAGCCGCTTCTGGTTTGTCCCGGAGAAAATGCAGTTCAGCAAAGCTGACAACGTACTGCTGTTCGAGAACGGCATCATGAGGGTGAAGACGGAGTATCTTTTTGCCGGCATAGGGACTAAGAACCCGGAAAATGAAGCATGGGCAGAGCAATTTACGAGGCGTTACGGCGAAATTGCGCAGCGCTATCCCGTGTACGGTGAGCTGTTCGAATATGCCAAGCTCGTTGCACTTGCTAAGTACTTGAAGGAACAACGAGTCCCTCTGCTGTGGTTTCTCCTGGCGAACCGTGAGCTGGTTCTTACTGAGAACTCTCCCGGCACCGTAAAAGCATTCGCCAAGAATTCAGACTACATCGAGGAACTGCAGATCGCTGGCGGCGTCGACCTCTCGCCCAGCTTATCCTCCGGTTCGTATGTTGCTGATGCAGAATTGCTGAAAGCGCTCGCGGAATCGAGGAGAAATTCTGCCGCTCCAGACGGGAGTGAATCCACCGCATCAATACCTCCGATCGAGGTTGTTCAACGTGCGACGGAATCGCTTACCGTTACACCTTCGCAAACCGTTGTGATTTCCGGATCAAAATCTGGCGAAAACAGCTTTGCAACGGATATCGGGTTTCGATCGGATGGTAATCCGACTTTAGAGCTTGCCCGGTACCGCCGGCTTGATTTTCCCCAAGTTGATACATTTGGTCGTGACTGGCATCTTATGATTCCATACGCGATCAGACCTGGCTCTGAAAATCGCCGTACCATGATCCTCGAGAATTTGCTGACTGGACATCAGGAATTGCTTCATTTTGATACGAGCCGCTACGGTATCGCTGGATATATCCCTAATAATCCTGAGACCGATCTGAACATAGGTCTGTTTTTCCTAAGTGACGGAACTTTCCGTCTTGCTGATAAGCTTGGTTGCCAATTTCAATTCGACAAGTCCGGCCGTCTCACAGACATGATTCTCGCACCGAAGTATCAGGTGCATTACGTCTATGCCCAAAAGAAGCTCAACTGGAGAAACTTCGATGTTGCGCCGTTCCGACTGGCCCCGGAGGGAACAGACCGGGTGAGGGTGCAGGACGCGACCGCCCCCCGGGAGATGCGGCTCTTCGATTCCGCGACCGGGAGTGAGGAGGTCTTTGTGTTTAGCGCTGAGAACCCCTCGAAAATGGCGCGCTATGTCCCCGTAAACCAAGACCAGAGCCAGTATAGTTTTATCGCTGTTATGACCGATGGGGCATTCATATTAAAGAAGAAGTCTGGGGGCGAAATCAATTTTGATTCTGGTGGGCAGTTCAGCTTCATGACCGTGATCATACTGGACAAAATGATCCAGGAACCGTATGAAGTACGTTTTGAGTATGACGCATCAAGCGGTCAGTATCTCTTAATGGCAGCGCGCATACTTGATAGAAAGTCAGACAAAGTGCTACATGCTGTCAACTATCGCTATTCTCGCCAGGGTGTTCTGACGGGCACTTTAGTAGCGTCCGCCAACTGATTGGTCTGTCGAGGTCAAGTCAGACCTCCGTTCAGGACATGACCGACAGGTCACAAAAGGTACAGCTATGAACAAAACTCCTTTTGTTGTGCTCCTGGTCGCAATGGCTTGCTGCAATATTGCCGTCGGTGGCGAGATTCAGGATGCGGCCAAGAAAGGCGACCTAACCAAGGTTACTGTGTTAGTCACAATTAATCCCCAATTGCTCTCCAACAAAGATAGCGATGGAAGGACACCGTTGCACTGGGCGGCTGTTAAGGATCACAAGGACAGTGTGAAGTTCCTTTTGGCCAATAACGCCGACACTGATGCCAAGGATAACAAGGGTGCCACACCAGAAGATTTGGCGCTGGAAAAGGGCCATAAGGAAACTGTCGAACTACTGCGCACACACAAGTTGAGCGTAGAGCTTCTCGAAGCAGCCCGCGTGGGCGACACAGCGCAGGTCGAGGCCGTACTGAATAAGGGAGCCAACGTGAACGAAATGTTGACCTATCGGACGTCTGTCGGGAGTCAAGAAATCGCGGTGGCGGTTACCCCGCTGATGCTAGCCGCGCAAGAAGACCAAATCAAGATAGTAAAGCTGCTTTTAGCGCGAGGTGCTGACGTGAACGCCAAATCGTCCGCCGGACCCAGCGCATTAATCCAAGCCTGTCAAGCCGGACATGAGGAGGTAGCCGAGCTGCTGATCGCGCACAAAGTGGGAGCTCTGGTCTAGTATGCGATATCAATCGTTGCGGCGTTTCTCAGCTCTGCGCCCCCTCGCAATCCCGGCTATCGTCCTGCTCACTCTAGCTTGGGGCAGACCCTGTTTCTGCGATGAGATTCACGATGCGGCTAGCAGTGGTGACGTGGCAAAGGTTGCGGCTCTACTCAAGGCAAACCCTGAGCTTGTTTCAAGCAAGGACAATGCTTTGGGCGATACACCCCTGCAAGTAGCAGCTTTGTACAACCGCAAGGAAGTGGCGGAGTTACTGATCGCTAACAAGGCAGATGTCAACGCAAAGAACAACCGAGGCTGGACCCCTCTGGACCAGGCGGCTTTTGGGGGTCACACGGATGTAGCGAGACTTCTACTCGCGAACAACGCTGACGTCAATGCAAAGATCGGACCGAGCGAACCGACAATTCTCTGTGGAGTTGACATGAATTCCGCAAGCATCCTCAATCCTCAGCGGAGCGGCGCCTTGGAGGCAACGTTAAAAGACGGAAGAGTTGTGCCAATCAATTGTGTGGGCCTCAAGGAAGCCTTAGTGGCGTTTAGTGACGCGGGATCGGCCAATGTTTTTGCGGGGGCTACGCCTTTGTATCTTGCCGCCTATAAGGGTTTCACGGATACCGTGGCTCTGCTCCTAGCGGACAATGCGGATGTCAACGCGAAGAACAGCCAGGGGCGGACACCTTTGCACATTGCCGCGATAGAGGGTTACGTCAACGTCGTGCAATTGCTGCTGGCCAACAAGGCCGACGTCAATGCGCAAGATAATGACGGAGAGACACCGTTGCGCTGCGTGATTAGTCAACTGCAATTGAGGATCAAACCTGCCAATCCTAACCTCAAGGACGTAGAGAAAGTGCTGCGCCAACGCGGCGGCCATAAATAAGCCTTGTCTAGTTAGATGGCTTGGACGATTTGCGGCTTCTTGGCAACGACGCTGCTCACATTGAGTCGCAAGAGTTTAATCTCGTCGGACGAGAGGAAGTCGAAGTAGGAATTGAGTTCACGAAAGAGGTGTTGAAGGCAGTTTTCCAATACTCGGATTTGCTCGCAAAACTACGCGGTCTTAAACGCACACCCTGAGCCGGTGTGGGAAGGTTGCGACCTATGCCGCTCTGGATAGTCCTGATCGTTCTTTTTGGCCTATATCGGGTTGACAAGCACAATTATTGGAGACGGCTTTGGGATGCTGTCTCGTATATATTGGGCATTACCACTTGAACGCTGAGATTGACGCTCTCAAAAAGCAGCTGAACAGCCAAGGGAGTCAGATGGACCCGAACGCGCGAGCCAGTTTGGTGCAGGACATCGAAACGAAGAAGAAGAGTCTCCAGCGGCAGGCAAAGAGTGCACAGAAGGCATTCCAGCAAGAGCAAAATGAAATTGCGCAGCGAATACTACAGAAGATGGCGCCGGTGATCGATAAGTATGCGAAAGCAAACGGCTATACCTTGCTCTTGGATTCGTCGGACCCTTGGCCGCAAGGACCGCTGCTTTGGGCGGCTGCAACCCGGGACATAACAAATGCGGTTGTTCAATCATATAACAGCCCCAATCATTGACGACCAGTTGTGACCCGTTCGAACCGGGGATGACCACGGAGATCGGATGCAGCCGAATGAAGCGAGATCCCGCTAAGGGTTGGGCGCGGCGCACGGTGAGACACGGATAGGAAGGAACACATACCCTGAGCTTGTGTGAAAGTCTTTTTGGCGAAGAGGGGTTGGTTGCTGATTGTGGCACGCTAAGTTTCCGACGAAACGCAGCCGTGAGTGTGGCAGCGGAACCCTGAGCTCCCCACTTTTGCATGGAGAAGAAAAATGCTGTCGATAGTACCAAGGAAACAGAGTGACTGCTTAAAAGATGCGCTCCTTCGCCTTGTCTTACAGCTCTTCCTTTTATTTGCAGTGGTTTTACAGCTGAGCTTGGCTGTATTCTGCCAGTCGTCGTCCGTTCCCACTAGAATTCATGGAGTTGTACACGACGGCAAAGGTCGACCGGTGCGAAATGCCGATGTCTCCGTCGAAAGCAGCGGCAAAATAGATCACTTTACGACGAGCGGCGCAGGGGATTTCGCCGGCAGCGTGACAGCTGATGGAGGACCGATTCGAGTCACTGCGTCCGCAAAGGGCCATCAGGCGGCCCACGCTCAGACAACAGCGGCAAAAGATTCGCCCCTTTGCGTAGCCAGTCTGATACTGACGAAGGAGCGACACGAAGGAAATGGGCCCAGCTCGCTTGAATGCGAAGAGCCTGCTCCATTTGCGTCATTGCCCAATTTCGAGGCTGCGATGGGAGACCAAGAATTTGCGGTTCCTGGGAGGCAGGTTTTTTCCAGTAGCACACACATTGCCCCTGGAGTAGCAAAGGTCTCGAGTATGTGGATAGCCGGCGCGTTCGTCTTTCAGACTAGTCCTCCGACGCCCCAGCCGATTCGGATTCGTGTCTCTGCTGCGTCGAGTCGAGCCACATGGATGCTCTTAGATCCAGAGGTCGCCAGCTTTACGAAAATCGGTCCGACTGTTGTCCGAATTGACTTCGTACACGACGGCAAGACGCTGCTCTCCGTTACCGATGGAGCTTGGATCCTGCGCATTCATCTGAGTGCAGCAACGCTCGCGGTCGACGATACATGGCAAGCAGAGGCCTTCCGGGTTACCGAAGATGGAAAAATGATTGACAATCAAGGTCACGTGCAGAAGTAACGTGCTCGGCTTCTGGCACACAGCATTGCTGAAAACAACGAAGGCCGGAAGTCAAGGAGGATGACGAAAAGCAACAGGAAGATAGCAGGCCAATAATTCCTATTGTTTGAAGTCTAGATCTAATGGAACGCAACCGCAATTGCTTGTTCAAGCTCCTAACCGTAGTTGCCATATCTCTAACATTGGCGACTCTGGTCTCCGCCGCCAATGTTAGCAAACTGGTGGTTCAATGTACTCATAACAATGCTCAGGCGTGTGAAGACCTCAAACATATTGCGACTAACCAGAAAGAGAAGACCGCCAACCGCGTGGCCGCGATTCGAGCGGTCAATGACGATCAGATTCTTTCGGCTCTGGCCGCCTCAACGAAGAACGTCGAGATCGAACGTGCAGCCAGAGCGAAGCTTCAGGAAGTTCTAAGCTCGGAATTCTTGCATGCAGTCAGCAGTGGCAACATCGACGACATGAAGAATCTTGCCGCAAGAGGGGTCAAGGTGGACGTGCACAACGATGCTCTGGAGATTCGAGACCTACAGGCCATCAATGGAGGGTATCAGTACAGAGTCGAATGTCGAAATGGGGCCGCAGCCTCGCAGGCGATGCTGATCGCGATTGGCACTGGCCGGGTAGAGATTGTTCAGGCGCTAATCGATCTCGGTAGTAGTGTCAATGGTGAATATGTGATGAAGGAAGCCATACTGAACACCGGCCCCATTTCTCCGTTGATAGCTAGATCTTCCGCCTGCGCCGGACTCTCAATCGTGGTTGCGCCGCTTTTTTACATGGGAGCGAACGGAGTTACCAGGTCGACTACCCCCCCACTCTCCAGAAGACCGGCTCATATCTGAGCGTGGCTGAGCAGGCGCTCGCTTCGGCCCAAGGCGACGATGTCAAGCAGCGCTTGAAAGAGATTGTTGACTTATTCCAAAAACAGGCCGTGCTTGAACTCGCAAAGTAACGAAGGTGCTAAGTAATGAGTCGGAGGTGTTCGATCGGTCGCGCTTCAGCACAACGCTCCTCTTCCAGTTTGTGTCGCGACGATTTGCGCTCAGAAGCGCGAAGGATTCAAAGAGTGAACCGTACACATCTCACGGGAGAGACCTGCCAAATGGGGCCTTATTTGAAGATGACCTTAGTGACACTGGCCACCTTGATCTGCCTGATGCCGAGCCGAATTTCGGCAAGCAGTATGAAGAAGGTCTCCGCACTGGCCAGCAAGTGCAATTCAGGTAAGGAGAGCGCTTGCAGCGAACTGGAGAAAATTGCTTTGGAGGACAAGGATCCTGGCGTCCGCAGCGCTGCCCACGCGCTACTACGGTGCAGTGAAGCTGAATGTGGTCCATTTCCGACAGACTATGAGGCTATTGTTCGGGATTGGGAAAGGAGCTCTGGTTGGTGTCAAGGTATTCCGATCGTGTCAATCGGCGCCCCTGTCCGCGGCCTCAAAGAGGTTCCGGGTTGGAAAACAGAGGTGGTTAAGAGGGGGAGTTCTACTTATTTCGGTTCGGGCTCCAAGAACACCCTTTCGGGAACTTTTTCGAAGGAGCTAACGATTTATAACGGAAAAGTCATCAAGACAGATTGATGGGTGCTCGGCATTCTGGTCTGCGTATGGCAGAACCGAAGGAGCGAGGCGGCCTATAGCAGTGTGTCACAGCCGACAGCACTATTAACACTTGCATCTTGGTTGAGAGCTTGCTGAGCCGGGTGCGAGGTGCATTTTCAGCACCGCATCGCCCTCTCAAGGAATCAGGTAGACCGTGGTCCAAGAATGCGAGAGGGATTTAACGAGTAGCGTTGAGGGAGAGCTCAGGCTCGACATGTACCCGTCTCTACAACAGCAGAATTTTGTACCCAAAATGTACCCATCATTCGGCTATGGTGCCTTTTTCGCCTTTGTCGCCAGTAATGAAATCAATAACTTACGTGTTATCAATACCCCCTAATAGTGCGATCCCGACTAGCTCCACCAATCAAATCAATAGGTTAGGCCACCTCCGAAGTAGGGTACGTACCGCTCACGTCCCAATTGAAACCGCGCTCAGAGAGCATCGTGGTCATTAGGGACGCGCACTTCTTCTGTGAATCGCGTACCACCTGAGCGTAGACCAGCATGGCTAGTTTAGGGTCCGGGAAGCCCATGGCCAACAGGAGTCAGTAGATGTTCTGCGGCCTCATTCGCGAGAACTATGATCCCTTCTGAGTCCAGGGTAATAATCGCCGCGGGGCCGCTATCTACGAGTGCTCGCACCTGCTCTTCAGCCTCCCGCCGGAGTTGTACCTGGTTCTCTACTTCTTGAAGGTGTTTGAGGACAATGCGACGGTTTCGGAGCAACTCACAAATTAACAATCCGGTGCCGACAAAACCAGCCGAGGAAAGCAACAGACGCGGAATCGCATCAGCCGGAGGAAGATTGCTGAACTTTTCTTGCAAGAATGCGCAGACAATGGCAACACCAACGATCTGCGTGCGCGAAAGAAACCCGCCCGCGATCATAATCGGAAACAGATAAAGAAACCCCAGTGAAATGTAGGGCTGCGTCCACCAGTCAACCAGCGCGATCACCGCAACAAGAACGGTCGCCAGGGAGAGCAACCTTGTGCGGTTTTCGGGAGCATAGACGGAGAGCGCGTTCGGGAATCGCATGGTTTTCTTCCAAAGAGTATGTTGCCAAATCCCAAGGTACGCTGTAACCCAATATTGAACAAAACAGCCGAAAGATACATGGGCCTGGCCAAAAGATAGCCTGCGCCGACCGAAAGATAGCCTTCCAGGTTCCTAAGCTTGGGAGATGATTGAAGCACACTTGGCCTCGGATTCAGGCGCTGGGTTGGTTCGAGCAGCGCGGCACCGTGCAGCGCGAACTCTGGTCGCAGTCATGCTCCGTGGAACTGCATGAGGTTATGAATAGCGGACCTTCGATGGCCCGAATGACTTCCAAAGCGGTAATTTTGCGTGGATCGTGCGCCAGTACGTAGCCGCCGTTGATGCCGTGTTGCGAGAGCAGCAGGCCTGCCCTCCGTGGGCAAGCGCGCCGCTTCAAGTTGCTTCAGCGCCTGCGGGTGTACGAATCCGGCCGGGTGACTACCGGCACTGTAGGCAATGAAATTGGGGACGCCCTTACGCTTTATGATGGCTTCGGCCATAATCGACCGGGCAAAATTGCCCGTGCACAGAAACGACACGTTGTAACGTCCCTGCATTGTTACACCTCGCGGCGACTACTAAATCTTGGCTATCTCGCGCGCAGCAGATCGATTCAACCTGGCTTTGCCCAGGGCGGAATACGGTTTCCATTCGCTAGCGGTGCAGGAACCGGAGGCGATGGCCTCCCTGAGCCGTTCGGTATCCTGCTGCAGCTGTTCTTCTAGGGCAAAGACCTGCCTGAGAAACGTAAACAACAACTGCTTGGTGGTCTCTGCGGGGTCCGTGAGGCGGTAGTACATCCGAAATCCTTCCCGCCGATCGACGACCATCCCGGAGCTCTTCAGATAAGCCAGGTGTCGAGAAATGTTCGGCTGCGAATTCTCCAACACATACTGGATGTCGCATACGCAAAGCTCGCCATGCAACAGCAGATTGATAATCCGCAGTCGATTGCCGTCTCCCAAGGCCTTAAAATACTGTTCCAACTCTTTCATTAATTGAACCTCTTGATCGTTATCGAGTGGCGCCCGCTTCGGCCAACTGCTGTAGGCGCTCCGCGCCGACCGGCGCTTCCGGCCGCCAAGGTAGCAGAAAGACCCGATTCGCCAGCGTCTTTACTTCATTGATATAGCGCGATTCCAATCTCGCACGTTGCATGAGGATTGGATCTCTTGTCTGAGTCGCGGCAAAGCTCTGGTTCACCACCCACGCGTAGGGCGTGATGCCGGCACGAACAAGATCGTTCTGCAAGCGTTCAGCCTCGTGAACCGGCGTCGCTTCGGGCAGCGTTACGATCAGGACTTTCGTAAACTCAGCATCTCGAAGCTGAGGCAGAAGGCGTCGAACGCTCTCCGGAATATAGGACAAATTTCGTTCGACATCGCGATGATAGGCGTTGGCCGCATCCAGGAGGAGAAGCGTGTGCCCGGTCGGAGCCGTGTCAATCACCACGAATCCGTTGTTTCCGCGATTCACCATCTGAGCGAAAGCACGGAAAACGGCAATTTCTTCCGTGCACGGCGAACGTAGGTCTTCTTGCAGCAGCGCCCGCCCCTTTTCATCTAGCTCCGAGCCCGAATCGCGCAAGACTTCTTCGGTATAAGCACGCGTCTCGACCGCAGGATCGATTCGGCTCACGGTCAGATCGGGAGTGTTCCCCCTGGTTGCCTCGCTGACATGCGCTGCGGGATCAGTGGTGGTCAGATGAACTGGATGGCCCAACCGCGCCAACTCAATTGCAATTGCAGCTGCAACCGTAGTCTTGCCGACCCCGCCTTTTCCCATGGTCATAATCACGCCCTTGCCCTGGGCAGCCAGAACCGGGATAAGTTCTGCCAAGGAAGAGGCGCCTTCGAATCGAACATCGTTGAGGTCAGGCACGACGAGGGCGCTTGGCCCGCCTCTTGCCAGCTCGCGCAGCGCGTCCAGCCCTATCAACGCTTTTGGCATGAGCGGGACTTCCGCGCAAGGCAGTTGGCGAAGTCCGTCCGGCATTGCAGCCATCGCCGCAGAGCCGCGGCTTTCCAGCGCTTCGGCGATTAAGTCAGGATCGATGCCAGCGTGGAACCGGCCGTTCACGATCAGACGCTGGTTATGTAGACCCAGCGCCTCCAGTTCCTTTCGCGTGCGCTCTGCCTCGGCGAGTGCCGAGTTCTCAGGCCGCGTCACAAGGTACACCGTGGTTCTCCCGCTATCGCAGAGGGCATGCACGGTGTTGTCGTACAGTTCGTGTTGAGCTTGCAATCCGGCCAGGGGACCTAGGCACGAAGTTCCGCCAACATTGGTCTCGATAAATCCTGACCACGCAGCGGGAAGTTGCAACAATCGAAGCGTATGGCCAGTGGGCGCGGTATCGAAGATCACGTAATCGAATTCAGAGGTCGCATCGCTGTCGCCCAATAGTTTTGCAAACTCATCGAAGGCGGCGATCTCGACCGTGCAGGCGCCCGATAGCTGCTCCTCGATGCTTTTGACAGCCTGCTCGGGCAAAACGCCGCGGTAAGGACCGACTACTCGCTCGCGATACTCCTTTGCGGCCTCCTCGGGATCAACGTTCATGGCGAAGAGGCTGGGAACGCTTTTGACCGGAGTCGGATGCATTCCAAGACTTGTTGCCAGCACTTCGTCCAGATTCGAGGCAGGATCGGTGCTCACCAAGAGAACGCGCTTACCGGAATCCGCCAATGCAACGGCGGTGGCGCATGCAATAGAGGTTTTGCCAACCCCTCCCTTACCCGTAAACAGCAGGTTCCTGGTTAACTCGCCGAGCAGCTTCATTCCTTTACCCCGATGTTCGAAACACCAATGCCGACAAGATCCGGTTTGTGCTGCTTGAAAACCGGCCCCGGCTCATAGGCCACTCCGGTAAAGGCTGCCAGCTGTTCACGAGTAGGATAGTCAGCCTTCGAAACCACTTTTCCATCCACGAGCACCATCGGCAGGCACTTTGTACCTTCCGAGTTGAGCGCCTGTTTCACGGTGGGATTTTCAGTAAATGCGGCAATCTGCTGCGCCAGGTTATACCGCTCAACCTCGACCCCTTTGCTCTTCAACCATTCCAGGTCAGCAGAAAAACGTGGCAAAACAGGGTCGACAGAAGGTCCACATACTCCGGTCGAGCAACACATTGCGGGATCAAACACCTGAAGTCTAGACATTTATGAGTTCTCCTTCGTTAAGAAAATGATTGTCTACTCCGACGGTCACGATCGGTGCTCGCCCAATGCGACTCACCCTCAATGCGAGAGATCGGTCGGCATAACCGAACCACTTAACACGGTGCTCGTGATGCTCAAACCGACCGAACAATAGAACGTGAACATTTCGCTCAAGACCTGCGCGTATTCTGGTTCTAACGCAGCGGGTATGTGATTTTCCAACCTCGCGCAGCCCCTTCACTAAGACATCCCAATACCCGGCGATTCAGGGCCCCGGCCTAAACATCGAATAAACCTAGCGAAACGTTTCGGCCACTCCTTTGAGGCGAACCTGCCCCCCATCGATTTTGACCAATTACTCATTCATGCATCCGCAGGCCACGATTTCTCTTTGTTCTCAGCTTAAAGGTATAAGCACATACAAACATATACACATGCAATGACATCTCCCGTGACGCACATCACACGATTCTGTGCCTTGGGAGGCAGTGACGCTGGTCGTATTCTCCTATTATTTAGGTGATGATCCGGTCTCCGTCGTTTCACGAAGGGCGGGCATCCGCAGTGGAACATTGATATGACTGACGAAGAACCCACGCTCGATCGGATCGCCGTATTCGCCCGGCGGCGCCCGACGGAGATTTCGCACCGAATGACATCGGCTTTGGCGCAGTAAGGCGGCCTGTTACGCCTACGGTTCGTGGATGGCGGCAATCGGATCGATGCGCATCGCGCGCAGCGCAGGCAGTGACGAGGCCGCTCCCGCCACGACGCCCAGAAGCAGGGTTACCAGCGCAATGGTGACCGGGTCGGCCGGGCTCACTCCGTAAAGCTGTGCGCTGATCGACCGCGTCAGCGCGACAGAGAGAACGATACCCAGCGCGATGCCGAGAGCAGCGAGCCGCAGGCCCTGGCGCAGGATCAGCCACAGCACATCCCGGCGCCCGGCTCCCAGCGCGATGCGGATACCGATTTCGTGCGTGCGCAGCTGCGTACGGTAGGCCAGCACGCCGTATATGCCTGACGCGGCCAGCACCAGCGCGAGCAACGCGAACGCCGAGGCGAAGGTGGACTCCATCATGGCGAAGGTATTGGCGGCCTGTGCGGTCTGACGCAGCGGCCGCACGTCGTATACCAGCCACTGCGGGTTGATCTGATGGATGGCCTCCACCACGGCCGGTGCGGCATCCCCGGGACTGCCCGGTGTACGCACTTGCAGAATGGTCTCCGGATCGCCCGACTGCAGGATCGAGTTGTAGATCATGGGCTGCGGCGTTTCTCCCACGCGCAGATGGGCGGAGTTCTTCGCCACGCCCACCACGGTGTAGAGCGTGTCCCACATGCGCAACCTTCGGCCCAGCGGATCCCTGCCCGGCCAGTAATGCTCCGCGGCAATCTGGTCCACGATCATTACCGGCGGTGCGTTAGTGTCGTCCGTGTCGGTAAACGCCCGTCCCTCGACAATGGGAATCCCCATGGTTGCAAAATACCCGGCGGAGACGTCGGCGCGGGTCACCTCGCCCGATTCGTGCGGCTGCGGCACATATCCCTCCGGCCATACGTCGGCGGTCTTGCGGCCCAGGCTCAGCGGCAGCCAGTCGGTCAGAGAGACCTCGGTCATTTCGGGAAGTTCCCGCGCCCGTGCTAGGATCTTCTTCTGGAACTGCCGGATTTCGCTGCGGGAATAGCCGGTGTCGAGGCCGATGGTAGCCGTCAGCACGTGCGTCTCGTCGAAACCGGGCCAGGCGCTCGAGGTATTGTGGAGCGTGCGCAGAAACAGTCCGGCGCACACCAGCAGAGCCACCGAGAGTCCCACCTGCAGCACGACGAGCCCGCTGAGGACGTGCCGGTTGTGCGAGCCGGAGGAGAGATTCAGGGAATCCTGCCGGAGCACTTCCGCCGGAGTGATGTGAGAGGAACGCCAGGCGGGCAGCGCTCCGCAGAGCACGCCGGCGGCGATTGCGACAACCAGTAGCACCAGCACCACGCTCTGATCGACCGTGCCGCTCACCGCGATGGGGCTGGCATTCGGTGGAAGAAAGCGGCCCAACATCCTCGACGTCCATACGGTGAGGATCAGGGCGATGGCGGACCCGGCGAGCGAGACGATCAACCCCTCGAGGATCATCTGCCGCATTAGCGCGACGCGGCCCGCGCCCAGCGACTGCCGGATCGCCAGGTCCCGCGTCCGCGCCACAAAGCGCACCAGCATCAGCGTGGCCACATTCGCGCAGGTCAGCAACAGCACCAGCGCCGCAAAAGCCAGCAGGATAGGGAGAGACGCGGCGAAGTAGCCATTGCCGCCGAACGGGGAGCGCCACAGCGGGTCGAGGGCGATCGTGTTCGCACCGAGATGCGCTGTGGGGTATTCTGCCACCAGCCTGCGCATAATCATATCCACATCCTGGGTGGCCGCGCTTCGGCTCACCCCGGGATGCAGCCGGCCCATCACGTTGAGCCAGGTATTCTCGCGATGTAGCACATTCCAGTCGTTCCCACCAGGCGTGGTGCTGGGGGCGAGCGGAGCCCAAATATCTTCGCGGATGGCGGGCATGCATCCGATGAAACCTTGCGGCGCCACCCCGATGATCGTGAACGGCTGATGCTGAATCTCAATGGATTTCCCGAGAATGGCAGGGTCACCCTGGAATTTGGTTTTCCAGAGCGAATAGCCGAGGACAACGTAGGGCACTCCGCCGAGCCGCGCTTCTTCATCAGCCCGGAAAAATCGGCCCAGAGCGGGCTGGATGCCCAGTACATCGAAATAGTTCCCGGTTACCTCGGCGGCGTAAATCCGCTGGGGCGAGTCGCCCCCAGTCAGGGTGGCCCACTCGTGGTGATAGCCGAGAATGCCGCTGAAGGTTCGGTTGGCGTCCCGCAGGTCGCGATAATCCGGGTAGGAGAAAGGCGGGGCCGGCGAGATGTTCCATGTGCCGCGCATGATGGTGACCAGCCGGCCGGTGTCGCGGGCGCCGGGAACCGGCCGCAGCATCGTGCCTTCGATCCAGCTCATCGCGGTGCCGGTGGCGCAGATGCCCAGGGCGAGCATCAGGATCACGGTTGCCGTGAAATAAGGATTGCGCCACAACTGGCGCAACGCATAGCGGACGTCGTGCAACAGTCCGGTCATGATGGCCTCTGCCTGTCGAAAACCAGGCGTTTGTCTGTGACCGCCGGTGGCGTTATATCAGGCTCTAATTTCTTCAAGTCCTACGCGGGCTTCGGCATTCGAGTTCTGGAAGAGGTGCGCGGTGGATAGCGTCCGTTGATCTTGCGTATGAATCCATGAAAGCGATGGAAGCCCGCAGCCTGCGGTAAAAACATAAACGGACACTGCCCCGAAACCAGCTGAATCCCACGCTCGCGGCAGAACTGGATCGCCTTGGAACTCACGGAGCCTCTACCTCCGGCCCGGTACATCCAAACCCGCCGGATGGCTGCCTCGGCGCAGTCGTTCACAACTGCTTCCGTGGCTTCCGGGGAGGTCATCACCAGGACTCCTTCGACCGGAGGATCGATGTCCTGGACGCGGGCGAAGCATCGTCGTCCCTGCACCTCCGGCATGTTGGGATTCACGGGAACGACGTCGTACCCACGGCGGCACAGCTCTTCAAACAGCGTCACGCTAAAATTCGCCGGGTCGCGCGAGATTCCGGCCATCGCAATGCGCTTTTGAGCCAGAAAATCATCAATGATTTCCAGCGATGCACACTCGCCTGTCATACACCCTCTTTTCGAAGAAGAGGCTCAGGCCGCTCCGGCACTCCGTGCCGCTTGTTCGTATTCCCGTTCGGACTGCGCCGGCAGCAAAACCCAGAGGCTGTAAATGCCGAGCGGTTCCGAGCGGAATGTGGAACCATGCCAGGAACGAGAGAACGATAGTCAGCATGCGCGCCCAAGGTGCGCGCCGCAGCAGTCCCCAGCCCGCAAAGAAAGCGGCAGCGGCTTTGATCAACATGAGGCCTCCGCGGCGCCACATCGGTCGCAGAACATACCTCCTCCTTCGCTTTGCACCGCGTCCCGGGATTCGTTCGCTGCCAAAAATGTTGTCATTCCATTTCTCGTGCGTCAATGACAAGTGTCACTATCGCCAGTGACTGCGTTTCGAGGACACTAACTGATTCGAGGTTCAGCGACGTCCGCAAGGCTGGTGCCCCTTACCGCAGCATGTGGCTACTCCTAGCGATTAACGGACCAACCTTCCATAATTCGGGAGGGTAAGGTTTGCCGACTAATGGGAGTTGGCGAACCGGACGTTCGCCCTTTCTGTACCTGCAGTTCCCATGCAGACAGGCCGCCGGACGAACCTGCAATACGCTTCACCAGCAATATGGTGACATCATCCTCGTTGAATTTTGGATCGATTAGCGATTTGAGATTTGCCATTGTTTGTGCTGCTCTCTCCGCTAGAGCATCAAGCAAACGATTTTCAGCATGCTCCCCCCGAATGGAGTCGGTTAAGCCATCTGAGAACATGAGGAGGGTACTGCCTCGGCTCATCACAGCTGTACGTGATTCGTACTGCGCATCGGCAAACAGTCCAAGGGGCAGTCCTGTGGCCTCCAGAAATGTGGTTGATAGGGAAGAAGAGAGAATTGGGGCGTTGTGACCGGCATTCACGTACGCCAATTCTCCTGACTGGCGGCTAAGCACAATGAACACGGCCGTGGCAAAGCGATCCATCGGGGTGTATCGACTCAAGTGTTTGTTGATCTGTTTGGCTATTGCCAGCGGGTTCGATTCCGCACCGGCGATGCTCCTGACCAGAGCTTGTATGTTGGCCGCGAGCAGGGCCGCCGGCATTCCCTTGCCCGATACATCCGCTAACGCGAATAGCGTTCGGTTGGCAGGAAGGTCGATCACGTCGAAGTAGTCGCCACCCACCTCCCGCAAGGGTTTGTAATACGCTTCCATCTCGTAGCCCGGCAAGTCTTCGAGTTCGTCAGGCTGGAGCGTCTGCTGGATCTGTCGGGCTGCTATTTGGTCGGTTTCCAATTGTGTCTTGCGAATAAATTCTGAAGTTAGCATTCCATTCTGGATCCAACGGCCGGTGAAGTAAGCCACGAACATCAACACATAGCCGACCGGCCTTCGCGGCGGTACAAACAGAACCCAGTTCCACGACTCTGGCAACCGGATAGCCCACATCAGCGTGAAGTAAAAAGCATATCCTTGAAGAACAATGCCGATATACATGAGGATGCGTTTGGAAGTCGGCATTTCGCCTGCCCAGTCATAAAACGGGTACTTCAGCGCCCGGCGAAGAGGGCCGTCGGATTTGTCGAGCTTCACCCTACTGAAGAGAACTGGCATTGTGCAGGAGTCTAACAAGAAGTAGCCGTGCGGGCGAATTGCAGCCGGACAGCAGATGTGGTCCGACGTGTTGCCTTAGCAATTGTGCGAGGGTATGCCAGGGGGATGGCAATATAGAAATTGAGTGCGTTTTGGAATTCGTACCGACCAACGCGCCTGGATCCAGGATTTTGCCTCCAGCCAAGCGAACTTCACCGTACTAATCCCGCTGGCCGAGGATCAGATTACGTCAGGATTGCCGACTGTCCGCCCAGTGAGCCGGATACCGCCCACACTTGCCTTATCGCAGGCCGTCCGCGATTCCGGCCTCTCGACGGAAGCAGTAGCGGCGCTGGACTTGGCCTTCGGGGCTCCAGCTTTCTGGGTAACCGCAACCCTGTTGCTGCGACGTAAGCCGCTGGGCTTCGTTCTCGGGCCAGGCGTACTGACCTTTTTGACTCGCAGTAGCCTAGTGCTCGCCCCGATGGGGCTGGCGATGTCCAGGAGCAGCTTCGACGCGGGTCACGCCCTGTCGGCGATCGGTGCCGGGATTGCGGCAGGAAGCGCGGTCTTGTTGGCGCTCTCTTTGCGCGCAGGCAAAGCGACGCCACCGCCGGTCTAAGTTGGGTCAGCCCACTTTAATAGACAAGTATCCGACCAGTTCTTTCTTAATCCCACATGAAACAGGGAATCAGCAACGTGGAGGGCAGTGGTCCGCGACTACGCACTGCCCTTGCCGCCACAATAGTCTACTGCTGAGGAATGAAATCCATGCCGTGAGCGCTCACCATTCCGGTGACCACGGGAGTAAGGACTCCACTATTGAAGTCAAGCTGGCCAACAAACCCATCACTGTCACTTGCCGAGTAGGCAGACCCGGGCTCGAAGAAAGGAGCTGTGATCTCGTAAACGGTGTCTCCGCCAGTATCGGCAACGAGCAAAAATCCCGCTGAGGCTGTCGGGAAGACCGTGTCGTCGATGGTGGTTCCCTGACCTCCCACGGTCAACAGAACCCGAAACACCTTCTGGTTGCCTAGGCCGGGATTTCGTACTACGACCAGTTCTCCGTCGGCCTGACTGTCAAGCACGATATCGCCGCCAAAGTTATAGGTCATAGAGTCTGGATCCTGCAGATTGAGGGTGACCATCTGTCCTGTAGGTATATCAATGGCCGAAGCATTTCCGTACAAGACCGGCGTCAAAGTGAAGGAGTTGCCATTGGTGATAAATTGCATGATCGCAGGTTCATTGTTGGGATTGTGCTGCGGGTTCGAGGCGCTGAAGTACACATTACCATTGAGGAAAACGATGTCATCATAGCCGCCTCCATGGGGTCCCGTACCAATGAAGTACTTCTTCTTCTGGGTCAAGTTATTGGGATCCAGGATTACGAGATTCGCGTTAGCATCTTCGTTCTGCAGCGCCCAAAGGTCACCGGTCTGGGGATTGATCTTTAACCCGTCATTGTGGCCATGAACCAGGACCATATTGAGAATGTTGCCGTTGTAGTCATATTCGATGATGGTGGACGGGGTTGCATTGCCGCCACCTGGATCTCCTCCATTACCGTATCCGATGTAGATCGCCGAGCTGTTGGAGGTAATCGAGTCGGGAGCAGTGTATTGCCCGGGAATGCTTTGAGCGAACACGGACACGGCATAGGGAGGTTGCGCCTGCACTCCCGGATCTAATATTGGCAGGTGGAGAGCAGTGCGCTGTGCACAGAGTACGGCGGGAATGGTAAGAAACAAGATCATCAACGTTGCGACACATAAGAAATATCTAAGGTCAGGCTTAGCATTGGCTGAAAGCTGTCGGCTCATGTTCCTCTCCTTCGTCGCTTGGACTTTCGCCAGCGTATTCCGGGGCCGATCGTGAATGGTTAATAGGCAATTAAAAGAATGTGGCAGTTAATTAATAAGTCGGTATACCTATGTGAAGATTAGATACAGTATTAGTCGAGATACTTAATCGGCGATCAATGTAATCCAGCCTCCATCTTCCTGTAATGGATATTTCACCTCGCATTCACCCACCTGCATCGGTGCGGGCATAGAGTTTTCTGGTTCGTAGCCTTTACTAACACGGAGGAAAGAACCATGAAATCCCTGCTTACCTGTTGCCTGGCACTGGCGGTTTCGACAGCGCCGTTGGATCTAAGCGCTGCCAGCAAGACCAAGCCGGCGCCGCAGCACAATATCATCCAACGGGTACTACTGGTTAGTGTGGACGGAATGCACTCTCTCGACTTTGTGAACTGCGCCAACGGTGTCCCCGGAGTCAACAACGGAGCTCCGTATTGTCCGAATCTGGCAGCGTTGGGTGTTACCGGCACTACCTATCTGAATGCTTCGACCTCCAAGCCTTCTGACTCGTTTCCGGGTTTGATGGCGCTCATGACCGGTGGCTCTCCGCGCAGCGTCGGCGCGTTCTACGACGTGGCTTACGACCGCTCGCTGGCGCCGCCGAAAGTGACCACAGGAAATGGCCTGGCTGGTGGCCCTTGCGGCTTGAGTGCGAACTCGGCTGGTACGTCTACCGAGTTTGACGAAGGCATCGACATCGATCAAACGCAGTTGAACGGTGGCGCTCCCAGCGGCGATGGCGGAATCAACTCCATCGATCCTGACCGGCTGGAGCGGGATCCCAAACAAGGCTGCGCGCCTGTCTATCCCTGGAACTTCGTCCGGACGAACACTATCTTCGGCGTGATCCATGCAGCCGGAGGCTATACTGCCTGGACCGACAAACACCCATCCTATTCTTCGGTGTCCGGACCGGGCAATGGAACGAACGTCGATGACTACTACTCCCCGGAAATCAACTCCACGGTCGTGGCCTTGCCTGGCATCGTCACCCCACTGGGATTGGCCTGCAGTCCGATTCCAGACCCCACTCAGCTGGCCGCCTGGACCAACAGCTTTGAGAACATCCAGTGCTACGACACCCTGAAGGTCAACGCTGTTCTCAACCAGATCGATGGTAAGACGCACAATGGCCAGGGAAGCGCTCCCGTACCGACGCTGTTCGGCATGAACTTCCAGGTGGTCAGTGTGGGACAAAAACTGATCGAGCACAACGTGGGCACGGGCGGCTATCTGGACGCGGCGGGAACGCCGACGGCCGAATTGGTGGGCGAAATCCAGTTTGTCGACGCATCGATTGGCGAGTGGGTGAACGAACTGAGGAGCAAAGGGCTCTTCGATTCGACGCTGATCATCATAACCGCCAAACACGGCCAGTCGCCGATCGATCCGAACCGTTTCTTCCCGATTCCGGGTCCTAACGGAAACAATGGTACGTCGCCCGCGAACCTGCTCGCCAGTTACCTGCCCGCTTCCGAATCGCCCACCGGTGGCCAGATTGGACCCACGGAAGACGATGTCTCGCTGCTGTGGCTCAAGTCATCGGCACAGACGACGAATGCGGTAGGGATTCTGGAGGCCAACGCGGCCATGGCTGGCCTGGGAGAGATCTTCTACGGACCGTCGATCACAACGATGTTCAACGCTCCCGGTCTTCCTCCCAACGGAGATCCCCGCTCTCCCGACATCCTGGTCACGCCGAATTACGGCGTGGTGTACACCGGCAGCAGCTCGAAACTGTCTGAGCACGGAGGCTTCTCGCACGACGATACCAACGTGATCATGCTGCTTTCGAATCCAAGCTTCCTAACCAGCACAGTCAACTCTCCAGTACAAACCCTGCAAGTCGCGCCCACCGTTCTCAAGGCGCTGGGCTTGGATCCCACTCAATTGCAGGCGGTACAGATCGAGGGAACACCAGTTCTTCCAGCTACTCAGTTCTAAAGCTGAAAGACTCTGGCAACGAGGTGAACCAAAGAGGGCGGCGTCCTAATCGACCAGGGCGCCGTCTTCGCGCAGGTACGTGTTGTCGGCATTTCCCGGAAATCTTTTTACGTTATTGAAAACACGCAACTCGAATCTCGACACGCTAGCGGTCACCCTGCGACACAAGCCTACTCGCCAGAAGCTCAAGAACGTCACGCGCCGCAAGGTTTCATTCTGTTTCGAGGATGCCAAGTTGAAGATCCGCGTCGCCGTGGTGCACTTCGATGAGTTCGCCTTTCTGATCGTTTTTCCGCTCAAAGCCAGGCTCGGGGACGAGTCGAGTTCGGCACGCGCGCGATGGGCGGTGCCGTGGCCGGACAGTGCTCATTCTCAAGCGGTCGGCAGCCTCAGGGCTCATTGACATCGTCTGGACTCTGCTCCGAGCCCTGGGGCCGGCAAAAGAAAATGTCTGTGCCCTGGAGCTACCTAACAGGTATATAGTGTCGGGCTGTTGGGGGCTACTAAGAACGGAAATTCCGGCAATATCTCCCGGTCGCTCTTCGGCATGACTAAAGATTGTGCTCTGCTAGAAAGCTCAACGAGATCGGAGAAGTCGTGCGACATCCGAGTAGCAATTGGTTTGGTCTTACCGTCGGTTACTATGTGCCCCCACGGGCAAGCCTGTCCGAGCACATCGGCCGGACAACTCAGCTACTACGGCGTTCGCTCGCGCGGAAATAATTATCGGGATCGCATGGGTGGAAACTGCCCGAACAAAATCAGCGGTTTTTTGACGACCCTGCTTTTCCCAAACCTCACAGACCCCAGTAACCCGAATGTGAACACCTCTGCAGCAGTTGCCAAGACTGTCTTGACGTTGCGAATCATGATGTCTCCTTCACACTTAGTCTTCGATGAGCACCGTGATGTGCTCAACTCTCACGGCGATAGGACTCAATCCCAGTGCGAAGGTTACAAAGACGCCCAATAGAATCGCCTTAACGGAGTTGCTATAGGCGTGGATCGCAATTCATCTTCCGGGGCACCGGACCTCACATCTCAGTCATGAGGCCGCTTACATCGCGGCGACAACTTTGACATCCACTTGCCGACGTCACCGTACCTCGGGTCTGGCGGCCGTTCGAACGCGGTCACCCGTGGCTGTGACACGAGTCATTGACGTAGGAAGAACCGAAGAACAAGATGTTAAGCAAGCGCACTATCCCAGACTCTCTGTGCGCGACTCTCTCCCCAGTTGGCCTCGTTCTTCAACCATTCATCACCTGAACAACGGTGCAGGAGGTCCACCATGGCAAACAAAGTTACGGGCCCCTCAACTGCGAAGACCGAGCAAGGCTCGCTCGAATTGAGAGAGGAGTTAATTCGGGTAGGGGCATATCACCTTTACGAGAAACGCGGCTGTGAGCACGGCCACGACGTCGATGACTGGCTTCAGGCGGAGGCCGAAATATTCGGGGAGAACCCCGCCGCTACTGCTGAATCAGAAACTACGGAGGGCACGGGTAAGGCTGCCGCAGCGTAAACGAACGCCTTGCCCATTCACTTTCATCAGCGTGCAAAGCCAAAGGGGGCCCTATGTTCTGCGATCGGTGCGGTGCCGCTGTGCAGCCGGACCAGCGCTTTTGCGGCCGGTGTGGCAGAGAGTTCTCCGGGGTGGTTGCCATTGCCTATCCGTCGTCTAACCGCGTGCAGGAGCATGTTCGGTTGTTGGGCATCCTGTGGCTGGCCCTTTCCGCGCTTGATGCAGTTGTCGGTTTTGTAGCGTGCGTCCTTGCTAATACTGTGTTCGCGCATCTGCACGAGATGGGAGCGCCACCGGACACGCCTGCCGGGTTCCTGCAATCGCTCTTCGGCACCATCGGAGGCCTGATTTTGATCAAAGCGGCCGCCGGCTTCCTGGCTGGTTGGGGACTGCTGCGGCGCGAACCTTGGGCGCGCATGTTGACCATCGTTCTCTCGTTTCTGGCATTGTTTACTATTCCGCTTGGAACCGCGCTCGGCATTTACAGCCTCTGGGTTTTGTTGCCCGCGCAGTCGGAGCGGGAATATGAACAAGTCACACGGAGCGTCGGGGCGGCCCGAGGCGAACAGACAACAGGGAGGGCGAATGGCAACTGAGCGTGCATCGCTTGACACCATCGAGGATTTTCTGGCGCAGAAACGTATCGCGATGGCGGGGATCTCACGCGACCCGGTGAATTTTAGCGTGAGGTTGTTTGAAGAACTGTGTCGCCGTGGGTATGACGTCGTGCCCGTGAATCCAAACACATCCGAAGTGCACGGTAGCGCCGCGCCTTTAGGAATGCCGTCTTTGCGGATGTCCCGCCACATCTGTACACTGCGTAGCTCTTCCTGCCGAAGCTAGGGCGTTAACTTGAATACCGTACCGCAGCCGGGGCTACCGCACGGATGAATGCCGCCGTCGGCGGTTGTGCTGTACAGGTTGCCAGCGGAATCGAAGATCAGGCCAGCATTGGGATAAATACCATCCGTGCCGCGCCCGAAGCTGTGCAATATCGTTTCTGTCCAACCTCCACCTTGACGAGGCGACAGCCGGAATGCGGTTCCGTCAAAGTGAATGCCCCCGCTGACGGTTGTGCCATACAGATTCCCCTCGCCATCGAACACCAGCGCGGCGGCGGGCGAACATCCGTCGCCGGCCGCGAGGTTACAAAAGTTGTACAGCACCGTCTCCTGCCAGCCGCCTCCCTCCCGGGGCGACAACTCGAAGGCGATCCCTCCAACCGCATAGGACTGATGAATCCCGCCTTGCCCGGTTGTGCCGTACAGATTACCGGCGCCGTCGAAGATCAGCCCGGCCTGAGGGTTAGCTCCGTCCGTGCCATTGCCAAAGCTATGCAGCACCGTCTCTGTCCAGCCTCCGCCTTGTCTGGGGGAAATCTCGAAGACAGTCCCGCATGTAAGGCCCTCGTAGAAGCATGTGTTATGGATACCTCCCTCGTAGGTGGTGCCGTAGAGATTGCCAGCAGCATCGAAGAGCAGGCCGGCATAGGGGTATTGCCCGTCTGTCCCATTGCCGAAGCTGTGCAGCACCGTCTCCGTGTAACCGCCGCCTTGCCTCGGTGATAGTTCGAACACCGTCCCGGCGTGATGAATGCCGCCGGCGGTGGTTGTGCCGTAAAGGTTGCCGGCGGAGTCGAAGATCAGGCCGGCCTCGGGTCTGGCTCCGTCGGTGCCACTGCCGAAGCTATGCAACACTGTCTCTGTCCAACCTCCACCTTCTCTCGGCGATAACTCGAACACGGCGCCGCAACCGAGATAGCAGCTTCCACCGACGTGAATGCCCCCGTTGGCGGTTGTGCCGTAAAGGTCGCCAGCGGAATCGAAGATCAGGCCAGCATAGGGGTATTTTCCGGCTGTACCATTGCCGAAGCTGTGGAGCACCGTCTCCGACCAACCCCCGCCCACTCTCGGCGACAACTCGAATACCGTTCCCTGGGTTTGAATGCCGCCCTGGTTGGTCGTGCCATAGAGGTTACCAGCGGCATCTTGGACCAGGCCAGCGAAAGACTCAACCCCGTCAAAGTCTCCTTGCCCAAAATTGTGCACCACGGTTTCTACCTGCGCCGCGCAGGTGGCCACAAGCACCATCCATGTCCAAACCACCAGCGCTACCCACAGTCCAGGAAAGATCTAGTCTCTGACATCACTTCCTCCTCAAAGCAGTGCTGTCCATCGGAAATGTTTCCCGCCACCTAGGAGTAACCACGCTCACAATTGTACTGTTCTGCGCGAGGTTTCAGTAAAGCAGTCACAGATCTTGGTGGCGCTGGCGCCGATCCCGGTGACTTAATACTGACCGTGAAGAGGAGCCAAAAGCAGCCAAAGGGAGTAGAACATTTTGGCTTGTGTTTATAGTTGCTTGCGGTTGTACGCGGTTAGAGCTAGTTTTTCCCTACGAATCAGAAGGTCGGGAGTTCGAATCTCTCAGGGCGCGCCACTTTAGCGCATATCTCCCCAATTTTGCCACTAGTTTGCTACGATTGGCGGGGCTTCCCGTTCCCGATCTAGGATTCGTTACAATCGATTTCAGCACAAGTAAGAGGGACCGCAGCTTATTTCGGGCCAAGGACTAACGTGCGCTAAACAGCTCGCTGAACCGAAGTACTTCCTCGTTAATTCCGCGTAGTATTTCTATCAATCCGTGTAGCGAATTGGTTCACGTCTTCGATCGTTTGGCCGGGCCTATGGTTCGTGATGACATGCTCCGCGAACGCCCTGTTGAGGCTCGTTTCTGCATCGGACGGGAATGGCATCATGCAAATCGAACAGCGCTTTGCGCCGCGGTATTCGATGAGATGTGGCGGGAACTTAGTTCTCGGCACGGTCGAAACCCTCACGGACAGCTTCCTCTTCCGCCTTTTCTTTCCGAAGCTCAGAATCCTTTTCTCGGGTATCGCGGGCACGGTCAAGGCGTTCCTTTACCAGCCTGTGAACCTCCTGGAATTGGTTTACGGGCTTCGCTCTTTCCATGTGCTCAGTTTACGCCGATTCGACAGACTCGCAAGGTCCGCACAGTGGGGTGCGTCTCCTTAGCGGACAGGACGGTGGCGCCGCTGCGGCCGCGACCCTCAAGAAGCCATCTATCTTTTTCGAGACTGGGGCGGTTTCGCGAGCGACCTGCGCTGAGCCGAACCGGCCTTGGGCGCATTTTTTGCGGAACTCCCTTTCGCCGCCTTGGAATGCGCGGCGCCCGGTCCTTTAGATACGGAAGATGTACCGCTAGAAACCGTATTCGCTTTCAGGTCGACGGTGAAGCTGTCGCCTATGCCGGTCTTGCCAGAGCTGGGATCGACCGTGACAAACACTCCGGTAATCGCGCTGGGCGAGACGGTCATGCGCAGGAAGCCGAAGGTGTTGTCATTGTAGGTCTCAAGCGTGAGCGGATTGCCAGTGGAGTCCTTGCCCGACATAGGAGTCTTGGGCGTCGGCGCGGGCGTGCCCGGCTTGAGGCCCGGCAGATTGTAATAGCCCCCCATGCCCGCTACCAGATAAGGAACCTGCTTCTTGCCGATGGTGCGCGTGTAGCGCTCATACAAGTGCGCATGGCCCGACAGATACAAGTCGGGCTGAATGCCCGCCACCGTGCAAGCTTGATCGATCTGCTGGAGCATGGTCGGGCTGGGCACGTGGTTCGGACTGCCGGTAAACGGCGGATGATGCGTCGCGATGACCAGGGCGCGCCACTGGCCCTTGGCACGCTCCGCTGCCGCCTGCTTCAACTGCTGCTGCAGGAACGTTAGCTGAGCGTTGCCGATGTTGTGTCCCGAGATCGCGCCTTCCGTCGCGCCCTCCGAGGTGTTCGAATACAAGCCGATGAACTTCACGAACGGAGCGTTCAGCGTGAAGTAGACGCCGGGCTGATCCATGGTGGTGCGAACCGCGCCCTGGCTATCGGAATTGGTCGTGGGCTGTGGAGTACAGAAGTTGGAGAGGAATGCCTCAAGCGTCTTCTCGGGATCGTTCTGAAAGACCGCTCCATCGTGATTGCCGGGAATCGCAAAGATGGGCGCGTTGTAGTTGCGATAGGGATCGTAGAACTGAGAGAAGTAATACTGGTCCTGGCCGAAGTAATACACCACGTCGCCCAGGTGATACCAGAAGCTGGCGCCGCTGCTCAGGTCGTTGGCCATGGCGTCGGCAACGGCAAACTGGAACTGAGGACTGTGGATGCCACCGGTATCGCCGACCGTATGGAAGACAATCTTTCCTGCCTTCTGAATCGCGGCCACAGCTGGATTTCCGATCACAGCGCTTAGATCCACCGGGGTCGTGCTCCTCGCGGTGGGCACGGGCTCCAGTTGCTCGATACCCTTGGCGGCCGTGTCGGCATCAATTTCCTGCTTGCTGAACTGGCTGAAATTGTCGGGAGTTAAGTCGGGATCGCCGAAGGCACGCGCCGTCGCCATAATTCCTCCATTTAGACCGGGGAATGCTACCACAGCTTTATCCAGCTCTTGCCACAAAAGTTAAGGTAGCGGCAAGGTTGAGTGTGAGTACATGAAAGCAACGTTACAAGGGGGTGAATCCTATAAACTTCAAGCCGAGCAGTGGCATGGATTCAGCGACGCCGATGTGTCGGACGATTACTGTCTGCTGGACCCTACCAAGGTCACCATTCTGACGCCCGGCGTTGATCCTCGAGGAATACTGGCTGATTGGGAAATCCCAGCCGGTATCCTGAGGGCATTTCCGGGTGCGGGCCGCCTGAGTTCGGCGGCTCAGAGAGGAGCTCGTTATGAAGGAACAGCTCGAAAGCAAAATTGTTGCCAGGGTTCGGATTGACCAGCCGCTGCTAAGAAAAATTTAGTGACTGGATGCGAATACCGTGTGCCTGGGGGCCGGCATCGATTTATCGCCCATTCGATCGCGCCACAGGATAGCGTTGAGCACATCGGCATCGTTTACATCAGGACGGGTGAAGTCCATCTTGTCAGATTCTTTGGCGCCTTCCCCGTCCTTGGCATTGGTCTGGTAGAGGAGACCGTTGTCACGATTGCTCCAGTCGGCGGCAAATGGCGGTTGATCACCTACGCCGGAAAACAAAGGCGCAATCACCGGAGCGTAAGCATCATTCTGATTCATGGGGGGCAGGCCGAGCAGCACTTCGATGGTATGAATCATATTAACCGTTGTGTAGAAGCGATGGTCCACGTAAGGGTGCTGCTGGGATCCGGGAGAGTATTTGCTGATCACGAAGGCGATGGAACGGTGGGCATCCACGTGGTCGGCTCCGTTTTGTGCGTCGTCCTCAATGACCAGGATTGCGGTGTCGTCCCAGTAGGGGCTGTGCGAAACCGCTTCGACGATGCGTCCGACAGATAGGTCATTATCTGCAACCGATGCTGCTGGGCGAGGCTTTCCAGGGCTAGTGCCATGAGTATGGTCGTCAGGAAGATAAAGCAGAACCAGTTGCGGAAGTTCGCCGCCGCGGTGTTCTGTGCGGGCTCGCACAAAAGCCTTGAACTCGTTCAAGAATTCGTCGGCGCGAAGCTGGTCAGGATACTCGAGCTCAAAATCGGGGAAATTCTGGTCATAATGATTGCGCAGCAAGCCCTTCGTGGGCTTAGTGGTCTTGATCACAGGCACCGCCCAGGGCCAGGGGCTTTTGGAACCATGCGGGTCGCCAACGTTGGGCGGAAGCGATTCACCTCGAGTCACGACCGCTTGCGCGCAAACTCCGGTTTGCGAAGGAGGAGGTCCTTCTTGCGCGCTATTCGAGCCTTTGGCGGCTTTGCACCAAATGGTCTCGATGAACTCACCATAATCACGATAACTGATGCCATGGTGCGCAGCATTGTCCCAAAGGTATCCAGTCGAGGGATCGTCGACATCGGCAACGCCCAGATCAAGCGGGTTCTCATCAGCGATCTCGCCCTGATAGTCGTAGGTACGTTCCTTGCCCCGGTACGATATCTGCCATGTCTTTTCGTTGTAGTCGCTGGTAATGGCGGCAGTGGACCATTCGTGGCCATCGCCTGATACTTCGCCGCTATCGTAGAAGTTGTCCAGTACCCCGAATTGCAAAGCCAGTCCGTGCAAATTAGGCGTTACATCAGCTCCGTACATCGTGAGCGAACGATCTCCGTTACCCACCGGCAAGTCGGCTAACACCTGATCGTAAGTGCGATTTTCCTTGATGATGTAGATCACGTGCCGGATGGGGTTGGAACCTTTCTGAAACCTTATTCGGCCAGGATCTGAGTGGAAGAGATTGTCCTCTTCCACTTGACGTGTCAGGTCGGGAAGATCCCTCTCCGCTTTGTGAAAATTGACGCGCGAAACCGAACCGTAGAGCAAGGTGGCAATGTAGGGATGCTGCCGGTGACGCTTGCCGGGCCCGTGGCTGGGGCCATTATTCGGCCCCGTTCCTTGACCCTTGCCGGTAGCGATGAGTAGATCCTCGCCGGCCACAGCCAGGGCGGTGGGATACCAGTCCGTCGGGATGAAGCCCAGAGCCTGTTCTTGGCCCGCGCCCGTGAGACTAGCGCTGGCGGAAATTGCGGAGGTATCGAATACGGCGACAGCATTGATGGCGGCATCGGCCACAAACAGCCGGGAGCCGTCCGGGGACAGTGCCAGGGCGTTTGGAACCGTTCCGGCCGCCTGTTGTCCCGGCACAGCGGTACTCAGCATGCGCATCACATTTCCACTAGCGGTCGAAATGACGGCGACACGATCAGCGTTGGCCAGTGCAACATATAGTAGTTTTTCATCCGGACTAAGCAGGAGTGCCGTGGGGTGGGAACCAGGGGCCATGGAATCGTCCGGCGGAAGTAGCGGGATCGATCGGCTGATCGTCCCGCTGCTTAAGTTCAGTTCAATAATCCTGGATGCATTCCACAGGCTGCACCAGGCGCGGCGGCCATCGCGCGCGGCGACAATGGTGTAAGGATAAGAAGACGGAACGGTGTTTCCGAGATTGAGATTGAATCGCTGGAGAACGCTACCGCTGGAGGAGTTCAACAGCAGGACATTGTCAGAAAGATTATTGGCGACCAGGAGTTTGTCGACAGAACCGCCGGAGATCACTGCTAACCCCGCAGGATATGGAATCGCAGTTCCGGGGGGCGTCTTGCGCAGTCCGTAAGGAATCGTCGAACCCGCGGGCACTTTTTGCGGGGCTATGGCGATGAAGCGCTCTGGCACCAGTTCATCCTGACGAAAACGATAAACTGCTATGCCATTGCCGGTATCGCCCGGCAACTTGCCGGCGGGGTCGGAAATTGAGCCGATGGAAGCGTAAAGGTGATGGCCATCGGCGCTGAATGCCAGTCCCAGGAAGTAACTCTGACGGGCCCCTTCGCCCAAGCGATCGTCCGGAAAGTCGGTGAGCTTATTGGTCTGGAGATCGATCACCACGATCGATTGCCGGATACCGTTGGCCTCGGTGCCATAGCCGTCGTTGAGTAAGGCGGCGTAACGCCCATCGGGGCTGAGCGTGATGGTGGCAGGAAACCCGTTGACCCGGCCGAGATTGCCAGGCAAGGGGGAGGCCAACACTTTGCTGGAGGGTAGCGAAATTTTGTGGCCGGGGCTGGAATTTTGCGCAAACATCCAGGAGAAGCAGACAAACCACAGTGCAGAGACATAAGCCAAATGTTTCAATCGAACGTACCTTTTTGATCTCAAGGAAACTTGACCGGACGGATCTGCTAGGGATTCTCTTCGATCGGCCGGTCGTCGGTTATGGAGGCCACACTATAAATCCCTTCGCTTGTGGTCCGCTGGGCGCTCCAGATTCCTTCCACTTCCATCAGTTCAGCAATGGAGACCTCGTCAATGCCGTAACCGAAAACGTTCGCTGCAGAGTCTATCACCAAGGTTCTCTATCCGGATGATTCCACGTCGCAAGGTCAAGAAAACCCATAAGCTCCCGCCAGGGACGGCTTCCTTCAAGTCGCTGTATCTAAGGCGCCCACTTCACAAGAAGTTGTCGAACCCGAGGTACTCTGGAGGGCGCTTCAGACACAGCACTAAGACTTCTCGGGAGTAATCTCCTACAAACCCGTTTCCGGATAAGCTGGCGTAGCCGGTGCTGCCGCTCTTTAAAGTCGTGTTCGAAGTCGATGCGGTGATGAGATAAACACTTGGTTTGAGGGATGAAAAAACCCTCTCCCGGTTATCCGGGAGAGGGCCATTGTAGTCGGAATGTGTTTTAGTCTTTATCCACGTAGGGAGCCGAGATGTTGAAGCTGCTCGGGAAGCGAACAGTTTTCTCACCGGGATAGGGCCGCGTAAACCCGGTGGCCTCGTACCAGTCGTAATGGCTGACAATGTTCGGGTCTTCGGAGTCGGGCTTGGTCCATTTACCGGCGAAGATCTGCGCCTTCGCCTGGAGCCAGGCAGCCCGCAGAGCCGCGACCTTAGGGCTGTCCTTTGCTTCAGGTTTTTTAGCGGATGCCAGGGAGGTACAGGACGTGCCTGAAGTCAGCGAATATTCGGCCGGCACGTGTGTCCACGGCTGGAAGTTGTCCTGGGGTGGATTGTTGGTGAAAACGGTCCTCATCGGCGAGGCCCACAGGTCGAACTGGTTCATGGGCGTCAGACCAAGAATCTGCTCGATCGTACGCGTCATGTTGACTTGCGTGTAGAAGGTGTGGTCGGTGGGGCTGTTCTGCAAGACGTAGGGGCTGACGATATAGCCCGGGCTGCGGTGGCCGTCGACGTGGTCAACGCCGTTCTGGGCGTCGTCTTCCTCGATGAAGATCGCCGACGTAGACCATATTGAGCTGTGGGTGATGGCGTCGACATAGCGGCCCATCGCCAGGTCGTTATCGGCCTGCATGGCCATGGCGTTCGGGGGGCCGCCGGTGTGGTCGGAACTGATCCACAAGAACTCCAACTGGGGTACCGCACCGTGGTTCACGTCGTTAGTGAAGTCCTGGACCCAGATATCGAAGCGGAACTGGTCGGGAATGCCCAGATCGAACTGCGGATAGTTCTGAACCGTGTGGTTAATCAGGTTCGGGAGCGGGGAGTACGAGGAGACGGTGTTGTAGTAATACAGTTCCTGTTCCTGGCCACTTTCGTATGACTGGGTGTCGTCATAGAACTGGCACCAGGTCGGCTCCTGGTTCCCACCGCCCGGGGGGGTGAACAGGTTGTATTCGATGTACTCGCCGTAGTTCTTATAGGAGACGCCGGATAGTACAGCTTGGTCCCACAGATGCCCCGCGTTCTGGTAAGCAATGGCATCGCCGCCGTTGGAGGGATAGTCGCGGACCCAGTCGGGCGACTGGATGTCGTCGGAGTAGGGCGCCATGGCCTGCATGATCCAGTTGTGGCCATCGGCCGACTGCCGGCTCGGGTCGTAGAAGTTGTCCAGCAGCGGGAAACGCTGGACCAGCGTGTGAGCGTTGGGCGTGTAGATGCCGCCAAAGACCGCCAAGGTGGGGTCGCCATTGCCGGCGGCCACGTCGCCGAGAATCTGATCGTAGGTGCGGTTTTCACGAATAATCACAAACACGTGCTTGATGAACGAGGGATCGCCGATTTTCGCCGGAACTGCAACCGGCGGGGTATTCGGGTTGCCGCCTGAGGCTCCCGCGATATTCGTCTGCAGATCCCAGTGATTGTTCTGATAGACCTGCACCGACATCTGGGCCAGCATTGCGCTGCCCGGAATGGGAACGATGCTGACGGTGCCTTGATCCTGGTGGCTGTTGAAGCCGCACACGCCATAGTAGGTTGCGCAATTTTGGCTCAGATCAGTGTTCGTGGTGCCGATGCCCTTGTCGTTGGCAACGAGCAGCATACTGTCCGGCGCGTCCAGCACAACCGAACTCGGCGCATAGCCGACCGGGATCGTGCCTTTGACGGGTTTCGGTGCGCCGGCGCTGAGGTCGACGACGGCGACTGCATTGGCGTTGTAAAGTGCGACGTAGGCGACGTTATTCACGGTGTCGACGGCGATCGAGTTCGGTGCCGCGCCATAGGCCGAAACGCCGGGCTGCCCGAAACTCGGGCCAACGTTCGTCCCGCTGACCACCCGGATCGGCAGCCCAAGGTTGATCTCACGCACCTCCGTGTTGCTGGTCGTGTCGATCACGGAGATGACGTCGCTATAGGTATCGGCAACCAACAAGTACTGGCCCCAAAGAGCCATACCGGTCGGGTGCAGACCGGTCAACGTGATGGTGTGGGTGACCGAAAAGGAGCCCAGATTCACCACGGAAATGGTGGCGGTGGCGATGGCGCCCGTGGGATACGTCGCGACGACATTCGTACCGTCGGAGTATTCCTGGAAGTCGTCCGCGGTGGCAACCCGGCCAGCCTCATTGGAGACGTAGGCGGTGCTGCCGTCGCTCGAGATCACGACGCTGTTCGGGACGTTACCAACCTGAATTTCCGCAACCTGCGTCGGAGGGTTTGTGGTCAAGTCGATCTTGGTCAGCGAATCGTCCACATCCAGCACGGAGTAGGCAGTGTGGCCATCCGCCGAGATCGCGAGGCCGAGGGGATAAGCAGTGCCCGAAGAGTAGGTCTGGCCGCAAGGGATGGGGGCGCTGCCCGTGGTTCCCGGAGGGCTGTTCTCAAAACAGTGGATGAAGGAGAGGTTCACCGGGATCTGGACTTGAGACACGTAGGTCAGGAGGCCGTTAGCCCCGACACTGGCGACGGTAACGTAGCTGTTGTCCTGGCTGAGCAACAGGTAGTTGCCGTTCTGCGTATAGGCGATGCCGATGGGGCTGCCGTTTGCATGGCTGTTCGGGACAAACTCCTGCAAAATAGCGCCGGTAGTTACGTCGAAGACCTCGACGGCACCAGACACCGTCTTGGAGCCCAAAGTAAGGACGGCGGCGGTGCGATGGCCATTGGAGAGTGGGTTGGGGTTGAGTGCGATGGCGGTAGCGCGAACCCCGGTGCCGCTGCTTTCCGTGACAGCGAGGTTGACTTGGGTTCCGGCGGGAGTGATGATCTGACCATTAGCCACAACCCAGCCGCTTCCCAGCGGGCCGGGAGTGTAGGTGGGGAAGTACTGGGACTGAGCGAACGCCGAAACGCTCAGCCCCATCCACAGCAGGCCAGCGATCAGGCCCCCCAAGATCCGAGGACTATTTCGCAACGAATTCATCTGCATAAAATGTTTTCTCCACAAAGGAACTAGCTCAGGTTTGTACTGCCTAGGGTTTTCAGTTGATCGGTGGCAAAGGTAATGCTGGACCACGAGGCTAGCGTAGTGAAGAGATCGGGACAGCCCGATGACGCGAACATTAGGTTTTTGTCATATAGTGATTGGGCACTGCCGACGCGTGGGGTTGCCCGGCTATTGGCATATGGAGCGTGACCCTCGTGCCCTGTCCAAGTTGACTGGCAATTTCAACTTTCCCGCCGTGCAGCAGCATGATGCTCTGGACGATGGACAATCCCAGTCCAGTCCCGCCGGATTCTTGCGAGCGCGAGGCATCCACTCGGTAGAAACGGTCGAAGACTTTCGGCAACGCCTCCGGCGGAATGCCTTCCCCAGTGTCGGAGACCTCAATGCGGAGCGTCGATGCTTCCGCGCCGGTTCCCAGGGTTGTCCCCAGAATGATCGCTCCGCCGGGTGGCGTGTGCGCAACCGCATTCGAAATCAGATTGCCAACCGCCCTTTGCAAGAGAGTGCGGTCCAGGTCAGCGATGACCGGCTCGGAACCGACAGCCGTTGTAAGCGAGATGCCGCCATCTTCAGCAGAAGCTTCATAGTACTGACGCACTCCATCCAGCAATTCAGCGATGTTGACAAACTCGCGATGCAGGTGGCTCAGCGGGCTCTCGGCTCGAGCCAGGAACAAGAGATCACTGATGAGGTTCGACAGGCGCACAGCTTCTTCCAGACAGGACCCAAGCACATCGCGGTACTCATCGACGGTGCGGGCGCGGGCCAAGGCCACCTCCGCTTCGCCGCGGATGTTATTCACCGGCGTGCGCAAGTCGTGCGCTATATCGGCGGAGAATCTGGAAATCCGTTCGAAGGATTCTTCCAGACGATCGAGCATTTTGTTGAAGGTGTCGGCCAGTGACGCCAGTTCAAGCGGATACCCTTCCGGCTGGATACGTTCGTGCAAGTTTGTCGAGCTGATGTGTCGAGCCGTAGTCGCAATCTCTTCGACTGGCCGAATACCATGCTGTGCAACTTGATATCCGATCAACGGGAAGATGGCGAAGGATGCCAGAAGAATTGCCCAGAACCATCGTCGATAGCGGGCCAATAACGCGTCCTGCTGCGAAACGTCGACAGCAATTTCGATGGTGTCCGATCGCAAGGAAGGCGAGCCAACTTCCGCTGCGGCGCTGGTAACGCGAAACGATTGCCCGTGGGTCCCGTTCATCGAAAAAGGAAGAACAGGATGGCTCTGAATTTCGCTGGCCAGCCGCGACAAGTCCAGCCGCTCGGCCATACCCGGGGTCGTCAACAGTGGTATGTAGTTATCGTCAAGGAGCCGAATATAAAATTGCTGATACCGCCGGGCGGCAGATTCCAGCTCAATTTCCTCTCGCAGGCCATCCCAGTCATCAGGCCGCTCGCGTAAAAGGGTGCGCACTACATGGAGTTTATCGGCCAGAAACAGGTCGGTGCTTTTCTCCAGTTGCGAGCGCAACACCAGGTAAAGACTGGCCGTCGCTAGAAATATCAGACACAAACCTGCCAGCGCGTAGCCGGCTGTCAGACGGAAGGCCAGTGTTTTCCACCAGGGTGGACGTTTATTCGTTGCACTCCATGACATAGCCGGCGCCCCGCACAGTGTGGATCAGCTTGGCAGGAAAAGGCTCGTCCACTTTGCAGCGCAGTCTCCGCACCATGACGTCGACAACGTTCGTATCGCTGTCGAAGTTCATGTCCCAAACCGCTTCGGCAATCAGAGTTCGCGAGAGCACTTCGCCGGCGTGCCGCGCCAAAAGCGATAGAAGAAGAAATTCCTTGGCCGTCAACTCCAGCCTCTGGCCAGCTCGGGTTGCGCGCTGGCGTAAGGGGTCTATCTCAAGATCGCCCATTCGGACGGTCTCCTGCGGGCGCGACGGGCCGCGTCGCAAAAGCGAGCGTACACGCGCCAGCAATTCCGAAAAGGCGAATGGCTTTACCAGATAATCGTCGGCTCCCAGTTCGAGGCCGCGCACGCGCTCGTGCACTGCATCGCGGGCAGTCAGAAACAATACCAGCGCCCGCCGTCCGGATTGGCGCAAACGGGTCAGAATCTGCCACCCGTCGATGCCGGGAAGCATCACGTCGAGAATGAGTAGGTCGAAGTCCATTTCCTGCGCCAAGTGCAGCCCTTCTAGACCGTCGCACGCTACGTCCACCACAAAGCCCGCTTCGTTAAGCCCCTTTTTCAGGAACTTGGCGGTCTTGCTTTCGTCTTCGATGACCAGAATTCTCATAATTTCGGTTACACTCCGCTGTAAGCCGTTCTGAACCTGAACCCTTGAGGGGAATCGCAACTCTCGGGCGCCCTTGCAGCTGACTTCCTGCACCGACGCGAAATCTCCAGATCCGAAGTTCGCGCTTGGAAATAAACTGAAGTTCGTCGGCGTCCTGGCCACCGCCGAATTGCGGCTGTAGTAAAACGCGCTGCCGTGGGGCGGGAGTGGCTCACCGCATTCATGAATACCGCGCTATAAGCGGCCACATACGGCATTCCGCGGACTTACGTGAGCAAGGCTACACAGGTCTGTTTAAGGAGCAATGACGCGCAGGTTAAATTAACATCAAATAAATCCACCCGCGAAAGAACTGGGCCAAGAGGCAGACAGGATTTGTCATGTCCCAAGCAGAATTTCTGTAACCCAGATGCTGATTTTTTTGGCGAAGCTTGTTGACGGCTTCATTTTGTAGCCACGTTCTGGGACTCTTATCGAGATGACAACAATGTGGTGTGTCTCGTCGACGGCATACTGACCCTGGCTCAAGGCAACAGACTTTCACGGTACGAGAAGTTCCGTCAGCCGGTGAGTGAGCACGAGCGCTGTACCGTAGTAGCTCGCGACAATCGAGACGATAAGTACGGACGGCAGAGCCCAAGCCCAGGTCCTTTGAATCCGTGGTCGGATGCGCCATTCCAGCAGGCGCTGCACACGCAGACTGATTTCAGACGAGGTGCAGACCAGTCCGCTCGCGAGCTCCGGTTCTAACCATTGTTGCGAAGATCGGGAAAGCTTGATCAAGGCGGATGCGAGATCCAGCGCGTCGAGCCGAGTTTCAACAGCCGAATCATCTGCCGCGAGTTCAGCCGCTGCACGCCAATCTCGTTCGATTCTGCTCATTCCGGGGAATGACGTTGCATTGATAAGAAGCTTTTTCAGGTTATCCCAAGAGTGCCTATGTCCCAACTCGTGACGAACGGCAACTCGCAATTCGCTGTCGCTGAGCACCGCTGCGGCCATGTCGGAGACCATAACCTTAGGACGGCAGATGCCAACGAGCATCAAGGCCGGCGCACCCTTGGCGGCAATCATGTCTGCACTTCCGGGCTTCTCAGCCGAGTCAGACTGTCTGAGCCATTCTCTGACTGCCAGCCCGGTTCGCGATCTTGCCCGTAGCACCCGAACTACCCCGGCGGTAAGCAGCAGCAATGCCAGACCCGCAAGCAGGAGGGTGGTCGCGTCTTCGTCGAAGGCCCTGCGCTCCATCAGCCAGAAGGAGGGCAGAGTGAAGAAGATCGCGACCAGGACGGAGAATGTCAACGGAAAGATCCGCAGTGCGAAGAGCAGGCCGGCGGGCCCGGGTGCTTTCATTTGACGCCGACGCCTCAGAATCCACCACCCGGATGCGACCCCGCACGACAGAGTGCCGTACATCACCGCAAAAAAGGCAAGACACACGATTGCGCTGCGCGCCGCAAACACCTTTACCGCTCCCTTTTCTTGAGTAGCAGCTCTGCGCGCTCTTGTTCAACCAGCGCTTGCAACTCATCCAGCAGCTTCTCGTCCAGTTGTCCGACCGCTTCGACAAAATATGACAGGTGTAATACGGTGTCCTGCGTACGCAGGAGTCGCTGCAGTCCGCTCACTGCAGTGCGGCGCTGCAGCTCGTCGGGGCTGCAGAGTACCCGATAACGAAATGCTTTCCTTTCACTGACCCGGCTGAGGAGCCCTTTGCGAAAAAGCCGTTCCGTCGTAGTCAGTACGGTGTTGTATGCCTGCCAGATACTTCTATCCTGCAACACCTCGCGAACCGTGGCTGAGCCGCGAGTCCATATAGCACGGTGGATCTGCTGCTCAAGCGGGCCAAGCGGCATCGTCGAGGTTTGGTCGAGGTTGAGGTCTACAGGAGACATGCGGTCGCCCAACGTGAACAAGGAGGACTGTAAGACCGCCCGCAAGGATCGTCAATGATTCAACGTGATTGTCACCGAAACTTAATTCCCAATTTGGAACCTCTTATCGCCGGTAGGTGGCTTTTGCACGAGCATTAACCATCTGCTCATATCCCGATAACATTTGGCGGCTATGTTGTGCCTTTGATCGCGCTTTGGTCTTTCGACAATTCTGTTCAGACCTCCCGCCAAGAACAGGGAGTCGCGGCTGTAGGGATGATAAGACCAGTTTCCACCGCTCATCGCCCCCGGCTCCGTGGGACGGCTTTCTGTTCGTGCGAGTGTCTTGCCGTTAGATAAGTGGCTTTTTCCGGCTTGATCTCACTACCGACGTTCTGGGATTTTTGTAGAAATGCCAAGCACATAACGTTACTTTCCTAACGCATTCCTGGCCTCTCGCCCCAGGCCGCTGTGCGAGTGTCACCGAACTGCCGGGAGGCTTGATGAGGCAAAATATCGAGTGTGAACACAAACTCCGCAGCGCAACGATTTCGCGGCACCGGGGTCGGCTCTTAGGCACGCTATTTACCCTCCTTTGTCTTGCCTCGCCTGGTTGGACACAAATTGACAGCACCGCATTGACCGGCACAGTCAGCGATTCCGCCGGACACGGCCTGCCCGGTATCGAAGTGACGGCAGTACAAGATGCTACCGGACTTCAACGAAAGGCGGTTTCTTCGAGGGAAGGAGCCTTCTATTTTCCTAAACTGCCGGTGGGAACCTATACCGTCGCTTTTGCGCACCCGAATTTCCAGACGCTTCGCTTCGACAACGTGGTGCAGAAGCTGGGAACAACTCGAATCCTCAATGCGACGCTCAAGATTGAGGGACCCACCGAGCACGTGGACGTTTTAGCCAGCCCGCAATCGCTAGATCAGACGAATAACACGCTAAACGCGGGTATTGCACGCATACAGGCACAAGAGCTTCCCTTGAATGGGCAGAATTGGGCCACCTTGACCGCATTGGTTCCAACCGCGGTTGACACCTCCGCCGGACCCGGCGCCGGCAACCAGCGCTCGATTCGTTATGCCGGCAGGGGCCGCGACGATAACAACTACACCTATGACGGCATCGATGCCACCTACATTATTAATCAGTCCCAGCTATATTACGTGCGCGCGGCGATACCGCTGGATACCATCGAAGAGATCCGCGTCGACCCCATCCTGGCGACGGCGCAGACCGGCGCCACGGGAGGAGGCCAAGTGGCCGCGGCCTCGGCATCAGGCACGAATCAGTTCCATGGAGATGTCTACGACTTCTTGCGTAACAGCGCTTTCGATGCCACGGATCCGATTGACTCCTTGAATCCGAACCACCAGCCGCCCTTCCACTTGAATCAGTTTGGAGGGTCTCTGGGCGGACCCATCGTGCGTGATAAGTTGTTTTTCTTTGTTGCCTACGAAGGCTACCAGCAAGACCTCGGTCAGACGCTTATCGGGTATGTACCCAGCGCCGCCTTTCGGTCGCAAGTACTAGCCCAGTCGCCGGTTCTGGCGCCCGTCGTCAACGCCTATCCCGCGGGGCAGTACGCTACAAGCAACCCGAACGTTTCTCAATTCGTGGGGGAAGGCAGTCAAAAGGGCGAGGAAAACTCGGGGATGTTTCGCCTCGATTATCGCTTCTCCGATGCGACCAGTCTTTATTGGCGGGCCAACATCGACCAAGCTGACTACGTTCTCCCCTATTCCCCCAGCTCCGGGCAATATCTCAATGAACAAGAGGAGCTTACGTCCTATCCGGTCAATACTGTCATTTCGCTGATGCACGTCTTTTCTCCGAACCTGATCAACGACTTTAAGTTTGGTTTCAACCGCAGCACGGGCGATACCACCTACCTCAATCAGACCGGATCCCTCGACGCGATTGCAGTTGCAGGCCTTACTTCCTTGAATAACGGTCGCGTCAGCACCGGTGTAGGCAATTCGTTTTCCTGGCTTGACGACCTAACCTGGGTGAAGGGAAGAAACGTAATCAAGGCTGGGGTAGAGGTCCGCCGCATACAGATGAACCAGGGAAGCAGTTCCTATGGCACGGTTAGCTATAACTCTCTCGCCAGCTTTGAGGCCAACCAATCCTACAAGGCCAGTATCACGGGCGAATATCCCATCAACGGTCTGCGCAAAACGCAGTTTTACGGCTACGTTCAGGACGAGTTCAAGTGGCGACCGAATTTCACGCTGAATTTGGGCCTGCGTTACAGCTATTTCGGTATTTTTCATGAAGTACAAGGCCGGGGCAATCCTTTTGATTTCGCCACCTGCGGGCCGCAAGGCTACTGCGGCGTAGGGGCGAGCTTCGGCCCGCCAAACTATAACGATTTCGATCCGCGCATCTCCTTCGCTTGGGCCCCGGCCAAATACGGCGGAAACACCGTCATTCGCAGCGGCTTTGGTATTTATCACGAGGACGGCCAGTTGGACGATCAGAACATTCCCGACAAGAATGAGGTGTTAAGCTACGCGCTGACCGCGAAGAATTGCCCAGGGCTTAGCTTCCCCATAGTTCTCGACGCGCAAGGCAATCCGGTCTGCTCGCTGGGCACACAATCACCGAACACGGAACAGCGAGATCGTCCGGACCCGTATGTAATCCAGTGGGGATTTTCCATTGAGCAGGCGTTGCCTGCCAATTTTTCCCTTAATATGGCCTATGTAGGAAGCAAAGGCACTCATCTGCTACAGCTATCCTACGTAAACGTCGAAGACCCGCTGACCGGCCTTCGTCCCTACCCGGAATTTTCGCAGATCCCCTGGCGAGGCGACACAGGCAACAGTTCGTATAATGCGCTAGCGGTCTCCCTGAAGCGTTCCTTCACGGCTGGTTTGCTGGTTTCGGCCAACTACACCTGGTCCCACGAGATCGACGACGATTCCAACGGCAGCGGCGATGGCGACTCCATCACACCACAGAATGTTTCCTGCCTCCCAACGGGAGCACCGCAATGCGGGGAGCGCGCCGACGGTGCCTTCGACGCCCGTAATGTGTTCAATGCAAACTTCATCTATGAGCTACCTTTTGGGGCAGGCAAGCCATATTTTTCGGAGAACGGCTTCGAGAGGGCCGTACTTAGCCATTGGCAGATTAGCAGTATCTTCATCGCCCGCAGCGGTTTTCCCGTGAACCTCACGACCAGTGGTACTGGGCCGGACGGAAACACCAACGATCAGCGTCCGAACTTAGTTCCCGGCCAGCCGCTCTACCTGGCGGGTGGAAATATCAATCCCAACGCCTTTTGCACTCCCGGGACAGCAGACCCGTTTTATCCCGGGGGCATGTGTCCCGCTGGATTCGGCGATGTCCCGCGCAACTTCCTGCGAGGTCCCGGCGTCTGGCAATCTGATTGGGCAATTTCCAGACGCTTTCCTATAACAGAACGGGCACAAATCCAGTTCCGGGCCGAGGTCTTCAACATTTTCAACCGAGCGCAGTTTGCCAACCCGGACGGCCTCATTTCGGCTTCGGACTTCGGCAAGACCTATTTGCCTTTGAATACAACTCCGATAGGACTGGGTACGCCGCGTCAGTTCCAATTTCTGCTGAAACTACAGTTTTGACGAGAAAGCGCCGAAGGCGCTCAGCATTCTCCATGCGAACACAGACCCGGAGGAATGTTTCGGCAACCACCCTAGGCCAAATCCTGAACGCACCAGGATGGGCACACCGAAGTCAGCGGGCAATTAGTATCGATAAGCGCCCTAGGATCTAGGGATGCGATCGGGTGCATTTCGCACGGGCAATCCACTCGACGGCATCGAGGAAACTGACGCGACTGGGCTTTGCACCCTGAGCGGGCAGCAAGTTCTTGAGCGCCATGGGTCCACCGAGACAGGCAACGCCGGGATCGTTATGCATCACCCATAGACCCTCCTTGCCTCCGTCCAGCTCTTTGGTCGCGGGCCCGGTGAGACCGCGCGTTCCAACCTCCTTCATTAGCGTCTCAAGCTCGTCGACGCGCCCGAGACGGGCGTGCATCCAGGGCCACGCCTGGGTAGACGGAAAGACTTTAACCGAGCCTCATCAGAAGGCGATGGTGGATCGCGCAATAGGCGAGCTTATCCGCGTATCGCCCGTTTCTGAAATACGCATGGGATTTTGCAGGGGCTGAAGCCCGACGGAAAAGCATGTCTTTCGGCACGGCTGAAAGCCGTGCTCTGATACAGAATGATTTATGAGATAGCTTCTAGTATTGTTTTTCTTGCGTTAACGGCGATCTGCGTGGCCGGATGCAATCAGCGCGGATAATCAAGGGTCTTGCTTGGCTTAAACCCGCAGCCTACATCCAATGAGTCATATCTTCACATCACAGGTCATATGCGACAGCGGGCTCAAGGCCTTTCGAAACTATGCCGCCAGGGTGGGTTTTAAGGAGCTTGGCTTAGCTGGGAGTGTTCATGGTAAACAGAAGCGGTACCGAGAACGAAATTCCGGAGGAAGGATCCAATACCGATATCGGGCGGATGGCTCGCGACCTGAATGTGCTGTTCAAGATTGCCGAGACGATTAATTCCTTTCGCGATCTTGATTCTCTGCAGGTCCACCTGCTGCAATTTATTGGTGAAGTCATTCCGGCGGGTGTGGGAGCAATCCTCATCATTCCACGTATTGACGAGGAGCCCAGTTCCGTCGTCACTTGGCAAAGGGGCGGCGTCTCGCGACCGCAACTAAACCTGCGCCGAGACGTGCTGATTCGTTCTCTTTCTGAACGTTCAGCGGTGGTTGCTGATTACCCTTCGGCATCCGGCGAGAACGAGTCGGTGCTGTGTGTGCCGCTAGTGGCACTGCAAAACGTACTCGGAGCCATCTATCTGGTCACCTCTGGTGCGAAGCGATTTCCTGAGGATAACGTTCATCTGTTGACGTCGGTCGCAGGGATTGCGGCAGTAGCGCTGGAAAATGTCCTGACCTTGGAGTCTCTGCGGGCCGAGAACTGCCGTCTACGAGAGGAACTGACGCCGGCTGGTTACTCCATAGTCGGGGAAAGCAAGCCCATCCGGCATCTTACCCAGCTGGTTGGAAAGGTAGCCCAGAGCGATTGTACGGTTCTGATCCATGGTGAGAGTGGTACGGGAAAAGAGTTGATAGCGGTCGCGATCCATCGGCATAGCACCCGCTGCGAGAAGCCCTTCATGGCCATCAATTGCGCCGCGATTCCGGAGGCCCTGCTGGAGAGCGAGTTGTTTGGTTATGAAAAGGGCGCCTTCACCGGCGCGGTTGCCAACAAGAAAGGCAAGTTGGAGGCGGCGCAAGACGGCACGGTTTTTCTGGATGAGATCGGTGAGTTGGCCCCAGCTTTGCAGGCCAAGCTCCTGCGTGCGTTACAGACTAAGACTTTCGAGCGGCTGGGCGCAACCCAGCCTATTCGGTTCGATGCTCGCGTAATCGCAGCCACGAACAAGAAACTGGATCTGGCCGTCAAAAAGGGCGAATTGCGTGCCGACCTGTTTTACCGGCTAAACGTGGTGTCACTCGCCGTCCCGCCACTGCGTGAACGACGCGACGATATTCCATTGCTCGCCTCCTACTTTGCGACCAAGTATGCGCAGAAGTGTACCAATCGCGTGGTGACAGGAATTTCGCCGGAAGCGCGTTCCGTGCTATTGGCGTACGGCTGGCCGGGCAATGTTCGGGAACTGGAAAATGCCATTCAGCATGCAGTGGTGATGGGTTCGACTGAGCTGCTTCTGCCGGAGGACCTGCCGGCAGCGTTACTCGAATGGCACGGCTCCGAGCGAAGCCGAGGTAAGTACCAGGACTCCATCAACCGTCTCAAGCGCAACCTGCTGACGGAGGCCTTGGAAGAGGCGAGCGGGAGCTATCCAGAGGCGGCACGGCTTCTCGGCATCCATCCCAACTACCTGCATCGCCTGGCTCGGAGCTTTGCGCTGGACGCGGATGATCCAGACAAGAACTAGGGATCGCGACGAGAGAAAATAAGCCCTCCCACGTATTGCAAAATGTGGACAAGAGTGCAACGAAGTCGGAGGGAAAAGCAAGGCTCCAACCAGCGATTGGTTTCTCCCCTTCGCCGGCTGAAGCCGTAAGCGCCCAGCAAGTGGCTCCGTCAGACGCCGCGGTTAGGTGCAATAATGCCTACAGCTTTGCACGTTCAGCGTTGGCACGCTTCCGTCCGGAGCGCCAGTGAACACTTTAAACGTACCCTCTTCGAAGTCATCGTTCCCAGTGTACTTAATAACATAGGTGCAAGAGCCCGGCGCCAGCGTCGCCGGCAGCATCGTGGGAAGGGGGCAAGTACTCGATGATAATAGTTGGTAGTCGGTTGGAACTGAGACTTGCGAGATCCTGACTGGAACCGGCTGCTGGTTGACCAGGATCATTGTGCACGATTCCCCATCAGTCGGGCCCACGTAAACATTACACGGGAAGTGGTGGGGAGGAGGGTCGAAGGTGGCGGTGAGCGTGACGTCGGATATGACATTGGCGCTCAGGCTGGCGGTCACCGAACTGGGGGCTTGCATCCCGTAGTTGTTGACGACCCGATAAGTTACAGTCAGCGTTGAAGAACTCGGACCGAGCTGAGAAGGGTCGAATCCCACCCAAATTGGACAATCGGTATTTGGCTGTAGCTGCTCGGCTTGGCAAAGGCTCCACCAGTAAGCCGAATACGGGCTGCCGGGCGGCCCGGCTGAGACATTGGTGACGATAATAGGATCCGATGTCATGTTCTTTAGAACGAACGGCGCAAAAGTCAGGTACATTGTCGGTTGATTGCCCAGGCTCGCGGAAGAAGGGGAGAGGGTCACACTGTCGGAGGGTGGCGGTTCATTCTCAGAAGCAGAATCGTTCCCGGCAGCGGTGAGCTGGTCGACGGCAGAATCGTTCCCGGCGGCGGTGAGCGGATTGACGGCAGAATCGTTCCCGGCGGTGTGCGGGCTGGCGCCAATCTGCTGCTGCATTCCGCCCCCTCCTGAATCGGCTGGGGTGTCGGTTTGAGCGAAAGCGAGCATGGAAGCCGTGCACAAGACAAACAGCAGAGATAGTTTCTTCACATTTCCTCCTAGGTGAATTCGTGGAATGGAAGCAGGGGCCTGATGCTATCCGGAACACTAGCTCGTTGAAGCAATTGGTCTGCCATGAGTGCTGCTCGCGGGATTCTGCTCGACCGAGTCACGTTCTAGCTTGCGTGAAATACTGGCAAGTCAGCGGAATCATTAGATGCCTGCAGTTGCGGGTCTCGGAAACAATAAGAAATAATTCGGGAAATCAATGAGGGGTACGCTTCCCACAGTCAACCGTTTAGTTGGCCGCCCCAACCGATTAGTTGGGTGGCCGCTGTTGACTCGTCATGAAGCCGCGAGTCGCCAGGTCCGCAATGGATTTGCGAAGTGCAATGACTGTCCGCCGATAGCTTACCGCAGGACGGCGTACTCGGCTTTGGCTTGTTGATAGACGGGGACGTCGGGATCGGCATCTTTCCAGAGGTTGAGGAAGTCCTGGTAGGCGGCCTTTGCTTTCGTGGTGTCGCCCGAGAGTGTGTAGGCGCGAGCCCGGCCGAGGCGGGCCAAGGCTCCCCAAGGAAAGTTCACGACAAGACCGTAGTGGTCGATGAACTTCTGAAATTCCACAGCCGCTGCGTTGCCGTCGTGCAACATGAGGTAGGCCTCACCTCGCATATAGGGCGGGCATAGAAATACGTTGACCTGCGTAGGCTGTCCGAGTTCGATTCCACTCGTAAGCTTTAGCAGTTCGACGGCGCGATTAGGATCTTTACGCTCCAGAGCGACAGCAGCCCGGATGGTGGGCAGCCAATACCTCTGTACCAGCGTGTCCAGCGGGAATGTCTTGTCGAGTTCCTCCGCCACCTTCTCCGCGCCTGCAGTGTCGCCTGCCCGCGCCAGTGCCACAGCCGCCATCGCTCGCACGTCGCGGTTGGGGGCCAGCTTCAGCGCCGCGTCGGCATCGGCGCGAGCCTGCCTTTCGTACCCCGATTCCACCTCGCGCAGCGCTGCCGCTGCCTGATACGTTGCGGCGGTTTCCTTGGCATCGTTATGCCGCGCTGAATCCATCGCCTGCCGGGTCAACTCGCTTGCATTCTTTAACCTCCCATACCAGCCTTCGGTGTCTGCTTGCGTGGCCAGCAACAGATCTTCTCTGCCAGGCTTGCCCATGGCCGCCGCCACCAGCTGCGCCATCCGCTCCTTGTCGCCCTTCAGGAAAGCCACCTCGTAGGGGCTGTAGAGCAGGAACTCATTCGCCACCTTGCGCTCCTCCGCCTGCTTGAACACCTCCTCCGCGTCATCCAGCCGATTGAGACTCGTATAAACTATGGAGAGGTTCGGATAGTTGCTCGCAGTACTCGGTCTTAGGCGTATCGCCCCGCGCGCCTCCCCCAACGCCTTGTCCCAGTTTCCAAGGTTCATGTAAATGAAATTAAGGTTTGTGTACGGCGTACTGTCCCTGGGATAGTTCTGTTGCCACAGTTCGAAGGTCTGCGCCGCCTTCTCTAATTCTCCCGTTGCGAACATGTAGTACGAGGTCTCTATGCGGAGCCGCTCCCGCTCGCTTACCTTCTCCCGCAACGCGTAGGCTTGGCGCGCATTCTCCGCCGCCCTCCCAACTTCGTCGAGGTTGCTGTAGGACACCGCCATGCCGGCATAGGCCACAGCAAAATTCGGATCCAGTTCCGCCGCTCGCTGGAACAATGGCAGAGCAGCCGAGTCCCCTTTGGTAACCATTGTCTTTTCTCCCTGGCTGTAGGCTTGCAGCGCATCCAGAGATGGCGTGGTCGCTTCTTCCAAGGGTGTCGCGTATTTCTGTACCGAGCTGAGCGATTCTCCCAGCTTGCTCCGTATTCCGATGGCCGCAGCGTCCAGCGCCTTGAGTACCGATTCCTTGGCTGCCGCCGGTTGCAGCGTCTCCGCCAGCACGTCTCCTGTATTGCAGTCGATTGCTCTCAAACCAATCACGTACTGGCTGCCCAGAGCGGCGATCGCGCCAGTCAGCATGGCTTTGCTGCCCGTGCGCTGGCATACCTCGCGTGCAATTTCCGGAGTTAACGCGGCGTCGGCGGGACGGTCCATCAGCTTCAACGTCTGACTCACCTTGCCTTGAGAAACCAGGTCGAGGAATGGCGATTGCTCCAACTGAATGGCCAAACCCTGCTTGAGCGTGTCGTCGAATACCGGGTCACCGGTCTTGTTGTCGAAGTCGGCCAGCACGATCGTGTCTTTCTCGGTGAGCGCAGTTGCCTTTCGCGTATAGCGCCAGTACCGTACTCCGCCAGCGACCGCAGCCAGGAGCACCACCGCTCCGATCGACACCCGGCGGGCTCGCGACCATCGAAATCGCACCGTCTGAGTAGGTGCAGGCTCCATGGCTGGCTCTGCCGCCGTTTTCGCCTCCGGAACGATCGCCGGAAGACCGGTCGACGCTACTTCCGCCACCGCTGTCGACGCTTTCGTTCTGCTGCCGATTAAAACCGGAAGCCGGCTGCGTTCGCCGGAGTCGGACTCGATCACCTTGGGCTGCGGCGCGGGAATGGTTTTGGAAACTACAGGCGCAATGAAGCGGTATCCGCGGCGAGGAACCGTCTCGACATAGACCGGATTATCGGCATTGTCGCCGAGCGCCGTCCGGATCTGGTTGATGCACTTGTTCACTCCATGTTCGAAGTCAACAAAGGTTTCCCCAACCCAGAGCTGCTCTTGAATTTCGTTACGGGTCACCACCTGGCCGGCACGGCTGGCGAGCAAGGCTAAAAGCTTGAGCGGTTGGGGACTCAGCTTCACGGGTATGGCGGATTTGAACAGCTCTTCGGTATCGACATTCAGCTCGAAGACGCCGAAGCGAAGTAGCTTTTGCGTGGCGCTCACAACCACAACCACCCTCAGACGGGAGAAGTGCGGCGATTATAACCCGATTTCTCCCCTTGAGTTCTGAGGGGGCCGGTTACCTCACCTTCTAACCCTCGCGGGAACAGCGGCTTAGACGGTGTACCCAAATCTATTTAGAAGTGAGTCGTTGGTCATTGCTGGCGAGCGGCAAGCTGGCCTACTGTGCGCCCACAGACGAAGGAAATCGGACGCAACTCGACAACCTTCATCTCTGTTCGTACGCAAAACCACTTAGGAGGAAAGAAATGAAAAAACTATCCTTAGGCTTGGCATTGGCGTTCCTGATGCTAGCGACGCTCGCTTACGCGCAATCGGGAAACCCCACCGATAATCCAACCGTAGCCTCTTCGGTTGTCTCGAACCTTAAGTCACTCAGCCCTGGCGGTGCAGGCAACGGTGAACCGCTGTCTTTCTCTGCGGGCTACTGTCTCTACACAGGTATTTACAATCAGTTCACCCTCCAGTGCATCGATCCCGGAATCAGTGCCCAGTCAAGTGTCTTCGCTTCCATCAGTCAGACCAACTCTTCAGGCCGACGGATTCTAGGTAACCCCCGCCCGTCGATAGCGAACATTGTTCCCTACAACGGAGGAGTTTACGTAAATGTGAACGCCGGTACGGGGAATCCCATTGATGTTCGCCTGGATATCTTAATCGCCCCTTGATCCGATCGGCTTGGATCCCTGGGCGTTCCACTCGCAAAAATCAACGCGGTATCAATCTCAAGTGCAAGCTATGGAGGAAGCGATGAAAAAACTAACTCTACTGTTTATCTTGTGCATGCTTCCCATGCTCAGTTTCGCTCAAACCGATTCTTCAACCGACCAAAGTACAGGTCAGACTCTCGTCACGAATGGGTGCGTCAGTCTTACGCCCAACGGACAAGATTTCGGAAATCACCCGGTTGATTTTCCCAGCGCTTCCAAGCCGTTCTATCTGCAAAATGGTTGTTCGGGGAACATCATCGTCACCAACATCACTGCCAATGGCCAGTCGTTTACGCAGACTAACGATTGCATTGGGACGTTACCGCCCAACCAGTTCTGCGAAATTGACGTGGTCTTCGATCCCACCTCGACCGGTGAGAAGAACCAGACCCTGGTGATTCTGTATCACAAGCCCGGCGGCCAGCCCTTGCAGATTTCAGGCACGCTGAGCGGCACCGGCATACACGACGTGACGTTCGATCCTACAAGCTGCGATTTTGGCTCGGTATATGTCGGCGAGGACGGTTATTGCACCGTGGCCATCCAGAATCAGGAGCCGCAGCCCGTCACGATAGACCGCTGCCACGTCGGCCCTGTTCCTCCCTTTTCGCAGGAGACCTCTTGTCCAATGTCGTTGGCGAAAAAGGGGAATAACGGCGACTCCGTTGACATCACTCTGGACTTTAGGCCTTTAGGAATAGGTGTCTATAGCGGCCAGTTTGCCGTGACCACCAACTCCCCTGAAGAACAACAGAGTGGGAATCCCTACGAGGTTCCTCTAAGCGGCGCAGGACTTTGGGTTTGCCGGCCACCGATTTGCTGTCCCGGATCAGGTCCCTGCCCGCCGTCTAACTAAGCTCGCCGTTTCGCGGTTCCTGGTTGGTGTGAGCCGGGAGGGTGGGCGCAGGTCCACCCTCAAAATACGCAACTTTCTTCCACGTCGAGCTTTGACCTGGATGCCAATGGCTCGGCCCAACCGGGAACACTCCCGGAGGTGGGGCAATATTCCCGCCTCCGGCTAGCAGACGAACCGACGCCCGGTGAGAGTCAGCTGCGCGGTGAAGTTGCTCGTCACCTTTCAAGATCAATTGCCGCCACAACCAATGACCAAAGGAGGTCAGTATGAAAACGCAGAGTTTCACCACATTGAGGTTGTTGGAGAAAGGTATATTGGCCGCAGTCATTATGGCTTGTGCCATCATGCCCGCGACGATTTCCGCCCAGATCGGAGGCTGTACCGGTGGTCACGGAGCTAACCTGGTAACTAATGGTGGTTTTCAGACTGGTTCGGGCTACAACATTGCCGACTGGACCGTGGCTTGGGATAGCACGGCGGATCCGTATGTATACATTTCGACAAATGGTCAGGGCGGCAGCTCAAAGGCTTTGTGGCTGGGATCCATTCCCGGTGAAAACAGAGTCTCCCAGGTGATCCCGAACTTGACCGCCGGAAAACCCTACATCTTGTGCTTCTACTTGAGCAATGGTGCTACCGCTGCTTTCACCCCGAACAGCTTTGAGGCGACCTGGAACGACAAGAACGTACTCCAGATAGTCAACAGCGATACCTTTGGCTACGTTTATTTCTCCTTCCAGGTAGAAGCGGTTGGTGGTGGCAATGATGTGCTGAGCTTTGAGGAGCGCAACGCGACGGACTTCTGGTACCTTGACAACGTTTATGTGCAAGCGTGCGCCGCGTGTACTAACTACTTTTCTCCAGCGGATGGAGTTGCGACAAAACCACTACCCAGTGGTTCCGAATAGGGGCAACCGCGTGGGCGCACCAGCTTTGACTTGTTCAAAGCTGGGCGCCTCGCTCATTTCAGACCCCATAACTCGCGCGTGAATTCCTGCAATGCTTCGCACTGGCTGTAGGGCATTGAATTCGCGTGCAGCAGCACCAGCTATAGGCCTGCGCAAGTCCTGCAACGAAGCTGCCTGCAATTGCGCGGTCAAGCTGCATCCCGAACAGTAACCGGGCCGTCGGCGAGCCTACTCCATTGTCTTGTCCGCGGTTCTTCGGGAACCGACTGGCTTCCATCGGAGTCTAAGCGGTTAAGGTTTGCGACTTACCGGTTCTTCTCGTGGGCACTATATAGAAGGCGAAACCCGGCAATGACCTACACTTGGCCCGGCGGGTTCGCAGCCTGAAAACTGAGAAGCCGCCGTATATCTTGATGCTAACCGCTCGTGATCAAAAGGCCGACGTCATCGCTGGACTGGAGGCTGGAGCGAATGACTATGTAACCAAACCCTTCGACCGGGGTGAACTCTGTGCGCGTCTCGGAGTTGGCCGCCGCCTGATCGAAATGCAGACTGCGCTCCTTCGCAGCCAGCAAGCCTTGGCCCACCAGGCCACGCATGACTCATTGACCGGCCTGCTCAATCGGCAATCCATCTTAGACAAGCTGCACAGTGAAGTTGCGCGTGCCAGCCGCAAAGGCGAGGAATGGGCGGTGGGGGTGTGCGACCCGGACCATTTCAAGGGAGTTAATGACTCTCATGGCCACCAGACCGGGGATGATATGTTCTGCGGCTTCGCCGAGATCCTAACCGGCAATCTAAGACCGTACGATTCTGCGGGACGTATCGGAGGAGAAGAGTTCCTGGTCATTGCACCGGCCCTGGCGAAGACGGATTCGGCCCCACTGTTTCACAGATTGTGCGTGGAGGTGGCTAAAAGCAAGATTCCCACCCGCGCCGGATTGCTCTCCATCACGGTCAGTATCGGGGTGGCATCGGCCATGCCTGGAGCTTCAGCAGACGATATTCTGGCTGCGGCCGATGCAGCCCTATATCGCGCCAAGGCCGAGGGCCGCAATCGGGTTGTCTGTGACGATGCGCCCGGCTTAGTTTGCAGCCAATCACACTAAGATATTATTGTCCGGCTAATCTCGTTCGCCCGGGCCCGCAGCATCACTTCCTTGTATCTTCAGGGCACGGCCAGATCAATTGCTATCTCCACCGGACCTATCATGTGCCACCGACATCATGTGCTGACGACACTTTTAGAACCGATCGGCGATGCCCAGCTTAATTTTGACCTTCGTGTTTTGACGAGGACCCGGAGGTCGCTTATGCTTCTACGATTCCGTTGCGGATGGCAAAACGAATCAGTTCGGCCAGCGAACCAAGCTTGAGCTTCCGCATGACTTCGCTGCGATGCCCTTCGGCGGTGCGGGAGGAAATGCCGAGGCAATCAGCCACTTGTTTGTTGCTCTTACCCTCAGCCAGGAGCTGAACAACTTCTCTTTCGCGCGTAGTCAGAAGGACTTGAGTCGAAGAATCCGCAGCCTCGCTGGCCGATCTCCTCGACAAATAGGCGTCGACCACGGTTTCGGCAACCCGCGAGGTGAAAAACCGACGCCCTTTAGAGATACTCTCCACCGCCGCGACCATGTTCTCGCCCACATCCGATTTCAGAACGACGCCGCGTGCTCCCGCCTCCAGCACATCAACGATAACCTTCTCGGTTTCGTGCATGGTGAAAATCAAAATCTTGAGTTGAGGTTGTCGCTTCAGAATCTGGCGGGTGGCTTCCAGTCCGTTCAGCTCAGGCATGCTCAGGTCGAGGATAGCGAAGTCCGGTCGAAGCTTTTCTGCCATCTCGACCGCCATTCTGCCATTGCAGGCTTCGCCACACACGTTCCAGTTCTCGTGTTTCTCCAATAGGTAACGAAGGCCTGATCGGGTCAGCTCATGGTCATCGGCCAACAGAATGCGCAACATGCTGCTCCTGGTCGATCGGCAGGGAAACGAAAACCTGGGTGCCGTTCGCAATCGAGTTGATTCTGAATTTTCCCTTGAGTTGCCGTACCCGCTCGCGCATGCCTGCGATACCGACGCCAAGAGAGGCAGCTCCCTCCATCTGCGCGATCTGGTCCGGGCTCATTCCGGTTCCGTTATCGCGAATTTCAAGGGTCACCGTCTTTTCCAGATTCGCCAAGGTTACCATTACGGTACTGGCGCCCGAGTGGCGAAGAATATTGTTCAAACTCTCCTGCGCGATGCGGAACAAGGCGCGCTCGACTTCGGGAGACAGCGGACCGAGATCCGACGGCGCCTCAAAGCAAACGTTCAGCGAAGTTCGTTTTTGAAGCCCATCGAAGTACCAGCGCAACGCGGCGACCAGGCCCAGGCCATCAAGAATCGGCGGATGCAGAACATACGAAACCGTGCGTACCTCTTCTAATGCCTGCCGGGTCGCAATGTGAGAATCCTGCAACAATTGCCGCAAACGTTCGTGGCCGGGCGGGAAGTCGGCAAGTACTTGCCCGATGCTGAGCGCCATTCCTGAAAGATGCTGACCGGTTCCATCGTGCAAATCGCGGGCGATCCGGCGGCGCTCTCCGTCCTGCGACTCCAATAATCGCCCTGTCATGTCGCGCAACGACTCCTCGGCATGTGCGCGCTTCCTTTCCAGAATCAACAGCCCCAGGATCAGGAAGAACTGGACAATCACCAGAACAATGGTTCCCACGATGCGCCAGCGATATTGCTCCCACACACTGGTTGTTTTGTAGAGAACGATGCTGCCGGCGGGAAGATCTTTCTCGGAAAATCCCCATTTCTTTAACTGCCGCCAATCGAAGATATAGGCTGCGGCGCCTTCCGGGGGGATGGTGATCTGATCCTGCGTTTTGCCTTTTAGTGCTTGCACAGCAACGTCGGCGATGACGGTTCCCATCTTCTCGAAGTCGACAACATAGCCGCCCACGGTCCCGCTTCCGATGGTGGTGTCGGCCACGGCATAAATGGGCGCCGTGGATACCGCTGACAGGGAAGCGATAACATCCCGGGTGTAGTAGATATTCCCATTCACGTCACGGTTATAGGAAACGGGCAACACAATTGTGTCGCGCGGTAATTTGCTGACGCGGTGCAGGAGATCCTCCACGGGCGCATCGGTGAGATATTCCACCTGCAGGTCCGATTCCTTGAACTGATCTCGTAACTCCTCGAGCAGGATGCGGTCTTCATATCCTGAGCCAACAATGACCAGCACGTTCTTCGCTTGCGGCTGCAGACGGCGAGCCAGGGAAATGGTTTTTCCAACGTCGACTTTGAACCAGACGGTTACTTTGCCGTCGTGATTCGAACTATCGTCTGGGAGCTTGAAGGAATTGTGTCCAGCGTACACGGTGGGGACGCCCGGCAGAATGTCTACGGGGACTGAACCCACGAAGATGACGACGTCGATGCCACGTCCGCTATAGCGCGTCCGGATCCAGCCGAGGGCTTGCTCTTGCGACTTTGGGAACCGGGTCGCTTCGAGTTGTTCACCAAAAAACTCCGTGTCCTCACCCAGTTGTTTCCTCAATTCCTCCAGGATGCCCTTTTCCACTTCGACTGAGGCAGGGGAATATTCCTCGTTTTGGCGGACCAACAGCACGCGCTTAGGAACGCGTTGCTGCGCCGGCGCCGCACACGCAAGTGCAGCTGCACACAGTAAGACCACCGCCGCTCGCCCCACGCCGGGCCGCATGCTCATCTATCGCAACACCTGATGTAAGAGAAGATGAGCAATTCTATGCGCTTCGCTAACGAGCCGCAACGATTGACTACCCAATGACAACCTTTGGACCGTGCCACCTTAGTCGTAGCCTCGCGCGCGTAGATTCCGGGACTAAAGCACGTAGTTTTCCGGGTTTCCCTAACCGCCGCGAATTCATATCGTGGTGCGCAGTGCGTTTTAGGGGGAAATGACGCGCATGGCTCCATCTGGCACGGAATCCATGAGTTCTCCCGAAATGCGCGAGCAGGGGCGAGGTCAAGGTGGAAGAACTGGTAGTGATGGCTTTTGGGGATAAGCATCGTGCTCTGGAGGTATTGCCGCAATTGCAGAGGCTCAAATTTCCCTGGAGTTCGGATTTGTCGAATGCCGTCGCGGTCGAAGTCGAGCCGGATGGCAGGTTACGGGTGATGCACAGCCACATGCTCGATCCCAGCAGCGGCGTCGATGACGTTATGCGCTGGAAGGCGTTGCTGAGTGCCATCGTGCCTCTGCCGCACGCTCCGCGAGCGAGCGCACCCGAGGTCAGCTTCGAATTTCGCGGCATTAATTCCGCCGCCAGCGCCTGGATGAAGGATTCATCGCTGGACCAGGACTTTGTGAGGAACGTAGCGGCCGTGCTGCAGCCGGGGAACTCAGCTATCTTCGCGATGATTCAGGATTGGCAACTGGCCGAGCCGGTTCTATCGGGCTATAGCCACCTGGTGCTTCACACCACCACGGTGGCGTGGAAAGAAAAGAAGGCAAACTGAGCGGTCCGCTATAGCAGGCCGCGAACTGCGGCTGCGATCTTCGCAGCCTAACTTGGAGGAGACTGAGTATGGATTTCACCCACATGAGCAATCTGGCGCAGCAGGGATATGGGCTGCTGATCGCGCTGGGCATCAAGGTTGTGGAAGCGATCGCCTTATGGATCGTGGGCCGCTGGCTGATCAGCTTTTCGGTCAGCATGATTGGCAAGGCCATGACGCGGCAGAAGATTGATCCCACCCTGATCCGCTACATCAACAACACCGTCGCCGCCATTCTGAACATCGTGCTGGTAATTGCGATTCTGGGCTTCTTCGGAGTCGAGACTACCAGCTTCGCCGCCCTGATTGCCGCGGCCGGCGTAGCCATTGGCATGGCCTGGAGCGGACTGCTGGGGAATTTCGCGGCCGGCGTGTTCATCATTATTCTGCAGCCCTTCAAGGTGGGAGACTTCGTGCTGGCTGGCGGAGTGATGGGCACCGTAGAAGAGGTTGGGCTGTTCGTGACCTCGATCAACACCCTCGACAATATTCGCAACATCATTGGCAATGGAAAGATCCTCGGCGATGTTATCCAGAACTTCTCGACCAACGCGTTTCGCCGGGTCGATTTGCAGGCCCAACTTTCCCATAGCGTAGATCCTCATCAGGCGATCGCGATCTTGAAGGCCGGGTTGGCGAAGATCCCCAACGTGATGAAGGACCCTGCCCCCAGCGTCGAGATCCTCACGTTCACTCTGGCAGGCCCGGTGCTGGCGGTTCGTCCTTTCTGTAACAACAAGGACTACTGGCAGGTCTACTTCGCTACCAACGCCCTGATCAAAGACGCGTTCGGGCAGGCGGGCTTTGCCGTTCCGGAACAGCATTACATGGTTCGTACCGCGGCCGCCGGCGCTGGCTCCGGAGCTGCGGCTCATTCAGCCTGAGACCAACACAAGCAATTTCTAAGTGCAGGGAAAGGTGAATTTGTGAAGCTTACGACATCTGTGCTGATTTTGTTATTGTGCGCTGGCACGATTGCAAGTGCCGAGCAAGTTTCTTTGAAGAACGGTGACCATCTTTCCGGGACCATCGTCAGTATGGATGGTAAGAAGCTGGTACTCAAAACCACTTATGCCGGAGAAGTATCGATCGATTGGGATCAGGTCGAACAGTTCACCTCCGACCAACCTCTGGTGGTCACGAAGTCGAATCAGCAAACGGTTACCGGCACGGTGAAGACAGAAGACGGTAGCTATGTCGTAACTACCCCGCAAGGCGCCCAGACAGTGGCCAAATCAGACGTCGCTGTTATGCGTTCGCCAGCAGATCAGGCGGCGTATGAAAAGTCTCTGCATCCCGGCATGCTGGAAGGTTGGGCTGGCGGAGGTAACTTTGGTTTGGCTCTGGCTCGCGGCAACAGCGAAACCACCAACGTTGCCCTGGGCTTTGACGCTACCCGGAAGACTACCAAGGACGCATGGGTCATCGACGCGGCGTCAATCTACTCTACCGATGAGAAGTTGGGAACAACCACCGCCAACTCCTTCCAAGGCTTAATCCGCTACGATCGCAACCTATCCAAACGAGTGTTTGCCTACGGTGTTTTCGCCGGCGGCTACGACGAGCTGCAAGACTTGAATTATCGCCTGATGCCCGGAGGCGGTATAGGCTTTCACGCCATCGCGACCCCGAAGACCACGCTTGATCTGCTGGTTGGTCTGGGGTATACGCGTGAGTCCTTCAGCAGCGGACCGACATACAAAGTAAACAATCTGCTGACTGCCACGTTGGGCGACGAATTTGCCTATAAGCTTGGCGCCCACACCACCATCATGCAGAACTTGTATTACTTGCCCTCGCTGAACGAGACCAGCAACTACAGAGTTACCGGCAATTTCGGTATCACCACCAAGTTGAACGGCTGGATGACGGCAAACCTGCTGTTCAACGATCGCTACTACAGTCAGCCGGTGCTGGGGAACAAGAATAACGACATCCTGTTTACCACCGGCCTGGGATTCACCTTTGGGGCCAAGGCTAAGTAGGCGGACAAGCCGAACAATTTCGGCAGACATCTCACCGAGGTGGAGAACAAAATGAGTTTCCGGAAGATCGCAGCAGCTCTGATTCTAGGTTTCTGTTTATTCCTGAATCCCACGTTCGGTAACGCACAGCAGAAGAAGCCCAACATTCTGGTCATCTTTGGTGACGACATCGGCTACTTCAACATCAGCGCTTATAACCTGGGGATGATGGGCTACAAGACACCCAACATCGATCGTATCGCCCATGAAGGCGCGCTCTTCACCGATTATTACGCACAGCAGAGCTGCACGGCCGGACGGGCGGCGTTCATCACCGGGCAGAGCCCGATTCGCACCGGTCTGCTCAAGGTTGGCCTGCCGGGGTCGACGCTCGGACTCCAGAAAGAAGATCCAACGATTGCCGACCTGCTCAAGCCCCTGGGCTACATGACGTTTCAGAACGGCAAGAACCACCTGGGCGATCGCAACGAGTTCCTGCCCACCGTGCACGGCTTCGATGAGTTTTTCGGCAACTTCTATCACTTGAATGCCGAGGAAGAACCCGAAAACGTGGATTACCCGCGAAACCCGTCGTTCAAGTCACAGTTCGGTCCGCGGGGCGTGTTCAAGTGCAAAGCCACTGCAACCGATAATCCCGCTCCTTCCGACCCGCGCTTCGGACCCTGGGGCAAGCAGGTGTGCGAAGACACCGGCCCGCTGACCAAGAAACGCATGGAGACCGCCGACGACGAGTTCCTGGCGGTTACGCTTGAAGATATGGACCGTGCGGTGAAGGCGGACAAGCCATTCTTTATCTGGCATAACACCACCCGCATGCACATCTGGACGCACCTGCCACCGAAGTATGCGGCCATGGAAAACGAGAAGGGCCTCTATGGCGCTGGCATGACCCAACTCGACGACAACATCGGAGTGCTCCTGAAGAAGATCGATGACCTCGGCATTGCCGACAACACCATCGTTATCTTCACCAGCGACAACGGGGCGGAAGTGATGAGCTGGCCCGACGGTGGAACCACTCCGTTTCACGGCGAAAAGAATACGAGCTGGGAAGGTGGCTATCGCGTACCGTTCGTGATTCGCTGGCCGGGCGTGATCAAACCGGGAATGATAGTGAACGACGTGGCCGCGCATGAGGACTGGGCAACCACACTGTTGGCAGCGGCCGGCGTACCTGACATCAAAGAGAAGCTGCTGACCGGATACCAGGCAGGTGACAAGACGTTCAAAGTTCATCTGGACGGCTACAACCTGATGCCGTATCTCAAGGGCGACACCCAGGTCGACCCTCGTCGCGAATTCCTCTATTGGACAGACGACGGCGAACTCGCTGCTTTGCGTTACGACCGATGGAAGGCCTTGTTCCTGGAGCAACCGGCGGAGGGGTTTTCGGTTTGGGAAACGCCGTTCGTTCAACTGCGTGTTCCCAAGCTGTTCGACCTCCACGCCGATCCTTTTGAGAGGGCCGAGATGGAATCGATCGACTATTCCCGTTGGCGGATCGACCGCATCTTCCTGCTTACCCCTGCGCAAGCCTTTGTCGGGCAGTGGCTGACCAGCTTCAAACAATTCCCCCCGCGCCAGAAGCCGGCCAGCTTCAACCTCGATCAGGTAATGAAGCAGATGTCAGAGGCAAACGACTAGCCACCCAGCCTAGCGTGCAGTGGAGGAGGAAGCAGCGGCTGCGACGGCCATGCAATAGGTCACGGGGCCTTGGTGGATAATAACCTGGGGTGGCCGCGCCTCGGACCACCTCGGGTTAGCGAAGTTCTGAGGAGACAACTCAGCCCTGGCGAGTTTCTCGACCAGGCAAGCATTGGGATTGCGAAGTACGGAGAAGATGATGGCGATAGCAAAAATTGACTCCATGCCAACCTTCGATTTAGGCAGCAAGTTAGTGTCGTGGGAGCAACGGCGAGATGAAGGGAAAGCCTTGCGCCGCGCTGTTCCCCGCGAGGCACATGCGGAATGGAAACCGGGAACGAAGCGGCCCGACCCATTGCGGCTCCTGGCCCAAAGCAATAAGGGACGACAAGCACAACTGGTTCCGCTGCGTATGGGGCGTATGGCCGCCTCGCCATTCGCCTTCCTGCGAGGAGCGGCGTGCGTCATGGCGTCCGACCTATCCACGTCTCCGATAAGCGGCATGCCGGTGGTGATGGATGGCGATGCCCACCTCAATAACTTCGGGATGTATGGCACGCCACAGCACGAAGTGGTCTTCGACTTGAACGATTTTGATGAGGCGGTGATTGGCCCCTGGGAATGGGATTTGAAACGGCTGGTGGCCAGCGTGAATGTTGCGGGCCGCCAGAATGGTCTGAATCGGCGTGAGCGCGCCGCCGCCGTGCGGCGCTGCGCAGCGGGTTACCGTTTCAACGTTAAACGGTTGGAGGAGATGGGGGTACTGGAGATCTGGTACCTGCACGCTTATCCGGGGCGCGACAATCCAATCGCCAAGCCCGATCCGAAATCTCGGGCCGTCATCAGCAAGGTTCTGGCTAAGGCAATGCGCACGGACAATCGCAGCTTGCTGCCTAAGGTTGCCGAACTGAATGGAAGTAGAACGTGGCAATTCCGTGACGATCCGCCTGTTCTGACTCGCGTCAGCCCTGCAACCAAGAAGAAGGTCATCGAAGCCTTGAACCAATATTCCCTGACGCTCTCGCTGGAACGGCGCTTGATGCTGGGCCGGTATCACGCAGTCGACGTAGCCCATCGGGTGGTTGGGGTTGGCTCGGTAGGAACCAGGGCTTACCTGGTGCTGTTGTTTGGCAATGGCGATCCAGACCCGTTGTTCCTGCAGGTGAAGGAGTCGGTGCAGGCCGCGCATGCGCCTTATCTGCCCCCGCTGCCGGCCGATTTTAAGCACAACGGCAAGCGAGTACTCATGGGACAGCGTGCCCTGCAGGCTTCGTCCGACCCGATGCTGGGATACACATCGATCGAAGGTCGAGACTACTACGTTCGGCAGATGAAAAATCTGAAAGCTTCCATGCCGGTGGAATGGCTGACCGGAGCGTCTTTTAACTTCTACGCATGGGCCTGCGGCGCCATGCTGGCACGCGCCCATTCGCGAACCGGCGATCCGGCCCGCATTGCCGGCTATTGTGGCAATTCGGCCGTGTTGGATGAGGCATTGGCGGAGTGGGCCGAGAGCTACGGCGATCAAACCGAGCGCGACCATGAGACGCTGATCGCCGCCATCCAGCGCGGAGAAGTTCAAGCCCAAACCGAGGGACCGGAAGAGTAGATCGACTTGATGTATCGCTCATTCGGGGTGGTCCGTTCTACCGTTTGCAGCAGTCGTCCCGGCTGATAGCTAACGGATAGTCTGATTAAGTAGAGGCGAAGTCCCTCAGCGGCTAAAGCCGACATGATTTTGAGCCACTTACGGACGGCCTGAAAGGCCGTCCCCTTCAAATACTAGACTTAATCGGGTTCCTTAAAGAAATGAATGGGAATGTCGGCCGTCGGATCGTGTATGAGGAGCCGACTATCAGATAGTGACATTTTCCGATCGATCTGCACTGCCACCGCCGACACATCTGTCATCTAAGATCATCTAACGAGTTTTAACCCCTCGCCTTCGCGACGGATTACGTAGTGGCGAGGGCGGCGATCTTATCGTCCCTCTTATTAGGGCGCGAAGTCTGTGATTTGGAGTGTGCCCGTATTAGCCGGTCTGAATACCCCCGAAGCCTTCGGCTATAATCGCCAGTTTGCGCCCAACGCCGCGCAAATGCTATTGCATTGCCGCTACCTACCCAAGGAGTCATTGATGAGCAAGATTGCCGAAGTTCTACAGAAGCACCAAAGCACCGTGATTGAGGAGTGGGTCAAGAATCTGCTGGATGGGGGGCGCCGCGCCGACCTCATCAGCGATAAGGAATTGAAAGCCCAAGCCACGGAATTGTTGAACTCGATTACGGCCTCGGCCCGCAATGGCAAAGTCACAGAAGTGAACGGACCGGAGTGGTCGTCCACGCGAGAAATGTTGCACGACATTGCTTCGTCGCGGGCTAAACAGGGCTTCACGTCAAGCGAAACTGCAACCTTTGTCTTATCGATGAAGCAGCCTATCTTCAGCGCCATACGCAGTGAATTCGCGAAAGATTCCGATGCTCAATATCAGGAGATCTGGGCCGCCACAACGCTGTTGGATAAGTTGGCGCTGCTGACCACCGAAGGATTTATGGCAACCAAGGAGCAGATGATTGCCCGTCAGCAGGAAGAGTTGCTGGAGCTTTCCACTCCCGTGGTGAAGTTGTGGGATGGAATTCTCGCGCTTCCCATGATCGGCACGCTCGACAGCGCTCGCACCCAGGTAGTGATGGAGTCGCTATTGAACGCGATTGTGGAAACCAATTCGAAAGTAGCAATTATCGACATTACCGGCGTGCCGACCGTCGACACCCTGGTGGCGCAGCATCTAATCAAGACAATCACCGCGGCGCGGCTGATGGGAGCAGATTGCATCATCAGCGGGGTACGTCCCCAGATCGCTCAGACCATCGTGCACCTTGGCATTAACCTGACGGATGTCATCACCAAAGCTAAATTGGCAGACGCCTTCGCGCTGGCGCTGGGCAAGAGCGGCCGGGCGGTGGTGAAGGTGTCAGAACCCTCCGCGCGCACCCCCGGTCGGGAGGCCTGATGGAACGCATTCCAATTTTGCGCATGGGCAACTACCTGCTGGTGACCATCCAGGTGGATATGCACGACCGTCTGGCCATGACTCTGCAGGACGACCTGACTCAGCAGATCTCCAAGACCGGCGCCAGCGGAGTGCTGATTGATATTTCCTCGCTGGAGATCGTCGATTCCTTCATCGGGCGGACGCTGGCGAATATAGCCGCCATGGCGAAGGTTTTAGATGCGGAAACCGTAGTGGTCGGTATGCAGCCCGCCGTCGCCATCACGCTGGTGGAGTTGGGAATGTCGCTTCCGGGAGTAAGGACGGCGCTGAACGTGGAATCAGGAATGGAATTGCTGCAATCCAGTCGCGGGTCGTTCCACAGAGGGATGCAGGATGACCCAGGCGCTTGAGGCAGTACCTATCACTTCTGCCGCCGATATTGTCGCAGTCCGGCAGAAAGTACGAGAACTCTCCATCCAACTAAAGTTTAGCCTGGTGGATCAAACCAAGATGGTGACCGCTGCCAGCGAACTGGCTCGCAACGCTCTGGAGCACGGCAAGGGTGGGTCTTGTCAGATGGAAATCATCAAAAACGGAGTGCGCCAGGGTCTACGGTTGGTGTTCCAGGATCAGGGTCCGGGCATTGCCGATGTCGAACTAGCCATGAAAGACGGCTACACCACCGGCAGTGGATTGGGCTTGGGTCTGAGCGGAAGCAAACGGCTGGTCAACGACTTCGCGATTCATTCTGCGCCCGGCCAGGGAACCTCCGTCACCATAACACGATGGAAATAAGTTGATCGTTGCCCAGCATCAAATCAAGATCACCGACTCGACTCACCCCCGGCGAGGCGCGGCGCGCGGCGGCTCGTCTGGCTGAGAAGCTGGGGTTCAGCGAAACTCGCGCCGGTGAGCTGAGCATCGTGGTCATGGAACTTGCCAACAATGTTCTTGCCCATGCCCAGGCGGGCGAAATATTGCTGCTGGGCTGGCAGACGGGGGCAATCCATGGAGTTGATATCGTCGCATTGGACAAAGGGCCGGGCATCGCTGATCTTAGGCACTCTCTGAAGGACGGATATTCGACGGTCGGCACTCCCGGCAATGGCTTGGGAGCGATATCGCGGCTTACCTCGGGCTTCGACGTTTACAGCAATTCGTCTCAGGGCACAGCACTGTTCGCACGAGTTTTGAATAAGGACAAAGGCGCGGCCTCCGACTGTAACCTGGATGTGGGCTGCCTGCTGGCGCCGATTCACGGAGAATCGGTTTGCGGCGATGGCCTGTGGTTTCGTGGGCGGGGTCGCCGTTGCATCTGCATTGCCGTCGATGGTCTGGGACATGGGATGGGCGCCGTGGAGGCGACCGAGGCTGCCCTGCGGGTGTTCGCCGAGCACTGTGAGAAAACCCCCGAGAGAATTGTGCATCTTCTGCATTTGGCCCTGCGTGCCACCCGAGGTGCAGTGGTTGGCATTGCCGAAATCGATCTGGACAGAAAAAAACTAAGATATTGTGGCGTAGGTAATATCTCCGGCTCCATTCTGGCCGATGGCAGGTCGCAGAGTCTGGTTTCGCACAATGGCACGGTGGGACACGTGATGACCCGCACCGTCGAATTAGAGTACGACTTCCCATCCAGGTCGATACTGGTGCTGCATTCCGACGGACTGACTTCGCAGTGGAATCTGAACAAGTACGCTGGTCTTCGTAACCGGCATCCAGGCTTGATTGCCGGAGTTTTATATCGCGACTTCAAGCGGGGACGTGACGATGCGTCGATCCTGGTTATCCGGGAACGGGCGGAGGTCGAAGCCGCATGAGCATACACCCGATTCTGTCTCTGGATCTGCGTTATGAACGGGATGTAGTGCAGGCGCGCCAGAGAGCTCGCGAGATCGCAGCCCTGCTGGGCTTTGACCGCCAGGACCAGATCCGTCTGGCCACTGCCACCTCTGAGATCGCCCGCAATGCGTTCCGCTATGCGCGGAACGGCAAAGTTGAGTTCGAAGTGCAGAACGAGCCGGAGCAGGCACTGCGCATCAGGGTGGTAGACCAGGGCCCCGGAATCGCCAATCTGCAAGACGTTCTCGATGGTTTTTACAAATCCGACACCGGCTTGGGCATGGGTATCGTCGGCACCCGCCGTCTCATGGATTCGTTCGACATCGCAACCACTGCGGCCGGTACTCAAGTCGTCCTGGGCAAGAGCCTGCCTCCCCACGCGCCCGTATTCACGGCGAGCAGTTTCAGGAAGCTTGTCGAGGAGCTTGACCAGCGCGAACCACAGAATCCCTTTGATGAGATTGAGCGGCAAAATCGTGAGCTGTTGAAGACCCTGGCCGACCTCCGCGCCCGGCAGGATGAACTGGCTCTGTTGAATCGGGAGCTGGAGGATACCAACCGCGGGGTGGTGGCGCTGTACGCCGAACTGGATGAGAGAGCCGACTATCTACGCCGAGCCTCGGAACTGAAGACGAACTTCCTCTCCAACATGTCGCACGAGTTTCGGACGCCGCTGAATTCGATTATCTCGCTGGCCCGAATTTTGCAGGAGAGAATGGATGGCGATCTTTCCACCGAGCAGGAAAAACAGGTGCGTTACATTCAGCGATCGGCGCAAGAACTTTATGATCTGGTCAACGATCTGCTGGACCTGGCGAAGGTAGAAGCCGGCAAAGTAACAGTCAAGCCCAAGGAATTTGTAATTCAAGAGTTGTTCGGAACGCTGCGTGGTATGCTGCGTCCGCTGCTGCTGGACACCTCGCTGGAGCTGATCTTCGAGGACTGCTCCGATTTGCCGGTCATGCACACCGATGACGGGAAGGTATCCCAGATTCTGCGAAACTTCATCTCCAACGCCCTGAAATTTACCCCCTCAGGCGAGGTGCGTGTGTCCGCCTCGATGGGCGCTAGCGGAACCATCATCTTTTCGGTAAGGGACACCGGGATCGGAATTGCTCCCCAGGATCAGGAATTCATCTTCAAGGAATTTACCCAAATCGAAAGTGCTATTCAGGACCGGGTAAAAGGGACAGGTCTGGGATTGCCTTTATGCCGCAATCTCGCCGAGCTGCTGGGCGGCAGCGTGTCGGTGGAAAGCGAATTGGGGAAAGGGTCCAATTTCTATGCCGTGATCCCTATCGATTGCCGGGGCAGCAGTCCGGAAGATACGCCCGAGCAAGGTACGGTTGCGTTGCTGCCGGGCAAAGTTCCGGTTTTGATTGTCGAAGACAATCCGGAGACCGCCTTCATTTACCGGAACTATCTGCAAAAAACAGATTTCCAACCGATCATGGTGGTTTCGGTCGAGCAGGCGCGCCGGGCTCTGACCGGTCTTCAGCCGGCAGCGATTGTTCTGGACGTGTACCTGGGTGGCCAGGATTCCTCCGAGTATATTCGCGAGCTGCGGAAGTCGGCGGATACGGAAAATGTGCCGGTGATTGTGATCAGCGTGATGGACGAAGCTCGCAAAGTGCTTTCCTATGGCGCGGACAAGTTCCTACGGAAACCCGTCGACCAGGAAGTCTTCTGCAGTGCCCTGTATAAGCTGGCCGGCCGGCGAGAGCGCAAGAAGGTGTTGCTGGTCGATGACAACGAAGTATCGCGTTACGTACTGCGCGAGAAACTCTCGACTTGGAATTTCCACATCCTGGAAGCACGGGGCGGAAGAGAAGCTCTGACCGTGATTGACCGGGAATCCCCAGACCTGGTTTTTCTTGATCTTCTGATGCCTGACATGGGTGGCTTGCAGGTGCTGGAGGAGCTGCGAGCGAGCCCTCGTAGCCGGTCGATTCCGGTGATCATTCACAGCTCGAAAACCCTGGACATCCAGGAAGAGCAAGTGGTTCGGAGTGCAACAGTTGGTGTATTTCCCAAACGTTCTTTGCATGAAAACTTCGCGGCCCAGGAACTGCAGGATCTGCTGCTGAAAGCCAATGTTCTACCTCTAGCCCGGATGCAGCGCCATGCCTGAGCCGAGCCGAGCCACCATACTTGTGGTCGACGACCGCGAGGAAAATCGTTACGTAGTTTCGCGTACGCTGCGAGCGGCAGGTTATTCCGTGGTGGAAGCCCGCACCGGACAGGAGGCTCTCACCAAGGCCGCCGACCTGCCCGACTTACTTCTGCTCGACATTCGTCTGCCCGACATGACGGGTTACGAAGTATGTAACCGTATCAAAGCCAATCCAGCCTTGCGCGGGATTCCGATAGTCCACTTGTCGGCATCCTTCGTTACCAGCGAGAGCAAAGTCATGTCGCTGGAAGGCGGAGCCGATGCTTACCTGACGCAGCCGGTTGAGCCGCCGGTACTGTTGGCCACGGTGAAGGCGCTGTTACGGCTGCGGAAGGCGGAAGCCATGTCTCGCCTGTCGGCGCGACAGTGGCAGGTGACATTCGATTCCTTGTCGGAGGCGATTGGGTTGCTCGACGAGCAGGGTCGCATTCAACGTTGTAATCGCGCGATGTCGGAGCTGACCGGCAGGCGCTACTCGGAAATCGAGGGCAAGACGCTTTCCGGAGTTCTGCACGACTCGCTCCGGATCGCCTTCCCGGCAACCCACAACCAGATGCAACGAAGCCGGGTCGAAGTCGAGTCACACGATCAGCGCTGGTTTATCATCTCCACCGACCAGATCGTCGATCAGGACGGAATGCCTTCGGGAAACATATTCGTGGTCTCTGACGTGACGGACAGCAAGCGTGCGGAAGAAGCCTTGAAACTGAGCGAGCGTCTGGCGGCCACCGGGCGACTGGCCCATAGCATCGCACACGAAATCAACAATCCGCTGGAGGCGGTGGTAAATCTGCTTTACCTCATGGATCGTTCGTCCGATGTAGCTGAAGTGAAATCCTACATCGCTCAGGCAACGGCCGAGATTGCCCGGGTCAGCCGGATTACCAAACACACCCTGGCTTTTCACCGCGAGGCTCTTTCCCCGATTAACTTGAACGTCGGCGAACTGGTGGACAGTGTGGTGTCGCTCTATGGACCGCAAATAGTATCCCGCAACATTTCGATTCGCCGGGAATACGGCAAGAACCTTGCAATCGTCGGACTGCCATCGGCTTTGCAGCAGGCCATCGCGAATTTCCTGTCCAATGCAATCGACGCATCGAAGGCGGGAGGCGAGATCAGGTTGCGGGTCTCTCAATCCCGGGAATGGAGTAACTCGCAACGGCCCGGGGTTCGCATTCTGGTTGCAGACCATGGCCGTGGGATCCCATCCGAGGCGCGTAAGCGGATCTTTGACGCCTTCTTCACTACCAAAGGTACGAAAGGTTCTGGTTTGGGATTGTGGCTTAGCTCGGGTATCGTCCATAAACACGGCGGCCATGTGAATCTGCGTAGTTCCGTCATCCCGGATCATTCGGGAACGTGTTTCTCCATCTTTCTGCCGTGCTATCCCTCGATGGGCCCGGAAGCTACGGCCAGCAAGACAGCACAGAATAATGATCTGCATCAGCGCTGATGTGGATTAGGACCAAGGATCCGCACTAGACCGATCGACCTGGATGCCCGGCCACGCCGGAAGCGACTGCTTTAAAAACCCACGTTTAACCTTGACGGCAATTTTCTGACACCACTCCCTGGAATCTGGCAGAGCTAAGCCCGACTTGACGGAGGTGGAAACCGCAAGACCGACCGCGACCGCAGTTGGCCACAAGCGGAAGCGAAAGCCGGAGCGTCGAACTCCGGCTTTTCCCGCGAGACCCTCGCGAATCACTTGGCGCGCGCGGGCCGATATCTAGTCCAATGGACAAGCGGGATGGTCGCACTGGCAGGCAATCTCGACTTCTTTCGATCCCGCCTCCCGGCAAAAGTCGCCACAATATTTTTGACCTGCGGGAACGGTGCATTGGCAAGGCTCATGGGCACACATTTTTTCTTCTGATTCTGCCATCCTGGTCTCCTTCGTACGAAAAGCTCAGGGCGGAATTGTGCCCGTGACAGGTACCCAAAGTCAAACGCGCGGAAAAGTGGTGACTAGAAGCCATCTCCTCAATCGGACGAATAGGGTGCTTGTCGGCCCGGGCTAGAGCGTTTTCAGAGAAAGTGTAGACCGAGTTCCCTCAGGGGCTAAAAGCCCGACAGCGTGAATGCCGCGTACGGCACGGCTAAAGCCGTGCCCTTTCAAGGCACCGGAGGGACCACACTAACTCTAAAACAGCTGTAAAGCCGGGCCCTGACGCAAACACTGCGGTATCGATTTAGGAGATAGCTGCTAGTCATTGGGGAGCCGGGATATGGGTTGTTCTTGCTCGCGGGCAGTAGTCAGAGGTGCCGATCGAAAAAGACCAAGCCGGTGCTGCGGCTGCAGTAATTCCGCAATCGCTTATCTCTGGATTACCAGGACCGGCCGATCCGCAAGTTCAAACTTGAGAGAGAAGCTGAAGGTACTGCCCTGACCAGGTGAGCTATCGACCAGGAGCTTACCTCCCATCAATTCGACCAGACGGGAAGAGATCGTCAATCCTAACCCGGTGCCACCGTACTTTCGGGTCGAGGTACCGTCGTTTTGAGTAAACGGTTCGAAGATGGCGGCCTGCTTCTCCAGGGGTATGCCAATGCCGGTATCGCGGACGCTGAAGAGCACTTCGATCTCGCGGCCGGCACACGAGCCAATGCGGGCGCGAATGGCAATTGTGCCTTGCTGGGTAAACTTGATCGCATTGCCGACCAGATTGACCAGCACCTGGCGCAGACGGCGGGGGTCGCCGAGTACGGCCTCAGGTATGGCGGGATCGACCAGGCAGGAGATTTCCAAACCGACTTGCTGCGCCTGGAAGAATAGCGGACGGGTGATCTGGCGGATGGTTTCGGGCAGGTTGAACGGAGTCAGTTCCAGCTGCAGTCTGCCAGAGTCAGTTTTGGAGAAGTCGAGGAGATCGCTAATCAGACGGAGCAGCGCATTGCCGGAAGATTGCACGCTGAGCAGATACTCGCGCTGTTCGGCGTCGAGTTCAGTATCCAGCGCCAACTCGGTCATACCCAGGATCCCATTCATGGGGGTGCGCAGCTCGTGACTTATGTTGGCCAGGAATTCGGTCTTGGCCCGAGCCGCTTCTTCGGCAGCTTCCTTGGCCCGAAGCATTTCGCGCTCGGCCTGTTTGCGCAAGCTGATGTCGAGAACGATGGTGCAGATGCCCAATACGGTTCCGGTCTTGTCTTTGATGGGCGAAACGGCGAGCGACACGTCGAATCGGCTGCCGTCCTTCCGCAAGCAGACTGAATCGAAGCGATCCACGGGCTCGCCACGTGCAACTTTGCCAAGAATATCCGGCATCTCGTGCATTCGCTCGGCAGGAATCAGCATCGAGATATGTTTTCCCTTGGCCTCCTGCACCGAATAACCGAAAATTTCTTCCGCGGCCGGATTCCAGGAAACGATGGTGCCGTCCGCGCTTTTTCCAATAATGGCGTCGCTGGAGGAATCGACAATCGAGGCGAGTTGGGAGGCTGCGCGCTCGGCTTGCTTCCGCTCGGTAATGTCGCTGATGACGCCGTCGGCGAATAGGGTGCCGTCCTGGCGGTGGGTTCGCAGGGCGCGATTCAGCACCCAAATCCAGCGGCCGTCCCGATGAAGCACCCGGTACTCCATGTCGAAGGTGCGGTTCTCGGAGAACAGTGCCCGGTAGCAGCGGCTGAAACGCTCCACATCCTCAGGATGAACATGCCGGCGCCAGGCCTCTGCGTCCCACTGAAAGATTTCCTGGGACGAATATCCGAATACGGCTTCGACGTTGGGGCTGAGGTAAATGGTTCTGCCCTCAATATCGCAAGTCCAGGTGACGTCAGGAAGATTGGTGAGCAGCCGGCGGTAAAGTTCCTCGCTTTTCCGTAGGGCTTCCTCGGCCTGCTTACGTTCGGTGACGTCGCTGAACACACCGTCAGCGAAGACAACCCCATTCTCTTCATGGGTGCGGATAGCGCGGTCGTGCGCCCACATCCACCGGCCGTCCTTACGTTGAATGCGATACTCGACGTTGAAGGCATTATTCCCATCGAAGAGTGTCTGGAAAGCCTGCTGTACATGTTCGAGATCGGCGGGATGAATGCGGCTGAACCAGAATTCTCCGCCACCTTGGCAAAACTCTTCCGCCGTGTAGCCAAACATCGCTTCCACGTTGGGGCTCATGTAGGTAGTGCGGCCGGTTTGGTCGGTGGTCCAAGTTACATCGGGAAGATTGGCGACGAGCCGCCGGTAACTCTCCTCGCTTTTGCGAAGTGCCTCCTCGGCCCGCTTGCGTATGCTGAGGTCGATGCCAACGCTGAGAATGCATGGCCGGTTCTCGACAAGAATTTTTACCCCAGTCAAGTAGCAGGGAATGCGCTTACCGTCCTTGGTTAGCCAGGCGGCTTCCATATCGGCATAGCCCTTTTCCCAGGCCACTCCCATCTGCTGGGGAACCAGTTCGCGGTAGTCCTCGGCGATGGTCTCCCGCGCCACCATTCTCGATAGTTCCCGGGCGGAGTAGCCCAGAACGTTTTGAAAGCGAGAGTTCCAGCGCACTATCTTCTTGTCAGTGCCAATGATGCAGGTTAACCCAGGCAGGTGCTCGACGACCGTCTCGAAATTCGACTGCTCATCATGGAGTTGCTTGAGTTGGGTTCGCCGGCTTTGTGAGCTCAGCAGGCTAAGAACAAATACGAAAAGTGCGCAGAAAATGATAGTGGCGATATGGGACTCTGACATCGACACGCGCGCGTAGAGCACATGCTTCATCACCTCGAAAGCGGCGGTGATCCATAGCGCGACCAGGGCACTCCATAGCGCTTTGATGAAGGTGGACGACTTGGGCATATAGAACATCACACCGGCGCACGGCCGGTGTCTGGGTGTGACGCGCGCCCGTACCTCGAGCTGCCGGCCACGTAACCATAGTAGTTACCCAATCAAACGCATGCTTGTGACAGCGGTCACAGGCAAGACTGTTATTTCGCATCCTGTTTTTGGGGACAACGGTCGAAAGTGGTAGAAGAATGACTTGAGTTCACGATGCGCCGGGTTGCGAAGGGAACTGAATTCGCGGTGCGTCCAGGAGGAGCTATGAAGCTGGATCGCTTTGCCAAAGCAATGCTGGTGGTTATTGCAACCCTGTTGGGGGTGCTGCTGCTTCGCCCTATCGTTCAGCCGGCGCCGGTCCGGGCGCAAGTGGAGGAGGGTTATCCGTTCTATGTCGAGCCGGGCTATACCATGATTCGCAAGCCCGATGGCACGGCGCAGATGTACGGCAAGGTCGTCATCGATATGCGCAGCGGCGATATCTGGGGATTTCCCACCCTGACGCAAGGGCCGTATCCGGTGGACACCGCCAAGACGACGCCGCCCAAGTCCTATCCCATGTACCTGGGGAAATTCATGTTCAGCGAGGCGCAACATTGAAGGGCGCGACAGGATTACGCGGCCGCAGGCCGCAACCTTAGCGCGAAGCCGTGGTTATACTTCTTTGAGGAGCGTTATTCTCGGTTCGATGAAACGGGTACGTCCAATCGTGATTGCGTTAGCTCTCACTTTTCTTTTGGCCTGCTGCGCGAGCTATGCTCCGAACGCTGCTGCTCTCGCCACCAGCGCGGCCAGCAATACCAGCCTCACCGTTACGGTCAGCGGCAGCCAGAAGTGGGTTGACACGGGCATGGATGTCGAAGCCGGTGACAAGCTGCACATCACTGCTAAAGGCACCGTGAACATGGGTAACAACTCCGGCATAACCGCCGCCGGCGCCGCCCGCGGATGGGTCGACACCTTGCGTGCGCTTATGGTGCCCAGTGCCGGCCGAGGCGCGTTGGTGGGACGGGTGGGCAATAGCGACGCAGCAACACCCTTCTTCATCGGGGCGAATGGGACCGTGCAGGCGCCTATCGCGGGACGGCTCTATCTGGGGATCAACCAGGATTCCATGCAGACGCCCGATGGCGGCTATCAGGTGCACATCGATCGGACCCCGACCAGTTCGGCGACGGCTAGCGGAGCAGCTGCCGGCCAGAGTAACTATGACTTCAAGCCGCTGTTCGCCGAACTGGATGCCAAGCTGCCTTATCGGGTGAGCGATCAGGCGCAGGGAGGTAATCCGGGAGACCTGATCAATTTTGTGATTGTGGGAACGCAACAGCAAGTGACCGACGCCCTGAAGGCGGCCGCCTGGATTCCGGCGGACAAGACAAACAAAGACGCGGTGGTCAGCGCGCTGCTGGCGACCTTGCAGAAAAACGTCTACGTCTCTGTGCCCATGAGCATGCTGTACTTGTTTGGCCGGCCGCAGGACTTTGGCTATCAACGCGCCGAGGCGGTGATGGTGGCGGCGCAGAGGCATCACTTCCGCATCTGGGATGCGCCTTTTGCGACGCCGCAGAATCAACCGATCTGGGTGGGTGCCGGGACGCATGATGTTGGTATCGAGCGCGACCAGCGTTCGCCGAACGCAATTACCCACAAGATCGATCAGGACGTCGACAACGAACGCGACTTCATCGGTGCAACTTTGCAACAGGCAGGACAAGTGGAGGCGATGTCGTACATGACGCGCTCCAAGCCGATCACGTCAGCCAAAACCGCGACTGGCGGAAAGATTCAGTCGGACGGGCGCGTGCTGGTGATTGTGCTGAAAGGAACGCCGACAGCTGCGGCCAAATAAGCTGGTATTACGGGTGCTGGGCCTCCGCCACAATTGGGGTATTGCGTTATTCCCGAACGCGCTCAATTAGGATCCGCTCTTGGTCGCTGGAACAACACTTCGCGAACGGATGTACTCATCGATGACGCGCTCCAGTTGCCCCTGCTCGCGCAGGACGTATTCGAAGGCGTCACGGACAGCACCTTTCCCACCTTCATGCGGGGTCACATAGTGGGACTCGCGGATGACCTCTTCACGCGAATTCTTGACGGCTATAGCCAAGCCGCATAGGCGCATCACCGGCAGATCGATGACGTCATCGCCCACATAACAGACTTGATCCGGCTTCAGTTTCTCTTTCTCCAATATCTCGTAAAATGCCGCGGCTTTGTCGTGCTGGCCTTGGTACACGTGCTCGATCTTCAGATCACGGGCGCGCAGAGCAACGGTTTCGGAGATGCGCTTGGTAATGATGCCGGTCTTGAGTCCACCCAGTCGAGCCAGCGAAAATCCGGCGCCATCGTGCGCGTTGAAGCCCTTGGCTTCGATGACGTCGTGGCTGGCGATGCCGAAGCCGCCTTGGTCGGCCATCTGCTCGCGGCGCTGGTGGGTTCCCGATCCCGCGCCTCCGCCCGGGGCAGGGAACAGGAAAATCGTTCCGTCGGTCATCACGCCGTCCACGTCAAACAGCATCAGCTTGATCTTTTTTGCGCGCTCAGAGGACATGGGGAAAGTGTAGCAGTAGGGCCGCAGGACGCTGTTCGCTCTTAGCTCTTAGCTTTTAGCTCTTAGCCTTTAGCTCTTAGCAAACGTGGTATGTGCATTTCCGGCAGGAGAGGTGCGTGGGCGTCGCCTCGTTTCCATCGGTCAACCGGCATACAAACTGTAGGCGGACATCGGTAACAAGGAAGCGCGACCAGACTGCTAAGAGCTAAGAGCTAAGAGCTAAAGGCTCGGAGCGAACAGCGAAAGGCGGACCTCTCCCGGCGAACAATTAGCGAAAATCTGATAAAATAACTGGATGTCTGTGGGAGAAATTCCGGTTGCACTGGCTTGGGCGCATCCGCTGGTGGCCGAATGGTTCGTCAGCCGCTTTGGCACGCCTACTGAGCCGCAGGAGCAAGGCTGGCCGGAGATTCTCGCCGGTCGCACCACGCTGATCTCGGCTCCCACTGGCTCAGGTAAGACGCTCTCCGCATTCCTCATCTGCATTGACCGGCTGGTTCGTAAGGCGCTCGACGGCTCGCTGCGCGATTGTACCGAGGTCTTGTACGTCTCGCCGCTGAAGGCGCTGGGCAACGATATCCAGAAGAACCTCGACGGGCCGCTGGGAGAAATTCTGGCGCTGGCTGCCGAGCGCGGCCTGCTGATGCCGGAGATTCGTACTGCTGTCCGCACTGGCGATACCTTGATGAAAGAGCGGCGCGACATGCTGAAACGTCCGCCACATATCCTGGTCACCACGCCCGAATCGCTATACATTCTGCTCACCGCCAATAGCAGTCGTCTAATTCTGAGCCATGTGGAGACCGTGATCGTTGACGAGATCCATGCTGTTGCCGACGACAAGCGCGGCTCGCATCTCGCGCTTTCTCTCGAACGGCTCGACCTGCTCGCCAATCGGCCGACACGGATCGGGCTGTCGGCAACGCAGAAGCCGATTGAAGAAGTTGCCCACTTCCTCACCGGCGCAGGACGGCCGGCCCCGGCGGTGGTGAACATCGGCCATCGGCGCAAACTCGATCTTGCGGTCGAGGTGCCGTCCTCTGAACTCGGACCCATCGCTACCAATGAGATGTGGGGCGAGATTTACGATCGCATTGCCGAGTTGGCGCTGCAGCATCGCTCGACCCTGGTCTTCGTCAACACCCGGCGGCTGGCAGAGCGGGTGACGCTTCACCTGGGTGAGCGTATCGGCGAAGAACTGGTGGCGGCGCATCATGGCAGCCTGGCTCGCAAGCTGCGGCTGGCGGCCGAACGCAAGCTGAAGAATGGCGAGATTCGCTTGCTGGTGGCGACCGCATCGCTTGAGTTAGGAATTGACGTCGGCACGGTCGATCTCGTCTGCCAGATTAACTCGCCGCGCTCGATCGCCGTCACTCTACAACGCGTGGGACGCGCCGGTCACTGGCGCGGAGCGGTTCCGAAAGGGCGCCTGTTCGCCACCACTCGTGACGATCTGCTGGAGTGCGCGGCTGCGGTGCGGGCCATTCGCCAAGGCGACCTTGATCGTCTCCAGATTCCTGCTGCGCCGCTGGACATCCTGGCGCAGCAGATTGTCGCCATGTGCGCATGTGAAGACTGGGATGAAGATGCGCTGTTCGAGTGCGTATGTCGGGCATACCCGTATCAAGATTTGAAGCGCGAGGCGTATGACAGCATTCTGGAAATGTTGTCGCAGGGCATCGCCGCCAAGCGCGGCCGGTATGGCGCGTACCTGTTTCGCGACATGGTGAACCGTCGTCTGCGGGCGCGCCGAGGAGCGCGGCTGGCGGCGATTACCAGCGGTGGCGCCATTCCCGAGACTGCGCTGTTCACCGTGCTGGCCCAACCCGAGGAGATCGTCGTTGGTACGGTCGATGAAGACTTCGCGGTGGAGAGCCTGGCGGGCGACATCATGTTGCTGGGCAACACGTCGTGGCGGATTCGGCGGGTCGAGTCCAATTCCGGCCGCCTGGTGGTTGAGGATGCGCACGGAGCGCCGCCAACCATTCCGTTCTGGCGCGGCGAGGCTCCCGGGCGCACCGATGAACTGTCCCTGCATGTGGCTGAGGTGCGCCAGAGCATTAGCGACCTGCTGCCCAACACTACGCCGCTGCCGGTGCCGGCGAATCCCGAGGGCGGCGAGGAGACACAACCCAAGATCCGTTTGCGCGGATTGGAATCCTCTCCCGAGGTACAGAATGCGATTGCCTGGCTAAAAGACGAATGCGGACTGGACGATGCCGGCGCCGAGCAGGCGATCGAGTATGTGGTGATCGGACGCGCCGTGCTGGGCGACGTGCCCACCACGCAGACCATCATCGCTGAGCGCTTCTTCGATGAAGGTGGCGGGATGCAACTCATCATCCACGCGCCTTTCGGCGGACGAGTGAACAAGGCCTGGGGACTGGCGCTGCGCAAGCGATTCTGCCGGTCCTTCAATTTTGAGTTGCAGGCTGCTGCAACTGACAACGGCCTCAACATCGCCTTGGCTGAGCAACACAGTTTTCCTCTCAGCGATGTCTTTCACTATCTGCAAACCGAAACCGTGCAGGAGATTCTGGAGCAAGCCGCGCTGGCTTCGCCAATCTTTGCCACCCGCTGGCGCTGGGATGCTAATCGGTCGCTGGCGCTGCTGCGCTTCATGGGTGGCAAGAAAGTTCCGCCGCAGATTCAGCGCATCCGCAGCGACGATCTCCTGGCATCGGTCTTTCCCGACGTTGCAGCGTGTCAGGAGAACATCGAGGGAGACATTAAGATTCCCGAGCATCCGCTGGTGAAGGAAGTGATGAAGGATGTCCTCACAGAGGCGATGGACATTGACGGATTGCGCCGGGTACTGGACGGCATTCGCAGTGGCGCGATTCGCTGTGTCGCTGTGGATACGCCCGTGCCATCGCAGTTTTCGCACGAGATTCTGAACGCGAATCCCTATGCCTATCTGGATGATGCTCCGCTGGAGGAGCGCCGGGCCCGCGCGGTGCAGATGCGGCGTATGTTGCCTGAGGCGGTGCTCAATGAGGTAGGCAGGCTGGATCAGCAGGCCATCGCTCGCGTGCGGGAAGAGGCGCGGCCCGATGTTCGCGATAGCGATGAATTGCACGACACCCTGCAAACCCTGGTTGCCGTGCCCGAAGAAATTGCCGACGAGGATTGGCAGCAGGCGATCAGCAGTTGGGTTCCCCTGGTCGCCGAGTTAATGGAAGGCTGGCGGGCAGTGCGCGCGAAAATACCCGCCCAAGCAAAAGAGGCTTGGACGGGGCACCCGACGAACATTGAGGGACGTTGCTATATCGTCGCGTCGGAACGAGCCAAGGATTTTGCACTGATTTTTCCGGAAGCGCAATTCGAGGTGACGCCGCCGGAGCTGCCGTCGAATACTCCTTCGCGTGACGACGCCGTCCTGGCAATGGTCACTGGCTGGATGATGCATTGCGGTCCAGTGACATCGAGCGCGCTTTCCTACTGGCTGGGATTGCCCATGGCTGACGTGGAAAAAGCTTTGCTGCGTTTGGAAGCTGCGGGATCGATTCTGCGAGGGAATTTTACGGGACTTCAGGCGAAAAACCCCGCCCAAGCAAAAGAAGCTTGGACGGGGCAGCCGGCTCCGAACATGGCGAATCAACCCGTGCAGGTTGAAGGTCCATCGAGCGAGCTGCAGAATGTCGAATGGTGCGAGCGGCGTTTGCTGGCGCGCATCCATCACCTCACGGTTGCGACGCTGCGCAAACAAGTTGAGCCCGTCACGGCGGCGCAATTCATGCGCTGGCTGCTGCGTTGGCAGCACGTAGCTCCCGGTTCGCAGTTGAGCGGCGAGCGGGGCCTGCTGGAAGCCGTCCGGCAATTGCAAGGTTTCGAAATTCCAGCTAACGCCTGGGAGAAACAGATTCTGGCATCGCGGATCAACAATTACGATCCGGCTGCGCTCGATCAACTTTGCCTGACCGGAGCGGTGGGCTGGGGAAGGCTGTCGCCGCATCCGGCTACGCTGGAAGATTCGCACGAAGGCCGGCGCCGGGTGGTTCCCACCAGTGTTGCGCCGATTACCTTCTTTGTCCGTGATGACTCCGACTGGATGCAGCCACGCATCGAAGATGAGCAAGGTTTTGAGCGCGTGCTGAGTGAGAGCGCGCGAGCCGTGCTGGAATTCTTGCGCCGCCGGGGCGCGTCGTTCTTCGC
>JBAVSY010000095.1:0-90689 GCA_049695855.1 Candidatus Korobacteraceae bacterium | reverse complement strand
GCTTCCAGAAGCTTGCAGCGCAAATCGTCCGAATAGGCTCGTGGCATCGACGCTGCAGAGATCGCCATTGCCACTCTATCGTCAATTAAACCTTTCAGGATATAGCTACTAAGGAACTGCTCTAAAGCCCCGAAGTTGAGTTTTACTTTTCGGCACGGCTGAAGCCGTGCCTTGACGCAAGGCCAATTCACAAACGAAAGGTCGACTAGTAAATGCCGCCCTTATACGGACAGGTTTATTTTGGGCCGTTGCCGCTGGAGAAGAAATCAGCCATCGGCACTCCGTTGGTAGCCCAGCCCAGGTTGGAGGTGGGCAGACCGAGTCCCTGCGACATCAGGCGCAGGATGTCTCCTTCGTCATAACTGTTGTTGTAGTTCCGGCTGTCGCCGCCGGGTGATTGGTATCCCATTTTGCTGTAGGGGCTGATCACGACCAGTTCAACCCGCCCGCCGCAGCCCTGTCCTTCGGTCGTGGTCTCGCAATCCGGGTTTCCGTCGTCGTTGTTCTCGTCAAATACGATGATGAGCAGACCCGTTCCGCCTGGCCTGAAGTAGGGACTCGCGAGCAAAGGTCCGATCGTCTGGTGCAGCCAGGAGTCGAAGGTCGAGATGGAGCAGTCGTGCGCGTCATCGCAGCCATTGGGCACCAGCCATGAGAGATTGGGCAGGCGATGGAACATCGCATCCTTGGCGAACTGGTTATAGCACACAAAGTTACTTCTCTCTGTATTGATGGTCGTCATGTATTCGAGTGGATCATGCCGAACGTAGTAAGTTCCCGGATGTAGCCCGGGGCAAACGAAGGCGCCAGGAATGTTCTCCACATAGTCCTTCCAGGTCCCGCCAGCGTTCTGCACCTCGAGAGCAATGTTATTCAACGAAACTGGAAAGGTTTCAGGGGTCTCACTGTCGTTGTCGGTGAGAATATACCCGGTGGCTAAGTTGAGATAGTTGCCAATCGAAGGATGCGTGTCCGAGTAGTAGTTCACGCCGAGCCCATACTGGTTGGCCAGGGAAGTCAAATAGGGCATGTTCGTGGAATTGTAGGACGTACTGAAATCCGTGTTCTCGCCCACCACGATCACTACGTTTCCGAATGACGGCAGACCTTGGCATAAAGCCGAGGGAACGAGGACCAATGCGGCCAGCAACAACGCCACATACAGCCCAACCTTCTTGGTAAATCCTTTCATCTCGAATCTCCTCACCTGATTCCGAAATTGGGTTCCTGTTGACGACAAAGCAGGGGCATTATACAGCCAGCCTCCTTGTGAAGCTGCGCCCTTTCAAGAAAGCCGGTGTGTGCCCCACGTTCGCCCTTCAGTTGGGATAACGTGGGATCCTTCAGGATGACAGAGGGTTGAGAGCTATAGGGGTCCTTCGACTCCGCCGTGCAAAAGCGGCACGGCTGCGCTCAGGATGACAGTTCAAAGCAGCTGCGGATGATCAAGAAAAGGGCGGCATCGCTGCCGCCCCTCTGATCGAACGGGGCTAAAGCCCCGACGTTGAGTTCTACTTCTTCGGCACGACTGAGGCCGTGCCCTTTCAAAGCTCGCTTCGGCCGTTAAGGCTAAAGCGCTGTCGTTTGCCGGCATCACTGACAACTGACAACCGACAACTGGTTTACGTTCCTTCGTTCCAGCTGGCCAGATATTCTTCCTGTTCGGGAGTGAGGCGATCGATCTTGATGCCCATCGACTCCAGCTTCAGCTTGGCCACCCGCTTGTCGAGATCTTCCGGAACCACGTAGACCTTCTTCTCCAGGGACGCGTGATTCTTTACCAGATATTCACACGACAGCGCCTGATCGGCGAAGCTCATGTCCATCACAGACGGCGGATGACCTTCGGCGGAAGCCAGATTGATGAGACGGCCTTCGCCCAGCAGGTTGATCTTGCGGCCGTCCTTCAGCGAGTACTCCTCTACCGAGACGCGAGTGGTGCGCTTCGAGGACGACATTTTCTCCAGCGCCGGAATATCGATCTCGACATTGAAGTGGCCGGAGTTGGAAACGATAGCTCCGTCCTTCATCACTTCGAAGTGCTCTTTGCGCAGCACGCTCTTGTTGCCGGTGACGGTGCAGAAGACGTCGCCCAGCTTCGCAGCCTCGTCCATGCTCATCACCCGGAAACCGTCCATCACGGCCTCGATCGCCTTCGTGGGATCGATTTCAGTGACGATGACCTCAGCGCCCAGGCCGCGAGCGCGGCTGGCCAGCCCGCGACCGCACCAGCCGTAGCCGGCGACGACAAACTTGGAGCCGGCCAGCAGGAAGTTGGTGGCGCGAATGATGCCGTCGATGGTGGACTGTCCGGTGCCGTAACGATTGTCGAACAGGTGCTTGGTGTCGGCATCGTTGACCGCGATGATGGGATAGCGCAGTACGCCCTGCTTGGCCATGGCGCGCAGGCGAATGATGCCGGTGGTAGTTTCTTCGGTTCCGGCAATCACGCCGTCAAGCACGTCAGTGCGCTTGGTGAGCGCGGTGGTGACCAGATCGGCGCCATCGTCCATGGTGATCTGCGGCTTGTGATCGAGCGCCGACATAATGTGCGCGTAATAGGTATCGTTGTCTTCGCCTTTGATGGCGTAGACCGGGATGTTGTAGTCGCGCACCAGACAGGCCGCAACATCATCCTGAGTCGACAGCGGATTGGAGGCGCAGAGAACAACGTCGGCGCCTCCGTCCCGCAAGGTGATGGCCAGGTTAGCGGTTTCAGCCGTGACGTGCAGGCAGGCGGAGATGCGGATGCCTTTCAGCGGCTGGTTCTTGATGAAGTCCTTGCGGATGATCTGCAAGACCTTCATGGACTGGTTGGCCCAATCAATGCGCTTCTTGCCCATATCGGCAAGTGCGAGATTGGCGACATCGCCGGCGGCGCGAACGGGTGTAGTGGACATAGTGATTTCTGTTCTCTCGTTTCCTGTATCTGGTTTCCGGATGCAGCCGAAGCGGCGTTGCCGGCTTTGACTTTAAAGCCCCGTACTATTTCGGGGGCCGTTTACGAGCGAGTCAATGCTCCAAAGGAGTGCCTCTGTCGTCCCTACGGGACTCGGATTACTATTCGAAGCTAACCCAGCGCTGAAGCGCTGGGCTACGCTCTTTCACCCCTTCGGGGCTGGGATGTTCGCGCCCAGTCGCATTCCTCCGAATCGGAGTTCATGCAAGGGGTTTTCGCAACGTCCCCAGCAAACTCGCGATCGTCAACTGACAACTGGGCACTGACAACTGACAACTGTTTACTTCGCTGCCTTTGCGGACTTCTGTGCCGTCGCACCAGCCAGGCCAGCCTGCTCGCGCAGAGCGCCGGCCTTGTCGGTGGCTTCCCAGGTAAAGTCCGGATCGTTGCGGCCGAAGTGTCCGTAGGCTGCGGTCTTGCGATAGATCGGACGACGCAGGTTCAGCGACTCCATGATGCCCTTCGGGGTCAGCTTGAAATTGCCGCGAACCAGGTCGGCAATCTTCTTCTCGTCGATCTTCGCAGTGCCAAAAGTGTCGATCAGGACGCTGACCGGCTCGGCCACGCCGATGGCATAGGCCAACTGCACTTCGCAACGGTCGGCCAATCCGGCCGCGACAATGTTCTTGGCGATGTAGCGCGCCATGTAGCAAGCCGAGCGGTCGACCTTCGTCGGATCTTTGCCGCTGAAGGCGCCGCCGCCATGACGACCCATGCCGCCGTAGGTGTCGACGATGATCTTGCGGCCGGTCAGTCCGGTGTCGCCCATGGGGCCGCCGATAACGAAGCGTCCAGTGGGATTGATGTGATACTTAGTGTCCTGGTCCAGCATTTCGGCGGGAAGCGCAGCCTGAATCACGTGCTTCAGAATGTCGGCGCGCAGGTCATCGTTGGAAACCGTTTCCGAATGCTGTGACGAGATGACAACCGCATCGATGCGGACTGGCTTGTGGTTCTCGTCGTATTCCACCGTGACTTGGGATTTGCCGTCGGGCCGGAGGTAAGGCAGGGTGCCATTCTTGCGGACTTCCGTGAGCTTTTCGCACAGCCGGTGCGCCAGGAAGATAGGCGTCGGCATATAGGTACTGTTCTCGTTGGTAGCGTAGCCGAACATCATGCCCTGATCGCCGGCGCCTCCGGTATCAACTCCCATGGCGATGTCGCCTGACTGCTTGTTGATGCTGGAGATGACCGCGCAAGTGTTGGAGTCGAAGCCATACAACGCATTGTCGTAGCCGATGGAGGCGACCACGCCGCGCACCAGCGTCTGGAAATCGACATAAGCTTTGGTGGTAATTTCTCCGGCAATCACGACCAGGCCGGTTGCGGTGAGCGTCTCACAAGCTACCCGGCTGTAGGGATCTTCCTTCAGGCAGGCATCCAGGATCGCGTCGGAAATCTGATCGGCAATCTTGTCAGGGTGACCCTCGGTCACGGATTCGGAGGTAAACAGGTAGCGATGGTTGGACAAAGTCAGAACTCCTTTTGTTCTCCGCCACAGCGGACGACTTGAAGCACTTCAGTTGGACACAGTGATACTGCGGTCGATTCGGACCTTACTGAGAGGATAGCGGCCAACTGGGAAACTCCCAATATTTTACGGCCAAAGGGGCGGTTTCCACCAGCTAAAGGTGCAAAATCGACATCGAAATCGTTGCCGAAATGGATCACTCCTGACCCTACGAACCGTGCGTGGGGGCCGGGGGCAACTGGGCGGTGATCTTTCCTTGCTCGTCGAGGAATTGCAGCACGGGCGAGCCGTCGGGCTGCACTTTGACCACGATACGATCTCGTCCCTGCACGTCTTTCAACCGCAAAGCAACTGAGCGGTCATCACTGCGGCCCAGAAAAATGCGTGGCTCGGCATGAGGCTTGCCAGCGCGATACCTCTGCCACTCGGCTGCTTGCTCAGCTTGCGGAAGCCGTGCAACCTTGGCCGCCTCGTCAAGATCTTCGGTGATGGGGTGATCGGGCTGGTCAAGAATGCGAAGCTCCGAAGTACGCTTACCGTCTTCCTCGCCGGCGTCGATGGTGAAGACCTGGTCCTGCTCGTATTGATCGAAGCTGAGATGGCCGTAGCTGCTGACTTTGCCCTGCTGGTCCTTGCTGCCGCCAAAGATCAGCCCACCGTTCTCCGTGGCCTCGTCGTTGAAGAACAACATGCCGGCCGTCTGGCGATCGGGATGCGGCGTCTCTTTGCCCTTAATGATGATGCCGGGAAACTTTGACTTGTTGGAGATCACCATGCGCAAGGTGCCGTCGGGCTCAACGATGTTGATGCGCTCGACGTCGATCTCAGCGAATTTCTGCCGGGCGGTGGGCTTGGAGAAAGCTGCGATCACAGTGACCGCGAAGATCAAAGTAAGGACGCCGGAATAGATGGCGAGAAAACGGGGGGACGAGAAGAGTTTAGCCATCAGGAGATGTTAGCGCGATCGGAGGCTGGAGCGTTTGCGATCTGAGGTGTCATCCTGAGCGTAGTGAGGACGCGCCCGCGTCCGAACGCAGTCGAAGGACCTGCTTTTCACAAACCGTATTCCTGAGACAAAGAACAGCAGGTCCCTCCACTCGGACTCAAGTCCTCGGTCGGGATGACACGTCAATGAGAGGAGCGCCGCTTCACGCATAACGTTCGCGATAGCCTGCTCTACTTCACCACCGATTGAATGGCGATCAACTGGTCGATGACGTCGGGCAGGAGTTTCAGGTCGAGGGCGTTGGCGCCGTCGGATTTGGCTTGCGACGGATTGTCGTGCACTTCCAGGAAGATTCCGTCCACTCCGGCGGCAACGGCAGCTCGCGCCAGAAGCGGAATGAATTCGGGCTGGCCTCCGCTCACGGCAGGCGTCTCTCCATTGCCCGCTCCCGCAGACGGAAGCTGCACTGAATGCGTGCCATCGAAAACCACCGGCGCGAAGTGACGCATGATGGCCAGCGAACGCATGTCGACCACCAGATTGTTGTAGCCGAAGCTGCTGCCGCGCTCAGTGAGGAAGACGCGCTCACCGCCGGCCTCGCGAACCTTCTCGACCGCGTGACGCATGTCCCAAGGCGAAACGAATTGCCCCTTCTTGACGTTTACGGCGCAGCCGCTCTTCCCGGCCGCGATCAGCAAACCAGTCTGCCGGCAGAGAAATGCGGGGATCTGGATCACGTCGACCGCAGCGGCTGCCTTCGGTACATCCGCAGCTTCGTGTACGTCGGTGAGCACGGAAACGTGGGCGGTGTCGCGAACCTTGCGCAGGATGCGCAGACCTTCTTCCAGGCCGGGTCCGCGAAAACTGTGAATCGAAGTGCGATTAGCCTTGTCGTAGGACGCCTTAAAGATGTACGGCAGTTTCTTTTGCCGGGCGATGTCGGCGATCGCCTCTGCCATCTTCAAGGCGTGAGCTTCGCTCTCGATAACGCACGGTCCGGCGATGAGGAAGAGTTGGCCTCCGCCGATGGAAACATCGCCGACTTGGAAAGGGCTAGTCAAATTCCGAGCAGTTCGGCCGCCGCATGGGCATCTTTAACATAGTCGAGTTTCACGGTGGAGAACTCCACGCCGAGGACGTATTTTATGTTACTCGGTTCGCCATAGTCCCTTTTATTGGAACTCACGAACACGACGCGAAAGGAGAAGCCTGCGGCTGACAATTGCCTGGCAATCTCTAAGTAGTGCTCAATGATGCGACAGTCCGCGCTGTTGTTGCTGCCTCGACTGCGACAGGGCGGCACAACCGCAGCCATGCGGTAGGCCGCGCGTCTATCGCAGCTTGTGTCCAACGCAGCTATTTGACTCTTGCTTATCAGCTCCGCTGAGAGCTGGTGCAGAGTAAGCGCAAAAGGGGTTGTCGCTGAATAACTGCCGGTGTATCGGCCACTCCTGGTGAGATCCGTGGCGCAAATATCCAAGGCATCAAGGAGTGTGTAGAGTTCCGATTGGACCGCCAGTTCATAGGTCTGAAACTCTTGCTCCACAATCTCACTGGCTAGAGACCAAATCTTCCTTGGTCGCACGGAGAGGAGTGACGACAATCTCTGTGCGCGATCCACAGATCGGCTATCGACCTCAGTTCTATAGACAGCCCTCATGATATCCAACAGTGCGCATGTGTCCCAGAGGATAACTGGGGCGCGTGAGGACAGAATGTCGCTCACCAACGCGGATATTGGCTTACTCATTGTTCAGCTGTTGCAGAAGATCTCGCCCAAACTGATATTGCACAGCGAGGTGCTCAGCCATGTCGTCCGTCCAGCCCTCACTTTCGACCAGCCACCTTCCCAGTTCGTCCGCATGCAATGTGGAATGCTCGCGGTGGGCAGTGATAACGAAATCCAACCACCGCTTGCGATCCAGTGGATGTGACGAACCGGTTGACTTGTTCGCCAGCCGGGAAAAACCGCGGAGTAGTTTCGCCGAATCCTCAGAAAGCCAGTGCTCAATATCTACGGTGTAGTCCCCAAGATAAACTTGCAGGTGCTTACCTCTCGTCACTGGCAGAAGAACCTCATCCCTGAAACTTTCGAGTATTTCATGGTACTGGGCGGGCGTAAGGCTCGAGAGTCCGGTTTCGCCCCCAGGCAGCACGTTTGAGACGTAGGCGCCCTCTTGCAGCGAGCAAGAAACCCACACGTCACCAGCGATGCGCCCAGCTCGCGAGTCACAGTGGAAGCAATACTGCCTCCATTTAGGCGGTACCGATAGCCCAGCCTCCGCTTTGTGATTGCGCGACCAACCCTCCGGCAACGTATCGCCTAGAGATTCCAGGAACTGCTCGAGATTATCCTCTCCGGTGATCTTTAAGTCGGCGTAGATTTCCACTCGTGCACCCCCATCGGAGTCAGCGCTTCACCTTCTCCGGACGATGGAACAATTCTACCTCAACATCTTGCCCTACCTGCTCGCGGCGCTGGCGGTTCTCGTACGCTGCTTTGACGAAAGCCGAGAACAGCGGATGCGGCTCCAGCGGCTTTGACTTGAATTCGGGATGGAACTGGCAGCCCAGGAAAAATGGGTGGTCGGCGAGTTCGACGATCTCTACGTAGGTCCCGTCAGGAGTGGAACCGCTGATGCGCAGGCCCCCGGCGGTTAAAGGGCTCTCGTACTCGCGATTGAATTCGTAACGATGACGATGGCGCTCGCTGATTTCAGATTGGCCATAGGCCTGGTAAGCGAGCGATCCCGGTTCCAGCTTGCAGGTCCAGGCGCCCAGTCGCATGGTGCCGCCCAACTCTTCCACGCCCCGCAACTCGCGCAGCTTATAGATCACGCGGTGCGGCGTCGCCGGATCGAACTCGCTGGAGTTGGCCTGCTCCAAGCCGCATACATGGCGAGCGAATTCAATGCAGGCGGTCTGCATGCCCAAACAGATTCCGAAATACGGCACCTTATTCTCCCGCGCGTGCTGAATACCCTTCAGCATGCCTTCGATGCCGCGTTTGCCGAAGCCGCCAGGAACCAGGATTCCATCCACATGTTCCAGCTGCGCCTGCACGCTCTGATCTTTCTGCTCCAGGCCTTCAGCTTCAATCCAGTTCACGGTGAGCTTCAAGTTGTGGGCAAGCGCGCCGTGTACCAGCGCTTCTTTCAGTGACTTGTAGGAATCTTCGTACTCGACATACTTGCCGACGATACCGATTGTAACTTCGTCCTTAGGGTTATAAACCCGGTGGACAAGCTCTTCCCACCGGGTCAAATCAGGTTCCCGGGCATCGATGTGCAAGTATTGCAAGGCCAGCCGATCCACCTGCTCGTGGGCGAACACCAGCGGCACCTCGTAAATTGAGGCCACGTCTTTGGCGGTGATCACCGCTTCGTTTGCCACGTTGCAGAAAAGCGCGATTTTCGACTTGATGTCTTTGGAGAGAAAACGGTCGGTACGACAGAGTAGGATATCGGGCTGAATTCCAATGCTGAGCAACTCCTTGACCGAGTGCTGCGTAGGCTTGGTCTTCAGTTCCCCGGCGGCGGCGATATAGGGGACCAGGGTGACATGGACGAAGAGTGTGTTCTCGCGTCCCAATTCCTGGCGCATCTGCCGGATCGCCTCGATGAATGGCAGAGATTCGATGTCGCCCACCGTACCACCGATTTCGATGATGGCGAGATCGACATCCTGCGCCACCTTCTTCATGGCGCTCTTGATTTCGTTGGTGACGTGAGGAATGACCTGCACGGTCTTGCCCAGATAATCGCCGCGGCGCTCTTTAGCGATGATGGTTTCGTAGATGCGGCCGGTGGTCCAGTTATTGTCGCGAGTCAGCTTGCTATGGGTGAAGCGTTCGTAATGGCCGAGATCGAGATCGGTCTCGGCGCCATCGTCGGTGACGAAGACTTCCCCATTCTGGAACGGCGACATGGTGCCGGGATCGACGTTGAGATAGGGATCGAACTTTTGCAGCGTGACTTTCAGGCCCCGGCTCTCCATCAGGCAGCCAATGGAGGCTGCAGCCAGTCCCTTGCCGAGAGAAGACACCACGCCACCGGTCACAAAGATGTACTTTGCCGACATCGATCCCTCTGTTTTGAAGATTTGTGCTGCCGGAAGTTGCGTCCCGAAGGCCCCGTTTTCAGGGGAGCCCCGTCCGCCAGCGTTTCGGCGCGAACAGGGTGGAGCGCGTAGGCGTGCACGACCAATTATGAACGGAAACGCTCCCGGAGGCAAGAAAGAGTTGTATCCGAGAGCGTTATCGAGAGAGGAAACAATGCGGTTGCCAGTTAGCAACCCCTACGTATCAACTGAGATACTTTCGGCCAAACAGTCCAAGTGCGCCCGTACCCAGCAAGGCCAGTGAAGCCGGCTCGGGAGTCGCGGCTCCCGGCGAACCACTGGAGGAAGGATCGTTGCCGATGTACATGAACTCCTGAATGTCATTGTCGTTCGGATCGTATTGATTTACCGGCGTAATAATGTAGACCTTGTTGAAGTCCACGCCGGGAAATCCCAGCCTGGCTTCAGCCTGGGCGGCTGCCAGCCACGCCAAACCACCGGCGTCGATGGGCGAACTGGGATCAAAAATATGCCACACGGCTTCGTTCATGTCCATCCACTGACCCATGGGCTCGGTGACCGTCTCCAGCAAGATCCATCCGGCTTGGTGATAGTAGGCCAGACCGAGGGCGCTTTCCATGTGGCCGAAGCGAGTCAGGCTGACATTGTTGCTGCCCAGGTCGGTGACATTGGCTTCCCAGGTTTCCCCGACCGAGCCCCCATGAAGATAGTCATCGCACATCACGGCCTGGATAAAACTAGCCGGACCCGGAGTGATGTAATACGGATAACCGAGCTGCCAATTCCCGTCGGTAAATCCGAGGAATTCAAACTCCGTGGGCCCAGCGTAGGCAACAGATACGGCCCCCAACAGCATTACAGCCAGCAGCAAGAACTTGCGCATAATCCCTTCCCTCCCACAGGGGTTTGCCGGTTCGGTCCCATGTGCAAAACAGAATGTCTTATGACATCTGCCCCAAACTCCAAAACTGCGAAATGCCGCGACGGAAGTGAGGGGCTAAAGGCTTCCGGCGCACCGCAGTGGGAACCCTGGCTAGCAAGCGACGCAAATCTGTGGCTCAGAGACACCGCACTTCTGAGCCGGGGATTGCTCCGCGTGGCGCGACAGAGACTCCCGCACGACAACAGAACCGTCACTGAACAACAACCAGCATGCGCACCGCCTGCCTAGCAGTTCAACTACGATGCGAATCCGAAACTCAAGGAACTTATTGAATCTAAATCCATTGAGCTCCGCAATCCATGCAAGCTGTACAAACTACACAACTCCCGGCGCCGCCAGCCTTTCAGCTACGACCCTTACGGGATGGAAACCGCTTTTCTCGCCGAACCGGCCCGCGTCCGACGGACTTCCAAGTCGAAACGGACGCCTGGTTTTAGGCGGTCTATTCCCGTCTGGTGCAATCCAAGTACCGCAAATTTTCCTTAAAAATGCGTTACTTGACACGCGGGAGATGCAAGAAATTGCAACAATATACCTGACAGTTCTCCATCGATTTAGGTAACTCACTTCGCCTCCATGAACTTGCGTGGTCCCCAACGCCCTAGTACGAAGAGGTAAACCAGGTGGCACTAAGTTCTGGATGCACCGTTTTCAGGGCGATTTCGATACCGGTTCGGCTCGAGTCTTTGCCTCAAGCGTCGGCTGCCCTGAATGGTGATGTTTCCCGCCAGGAACTGCGGTACAGATGTTCGCGGCGGTGTTGCTGTTGGCAGTGATGTGTTCGGTGGTCATGGATCGAGGATTTGGGGGCTGTAATCTCGTCCGCTGGCCGGCAACAGCAGGTCCCTCCGCTCGGACTGAAGTCCTCAGTCGGGATGACAAGATTACAGAATCGATTGCGCTGGGAGAGCGATAGAAGAGGCCGCTGAAAAGTGTCCACAGCAGATCTGTCGCCGGCTGAAGCCGGCTCGTGATGACAAAAATAAAGGGCTTGGACGCGCCGCTGAAGCGGCGCACTACCCGAACGTAGCGCCGCAGAGAGTTTTCAGCAAACTGTGAAGCCGGCTCGGGATGACAAAACGAAGGGCTTATACGCGGCGCTGAAGCGCCGCACTACCCTAACCACCCCTCTCGGCGAGTTTTTCGGCAAACTGCGAAACCGGCTCGGGATAACAAATTCAAAAGGGCAGGCAACGACGCAGCTGAAGCTGCGCCCCTTCAAAACCGGCTCCGAACGAGTTTTTGAGCAAACTGTGAAAGCCGGCTCTGGAAATTGAAAACAACTTTGACGCGGACCTGAAGATCCACACTACCCGAGCCAGTACTTTCTCGCATCCTGCTCAAAGGGCGAACGGCTGGGCACAAAGTTCTATACCCGTGCCGGCCAAACCGGAGCTCTATCTCCTGATCTCCAGTTGATCGCCGATGCGGGTAGCGCTGTCGCGGATGACGCCTGCGGGCAGCTCCAGGATGCAAACGGTTTTCCAGCTCAAGCCCGCGATGCGGAAGGGCCCGAGGTTCTCCCACAAGCCGCGGACGCGCAGGTGGCGATCCAGGGCTATCACGTCGATGGCAAAGCGCATGCCAAAGGTATGAATCCCGGAGGACGGATCGATGAGCAGTCCGCCTCCGGAATCCAGACAGGGTTGGCCAAGCAGACCCACGGCCCGGGACAGCGCATTGTCTGCCACGCGGAGGTGGGTGCCCAGGCCAGTGCCTCGGGTCGTATTGGCGACCTCGATTTCACGGCGTTTCAGCCCAGCTTGCGGCCGGCTGGAACTACGCATGTTTTTTGCGTCGCATGACGACGACGCCCAACAGCACCACGACTAATGCCGCAGCGATCACGCGAACCACTGTGACTGTATCCATCGCTTTTGCCTCCTTATCGGTTTGATCATTTCCGGCTACTGGAAAATTCCTTTCAAGTTCTTCGCAATCAAAATGACCGCCGGCCCCAGCAGCACGATGAAGATGCTGGGAAAGATGAACAGCACCAGCGGGAAAATCAGCTTGACGGTGGTCTTGGCCGCCGCCTCCTCGGCCTGCTGGCGGCGCTTCTGGCGAGCTCCGTCGGCAAACACCCGCAAGGCCTTTACGATGGGCGTGCCAAAGCGGTCGGTCTGGGCCAGCGTGTGAACAAAACTTTTGACCGTATCCAGCTTGGTGCGATCAGCCATGCTTTGCCAGGCCTCGATGCGGGGCTTGCCGGCCCGCTGCTCGAAGTTGATCTGGATAAACTCTTCGGAAATTTCCGGCTGGCTGAGCGCCAGCTCCTGGCCGGAGCGCAGCAGCGCCTGATCGATCCCCAGGCCGGCATCGACACAGACCACCATCAGGTCCAGCGCGTCGGGCAAGCCCAGGCGGATATGCTCCCGGCGCTGGCGCATGCGGTAGTTCACCCAGACATCGGGCGCCAGATAAGCCAGCGCCATCAAGGCCAGGATCCAGAAGATGGTGTTGCTACGAATGAAAGTGCCGGCCAGCACCGCCAGCACCGGGCCCAGCAGACGAATACCAAAGTAGGTGTCGACATCGCTGGCCTGACGCAGACCGGCAGCCAACAGCTTCTGGCGCAGCTTCTCGTCTTGCGCCAGCCCCAGCCGGGTGCGCACGAAGTGCACCGTGCCCAGTAGCAGGCGCGTGGCCCAACTGCGCGCGGCTACTGCGCTGTCCTGCAGCCGCAAAGGCGCCCGGGTAACGTCCATCAGACGCTTGCTCTCATGGGAGGGGCGCATCAGCAGAAACACCGGGATCAGGGCTAGAGCGCAGAAGACGGTCACCAGCAGGCTGATCAGCATTAACGGGCTTATGGCATTCATACCTTCACGTTCACGATCTTGCGGATGGCCAACCCGCCCAGCAGCATCAGCCCCAGCCCGGTATAAACCAGCTTTCGGCCGGTGGGATCCTCGATCAGGACGCGGGTATAGCCGCGGTTGGCCAGGCTCAACAGAAAGAACATGGCGACCGGCAAAAGCGAAAGGATCCAGCCGGTGAGCCGGCCCTGCGCGGTGTAGATGCGGATCTCGCCTTCAATCCGCAGGCGCTCGCGAATCACCGCGGTGGTGCGGTCAAGAATTTCCACCAGATTGCCGCCGGTTTCTTTTTGCAGGAGCATGGCGGTAACCACGAAATTCAGTTCGGGCAGGGGAATACGGCGAGCCAGCTGCACCAGAGCCTCGCGCGCCGGCAGGCCAAAATTCTGCTGACGATAGACTTCGCGAAACTCGGTACGCACCGGCTCGGGACATTCTTCGCCCACGATCTCGATGGCCGCGGTCAGGGAGTGGCCGGCCCGCAGGGCGCGGCTCATCAGGTCGATGGCCTCGGGCAACTGGCGATTGAACTTCTTCAACCGCTGGGCCCGCCGGTAGCGCAGCGGCAGATAAGGCGCGACGGCCAGGGCGAGAGCTACCGGCAAGGGCAGCCAGGGGCCGGGCAGTTCGTAGTAGCCGATGCCATAGCCCACCACGGCCAGCAGGGCCATGCCGGCCAGTACTCCGGCAACGCTCCAGGAGCTTTCGGCCTGGGCGATCAGCAGCCGCAGATGCTGCGCCAGGTCCCAGCGCTGCAACAGATTGTCCAGCCAGCTGATCTGGCTCAGCCGGTTGTGCTTGACGATGGCAGCGGTCTCCGGGCAGGGAGTGACTATCTCTTTTTGCGAATTGTGCAGGTTGGCAATGCGCCCTTCAATGGTGCGCTCCACCGCCGTCTGCCGGGTGATCAGCAGGATCACTGCGAAGCTCAGCAACAGCAGCAGAAAGAAGATCAGAACCATCAGAAACATGGCCGGCTCTTTCTCTTCGGCTGGGCGGGTTGCGCCGGTTGGACCGGTTGCGAGCGGGGGCAACGGCGCGTCCGCTTAAAGATCGTTGCCCCCAGTATCTCCGTGGCGACGGCTTTCATCGCGTCCTACACCTCCTCGGAGAAATCGAGCAAACTGGTGGTCAGCGGAATTCCCGCCGCCGTCAGCTTCTCGGCGAACTTGGGCACGATGCCGGTGGCATAGAAGCGTCCCAGGACTTTGCCGTTGGGTCCCAAGCCGCGCTTCTGAAACAGAAAAATGTCTTGCATGCTGATGACCTGATCGCTGGTGCCGGTGATCTCGGAAATATGGGTCACCCGGCGCGAGCCATCGCTCATGCGCGAAACCTGCACGATGACCTGGACGGCGGCGGCAATCTGCTGCCGCAGAGCCATCTCGGGCAGATGGAGATTGGCCATCAGGGCCATGGTCTCGATGCGGGAGATGGCGTCGCGCGGGGTGTTGGCGTGTACCGTGGTGATGGAGCCGTCGTGGCCGGTGTTCATGGCCTGCAACATGTCGAGCGCTTCTTCGCCGCGCACCTCGCCCACGATGATGCGATCGGGGCGCATACGCAGGGCGTTGATCAGCAACTCCCGCTGGCGCACTCCGCCCTTGCCTTCCACGTTGGGCGGCCGGCACTCCAGCCGCACCACGTGCTCCTGCTTCAGCTTGAGCTCGGCCGAGTCTTCGATGGTGACAATGCGCTCGCGGCTGGAGATAAATCCGGAAAGGACATTGAGCAGCGTGGTTTTGCCCGCGCCGGTGCCGCCGGAGACCACAACATTCAGCCGCGCCTTGACCGCTTTCTTCAGCACGTCGAGCATGACCGGCGTGAACTCGCGATAGGACAGCAGATCGTCGGCGGTCAGCGGATCGGCGCCAAAGCGGCGGATGGAAAGAATCGGACCATCGATGGCCAGCGGCGGAATAATGGCGTTGACCCGGGAGCCGTCAGGCAGGCGGGCATCCACCATGGGCGAGGACTCGTCGACCCGGCGTCCGACTTTGGAGACGATCTTCTCAATGATGTGCAGCAGATGATGGTTGTCCTTGAAGACCACATTGGTCTTCTCCAGCACCCCGCCGCGTTCGACGTAAACCATATCAGCGGTATTGACCAGGATGTCGGTGACCGTCGGATCCTGGAGTAAAGGCTCCAGCGGACCCAGGCCAAAGACTTCGTCGAGCACCTCGTTGGCCAGCCGATCGCGTTCGCTGATGCTGAAAGGCACGCCCTGCTCGGCCACCAGTTGCAGAATGATGCCCAGCAGTTGCTGGCGGCCGCGGGTGTCCTGCATGAACAGCAGCTTCTCCAGATCGACTTTGCTGATCAGTTGGCGATGGACCGCCGATTTCACTTCCTGTTGCGCCCGGCCCAGCAGGGGATGGGAAGGCCGGGAAATTTCCAGCGGCAAAGGTTCGCCCGGCAGAACCAGGCTGGCAGCATCGGCCATGAAGTCTCCTTTTCCGGAGCGGCGATCCGGGGACTCGATCAGTTCCAAAACGCAAACCTCCGTTTGGGCTCGGCAACCGTCGGTGCCTCCTGCGGCACCAGGCTGGCGGCCCACTTGCTCATCTGAATGGCAAACTCCGACTTACGCTCAGGCAGAATAGGGTTGCCGGTATTCATGGCGCGAATCAGGTCGGTCGAACTGTTAGGTATGGTGATGGCGATAGGCTGGCGAATGGCCTTCTCGATCTGCTCCAGAGTCAGCGAGCCTTCGGAGGAAAAACGGTTGATGACCACCTTGATCTTGGCTGGCGGCACATTGCTCTGCAGCAGGCGATCGATGTAACGGGACAGATCGCGCAAGGCCGGCACGTCGGGGGTGGCGATCAGGTACAACTCGTCGCAACAATCGATGGTGGTCAGGCTGAGGTTATGCACCCCGTGCGGGCAGTCGATGACCACGAACTCGTAGTTGGCGCCCAGAAAGCGAATGGCGCGCTGGATATCGTCGAGGGAAACGTTGGCCGAATCGTCGAAAACATCGGGCGAGGGCAGGATGTCCAGACAGCTGCAATGATGGATGACGAAGCCCTGCAGCAGCGCCTCGTCCAGGCGGGCGATGTTGCGCACCAGTTCATAGAAGTGATAGCTGGCCTGGTCTTCTCCCAGATACAGCGAGACGTGGCCCAGCCGCCGGTGTTCGTCCAGGATCAGCGTCTTCTTGCCATACTGCCGGACCAGGAAGCAGCCGAGATGGACGGCCAGGGTAGTGGTGCCGGCTCCGCCACGCGCTCCCAGCAGAGCGAGAATTCGTCCTTGCGGTTTGGCCGGAGGCTTCTTGCGGGCACTGGCCCGGGCCCGCAGCCGGTCCAGCGACTCGGACAACTGGTCGGCGGCCACCGGCTTGGTCAGATACTCGCTGCAGCCGGCCCGCATGGCTTCCAGAATCAGGCCGGGATCGGCCTCGGCCGAGACGGCGATCAGGGTAGTGCGGCCATGCAGCGTCTGCTGCATGGAGTTGGCGGCCGCGACCGCCAGCGGCCGGTCGCGGTCGAAGTCGATGACGCAAACCGAAACCTCGGCCCGCTGTAGTTGCTGCAAGAGCTGGGGATCGGCTTCATAGCGAACGTAATCCCGCAACTCGCCGGCAAAGGTTCCGTTCTTGCGCAGCACTGCCTGCTTGACCGCCTCCACGGTTTCCGGATCGACACATAGCGTGGCCACCGACAGGCCCGGCGCACTCTCTTTGAGTTCCTCGGTATTCACTTCGCTCTCCCCAATTTGGTCTTCATCAGCGGCCCCATTTCTCAGTTCTTGGGCAGATTGTGATCGAAGGTCTGCGGCTGTAAGAACGGCACTGCCATGGCGGGCGCGGTAGGCGCCGGGAGATCGGTCTTCGCCAGGGTATCGATGATCTTCGGAGTGACGATTACCACCAGTTCCATGGTGGAGCGGTTCAGATTCTTGGAGCGAAACAGCTGGCCCAGCACCGGTATATCGCCGATGCCCGGCATCTTGCTCAGACTGTCGGTGGTGCGATGGTCGAGAATGCCGGAGATACCCAGGCTCTGCCCGTCTTTCAGTTCAACTTCCGTCTCGGCTCGGCGGGTCGACAACGCCGGCAACGCATAGCCGGCGATAACGACTTCATTGGTGTAATCCAGCGCGCTGACCTCGGGCGCTACCCGCAGCCGGATCGTGCCATCGGAATTCACCCAGGGAGTGAACTCCAGCTTGACTCCATAGGGCCGGAACTGGACGGTCACCGTGGGCACCGTGCCAGCTCCGCCGGGCTGCACGATGGGATAAGGAAATTCACCGCCCGCCAGAAACCTGGCCGTCTTGCCATGCAGGGTAATCAGGTTGGGCTCAGCCAGGATCTCCAGAATGCCTTTGGTCTGCAGGTCCTTGATGGTGGTGCCCAGCCCATGCGGCAGGTTGAAATAAAAAAGATTCAGGAAGTCGCTGATGACCGCCGTGTTGCTGCCGCTTTGCGACTGAAACGACGGCGGGCTGAACTGCTCGGTGCTGGTGGAACCGCTGTTCTGGCCCAGGCTGAACAGATTGATGCCGAATGCGGTCAGCTTGGAGCGATCGATCTCGACGATCCGCACCTCCAGCTGCACTTGAGGCAGATGCCGGGGATCGACTACCAGGGCGTTGACCACATCTTTGGAATAGACCCCGGCCAGGCGCCCGGCTTCGTCGGCGGCAGCATCGCTGTCGACCAGGCCGCTGAGATGGATCCGGCCCTGCTGGGCTTCGACCTCTACGTGATCACCGGGCAGGGCCTGGGCCAGGGAATCGCGCAGCCCGGCCACATCGACATCGGCCACGACGGTGTACAGCTGGGGCGCGCCGGTATTACTCCACAACACCAGGCTGCTGGTACCGGCCGTTCTGGCGGTAAGGACCACCTCCAGCGGGCTGGCGGCCAGCGCATCCAGTACCAGAGGATTGCTGACATAGACCCGCCGCAGCTTGTCGGGTAAATCGAGAAACAGGGAGCGGCCCACGATCAGATGCAAAGTTTCGGGATCGCCAGACGACGGCTCTGGCGGCCTGGAAGACGATTCGGGCAGCCCGGTGGGGGTCAACGAAAAAGGGGCGGCATGCTTTTGCACTGCCGCGGGCGCCGCCAACGTATCGGCCGCGGGCGAGGATGCGGACGCTGCGCTGGTGGAGGCTGTGATTGGCCCAGCCGCTGCCGGTGAGCCCGGAGCCTGTCCCGCCAGCATCGCGGCCCAGAGTACGACCATGATCAGCATCGGGGTTCTGCGGGTAAGGGGCGTTTTCATGGGGTCACTCAAAGCTCTTGGTCGTCCGCTTGTCGCCAAGGATGGTCTCGACCACGTCTGGTTGTCTTATCGGCAGGCGGGGGCGGGGCGTTACCACTGTGGCAGCCACCGGTCCGGCGCCTGACAATTGCGCGATCTGGATGGGCATGGCCTTGACTTGGGTATGGTCGGCGCCGTTGCGCAACACAAACTGCACCGTGCCCTGAGTACTGGCCAGCACCAGTTTTTGCGAGTCCTCGGGGGTGAGTAGCAGGGTCACCACACTGACGTTCTCGGGCTTGCCCTCAGGATCGGCTTCGGCCTTCTGCCCGATGGTCAGCACCTCAACATCCTGCAAAACGATCTGCGTGGCCGGGGTAGGAAAGCGGTCGGAGCGGAAGGTGACCAGCACGTCCACGTGCGAGCCGGGAAACAGGAATCCGGCCACGCCTACCACCTCGTCGGACTTCACCGAGGTAGCGCGCATGCCTTCGGGAATCTTGACGGTCAAGCCAATGCCCGAACCTGGAGCCGCCAGGTATCCATCCAGAATGGGTTGCGAGGCAGCCACCGGGTAAATCACCGCCCGGCCGGCCAGGTCGGCGATTTTGTTGAAAGCTCCCGCTAGGGGCAGCGCAGCCGGCCACTCCACCAGCGCCAGATCTTCGGGCTTAAGTACCTCGCCCGCCTGCAAAGAGCGGGAAGGGGCGACATAGCGCTGGACGGTGGCGTGGGCGGCGTGGCCGGTAAGCTTGCGGCTGAGGAAAAAGGTGATTGCGCCAGACAGCAGCAGGGCGACGATTAAAGCGACAGCCAGACGACGGAAGTTCATGTCCTCATCTCAGCAGAACACTGCACAGGGACGATCCGGCGCCGGCGGCAATCGCCAGCCCGTAAGGCAGACGCAGGGTTCCGGGGTTGCTAAGGTTCAGGTCAGGATGGGGCCGCAGGCCGGAGGTGCCGTGATGCAGCAGCAGGCGGCCCAAGTTGGCAAAGGTATCTTTCATGCGCTGGTGCAACAGAGCCAGGACGACGGCGAACAGCCCGCCCAGCAACGCCGTGCCCAGCAGAATTCCGGCTACCGCGCTCAGCCCGGCCAGACAGCACACGGCAGCGATCAGCTTGACATCGCCTGCGCCCATGCCTCCGGCCAGATAGAAGAGCAGGAAAATCGTTCCCGCCAGCAGACCGCCCAGAGCCGCTCCGCTGGCCGAGCGCCAGCCGCCCAGCCGGAGGTGAAGCAGGAGGCCGGCCAGCATGCCGGAGCCGGTCAGCCAGTTGGGAATGCGGCGAGTACCGACGTCGCAGATGGCGCCGATGCCGGCGCAGACAAACGCCGCTATCGCATAAACCGTGTCTAAGGCCAAGCCGTGCACGTATTGCCTCGGTCAGCAACTTACTTTCCGGAAGTGGCTGCCACCCGGCAACCACTTCCGGCGCTGAACATTCCTGGCAGAGCAGACCAGAGGTAGTTACTCTCTACGTCTTCCCTATGAGCCCGGCAGCGGCGTCCAGGTTTCCGCCGCCGCCAGGATTGCAGCCTGGCTCTAACTGCCGCTGCCGCCCGCGACAGCGCTGCTCAGCTTGCTACCGACGGTGCTGAATGCACCGCTGATATTGTTCGCTAATGTGCCCATCGCCGCCACAGCCGCTAAACCGATGATGGCCGCTACCAGGGCGTATTCGATCAGGTCCTGACCGGATTCGTCCCTTAACAGATTCTTAAGTGTTGGTAGTTTCATGTTTAACATTCCTCCCCTGCGAAGCCTGAAAGACAGATCATTCTGTCTGTAGCTTGTGCAGCTATTGACTACTCTCAATCAGTCTTATCGGCACTGCAATGGATAATCTGTAGAGTGGAGAGTATGTAATGCTAGTTTGGAATGGTTTTCAAAACGGGAATAAATGTAGGGGATAGAAGATAGATATTTTATTATCTTAAAGCACGTCTGATCCTGTCACGCCGAAGTCCCGCAGAATTAGATCCAAATGGATAGTTTGGCTTCTACAGATGGCCCGTGGCATTTTGAGAGAAGGTGTAGACCGAGTTCCCTCAGCGTACGGCACGGCTGAAGCCGTGCCCTTTCAAGACACCTGAAGGCCACACTAACTGTGAAACCGCTGCAAAGTCCGGCGTCCGGAGGCCAGACTTAATCAGAGTCCTCCAGCAATAGCTAATTCAGGAACTACAAGCCAGCTCATAAATGATTTCGGTTTGTGTCAGGGCACGACTTTTAGTCGTGCCGAACGACATGCTACCGGGGGTAGGGCTTCAGCCCCTGCTAAATCGGGCCTCAGGGGCTAAAAGCCCAAGTCAGAGTTGGCGGTTTGCGGCACGGCTGAAGCCGTGCCTTTCAAAACCAATGCTGAGTTATTCCACGGACTTCGGGACACCATACTAGTTCGCGACCAGCTTGGACATCGTTCGTTTTCGGGTCGGCACAGACCAGCCTGGCGAGCGATAGGCAAGTCCAGCCTGGCGGGACAGAAGTCAAGCCAGGCGTAACCACGCTACCCCATCGGCCGTCGAGCGACAGGCTTTACTTCAGTAAAGACACTTTCAGTATGGGAGTGGTTTGCGCGGGATTGAGCGCCATGGTTAGCGCACCACTGCCGGTAAGCTGCATCTGGTCGGTGACGACGTTGCCCCAGATCAGAGTACCGTTGGCCGTGCCCCCGGGAATTTTGAAGATGGTGGCATAGCTGCTGGAATGGAAGTATAGGGTTCCGGTATAGGCCAAGGTGCCCGACCCCTGAAGTTGCGGCGAGGCGGTATCGGCGTGGTCCATGAACATGAGTAGTCCGCGCACAGTGCCCAGCGAGTCGGTCGTGTCGCCCGCATTGTCCCAATAGCTGCCCTTGGTGGTGCATTGCGCCAGCATGATGTTGGTGTCCAAAGCACTGGCCAAGCCCAGATAGGTAGGGGGAGCGCTACCATCGCAAGTCAAATCGGTAGCCGGAACCTTGTCGACCCGGGAGTAGCCAGGCGCGCCCGAGGCGCCGCTGATGACCGGCTTCGCCGAGTTGTGAAAGTAAAACATGACGCCATCGGTCTGGTGCCAGGTCCAAGCTCCTCCACCGCCAGCGCCGTTAGGCCCGGCAGTCTTGGTGATATAGCTACAGTAGGTGGTGCCGCTGATCACGCCGACGGAATTGGCGCAGGGCTTAGCCATGCGGATGCTGTCGCTGCCGCCGATGGCCAGATCGCCATCCATATAGTAGACACCCGGAAGAAAGGTAATCACGTCGTTGGCATTTTCCGAGATGCCGCTGGGATAGTATCCCGGCGCATACTCCTTACAGCCTTTCAAAGGATAGTTCGGCGGTCCCCAGCCAAAATAGTTGGTAGGATTGGTGTCCGGACAACCATCGGTGTTGTGAGCCGCCGGAATGAAATAGCCATTGGTTGACTTGGTGAGTGGGGTCACACTCTTCATGCCGGTGGCGGCAGGCACCCCAGCATAGGGATCGGGAATGGGGCTGGCGGGCCACACCCAATGGCCGGTGGTTCCTCCGTCGAAACCGGCAGGCAATCCGGTATTCCCGTTGGTTCCGTAGCAGCCGGTGGAAGCGCCTGGGGCAGACGTCGGGCCGCCGTAGGTGCCTACATCGGAGCCGGTCAGATTCGGACCGCCGCGGTGGGTGTCAATTACTCCGCTGGAGCCGCACGACACGGCGGTCGAGCTGCTGGAGTTGACCACAATACTGCGCGGCGGACCCCCGACAATGGCCAGCGAGGCGCCTCCGGTATAGTACAGCGCACCCGAAATGCTGGGGTTGAGCACCATGATGGGAGCACCCTGCATGATCTGGGTGACCCCGCAAGTACTGGTGGCCGACACCCGCTGGGTTTGATTGCCGGTCAACAGCGTACTGAAGTAGGTCTTCACCGGCAGCGACACCGACACTTGCATAAAGGGATACTGGCTGACGGAAGAAGGAGGAGCGGTAACGCCCGTGACCGAGCTGGGAAATGTCCAGGAGACGGTGGCGCTGCCGCCGCTGTATCCGTTAAAGCCATTTTTGCTGGCATACCAGCACATGATCGGGCCGGGTGAGCTGGAGGTGCTGCACGCGCCGGCAGTACCCGACGTGAAGCCGGCATGAGCCAGACTGACGCCCGCAGCCAGCTCATAGATATCCATGGCGCCCGCCTGACAGGCGGCATCGGCTGCGGTCTGTACCTGCTGCCGCTGAAACCAGATATTGGTGTAGTCCACCGCGAAAGCCAGGGCTGCCAACAAGAACAAGCTCAGCATAAGAACCACCACAATGCCGGCCTGTCCAGCTTCGGTCTGCTTGCGGTCACGCGGTCGGCTTCGATTCCGGGAAGAACAGTCCATAGGCAAACTCTCAGAACACGATCCGTCCTTCGGCTTTGATCTGCATCTGCGGAGCATGGAAGCCGGGCAGAGTCATATAGGGTATGTAGGGATAAGAGATCGTCACCAGCACCCGGCTGGCAGGGGTTGAGGTCCCATCCGGCCAGGAAGGGGTTACCGTCATGCCGTTGGTATCGTGAAAAGAAATCGCGGCGTAGCTGTTGACCAGCGCCGTGACATTGCTTCCGGCACTATCTCCGCAACCGCTGCTGGGACCACTGCAGGAACGGTTGTCGGTGCCATGAACGATGGCATAGCGAACTCCCTCGCGCGCGGCGTTGCTCAGCACGCTGTAGGTGTAGATGGCCATGCAGAATTCGAAAATCAGGAAGGCCATCAGCAACAGCGCCCATACGGACAGGGAAAACTCGATCAGCATGGAACCAGATTCGCCGCGAACAAGCTGGCTGCGGCGGAGATCGCAGCGTCGAAGGTAGGCCGCCAAGGTCATTAATCGACTGCCCTCATTTCCGCCTGCCAATGTACGGTCAAGGCGGGCATGGTGAAGGTGAAGAAGTTGACCGGAATAGGAGGAGCGACAGTGTAGACGACATCGACACGCTGGGCCAGCATTCCGTTGGCAGATTCAGGATCCTGGTCAGGAGTAAACCGCAGCGTGCCGGAAGGAAAGGTGCTGCAGTTGGTGATATACCCGTTCGACGTTTGGGTGGTACCGATCTTCTTGGAACAGACTTCCACCGAGGTCTTGGTGGTCATCGCGGTCAGGCCGGACAGATCGCCGCCGGCCAGCCCGGCAACTCCGGCGGTGTCGGCCAGCGAGCCGGCGGTTCCGGCCGACGGTAGTTGTTGTTGCGCGGGCGAGACGAATCCTTGTCCCGAGTACAGGACGGCATTGCGCGAGGAAGAAACCAGATTGGCGGCAACGATGAAGAAGTAGCCGATATCGATGGCAAAGCAAAGCATAAGGATAAGGATAGGCATAACCAGAGCAGTCTCGATCAGACTCGATCCGTAACTGTTCTTCCTGGCTTCCGCCAGGGATAAGTGGCCCATGCAGCAACTACCCTTCTAAAGAGCGCCTCGACTAAGCCGGCGCATGAATTACGCAATCTATAGTTCGCCTGCCTATCGATTCCTTAATGACGACCCAGGAAGACTCTGATCAAGTGAAAGCGAGGTCCCGCAGCGGCTAAAGCCGCATGATTTTCGGGTACTTGACGGACGGCCTGAAGGCCGTCCCCTTCAAAACAAGATTCGATCAGAGTTTCCCTAGTGCCGTTCTTTCTTCCCCCTCCGACTGTAATCAGAACTACCTGTAATGGTAGGACTGATGGGATGGCTGACCCATACCTATCTTGCTATCGGCAGATAAATATTTTCCTTTATGAGGAAATACCAAAATGGATTAATTCTGCCAGGAATCGTTTGCCGCTGGCTACTTAGTCACAGGTGAACGGGCACAACTGCCGATAGTCTGAGTTGTGGAATCGTATCTATCCTCGACCGCAGCGCTTCCAGCCCGTCCGGCAGCTCCTGCCGTTGGGGCGACCGTTTCTGCGCCCGCAACCTTTTGGGCAAGAATATTTTCGTTTCCGGTATTGCTAGCGGTAATTCTAGGCGGATCGATTTTTGTCTTCGACAGCGGGAGCATGGCCGATCCCGATATCTGGTGGCACCTGCGCAACGCCGAAGTCCTGGTCCATAGCCATTCCGTCGTACATCACGATTTCTATTCCTTCACCGCGGCCGGCTCGCGCTGGATCAATGAAGCCTGGCTGGGCGAATTACCGTACTACTTCGGATGGCGATGGCTGGGCATGCGCGGAGTTTATCTGGTGATGCTGGCCGAAGTGGAGCTGATTCTTTTTGGAGTATTCGGACTGGCTTACCTGAACTCGAAGAACGTGAAGGCCGCATTTCTGGCGTCGTGGCTGGCGGTGTGGCTGGCGACGGTCTCGTTTGGGCCGCGGACATTGCTGGTGGGCTGGATATGCCTGGTGGCGGAGCTATTTCTGCTGATGCAGTTCAAGCGAGGCAAGGACTTCACCTGGCTGCTGCCCCCGCTTTTTGTGCTATGGGCCAATCTGCATGGTTCGTGGCTGATTGGGATGGTATTGTTCGCCGTGTTTTTCGCGGCTGGATTGCTGGAGGGAAACTGGGGCCGCATTGAAGCTAAGCGATGGACGCGGGCCCAGGGTTTAAAGCTGGCCCTGGTGGGCGCTTTGAGCGCGGCTGGGCTATTTCTGAATCCCTATACCTATCATCTGGTTTTCTATCCCTTCAATTTCGCTTTTCGGCAACGGCTCAATGTCAATCATGTGGACGAGTGGATGAGCCTGGACTTTCATAGTGTGCGAGGAAAGATTCTGTTCGTTATGCTGGCGGTCACTTTAATCCTGGCGCTGGTCCGCAAGCGGCGCTGGAGTGTAGATGAGCTAGCCTTCCTGATCATCGGCTACTATGCGGCGCTGACCTACAGCCGCTTTCTATTTCTGGCGGGGATTCTGGTGACTCCGATGTTTGCCAGGGAACTGGATTTTATTCCGCAGTATCGCCGCCAGGTCGACAAGCCATGGCTGAACGCGATGCTGATTGTGGCGATTGTGGGCGGCTGCGTCTGGCGCTTCCCGTCGAGTAGCTACCTGCTGCGCGACACGGTAAGGAATTATCCGGTGAAGGCGCTTCCCTACCTGCAACAATTCCAGCCCGCGGGCCGGGTGTTTAACGATTGTCTGTGGGGCGGCTATTTAATCTGGAATGCCCGGAACATTCCGGTGTTCATCGATTCGCGTATCGATATCTTTGAGTACAACGGAGTCTTTGCCGACTATCTGGACGCGCTGGGGGTTAAGAATACGTTGGAGATTCTGGACAAATATCACATTCGCTATGTTCTGTTTCCGCATACCAGCGGCGTTGGCTATCTGCTGTTGCACAATTCCGGTTGGAAGACCAGGTACGAAGATGGAACCACGGTACTGCTGGAGCGGGTGGGCGCGGTTCCCTAGGCGCTGCGCAATATTTCGGCTGTTAGGGGCTAACCTGAACTGTAATCAGGCGTCTGGGTGAGAACCTGTGTGCTGTCACGGTCTCTGTGTCCCGTGTCGCCGCTCCGCGGCTCAGGTAAATTTCCCCACTCGACCGCGGGCTCACGCCCACGGCTAACACAAGTGACGCCGCTGCGCGGCTGGTTCTAGACTTTTCCAAGCTCAGTGGCGGGTTTCGATTCAGACTAGGAATGGAGTGATTAGGTGTAAGCGAAGTCGCTCAGCGGCTAAAGCCGACATGATTTTGAGATGCTGCGGCGCAGCTGAATAGTTTGCTGAAAACTCGAACCGCGAATCCCTCGGCGGCTAAAGCCGCCTCGGGATCACAAATTCAAAGGACCTGCAACGGCGCAGCTGAAGCTGCGCCCCTTCAAAACCGGTGTTCATCGAGTTTTTCAGCAAACTGTGAAGCCATGCCCTTGCAAAACCCGAACTTAATCAGAGCTTTGCTGATTGAAGAATTTAATTCTCACACAGAGTCTGAATGCACCCTCTGCCCTGTCTGGCGCCCTGCGTTGGTGCGATACAATGGCGCTTGCCTATGCGGAATGCGGATGTATTAGACGACGAGCGGACGGCGGCGCCGTCGGCTTCCCGGCCGCGCCGGTGGACGAGCTGGCTGGGAAAGTATTGGGATTTCCTGGCGGTGCTGTTGCTCATCGTGGCTACGGTTCCGCCAACCCTGCTCGCGCCCAAGACGCTGCACATCGTGTGGCGGCCGGGACTGTTCGACGATTCCTGGACCTTGGAGACTGACTTCAAGGCCAGCCGCGGTTTATGGTACGGGCGAGACGTGGCCTTCGACTACGGCCCGTTGTTTCAGTGGCTGTCGAGCGCGCCCGGGCGCTGGATGGGCCCGTCGATGGGCGCGTTTTACGACACCTATAACACCCTGCCGCTGTGGTTCGGGTTTCTGCTGAGTTATCTCGCGCTCCGGTTGCTGCTTCCCGAGCAGCGGCCATGGAAGCGATTTCTGCTGTTGCTGCTGCTTTCGGTTTACTGGTCGCCCTTCGATGTGCGCTCGCCGTTTGCCATTTTTCTCTTTGCCGTGATGGTAAGGGGTTGGTATGCGGTGCGGCAGGGACGGATCCGGCCGTGGGTCTTGGGGATTGGCGCTGCGTTTCTTTGTGCCTCGGCTTTCTTAAACAACGCCGACACCGGTATCTACGGCATCGTTGCCCTGCTACTCTCCCTGGGCGGCATCGTCGTGGAAAATTGGCGAGAGACCCGGCTTTGGCCCAGATATCTGGCATGCCTGGTGTCGTTCGCGGTGGCGCTGGCGGCGTTTGCCATCCTTATTAACAGCTTTCTGGCGACAGCGTTTGACTTTCGCTTCTGGAAAGCGGTGCTGGCCTTCATCCGGGGATATCGCTGGAATGCCGCTGCCGGCATGACGCCGGCTGACCGGATCTATCTTCTCGCACCGCTGGTGGTGGGAATCGCGGTCTTCTTTGTGCGCTGGTTTATTCAAGGAGACCGCAAGGTTGTCATCGCTGCCCGTCCCGGATTTCTGTTGAGCGCTCTGGGCTTCGCCTGCGTGGCGCTGCAAAGCGGACTGGTGCGGTCCGACAGCAATCACATTGGCTACGCGATCTTTCCTTTTTTGTTTCTTACCGGGGTAGTTTTGTTTTCGTTCCGGGGACCTATCACCTCGGTCGGCGCCGCTTTACTGGCGACGGGAGCTACCATGCTGCTGGCCAGTCCCTTGATACGGCCCTCGGCCATCCGCTATCGTTACCGGCAGGTCGTGCATCCCGTTACTGCTTGTCCCCAGGGCTATGCAGAGATCGATCACGCCTGCTATCCGGCCAATGCGGCGGCGACGGCGCGAATTGTGTCGAACTATCTGCAAGATCACAGCTCCACTAACGACTGGGTCGTGATCTTCCCTTATCAGTATTTATATGGGCTGACTTCCCGGCGTAATGTTGCCCAGGGAGTTGAGCAGGCATTCCTGGCGCACGATGCCTACTTGAAGCAACTCAATGTCGACGGCCTGGAGCGGGAGCCGGCGCCCGTCGGACTCTATTTCCCCGATGCCAAGCCGGGCGACATGTCGAATCCCAATGCGAGCATCGCCATTGATGAGGTTCCGAATCTCACCCGCAATCCGGAAATATGGTTTTGGATGTTTCATCACTATCGCACCGCCGAGGAATTGTTGCCCGGAGTTTTTGCCTTGCAGCGGGACGATTCCCGCAAGGCCAGCATCGCAATGGAGGCTCAGCCGTTAGGACTTGAGGCGAAAAGTTACCCCATCACGGAGCGCAAGACGGCGATTGAATTGGGCGCACCAGCGTGGCCAATGAGTCCGGTTGATTTCCTGCGGCTGCGCTTGAAGGTGAGCTATAGCGCGCTGTGGAAATTACGCAAGCCGGAGCGGATGCAGCTGGAGATCAGTCGCGCCGATGGCAGTCGCGAGCTGAAGTCGTTTGTGCTGGCCCCGAATGTTTCCACCGATGTGTGGTTTTATCCCTGGAGCGAGGGCGAGCTGGGAAACTATTTCGCCGCCGACGAAGCTCGCTGGCGCCCATCGCACCGGTCGGCGATTACCGAGCTCCGTCTGCTGCTGACGCCGCTGGACTGGGTTTCGCAAACGCCGCAAACAGTTACGCTGGAGTCAGCTGATGCGGTGCGATTCTCGATGGGTAGCGACGTCAAGCTTACGGACGGCCGGTGATTCTTTTTCCCATGGCGCGGACCGGGAAGCGAATACCTTCGACGAGGATCCGGCGAGTGAATTTGGATTTGCCGGAACGGCGCTCGAAAAAGATGATGGGAAATTCGCAGAACGCGATTCCAGCGCGGTGTAGATTAAACTTCATCTCCATCTGAAACGCGTAGCCTTCCGAGGTGATGCCTTCCAGGTTGAGCCGGCGAACCGCGTCCGCCTGATAGCCCACAAATCCCGCCGTCAAGTCGTGCGCTGGTATTCCGGTCAAGGTCCGGGCATAGAGGTTAGCTCCGAAACTTAAAGCGTGGCGGCGAAAGTCCCAACCATTGGCGCCGCCGCCCGCCACGTATCGCGAACCGATCACCACCGGGTTGGTCTTCAGCAATTCAATCATGCGAGGCAGCGACTCCGGCGGATGCGACAAATCGGCATCCATCTGGATCATGTAGTCGTCGAGATTTTCCCGCAGAACCTTGTTCATGCCATCACGACAAGCGGAGCCGAAACCGCCCTTGCCCGGCCGCGGCAGAAGGTGAATGTGGGGGTCGGTAGCCTGCAGACGGCGGATTTCGTCGGCGGTGCCGTCGGGGGAATTGTCGTCCACGAAAAGGATGGGTTCGTTGCCAGCCGCACTGCGGATTCTGCTGACGAGCGGTGCGATGTTGTCGCGCTCGTTGTAGGTGGGGATGATGAGCATGAAGCCGGGTTCGGATGACAAAAAATAAAGGACTTGCTACGGCACCTAAAGCTACGCCCCTTCAAAACATTTCAAATGGGCCTTCTTGATCGACCTGCAAAAGTCGTGCCCTGACACACCCCAGAACGCTCTATGAGATGGTCTCTAACAGGCTATCTCATAAATCGATACCATGTTGTTTGTGTCAGGCCTGGCTTCAGCCGGGCCGACAAGCAGCCCATTCGTCCTGGCTTTAGCCCCTGCAAAAAGATCCGTCAGGGCTAAAGCCCAAGTCATAGCGCTCAGCTTTGCGGCACGTTTGAAGACGTGCCCTGACACAAATCGCGCCTCGTGCGATTTATGAGATGGTCTCTAGTTTATATGAAAATTCTACTGCCTTGGGTCTGCCATCGCTCTACTGTGAGGACAAGGTGATTCGGACAGCGTCGGCCGCCTCGAGGGTAATCGCGTCGGGCTGTTGCGATACCCAATCCAGCGGAGTCGCCCATAATCGCAAACTGGTGATAGCGGAGCGTGAATTCATCCGCCATTGACTTTCGTCGGCGTCGAAATAGGCGGCCAAGTCCGGCGCGTCCCAAGGGTAGAACCAGACCTCGCTGGAAACGTTGGGCTGCACCAACAGCCATTGAAAATCTCGTGTTCCATCGGCGCGGTTGATCTCCAATTGCAGGCGCTCGGGCTTGCGCAGCTTCCACCACACCGGATAATGAACTGTGAGCCGCAGCCGCAGAAAGTCGAAGCCACTGGGCCAGTTGGGCGATCCCAGATCGGTGGTCGAGCTGCGCCTAGTAATGGGATAGGTTTGCGCCACCAGGCCCAGCGGCTGGACTTGCATGGAGATACGCGCGGCGCGCGAATCGTCGCGTTCCAGGCCGACAACACCGGGAGTCAGCGGCCGCACGGTGTGGTAATGATCGAGCGTCCAGAACCAGACTTCAGGAGCGCGCGTAAAGTTGGGCACTCCATCGACCGGCACGCTTAAGTAATTACGCGACCAACGCGCCACGTCAGCCTGCGGCCAGTGATTAAGGTCGGCATCGGGCAGGTAGAGCGCCGCGGCGGCAGGAGTCCGTTCCAGCCCGGCAATTTCCAGTTGCGCAAGAGCCGGGCCGCTGGCCGTGTAGGCCTGCATCAGACCACCCGCAACATTGCGCCGCGAGGCCAGTCCAAACATCGTCTGATAGGGAAAGACGAAGATGGAATCGTTCGGCGTACTGTGTTCCTGCAGGAAGCCGGCAGCCGTCGTCAGCATCTGCGGAGTCAGGGATTCCTGGTAGCAGGCGCGGTCGAACTCGCTATAGCCCGGGGGACACTCAGTTAATGGGTTGCGCAACTGAGCATACAAGCGGATCACACTCGATGGCCGGAAGATGGGATGCGAAAACAAAATGGAAGCCGCGATGGCAATCAGGACTCCAACGGCGGAAGCGCGGCCGCTCAAGGAGAACAGGATGGTGCAGACCAGGAAGATCAGAGCAAATTCGCCGATGATGACGTGTCCGATGTCGGAACGGACCAGCGCACTTTGCAGCACTGCCAGGGCAAAGATAAAACCACCGAGCAGGAAGCCGGTACGTTGCGTAACGGCGCGATTGCCTTTACGGGTCTGGGCTCGCACCAGAAAGACTACGAGGCCGATGAACAGGGCGCTCAGCAGGTGGACTTCTCCCTGCGCGGTCATGGCGGCCGGCGTGGCCCAGCGATAAGCCGAGATCTGGAGCAGCGAATCGCGCCAGAAGCGGAAGTCCAATGGCCTGGCCATCGCACCGTTGATGGCGATGGCGATTACGACCGCGGCCAGGAAGAACACTGACAATGTAGAGAGCAGCTTGCCGGCAAAGCGTTCGCCGCGCGTCTCGACGGCGATGGCCAGGCAGACGATCAACCACGCTGCCGTTCCGTAGATGCCGGTGTCGCCGGCGATGAGGAAGGCGGTGGCGCAAAGCAGAGCGCCGGCAATTCCGAAGACGTAGGATCGCAGGCGGCCTTCTCTCACCGCATACCAGCCGCGCAGAAATAGTGCGAACAGCAGCACCGGGAAGGTGGTGCGTAAAGATGTTTCCCAGAAAGAGCAAATCAATAACAGCAGGACGAAGCGTTTCCAGGCGGGCTGCTCAGGCATCAGCAGATGCAGCGTCAGATAGGCAAATAGAAAGGCGCACCATATGGGAATGGTGTTCCAGGTGGCGTACAAGGCGCCGACGGAAAGCGGCAGCGATCGCGCTGGAATCGACGAGAAGAATTGATAGAGCGGTCCGTGGGTGAAAGCGACGTCACGGCCGACCCAGATTCCGCGCAAGGCTTTGAAGCTGGCGTCCAGATGCCAGTTGTCGTCGATGAGGCCGTAGTTGGGAACCAGGGTAACGGTGCGCGGCGCCAACCACACGGTGGGAAACGAGGCCAGCATGAGAAGCAAAACGCCGAGGACGTCCCAATATTTTGCGAACAGCGTGGGCGGCCGTTGGGCAACGGCAGGGCCGGACGAGCGTGGCTTGCTTAGCACGGCATCGAGCTTCTCCATAGACGAAAGACATTCTACCTTGCGATGCGGCGAACGGGTGGACGAGCTTGGGCGCCATTTGTCGATTGTTATTATGAGGCTGCGATTCTGGCGCTCGAAATCTGGTCCTTGGGGAAGTGGTGAAAGCAGATCCCTCGCTGCGCTCGTGATGACAAGCGTAAGAAACTTCCAGGATTTTGGCGAATCGTGGAATTCCTGTCATACTCGCAAACTGAAATCATCATTAACGATCTGCGCGCCGGAAGCGCAGCCGAGTCGGGATCGCGAGTGGGTTCGCTTCCCAGATCCGCCGCCTCCCGGCCCGAGGAGACATGCAGACTTCGGTTAAAGAAACTTCTTCCCGGCGCCTCTCCCATCAGGCCGAGCGTGCGAACTCGACGGCCCTCTGGGCTTATGTGGTGGCGGCGTTGCTCGCCGTCTTCTATCTGGCGACCAGCATTTCTATCGCGGCCCACCGTCTGTTCTGGTTCGACGAATTATTTACCGTGCACATCGCTCGGCTATCCAGCTGGACCATGATCGTTACCGCCCTGGGTCATGGAAGCGATGCCTTGCCTCCGGCTTATTACTTTGTGGTGCGAGTTTTCGACTCGCTGTTCGGACCTGGCGATGTCGCCGCCCGGTTGCCCTCGGCGATTGCCATGGTTCTGGGACTGTTGGTGATTTTCGATTGCGCGCGACGCCTGACCGACGGCCTGCACGGATTGATTGCGCTCTCGGTCGCGACCTGCTCGTTCCTGCCGTATTACGGTTACGAAGCGCGCTCGTACGCCATCTACTTCCTGCTGGCGGCCTTGAGCTTGTGGGTGTGGACTTACACCGGAGCCGGCAAACGGACGTCGGCAATTCTGTTTGGCGCGGTGTTCTTCGCCGGAGTTTGCTTTCACTATTACTTCGTGATGTGTCTGGCTCCTTATGTGGTGTGGGAGCTGCTGCGCTGGAAGCCGGGCTGGCGTCCGTCGGCCAAACTGATTGCCGGAATCGTGGGATCGCTGATTCCGGTCGCGCTGCTGTCGCCGCTGATCCTGTCGTTCTCCCGCAAATTTTCCGGCGGCTATTGGAACCGGCCTTCCTTCGCCGAACTGCGAGCCATCTTCTCGCAACTGTTTCCCGACGGATTGTTTCTGCTGGCGCTCATCATGATTTGGATTGTGCTGATGAGAAGCGACGAAGATAAGGATGCGGTGTTGCCGGCGATGCTGCCCGCCGAATCCCTGGGCTGGCTGTTTCTCGGTATACCGCTGGCGGCGTTCGTAGTAGCGGAGTTGAAGACCAACGCGTTCTACAGCCGCTATTTCATTGGCGTGCTGCCCGGTGTCGCGGTGGCTTTCTCCGTTTGCCTGTGGCGGCGCTTTCGCAGAGTGTCGCTGATTTCCTCTGGAATTTTCCTGCTGCTGGCGGCCTGGGGAGTGGGACATCAGTTAACTATCGTGCAGCATCCCGACATGGTGGAGGCGACCGGGGCCCGGCAATTTCTGCAAGTCGAGAGTTCTCTGCAAGTGGAAGGCAAGCGTTACTTCGTGTTCTCCGGGCCGCTGGTTTTTTTGGAAGCGCAGTACTATGCCAATCATCCGGAAGAATGCGTGTTGCTGTTGCCTACCGACTTCAGCCAGCAACCGAAGGGCGGCCGCGATCCTTATCTGCATCAGCGTCTGGAGTTGAACCTGTCGCAATATTATCCGCTGCAATCGTGGACGATTGACGATCTTCGCCGGCACGCTGCCGAGTCGGCCCTGATTGATCCTACGCAAGACGCTCTGACCGCGGCGCAGCAGGAAGGTCTTCACCCCACGACTCGCTTCTCGTCGCCATCGCAGGTGATCTATCTGCACTGACGCTATTTGCGAGCGGCTTACAGTTTGCCGAGAAATCCAGAAAAGTAGATCCCTTACCGACCGAAGTCGGCTCGTGATGACAAAGGTAAAGCGCCGACTACGGCGTAGCTGAAGGTGCGAGTTTTTCCAGCAAAATATTTGGCCGCAGGGCCGGGTCAAGGGAAATGGGAGTTTTTCGGCGGGCACAAACTCGGAGTAACGTTCGTTCGGATTTGCAGCTAAAAAGCTTGGGCGTCTTTTCTGGTGGGACTGCAATCAGCCGGCTAGCATTCTAGGGCGGCAGGCTGCGGTCAGGAAGAGCGTTTCGCGGTACGGACAGCGGCCCGCGACGGAGCTTGCTTGCGAACGCTAAAGCGCTCGACGATGGCTTGCTTCATGTCCTCCTTTTTCAACTGGCTCAGCATATCGGGCGTGAGCGGACATGCTGTCTGGCTTTCGTCCACATTCATCTTACTTTTCAACACTAGGCCTCCAATTCGTTCTTGTATCATTTGTTATTGATTCGCGGGTGTTCCGCGTACGGTCACCACCGGACAGGGTGATTCGCGCACCACTTCATAAGCGTGCGGCCACATCAGGTGGTCGAGGATGCCGTTCCAGGGACGTACTCCCATCACCAGCAAGTCCGCCTCGAGTTTGTCCGCGTTTTCCAGAATGACGGTCTGGATGCGTCCGACCTCGACCCGCATGGAGCCGCGAACCCCCTCCGCCTCGCGTCCCAGCAACTCCGCCAACCTGCTATAGGTTCGCTGCTCAAGGGTCGCACGATCGGAAACCCCTTTGACTGCCCCCGAACTCAGCACATGCAAGAGGGTCAGGGTAGCCTTATGCTGCCGCGCCAGGGCCCCCGCATAGCGCACCGCGCGCTCCGAAGCCAGAGTAAAGTCGGCAGGGACCAGGATGTTTTGCGGCGCATGCTTGTAGCCGGCGCGATGTACGCGAGGTCCGATGGAGAGCACCGGAACGGGCGACTGGCGGAAAACTTTCTCTGCCACCGAGCCCATCAGGGCCTTGCCCAGGCCGCTGCGACCGTGGGTAGCCACCACAATCAAGTCGATCTGCCGGGAATTGGCGAAATCGAGGATAGCTCGGGCTACTGCGCCCTCCAGCATGTAGAGGTGATAATCCTTGCCCTCGACCAGGGAATGCGTGCGCGCCAGTTCCGCCTTCAGCTCCAACAGATCGCGGCGGGTCGCGTCTTTGGCGGCCACATAGGCATCGGGACCGGCGATCAGGATTTCATCCGTAGGGATGACCGAGACCACGTAAGCGGTGGCACAGTAATCGTGGGCCAGTTCGAGTCCAAAGTTGAGAGCCACATTGGAATAATGGGAAAAGTCTGTCGCGATGAGCACATTATGGATGCCCACCCCGGCGGGTGTGATCTGTGCCGTTGTCATGACGCGCGACCGTTCTCCCCACGCGGTGGGGTCGTTAGCTGGGAAGCTCGTGCCGGGCGTCGATGTCAGGTTCTGCAGGCGCCGCCGGTTGCGAGACCCCAGACCATCTTCTGCTCTTGTTGTAGCGCGATTGTGACCAGAACGCTGTGACGCCGATCAAATGCGGATGTGATAAGAGACCCAGGTGGGGCAGCGCGGCCCGCGGCTTATGTCAAGTTTATTCTGGCGCTGCGGAGTTACGAAAGTACTAGAACCTTCGTAAGGGGCCAATGTGATGCAGCTCACTGCATGGCGACGCTGCGGGTTTTAGGCTGATGCCTGAACGCTTGTGATATTTGCGGCTTCACACCGGTATCTGGCCGCCCCGTGCAAGTCCCCTTAACTGGGCCGAACCACTACACGGGCTATGTCAACGTGTCGTGCCTGGGTGCACCTCGCCGAGCGGGCTGGAAGCGCTTCCACATTCATTAGAAGTTGTGAATGGCAAAGCGAGAAACAGTAAGAGACAAGGAATCGAAGGACTAAGGGCAGAAGAAAATAAAAAGACTTACGAGCTGTAGAAACGAAGATTAAAACGGCGCTCCTCCCCGGAGCGGCGTAGCCTCTGGGTCTGGCGAACCAGCGTTGCTGGGGCTCGTGCAGCTAAGGGAAATGCCTGTCCGCTGGCAGGAAATCTGGCAGCCGGGAAGCTTGGCACACACGATTGTGATTCAGTTTTCAGAAACCGCGGGGGCGATTCCGCTTAATTCACTGAAACCTATCTGGCTCTGTTGACATCCGGCGGAAAGGCTGACATCAGCAACGAAACGTCGCCGGTGAAGATCAAGTCCCGCCCTGCGGGACGAAAGAGGATAGCCCAGCGCTTCAGCGCTGGGTGGGCGGCAATTTTAAAATTGAGCCCCTTCAGGGGCGGCAGACGTCAGGAGGTCAACAGAGCCAGCCTATCTCATAAATTGTTTTTGTATCCGGGCATGGCTTCGGCCGGGCCGTAAGGGAGCAAATTTCAAGGCTGTCCAAAGGCATTACTCGACGCTGTTGTGCCCTGTGAGCACAAGACTATCAAGCACTAAGACGGCTTGATGGCTTCTGGCTAGTTCCATTCCACCCGTTAATTCCACTCAGGCTGTTAATTCCGCTCCACCAGCTAGTTCCATTCCACCTGCTCATTCCCTGCGTCCCCGTTTACGCAGTTACTACGGGCGTTTCTGGCGCCTTCTCGCGCTCCACCATTGACTTCACAATCACATACAGTACCGGAATGAAGAACAGGTTCAGAGCCGTCGAAACGATCATGCCGCCGAAGACCGTGGTGCCGACCGAGTGGCGGCTTTGCGACCCGGCGCCGCTGGCGAACACCAACGGCAGCACGCCCAGAATAAAGGCAAACGAAGTCATCAGGATAGGGCGCAGGCGAATGCGGGCGGCTTCCACCGCTGCCTCTTTAATCGACAGGCCTTTGTGACGCAACTGCTCGGCAAACTCCACGATCAGAATTCCATTCTTGCTGGAAAGGCCAATCAGCATCACCAGCCCGATCTGGCAGTAGACGTCGTTGAGTTGTCCACGCAGGGACTGCGCGATCAGAGCGCCAAGCATCGCCATCGGTACGCTGAGCAGAATAATGAAGGGCAGCACGAAGCTCTCGTACTGCGCCGACAGCGTCAAGTAAACCAGCAGCAAGCCTAAGCTGAACAGCAGCGCCGACTGCTTGCCCGACTTGATCTCCTCCAGCGAAAGCCCTGACCAGGCGTAATTAAATCCCAGCGGCAGCTTCTTGGCGATCTGATCCATGGCGGCAATCGCCTGTCCCGAACTGTAGCCGGGCCCGGCCGAACCGTTGATTTCCGCCGAGCGAAACAGATTGTAGTGAGTAATCACCTGCGGCGAAGTCGACTCGGTAATGTTGACCACGTTGTCCAGCGGGATCATCTCGTTGGTGTCTGAGCGGACATAGAATTGGCGAATGTCGCGAGGCTGGCGGCGGAAGGTCTGGTCGGCCTGAACATAAACGCGATAGGCGCGATTGTTGAAGTCGAAGTCGTTGACGTACGACGAGCCCATGTAGACCTGGAGCGCGTCGCTGATCTGCTGAATGGGCACCTGCAAGCTGCGAGCTTTGGCGCGATCGATGTTCACCACGAATTGCGGATCGTTGGCCGTGAAGGCGCTGAACAAGCCGCTGAGATCCTTGCGCGAGTTCCCTTCCCGCACCACATTCTGGGTGACGTTGAAAAGCTGTTCGACAGTGTTGCCGCCTTCGTCCTGCACCTCGAAGGTGAAGCCCCCAAAGCTGCTGATGCCGGCGATGGACGGCGGCAAGAACGGGAAGGCTTGCACATCGGTAAGCGCCATGAGCGGACCGCGGAGGCGATTGACAACCGCGGCGGCGGAATTCTCGTCTCCCTTGCGTTTATCACTGTCGGCCAGGTTGAGGAAGACCATGCCCTTGTTGGCGCCACTGCCGCTGAAGCTGAAGCCTACGACGCTGAAGGCCCCGATGATGTCTTTCTCCCGGGCACATACCGCTTCCACCTGGCGCATGGCCTTCGAGGTGTATTCCACTGAGGCTCCCTGCGGCGCTTGCACGGTAATCATGAACCATCCCTGATCTTCGTCGGGGACGAAGCCGGTGGGCACCATTTTGTAGACGAAGTAGGTAGCCGCCAGTCCGGCGAAGAATACGACCAGCACCAGGTAGCGCAACTTAATAGCTTTTTTCGCGCTGTAAACGTAATAGCCGGTGCCGCGATGGATGACGTGCTCGACGGCGCGGAAGAAAATATTCTTCTTCCCGGTTTCCGGCCGTAGCAGCAATGCCGACAAGGACGGGGTGAAGGTCAGCGAATTGAAGGCGGAGATGGCGATGGCGAACGCGATGGTCAGCGAGAATTGCTTATACAAAAGTCCGGTGGTTCCGGGAAAGAAGGCAACCGGCACAAACACGGCGACCAGCACCAGCGAGGTTGCGACTACCGCGCCGGTCACCTCGCCCATAGCTCTGGAGGCGGCGGCGTGGGCGTCGGAGTGCTCTTCTCCCATGTGCCGCTGAATGTTTTCGATCACCACGATGGCGTCGTCGACCACCAGGCCGGTGGCCAGCACGATGCCAAACAACGTTAGGGTGTTGATGGAGAAGTCGAGCAGCTTGATGAAGGCAAAGGCGCCGACCAGCGACACCGGAATCGTGACCGCCGGGATCAGCGTGCTCCGCCAATCCTGCAGGAAGACGAACATCACGATCATGACGAAGATGATCGCCTCCACCAGCGTCTTCAGCACTTCGCGAATGGAGTCGCCGACAAAGGTCGTGGTGTCGAAGGCGACGGCGTAGCGCAGGCCTGGCGGAAATCGTTGGGAAAGCCGTGCCAGCTCGGCGCGAACGGCCTTATCGACATCGAGAGCATTGGCGGTGGGCAACTGGCTGACCCCGATGCCGATACCGTTGTAGCCGTTGAAGCGAAGCTGGCCGCTGTAGTCCTCGGCGCCCAGCTCGGCATGGCCAACGTCAGCCAGACGGACGAGGGCTCCGTTACTACCGGGCTTCAGAACGATGTTGTCGAACTGCGCGACTTCGGTGAGCCGACCCAGGGCGCGCACACTGATCTGATACATCTGGGTGGTCGCGGTGGGCTCGGCTCCTATCTGGCCAGAGGCAATCTGCACATTCTGCTGTTGCAGAGCCGAGACAACATCGCTGGCCGTAAGTCCGCGTGCTGCCAGCCGGGCAGGATCGAGCCACAAGCGCATGGAATATTTGCGCTCGCCGAAGATCTGCACATCGGCGACGCCCGGAATACGCTTCAGCGCGTCCTTGACATAAATGTCGATATAGTTGCTGACGAACTCGTCGGTGTAGCGATTGCCGTCGCTGTAGAAGCCGGCCGCCATGACGAACGATGTCGCCACCTTGTTAATGACGACGCCGGTATTTTTGACTTCGTCGGGCAAGCGGCCGGTCACGCCCTGCACACGATTCTGAACGTCGACGGCTGCCAGATCGAGAGGGCGGGTCAGTTCGAAAGTAATGTTGATGGAACTGCTGCCGTCATTACCGCTGGTGGAAGTCATGTAGCGCATGCCTTCCACGCCATTGATGGCTTCTTCCAGCAGAGTGGTTACGGAGGACTCGACGGCCTGGGCGTTGGCGCCGGTGTAGAAGGCGCTGACCGAGACCTGTGGTGGCGCCAAGTCCGGAAACTGTGCCACCGGGAGGAATGGAATACACACCGCACCCGCGATCACGATGAACAGCGAGGTGACGGTCGAGAAAACTGGACGCTGGATGAAGAAATCGGAAAACAAACCGTGTGCCCCTTGGTCAATCTCTCAGTTCATTTCGTAGATCTGTTTACGTGACGTCCAAACTTCACCTGACACCACCACTCGCCCTGCTAGTGGTTTGTATCAGGGCCCGACTCTAGTCTCCGAACTCGTCGTGTTGTGTCAGGGCACGACTTCAGTCGTGCCGAAAACGGGCGGAGCCACATGGGCTTCAGCCCCTGCCGCCTTGCGCTTAGCCAAATAGGAAAAGCAGTAAGGAAATTCATCAGGCGAATCTGCCAGCCCTTTCTTTACCGGGTTCCAGGCAATGTAATCTCGATGTTGTAAAAAGCTCTCGCGATCATTCACGCGCACTTCCGAGAATCCGCGCTGCCACACTTCCCCCAAATACCCGAATTCCCTTTTCAATCGATAAGAGAATCCGCCTTTGATGAATTGCACAGCCTTCTCGATCGAAATATCGCCCTCCACTGTGAGTAACAGATGCACGTGGTCGGGCATAACCACGAAGTCATGTATGACGAACTTTCTCGCTGCCACATAGGATCGCAAAACGTCAATCAACGGCATTGCATTGCGTTCCGTCTGCAGCAATGCTTGGCCCATGCTAGTTTTCGTGGTAACGAAAAATGTGCGGGGATGCCCTGAAATATTACTGACATTCGCATTGCGAACAGGTTTCGCCATAAGCAGGGGCTAAGGCCCATTTATTTCTACAATGCTCTCGGCACGGCTGAAGCCGTGCCCTGATACGAGCGTTTACAACCCAGCCTGATCACATCGTCGGTCCCGCGAAATTCGCCTCGGCAAGACACGACAAAACCCACCGGCAGCGTTCACCGTTCGATCTGCACCGGCATGCCGTCGGCCAGGTTCTGTCCACCGGAGACCACCACCTGGTCACCCGGTTTCAGGCCGCTCAACACCGCGTAGTCGTTGCCGGTAATCTCGCCCAATTGCAGAGGACGCTGATGCGCTACCAGCTTTCCATTATCCTGCTCGGCGACGAAAGCAAAAAACTGTCCGCTGACGCGCGAGACCGCAATCACCGGAACCGTGATGCCGGAGCGGGTGCTCCACAGGATGCGGGCCCGAACCAGTTGCATGGAGCGCAGCGCGTCCGAGGCCTGATTGGCCGGCGCCTTCACCAGTATCGATTGCGTGCCGGTTTCCACCTGCGGCGAGATGAAGTACACCGCGGTCTTCAGCAACACGTTGCCATCCTTGTCGACGACCTCCACCGGCGTACCCAGCTTGATGTCGCGAGCGTGTTCGGAGGGAATCGAGACGTAAACCTCCAGCCCGCTGCGCTCGTCGATCGTCGTCAGCGGAGTGGTATTGGTGACCCGGTCGCCGACATGCACCGGCACGTCGCCCACAATTCCGTCGGTGGGAGCGAAGACGCTGTAGTACTTCAGCTGCACCTGCTGTTGGGTAATCTGCGCGTCCATCGATTTCACATCGGCCAGCGCCGAATCATAATTCGACTGCGCCTGATCCAGGTCTTGTTTGCTGACCACGCCGGAGGCAGCCAGAGCCTTGGTCCGCGCCAGTTGTAACTTGGCCCATTGCAGGGCCGCTTCCTTGGAAGCTTTTTGCTGATCGTAACTGGTAACCGCCGCCCGCTGCCGCCGGGGATCGATCTCCATCAGGGTGTCGCCCTTCTTCACCAGTTGGCCGGAGTGGACGTGGATGCCGACAATCCATCCCTCAACGTCAGACATGATGGTGGCCGAATTTCTGGACTTAATGGTGGCCACGTACTCCGAGGTGTCGCCAATGGGCTGGGCTTGAACCGACTGCACCTTCACCGGCATGACGGGAGGCCCGGGCGGACTTTCGGCGCTGCCCCGGCTGCATCCGGCCAGCCAGGCGACGCCCGCCAGCGGAATAACCAAGAGCCCAAATTTTGTCGCGCTCCCGCGTAATGCGCGAGATCGCACCTGCAGACTAAGGTGATTCATAAAAATCCCAATTCGTCTGGAATCCCAGCAATGGAGTTGGCTTTTAAGTGCTGCTTGATTTTACTCCCAGTTCGTATCTGCCGGAAAAGAAGACGGATCGGAAGGGGATGAATGGAAAGCGAATGGGATGGACCGCCTCAGCCGTGGCAAATCCTTTGTATTTTTTCATCTCGGGCCGAGTTTACCGGCTGCTGAAAATTCATAGGACGTCAACGCTCGGGGTAGAGCTGGCCTTCAGGCTAGCGTCCCGGTTCTTTTTTGCGGGATCTGCTTTGCCGGCTGTTCCAGCCAGCATTCTTAGAGCGATGCTTTACAGGGGAGCAGAAGGCAGATTCCTCGCTTCGCTCCTAATGACAATTCTGAGGAAGACTGGGCGCTGCACCTCGATCTAGATTAGTCCGCGGCTTCTTCAACTTCCGCCGCTCCCACCCGGTGCTGCACATGCGACCACACGAAATAGACCACGGCCAAAACGATGACGCCCAGGATCAGAGCGTCCAGGCGATGGAACCACATCTTCAGCCGGGGATCGGTATCCCAGCGCTGGCCCAACCTCATGCCAATGTAGGCCAGCATGAAGCACCAGGGCCATGATCCGATGAAGGTGTAGAGGTGAAACTTCAGCCGGGGCATGCGGGCGATCCCGGCGGGCAGGGCGATGAAGGTTCGGATCACCGGCAACAGTCGCGCGATCAGGACCGCCAGCGATCCGCGACGCTCGAAGAAGCGGTCGGCGATATTAAGCTCGCGCTGGCTGAGAAAAATGTAGCGCCCGTAACGCTCGACCAGCGGACGTCCGCCGAAGTAGCCAATCTCGTAGGCCAGCACCGATCCCAGGTTGCAGCCCAGCGCTCCCCAAGTGGCGACCGCCAGCAGCGAGAAGCGTCCGGTATAGACCAGGTAGCCGGAGAAGGTCATGATGATTTCCGAGGGCAACGGAATGCAGGCCGACTCGATGGCCATCAGCAGCATCACGCCAACGTAGCCCGACGCCGAAATGACACTGACGATCCAGGCCCCGACGAGTTCAAGAATGTGAGCAATCATGGAATTGAAAATTAGCTCCGCAAGAAAGTACGAACTGCGCGGTTCGGATCAACAAGCTTTCGCGTCTCTTTACCACGAGTCGCGACGGTACTTAGGCCAGATCGTGATGGTGCTCTGTGCCGACACGTGATGCTGCATACGCCGGCTCGCTAACCTTCTTTACCCGGCACCCAGAGCGCCATCGGCGCGGCATAAGTTAGCCCAGCGCTTCAGCGTTGGGAAAGCGACCCTTCATGATTCCGAGTGCCGTAGGCACGGCAGATTCTCGATCTTTTCCGAAACTCTCTGCCGTCCCTACGGGACTCAACCTATTCGCTAATCCTACCCAGCGCTGAAGCGCTGGGCTAACCTCTTTCGTCCCGTTACCGGGACTGCCTCTTTGGCATATCATGCGTGTCGCATCCGCAAATTCATTTCGTGCGACTCAGGGCCACCGGCTAACAACTAAACCAACCATGGTCGCCCGGCAGGCGAACCGCATATCCCTCGGCTCACTGCGTTCGCTCGGGATAACAATTTAAGGCTTTATACGCAAACCCTATTTGCTGAATCCTGCTGGCCAAGAGTCGATAGCTGATGGCTAAAGGCTAAGAGCTAATAGCTAAAAGCCAAGCGCTAAGTGCTAAATGCCAAGTGCTAACTGCCAAATGCTAATTGCCAACAGCCAACGCCTAGCTCCCGCCTCCCAGCCATTCCCCCATCTCCGCCAGCGGCAATCTCACGCCGACAAAGAACTGCCCAAAGGCAGCATACACTGCGCTGACCTGATCGAAGCGCATCTCGTAAATCAGCTTCTTGAAGACCAGCGGCTCGGGAGCAAACAAATCCACGCCCCACTCCCAATCGTCAAAGCCAATCGACCCGGTAATGATCTGCTGCACCTTGCCGGCATAGCGGCGACCCACCATGCCATGCTCTTCCATCTGCCGTTGGCGCTCTTCGATGGGCAGCGTGTACCAGTTCAGGCCCTCGCCCCGCTTGCGGTCCATGGGATAGAAACACAAAAAGTGGCTGTCGGGAATCTTGGGATAGAGCCGCGGACGCATAGCTTCCCGCTGGCGCTCCAAGGTTTCTTCGATGGCTTCGTTCCACTCCTTCGAGAGCGGCTTCACGCCGCGTTCCGCCAGTTGACGATAAAGCTTCGCGCTGGAGTCATACAGTCCCAGCTCGATGACCGACAGATACGAGTGCGTCGGCTCCAGATATTCCTGGAGCGCGGTACGATTCAACTCCATCTCGGCCGCGTTGAGATCGTCAAACGCATCGCGGAAGTGGACCAGCATCAGGTCGCCCTTATGGCCCAGCAACGAATACGCCGCAGTCTGCCCGGCCAACTCCTGCCCTCCGAAAGCGCCGCCGAACTCCAGCGCAATCTCCTGCTGGCGCGACGCATCGAGCTTGCGCCACTGGGCCCAGCGAAAGCGAAACATCTGGTGCAGCACGCTCAGACCTTCAAGCGTGAGCGGAACCGCGGGCAGTTCCGCGGATGCCGTTTGTACAGCCGGATTGCTGGAAGCCATGAAGAACCCCAGGTCGAAAATAATGGCGCGCCCTTATTGTAATCTGCCGGCCCGGGCGCGGACTCTGAAAGACAAGTCGAGACAGCTAGACTGCGGGTTCTACGGCTGGGCGCAAAGGTGCAGTTCGGTGGCTACCTCCGAGAGGCGCCGATCGCGGCTCCACAGCGGGGTGTTGCTCAGCGCTGCCGAAGTCAGGAGATGGGCATCGATCCAACCGATGCCGCGGCCCATCAAGCGATGGCGCTCGATCAACGTCAGCACCTCATCATGGCTGGCTACAGGCACATGCGGCAGGCGTCGCAGAAGGGACAGCACTTCAGACCGGCGTCGCAGGGAGCCGCAGGCCAATTCGCCGATGACGAACGGGTGGCATTCGACTTCACCTCGATTCAGGAGCGAGCTGAGCGCGGGGTCGCCCCGCCGCAAATGCTCCACCCAAACCGACGTATCAATCAGCATGGCCATGCACCGCGCGTGAGCGTGTGCGTCGGCGGCGGATTCCGCGCAGGCCCGGATCGCTGCCCCCTAATGCTGCCAACCGCCTGGCGCTTTCCCTTGCGATCAAGGCTTCCAGCCCCGCCCGGACGACCGCAGTCTTCTCGGCAATGCCGCTAAGCCGGGCCGCTTCCTTGAAGAGAGTATCGTCAATATTCAGAGTCGTTCTCATATGTATCAATATGCATCATTTATGCATATCATTCAAGTCTCTTCTAGCCGTCTTGAAAACTGCTCACATCAGTTACCCCGGCATGGCAGCAGGGCAAGAGCAGGAAATTACTTCGTGCTGTGAGGGAGAGCACCGCAACGAGCTTATCGCGAAGTCCCGGGTCTCGAACCGAGCAAGACCAGGGCGACAAGCTTCGCGCGTCTTTATCAGTGTGTCATCCCGACTAAGGGCTTCAGCCCGCGTGGAGGGACCTGCTGTCCGTCGCGTTGGCATGATTTCGTCGCGTCAGCCTCACCGCCTTACGCCACTCCCGCGGCAACTTCAAGCGGGAATGACCTCGTCATGCACAAAATGAAGCCGGATGACGGCCGGAATCGAATCGGTATCGAAGTGGCAGCGCACGGCATCGCGGACCATCTCGCGCAACTCAGCCAGCGAGTCTGCCTGGGTGAAAATCGAGTGCCCGAGCGCACGGGCCTCGTAGCCTCCCTCGGGAGACTCCTCCACCGTGAAGATAATCTCTGAAGCCTTCATTGCGCCTGATCATAACAACGCAACGGCGGGTGAAGCCGGTTGGAAATCCGGTCGCCTTCGGTACCCGCGACGAAAGACCCCACCCGAGCAAACAACGCTCGGGTGCCCCACACATTCGCGCTCTTCGAATGTGTGGGATCGGACGTTACAGTATAAGTGCGTCCGTCACCAGAGAATTAAGATACCACCACCACCCACTCATTCCAACAGAAGGAATGAGTGGGGCACCCGGCACTTAGGCGGGTTGCAGGCTGGCGATCTGCGCTTTCAGTTTCCCTGACAGGGCTTCGCAAGCCTTGACCACCTCGGGATGATCCTCAAAGTTCTGGAACATCTCTGGCTTTATCTCGGTGAAGGCGGCAAACTCTTCCGGGGTCATCCAGCTGGCCGGGCCGCCATATTGGCATGTGGTTCCGTAGCCGCAGATAAAACAAGGCGGGGTGGCGCTGTTAAAGCAAACTGTATCCACCGGCTGATAGCAGAAGTAGCTTTCCAGGCGATTCTTGATCTCGGCTGCAGCCGGTTCGGCCTCGTTGCCGCCCACCGACACCACGGCTGCCACTTTGCCCTGGGTAACGGGGTGGATGTGGCGCAGCGGGAACAGTCTCTCCAGAAAGGTATGGGTAAAAGCGTTGGCGTGTCCAAAGTACACCGGGAACCCGACAATCAGAGCGTCGGCGGCCACGATCTTGTCATAGAGCGGCGCCATGTCGTCGTGCTGAACGCAACGATTGTTGTCGGCACACTTCACGCATCCAGTGCAAGGATTAATCTTCAGGGTCGAGAGGCGGACCATCTCGTAGGCTTCGCCGGTGTCGACTGCGATTTTTTCCAGCATCCGGTGTACGTTTCCATTCGGCTTGGGACTTCCATTGATCAGCAAGATCACTGCACTGTCCTTTTCTGCAGCGCCGGGGCTGCGCTAGGGTTAGGTGTCCAAGCTAGGTGGCTACTCAGACTCCGACATGCTCTTGGGGCTAACCTGTCTGGCTGCCCCCCTCGGGCCGACCGACTGATCGAAGACTGACTCCACTGTGATATTCCCTACGTGATGCACGAGTGGCAGCCCGCTTTGCAAGGCTTGGATGGGCGTGCCTGTATCCTCGAACCAAGGGCCAGAGTCGACCACCTCGACGTCTCAGTGCCATGGTAACGACGGCGACGGACGGCCTCAGGTGACCCCGGACACATCTCGATGTGATGTAGTCGGTGTGATTCCCAGAGAGAGCTTCCGGTAACAGGCCTTACAATAAGCAATCCCGCTATGGGGAGTCCGGCGACTGAGAACCGCTCACTCCAGCCCAAACTCCTTCCACCGTCGGCTCACCTCAGCTTTAGTCTTTTCGTCCATGCGGATCTCGTCGGGCCAGGGGCGGGTGAAGCCTTCGCTGGGCCACTTGCGCGTGGCGTCCACGCCCATCTTCGAGCCGAAGTCGGGCAGCCGCGATGAGTGATCGAGTGAATCAACCGGACCAAGCGTGAACTGGATATCGCGCTCCGGATCGATGTTGTTCAGCACCTTCAACGTGACTTCGCCGATGTCCTGCACGTTGACGTCTTCGTCGACTACCAAAATGCATTTGGTCGACATCGCCTGGCCGAGCCCCCAGATGCTGCTCATCACCTTGCGCGCCTGGCCGGGGTACGACTTCTTGATGGACACGATCATCAGGTTGTGGAAGACGCCTTCGATGGGCAGGTTGATGTCGACGAGTTCGGGGATGGTGAGCCGCATCAGCGGCAGGAAGATTCGTTCCACCGCTTTGCCCATGTAGGCATCTTCCATCGGCGGTTTGCCAACAATCGTCGTCGAGTAAATCGGGTTCTTGCGATGCGTGACGCAGGTGACGTGGAAGACGGGATAGAGATCTTCCGGCGTGTAGAAGCCGGTGTGATCGCCGAAGGGGCCTTCCATACGAAGTTCGTCGAGCAGCACATAGCCTTCGAGCACGATCTCGGACGTCGCCGGCACTTCCAGATCGACGGTCTCGCACTTGACCAGCTCCAGCGGCTTCTGGCGCAGGAACCCGGCGATCAAGTACTCCTCGATATCCGGCGGCGCAGGCACAATAGAGGAAAACATCACGGCCGGCTCCGTGCCGATAGCAACCGCGACTTCCATTTTTCCGCCGACCTGCTTCCCTTCTGCTACACGCGAGCCGCCGCCAGAGCGCGCCATCATGTCCAGCGCGGCGCTGACGGGATTGGACTCGCCCGCCGCCGCCGCACGACGCATCTGTTCGCGATAGTGCTCGGCTCCCTGCTTCTGGCGCTGCCAGTGCATGCCCGTGCTGTCGGGGCCATAGACCTGGAGGCGATACGTTCCGGAATTCCGCTTGCCGGTTTTCGGATCTTTGGTGATGACCGACGGCAGTGTAATGAAGCGGCCGCCGTCCAGCGGCCAGCATTGCAGGATGGGAAAATCGAGCAGCGAAAAGTTGTCGCGCTTGATGACCTCCTTGCAAGGGCCGGTGGAAACTTCTTTGGGAAAGAACTTGCCCATCTCGGCCAGCATGGGCAGCATCTTTATTTTGTCGAGGATGCCCTGCGGCGACTTCACGTCCATGAAGTACTTGATGCGGTCGGCAATTTCGTCCAGCGAGTCGACGTCCAGCGCCATCCTCATGCGGCGCTCGGAGCCGAACTGGTTGATCAGGACCTTCGCGCCCGGATAGCCTTTCACGTTTTCGAACAGCAACGCCGGACCACCCGGCCCATGCTTGCCACGTGGTCCCCACTTGGAGACACGGTCGGTGATTTCGGCGATCTCGAGCACGGGATCGGCTTCGGCCTTGATGCGCTTCAACTCTCCGGCTTTGTCGAGCGCGGAGATCCATTCACTCAGGTCTTGATAGGCCAACGTGAGCCTCGATGTTTCGGAATTGAGTCCGGCACGATTATAGAGTGAGGACACGGGCGGGTGCGGGAGAAGCAGATCCCTCGGCGGCTGAAGCCGCCTCGGGATGACAAATTTAAAGGACTGGCAATGGCGCTGCTGAAGCTGCGCCCCTTCAAAATCATCCGGGACTCGGTAGTGTCCTAAAGTAGGACACTACCCCGGACTCAGCTTTTCAGCAAACTGTGTACGCCTGGGGTCAGGACGACAAACAAAGGAGACTCTGAGGCACCCAACTCGCCGTCGTTAGCCTACATCCAAGTTCGCAGGCAAGCGTGCGCCGATCGCCGATGAAATTGCCTAAGAAACACCTTAACTTTAGGACGCCACTTTGCAGACCATGAATTCTCTTGAAATCGATGCCCTGTTGCAATTGACGCTGAGTTCCGCGAGCGCGGACTCCGCCGTCGCCTACGTTGCCGGGCTTAACCAGGTCGAGCGCGACCGCCTGGTAGCCTTGGCCGACTCGAACCATGTCGTCATTCGCGCTTGCAGCGTAGTTGCGGCCTTGGCCGGCGACAATCAGGTGCTAAGCACTTGGGCGAACGGGGTGCTCGCGAAGGAGCAGGCCCGCATCGAGAATGCCGTCACCTTCCTTCATCACATTTGCAACGAGCTGGAGGCGGCGGGCTGTCCGACGACGGTGATGAAATCGCTGGACCACCTACCCGACTTGGGAAACGATCTCGATCTCTATACCACCGCCGACGAGCGCAGCGTGAATCGAGTGATGCTCGGCCGGCTGGCAGCGCACACCGAGCCGCGGAGCTGGGGCGATCGTCTGGCCAACAAGTGGAATTTTGTGATTCCCGGTTTGCCGGAATCAGTTGAGGTGCATGCCCAGCGGCTGGGACAGACAGGCGAGCAGACCGCCATGGCCCGGCGATTTATCACGCGCCGCGTCCCAAAGACAGTTAATGGGTTAACGTTCCTGGTTCCGGCGGTGGAAGAGCGGGTCATCGTCGCCACTCTTCAGCGAATGTACCGGCATTTCTATCTGCGGGTGTGTGATGTGGTCAACACGGCCCGATTGTTGGAATCGGGGCAACTGGATTTCGACGAACTGAAGAAAGCCGCCGATCTGGGTGGAATTTGGCCCGGAGTTGCGACCTATCTAAAGATTGTCTGCGACTATGTCGGCAAATATCGTGGCGAAGCACCGCTACTACCGCAGGCGGTGCGGGCGGCGGCGCGCTTCGGAGGCGAGACGATTTTTGCTCGCGGAAAATTCCTGCGGGTGCCGATCATGCCCCAGGGCGCGGACCTTTACACCCGGCAGGTGACGCAGACGGCGATGCGAGGAGATGTGCCGGCGACGCTGCGGCTGTCGCTGCTTCCCTACCTGGCGTCGGCGGCGGCGGTGGCATTTCGAATCACGGGGAGTGATAAGGGAATTTGGTGAAGCCTGCGACTTCTATCCTGCATCTAGTTTCGATCAGGAAGTGTGGATAACGCCTTCGTCTGGTAGTCGACATAGCGAGGAAAGCTCTTATTAGGACCGGGTTTTGAAAGATGAGGACCCGGTTTTAAAAGATGAAGACCGGGTTCTAAAAGATGAAGACCCGGTTTTGAAAGGCTAAGATCCGGTTTTTGAAAGTTTAAGATCCGGTTTTGAAAGGGCACGGCTTCAGCCGTGCCACAAGCATCGAAAAATCAACGGGGCTTTAGCCCCTGCAAGTTTGGCGAGTATTTGGCACTGAGGTGCCAAGATTCAAATGAGCAACTATATTGCCAACAATTCGTGGCGCGTCGCTTGCTGCGATCGGGGTTCGAATTGATAATAGGCATCAAGGGTGTGGGGAGAATTTCAATATCTAGTTACTTCTGTCCGCCCCTGGTGTTTTAACAACCTGTTGTTTTTGCAAAGATTGTTTACGCCGTGAGAGTTTTCACCCCTATCGGCCGTCTCTGCAATTGTCACACCCTTGGTCCGCCTGCGCCGCACCGGTCGAGTACAAATCATCAGGTCTCAGATCACAGACAAGAAATTCAAAATCAATTCCACTCGAGGAAGAGGAAGGTTCTATGCCAGTCACCCGCATCGATTTCCCTATTGACGAATTGACGCGTCCTCAAACCGAAGAAGAGATTCAGCGCAAGCTGGCGCAGGAGCGTGCCCGGCTGGCCAGCATGATGGGCCTGGACAGCGGCCCGGTACGCCACTTCAAGCGTCCGGCTGAGCGGCCCTTTGGCGCCGAGGAGCGCGGCAAGGTCACCATCCTTTTCGGCGGCCTGACCTGGAAGCATGAACGCGTCATCCAGGCCGTCTTCGAAGGCTGTGGATATCGTTGCGAGATTATGCCGGTGCCCAACGTCTCGGCCTTTCAGCTGGGCAAGGAGTACGGCAACAACGGCCAGTGCAATCCTACGTATTTCACCGTGGGAAACCTGGTGCAGCATCTCCAGACGCTGGAGGCGACGCGCGGCCTCACCAAGCAGGAGATCATCGACAACTACATCTTCTTTACTGCTGGCTCCTGCGGACCGTGCCGCTTCGGCATGTATGAGTCGGAATATCGTCTCGCCCTACAGAATGCGGGCTTCGACGGATTTCGCGTGCTGCTCTTCCAGCAGAATGACGGCGTGAAGGCCGCGTCGGGCGAAGCCGGCCTGAAGTTCACCGTCGACTTCGGCATGGGCATGTTCAACGCGCTCAATCTGGGCGACATCATGAACGAGATGGTCTACCGCATCCGCCCCTATGAAGTGGAAAAGGGTAAAACGGATGAGGTCTGGCAGTCGTCAATGGATACGCTCTGCACCATGCTGCGCGAGCGCAAGCCCTTCGAAGATCACGAAGATCTACCCGAGTGGATGGCCAAAAAGATCCGCGCTAACAAGGGCAAGAAGTGGGAGCTGTGGGTGAACTCGCTGGGCAAGGTTCGCGAGCAGCTTTACGGGAACCAATACAAAGAGGCGATGGCTGCGGTTCGCGAGCAAATGAACACCATCGAGGTCGACCGGCTGCGGGTGAAGCCGGTAGTAAAGATCATTGGCGAGTTCTGGGCCCAGATCACCGAAGGCGACGGCAACTTCCACATGTTTGAGTTCCTGGAGCGCGAAGGTGCGCAGGTCCTGGTCGAGCCCATCGGTACCTGGGTGATGTACATGATGTACCAGGTGAAGGCGCGCGCCGCGGCCCGGCGCTCGCTCGACGCTCCTTACAAACATCCGCAGTGGTACGAGTTGAAGAAGCAGGCGGCAAACGAATGGAAGTTCCGCTCCAAGCAGTGGATGATCACCGTCGGCGAGCGCATCTACGCGCGGCAATATCAGCGCGCCGTCCAGGGACTGGGCAACATCGCCCACGAACTGGTGGACCAAAAGACGATGGCCCAACTGGCGAATCCCTTCTACAACGAATTTGCTCGCGGCGGTGAAGGACACCTGGAAGTCGGCAAGAACGTGTACTACACCAAGAACCAGCTCTGTCACATGGTACTGGCGCTGAAGCCCTTCGGCTGCATGCCTTCGTCTCAGTCTGACGGCGTACAATCCGCCGTGGCCAATCATTTTAAGGAGATGATCTTCCTGCCCATCGAAACCTCCGGCGAAGGCGAGATCAATGCTCACAGCCGGGTTCAGATGGCGCTGGGCGAAGCCAAGGTAAAGGCTCGCATGGAATTTGAGCAGGCGTTGAAGGCGACCGGCAAGCGACTGGATGACATCAAAGGCTACGTCGGCGAGCATCCTGAACTGCGGAATTTGTTCTATCCGGTTCCGCATCGTCATGGATACGCCGGGGTCGCGTCGAACTTCGTCTTTCACGTAAGCGATTTGATGAATGGGAAAGCGAAGCTGGCGAAAGTGCCGGCTCCGCCATTGCGTAAGTTGGCGGTAGCTGCGGCCTAGCGCGCACACAGTACCGTCTGTAAATATGTTAGCGACCCAGTTGGCTGGGTATGAGGAGATGTGAATCGTCGGGCCGCGGGCCCTTGGACCCGCGCTGCCTGAGCGCGCAATTGGAAAGAAAGGAACTCTGTTACATGCCGGACGTGCAGCAGGTACCAGAGGGGACCCAAGTCGCCCCTACTTATCGACTTGATGTTCAATTGCACGAGCTGCTGATGAAGCCGCCCGAGCAGCCGCGCTTGCTACCGCCGCCTTCCAATGGCCAGGAGCAGAAGTTGCCGACGCCGGTATTCCCGCAACATCCCGAGCTGATGTCGGCGCTTGATGAGGACTACTTCCCCAGCAACGGCCATCGCAAGTTCAAAGCGAAGCATGTCTATCGGGCGATGAAGGGCTGGGCGTTTCCGTTTATCCGCTCGCGGGTGATGCCGGGTCAGTTTCATCCCATCATTGCCTACCTGTTTAACGAGTGGAAGTGCAACCTTGACTGTCATTATTGTTGGGCGTTCGACAATAGCGTTCGCGGCATGACCGAAGACGTGGCCAAGCGTTCCGTCGACTGGCTGCATGACACCGGCTGTCGGGTGCTGGCGCTGATGGGCGGTGAGCCGCTGCTGCGTCCCGATTTTGCCCATAAGATCATTTACTACGCGGCCAAGAAAGATTTCTGGATCTACCTGCCCACCAACGGCCGGCTGTTGCGCCCGGACGTAATCGACAAGGTGGCCGACGCGGGCGTGGCTACAGTGAATCTTGCGGTCGATGCCTGGGACGTCAAGCTTGGACTGCCGAAGGCGATGGTCCCGATCCGCTCCTACTTCGATTACCTGGTTAAGAAGCAGTACAAGTACGGTTACTCGGTCTTCCTCAACATCAACATCTGCCACAACAACATGGACGATGTGCGCCAATTGACCGAACTGGCGCACGACAGCGGCATCGCCACCGACTATCACATCTGCGAATCGCCGATGACCGAGCAGCCGCACTTCAAGCATCTGTACACCAATCCAACCTTCATCCGCGAGGAAGATCACCCCATGGTGTGCGAGCTGGTCGACTGGCTGGTGGAGAAGCAGAAGTCGGGCTATCACATGGTCAACTCGACTGAGCGGCTATCGCAGATGAAGGACTTCATCAAGGGCGAGCTGCATGACTGGAATTGCCGCGCCGGACATAACTCGCTGATCGTTCGCGTCGATGGCACCCTAGCGCCGTGTTTCCCCATGTACTCTGCCGGCTATGACTGGGGCACCATCGAGAACCAGAAATTCGAAGCCAAACAGCTGAAAGAGATGAAGAAAGAGTGTCAGAAGAATTGCTTCTCGACCCTGAACCATATTCTGGCGTTTTGCTACAACGATCAGCGCGTGATCCAGTGGATGTTCAAGCAGGCCAAGAACGGGTTTCGGGGAGTCACGGGTAATTTTGGCGATTAGGTTTAGCGCCTGGAAACAGAATGTTTCACCACGGAGGGCACGGGGAACACGGAGAAAAACGGAAAGAAAAACTCCGTGCGCTCCGTGTTCTCCGTGGTAAACAGAATCGAAATTTTGTCGTAATTTGCCCAACTTGTAGTTCACAATAAGAGAAGGGGCTTGAACCCCTCACCGGCAGCACCTGGAGGTTTCGTGGGTCATTCTCACCAACACGGATCGTGCGACAACGCGCCCGCTAAGGTTGATGTTCAACTGGATAATCTGCTGAATCCTGCGCCGGTGGCCGAGTCGCTGCCTGCACGGATTCTCGCCAAGTCGCGCGAAGTCGCCGCCCAGTCCGGCCGCAAGGCCGTCTACAGCGTGGGCATGGACGTGGGTTCGACCACGGTGAAAGCCGTGATCGTCAATGCCGAAACCGACGAGATGATCTGGCAGGACTATCAGCGCCACGAAACCAAGCAGCCGGAGAAGCTGCTGGAATTCCTCAAGCGCATGCAAGACGAAGTCGGGATTGCTCCCCACAATTGCCGCATCTTCATCACTGGCTCCGGCGGAGGCGCGCTGGCCAACCTGGTGGGCGCCAAGTTCGTGCAGGAAGTCACGGCTGTGTCTCTGGCCGTTGAGAAGCTGCATCCGGAAGTGAATTCGGTGATCGAGCTGGGCGGACAGGATGCGAAGATCATCGTCTTCAAGGAAGACGAAAACACCGGCCGCAAGAAGAAGATTCCCTCGATGAATGATAAGTGTGCCGGAGGCACAGGCGCCGTCATCGACAAGATCAACGCCAAGCTGAAGATTCCCGCCGCAGAACTGTGCGATCAAGGCTACATCGGCATCAAGCTGCATCCGGTGGCCGGCAAATGCGGCGTCTTCGCCGAGACGGATATCAACGGCTTGCAGAAGCAAGGTATCCCGCCTGACCAGCTGATGGCTTCCCTGTTCGACGCCATCGTTCTGCAAAACCTTACCGTGCTAACCCGCGGACACACCCTGCGTCCGCATGTGCTGCTGCTCGGCGGACCAAACAGCTTTATCCGCGGTATGAAGGAAGCGTGGCAGCAGAACATTCCTCGGACCTGGGAAGAGCGCAAAGTTCAGTTGCCCGAAGGCAAGACGCCCGAAGAATTGATCAAGGTTCCAGACAACGCGCAATATTTTGCCGCGCTGGGCGCGGTCGAGTTCGGCAAGGATGAAGAGCCCGAGGTCGGCCTCTACATGGGCACCGAGTGCCTGGAAGACTACATCTCCGTTGGCCGCCAGGCCGAGAAGGCGAAGTCAGGGGCTGCCGGTCTCAGTACCTCTGACGAAGAGCTGGCGCAGTTCAAAGAGAAGTATCGCGTGCCGAAATTCGTCGGCGCAAAATTCAGTCCCGGCGAAACCGTTCGCGGATTTGTTGGCCTCGACGGAGGATCGACTTCGACCAAGGCCGTGCTGCTGTCCGAGCAGGGCGATGTGATGTGCAAGGCCTACCAACTGTCGGGCGGCAATCCCATCCAGGACACCATCGACATGTTCGTGGCCTTGCGGCAGCAGGTTGAGTCGCAGGGAGCGACGCTGGAAGTGCTGGGCATCGGCACCACCGGCTACGCCAAGGACGTTCTCAAGGACGTGCTTAAGGCTGACGTGGGGTTGGTGGAAACCGTCGCTCACACCGAGTCGGCGATGAAGTTCTACCAGAACCCCCACGTCATCGTCGACGTCGGCGGTCAGGACATCAAGCTGATCGTGCTGAAAGACGGGCGTGTCAAAGACTTCAAGCTCAACACGCAGTGCTCGGCCGGCAACGGCTATTTCCTGCAAGGCACGGCCGAGTCGCTGGGCTACAAAGTCGAGGAGTATGCCGACATAGCATTCGCGGCTGGCACCATGCCGATCTTCGGCTATGGCTGCGCCGTGTTCATGCAGTCTGACATTGTGAATTTCCAACGCCAGGGCTGGCGCGGCGAAGAGATTCTTGCCGGACTGGCCAACGTGCTGCCGAAGAATATCTTCCTTTATGTGGCCGGAATTCCAAACCTGGCCAAGCTGGGATCGAAGTTCATCCTACAGGGTGGGACACAGAAAAATCTGGCCGCGGTGAAGTCGGAAGTCGATTTCATCAACTCGCACTTCCACGGCGCCGGACACGAGCCGGAAGTGATTGTTCACGAGCACTGCGGCGAGTCGGGCGCGATCGGCGCAGGAGTCGAGGCCATCCGCATTTACAAGAACGGCCATCGCACCGGCTTCATCGGTCTCGAGGCGGTGCAGAAGATCGGCTACAAGACCACGCGCAACGAAGACACGCGCTGCTACTTCTGCAAGAACAACTGCCTGCGTACCTTCATCGACGTCAACGTTGGCGACAGCAAGAACGAGCATCTTGAACCGGCCTCGCCGCTGCCGGTATTCAAGTCAAAAGTGCCGTTGCAAGCCGGCGAGCGTCGCTTGATTATTTCGACCTGCGAAAAAGGCCAGGTTGAAGACGTCAACGCCATGCGCGGCATCAAGGCTGGACTGGACGCGGTCAAGAAAGAGAATCCGAACTTCGTCGATCTCGCTGCCCATGAAGTATGGCGCTCGCGAAATCCGGAGAAGGTTGCCGACCCTCTGCCCACGCCAGGTCGGTGGGATTTTGGCAAGGCAAAAGCAGCCGTGCAACAGCGCGCGGAATTAATGAAGAAGCGCGAGACTTTACGCATCGGCATGCCTCGGGTGCTGAACATGTACCTCTTCGCTCCCCTGTTCAGCGGCTACCTGGAGAGCTTGGGCGTGCAGCCGGAAAATCTGGTTTACTCCGAATTCACTGGGCAGGACATGTATCGCCAGGGCGCCGGCCGCGGTGCAATCGATCCTTGCTTCCCGTCGAAGATCGGCATTCCACACGTCTATAACCTGATCTTCCAGAAGCATGTGAAGAAGCCGCTCGACGCCATCTTCTTCCCCATGATCGACACCATGAATCAGCCGCTGAAGAATTGCAGCGGCGCCAATGCGTGTCCCACCGTGACCGCGACGCCCAATGCGGTGAAGGCTGCGTTCATCAAGGAAGGCGATGTCTTCAAGGAGAACGGCATTCAGTATCTCGATCCTATCCTGAACATCGACGACAAAAAGTTAGTGACCCTGCAAATGTTCCAGACCTGGCAGCCGATTCTTGGGCTGTCCGAAGAAGAGAACGAACGCGCCATCGAGGCCGGCTTCAAGGCCTTCGATGACTACGATCGCAGCATGCGCAAGCGCTCGCGCGAGATGCTGGACACCCTGGAGCGCGAGAATCGTCTGGGCATCGTGATGCTGGGCCGCGTCTATCATCACGATCCCGGCCTGAATCACGAGATCATGGAAGAGTTCCAAAAGTTGGGCTATCCGGTTTTCTCTCAGAGCCTGTTGCCGATGGACGAGGACATCCTGGATCGGCTCTTCGGCGAAGAAGTGCGCTCGGGCGCCATCACCCATGCGCTCGACATTCGCGATGTGTGGAAGAATGCTTACTCGGGCAGCACCAACATTAAGATCTGGGCGGCAAAGTTTACCGCGCGTCACCCGAACCTGGTGGCACTGGAGATCAGCAACTTCAAGTGCGGACATGATGCCCCGATCTACACCGTGATCGAAGACATCATCGAGAATTCCGGCACGCCGTACTTCTCCTTTAAGGACCTGGACGAAAACAAGCCAACCGGCTCGATCAAGATTCGAGTCGAGACCATCGACTACTTCCTGAAGCGTTATCGCGAAGACCTGCTGAAAAAAGCCGAGACTGGGAAACAGTTGGAGCAGCAACTGGCCGAGTACGAGCGGACATTGCGGATGACGCTGACGCACAAGTCGGTGGAACGGGAGCGGAATGTCATTCCCTTCCCGCAGCCAGCAGCCGATGAACCGCAGGTAGCCTCGGCCTCGGGCGACGATTAGGGCTGTTGGCAGCTGGCACTTAGCAATTAGCACTTAGCAGTTGGCAATTAGGGAAACTCTACTTAAGTCTTGTTTTGAAGGGGACGGCCTTCAGAGACTGTGTCGCAACCGGGAAGAAAATTTTCTGGTGGAACAAACAGCTGCAATAACTGTCAGACTAGCCGCAACGCGGCGGGATGCAGTTAGGCGGGGGCGTAAGCCCCCGAGAGAAAGTGGGAAATAGTCGTGAGCCGCAGAGCGGCGACACCACTCGCGACACAGTCTCTTCAGGCCGTCCGTAAGTGGCGCACAATCATGTCGGCTTTAGCCGCTGAGGGCTTTGCCTTATTGGTTGTGTCAGGGCACGATTTTAAGTCGTGCCGAAAACGCTCTCGAAAGGCGCCGGGCTTTAAGCCCCTGGCTGCCGGATCGCAGGGGCTAACTACACGGCGCAAGCCGTGCCCTGATAAGATACGGCGTGACGCGAGCCTGAAGGCCCGCTCTACCAAAATTATTGAAATGGTTGCTTGACGCGGACCTGAAGGTCCGCTCTACCAATATCATCGAGACCAGGCCATGCCTCTGACGACCGACACCAAGAAAGTGATGTTCGAGATCTACCGCGAAGCCGATTTCGGTGGCCGCTACAAAGTTGTGTACTTCACCGAACTCGGCGAGCACGACAAGGAAACCGAAATCGAGAACGCTATGCGCGGCCAGCACATCTTCGACGGATTTCTGCTGCACCGTGAACGCAATCAGGCCAAGCAGGTGGTGGATGAATTGTTGGAGCGCCTGAATCGCGGAGAAGCGGTAGACGAGAACGTCATCAAAGACAGCCTGCAAGATTATCTCGCCTGACCGGCCGGACCCCGCAGCGGCTAAAGCCGAAAAGCTATTGCGGTGCTTACGGACGACCTGAAGGCCGTCCCCTTCAAAACACCAATCTTAATCAGGGTTTCCCAAATCGCATCCATCCACTTCACGCCGGGAAGCAGCGGCCGAACGCTTGCAGTAGACGGCGCGGTCCCTTGACCCGGATCCGCCCGCACAATATCTCCCAGACCAGATTGCGCTCCTTGGTGACGAATCCCAGCCACGCTTGACTGTCAGCCTTGACCGTAACGTCGGCTTTGCCGCTCAAGCCCGATTCCACCGTGATCTGCTGGTCGTGGATCGCAACCGTCGCTTCCAAGTTTTCTTTTCCGCGGAATAAGAAGTGATAGCGTGCGGTCAGGCCTTTCGCGCGACCGCGTTGAAAGACCATAGGCAACATCTTGATCATGCTGGTAACCGATTGCGGCACGCGGCCGCTGGCAATGCGCCGAATCGACTTGTGCGGAAAATTCTCGGCCACGTAGGCTTCGGCATCGGAGCCGGGGCCAACATAGATATTCTCCTGCCGCTCGCGCAGGGGCCGTACTACTTGCTCGAAATGTGTGGCGGGATCTTTCTGGTAAGCCGTAGCCTCATCGCCGGCCGGGCAGACGGCGACGCAATAGTCGCAGTGAGTGTTAGGGTCGTAGGCCAGGCTCTGCCACCACGACAGCGTTTCCGCATCGCTCACCCGGCGGCGATAATCGCGGCGATTGCGGCTGTCGGCGATGGTGTGAATCCACTCCACAAAGCCGTCGATTTTCTCGCGATAGTTATGAGTCATGCAACTGGTGAAATCGAAGTGGCCGTCCTTGGCGATGGCGCCCGTGGGACAAGCAACCGCGCAAAGATTGCAGTCGATGCAGGGCGAGTGCTGCAGCGGCTGATCATAGCTGTCAACCGTCCCGTCCAGAGCGATGGCTCCTATGTACATATAAGCGCCAAATCGCGGATGTAGCGCCATGCGATTCTTTCCCATCAACCCTAAGCCAGATGCCTCCGCCAAATATTTCAACGGAACGATGAACGGCGGGCCGTCGGTGCGTCCAAATTCCATGGGAAACAGGCCGGTCAATCCGACTGCCCGGATTCCCTCGGCATCCAGATCGCGGACCACGCGGTGGACAATATCTTTTATGTCGCGAACCCCTTCGTTGAACTCAGCCGAGGCCAGGCTGCGCACCGTTGTACGGATAGCGTGACGATTGACCCGGCGGGCAAAGACCATGAAGCTTTGCGTCCAGGGCAAGACTCGAAGCACACTATCGCGGTAGCCGGCCAGCGCCTCGCGACCGATTTCCACAAAGGCAACATCGTCGGCGCCCGCCTCGAGGCAGAGAGCGGAGAGTTTTGACCGATCGAGCAAAGCGGCGACAGACATGCGTCGACTCCTGATCAACAGAGCTACACATACATCATCGTATGAATCGATTGCAGAAAGCAGTGACGTATGACCGTCGGCACGCTTCATTCTTCAAGCACCGAATCGGAGGATGGGAAACGCAGATCTGCGCCTAGGTAATCTCTGATTACGTTCAGGTTTTGAAAGGGCCCGGCTTCAGCCGTGCCGCACGCATTGCAAAATCAACGTGGGCTTTAGCCCCTCGCGTTATTCAGAGCTGACCTGGCAGTTGGAAAATCAAGACATCGCTGCCGGCGCGATCCAGCCAAGAACCTTACCGCTTTCTGGCAGGTTTCTTGGGCGGAGCTTTTTTCGGCGTGGGCTTCTTCGCCGGAGCCGCTTTCTTGGCCGGAGCTTTCTTCGCTGGAGCCTTTTTCGCGACAGCCTTTTTGGCTGGCGGCTTCGCTGGCTTTTTCGCAGGCTTGACTGGCGCGGCCTTATTCGCTGACGCTTTCGCCGGAGGTGCAACCGTCTTGGCCGGAGGTGCAGGTGCAATTGCCTTTTTCGCCGGAGCCGCAGCTTCCTGCGGCGCAGGTTGTGCCGGAGCCTCCGGCGCGGCTGCCGGCGGCGCGGCGACAGCTCCTTTGGGCTTTCGTCCACGTTTCGCCGGAACCGGCGCTCCCTCGGCGCCAGCACCCGCAGCAGCAGCGGCTTTCCCACGTCCCCGCTTAGGCGCTGGAGGCGGCGGCGGTGGAGGCGGCTCAAACGGCCTCAGAAAATTCATGATCTCCGTATGCGACCGCAGCTTACCGTCCATCAACAGCAGAAACGCCTGGTCCATGACCTGCTGATATTCCGGAATCTGAGGCGTGATACGAAGCTCGGCCATCTCCGGAAACGGCAATTTCTCTTTGACTTGCCGCCATTTCCCAAAGAAATTCTTCAGCTTTTGATCGACCGCCTGCTGCTTGGTGGTCAAGGTCAGGAACAGAATGTTCTCCGGCGTCGCCTGGGTCAGAATTTTCCACGCACCCGACGGCATCCCGGCTTCCTTGCTGGTCAGCTTCTTGGCCAAGTCGTGAGCGCCGCTCTCCAGATGCTTCCACTTATCCACGAAGTCGCGCCGAGGAATCATGCGCTGAATTTCGGACGTGTCCTTGTCCCCCATGCGGCGAGTGAGGAAATACATCACGATGGGCCCAGTCTCGACCGAAAAGCCCAGGTCGTTCATCATCTGGCGGGTCTTGACCACCTGCCCCAGATCGCTGGAATCGACCTTGGCCAGCGTCCAGTGCGGATGCAGAATCTTCAGCCAGCCTTCTTTGTCGAGCGCCCGCATGATGTGCTGCGGATCGTCTTCATGGGCCAGCTGCTCCAGCTCGTAGCCGACCATCCGCCGGCTGAGATACTCAATGTAATTGCCCTCTTTGGCCGAGTCGTAGCGCGCCTGGGTACGTTCCTCCAGCGGCCAATGAAAGCGAGCGCTCAGCCGCGTCGCTCGAATCAGCCGAACCGGCTCATCCAGGAACGCATAGTTGTGCAGCACGCGCAGCACCTTGGCTTCGATGTCGGCCACGCCATTGAAGGGATCGAGCAACAGCCCGCGCGAGCCGGGATTCAGCGACAGCGCCATGGCGTTGACGGTAAAGTCTCGGCGGCGCAGGTCTTCGTTGATCGTGGCAGGGGTGATCGCGGGCGCCTTGCCGGGCTTGTCGTAAACTTCGGCGCGAGTCATGTTCAACTCGGCGCGCACGTTGCCCGGCATCAGCAACTGAAGGGTCCGCAGATCTTCGTCGACGCCCTGCACCGAAATGCCGACTTTCTCCAATTCTTTCTGGAGCTTAAGCGGATTTCCCTGGATGCTGAGATCGATATCTCGGATAGGAAAACCGGTGATGAGGTCGCGAATGGTGCCGCCGGTGAGATAAAGATTCAGGCCGGCGCGGCGGGCAATTTCCTGTACCAGGTTCACACCACCTTGCTGATCCGGTGTGAGCCGGGTTTCCATGCTATATATGTAGTCTGCCATCTATATGTATGACTCTAAAGGCAAAACCAGCAGATGAACGGATCTAGGCGAGGATGGCCCGACCGCTGAACCGATTCCCGCTCCCCGCCGTGGGATGAGAGCACTCCGCACGCCGAACTTCTGACACTTTGCTTGCGCAAACCTGCAACTTGCTCTTAATACGGCACTTAAGGAAAGTTTGCACCTCGGTCGCTGCAATGCGAACAATAACACAAGGTTGACGATTTGGCTACAGAGTAGGTTCAAAGCGGCACTTTTTCACCAAAAGTGCGACAATCGGGCTAGGTCGAACTGACCTGGGAAGAACTGCCGGACCTCCGGCTCGATCAGCTATGGCCACCACTCACAAGAAAGTCATCGTGCGCAAGATGGATCGCGATAGCGTCAACGGTTACGTCGGCGCCGCCTTCATCTCCGATGGCAAACTCGAGCTGATGAATACCGCCGGCAACGTGGTGGCGATCGACCTGCACGAAGTCAAAGGCGTCTATTTTGTGCGTGAGTTCGGCGACTCGGAATCGCTCACCCGCAAGACCTTCACCTCACGGCCGCGGGTCGAAGGCCTCTGGGTGCGCCTGCGCTTTCGCGACAATGAAATCATCGAAGGCATGATGCCCAACGATCTGCTGCACGAAGGCGGCGACGGATTTTTCATCATTCCGCCCGATACTCGTTCCAACACGCAACGCCTCTTTGTGCCGAGAGCGGCGCTGGCTGAGATGACCGTCATCGGCGTGATCGGCGACAAGAAGTCAGGACGCCGCGGCCGCCGTCCCGAAGATACACTCCAGGTGCCGATGTTCGGGTGAGGTCCACCGGTAGTCTCGCAAAATTGAATCACCTCGAAATGCTGCAACTATGAAACTCTTCGAAATCGCGTCCGCGCTGGGCGTCACTCTGGAAAATGGAAATCCCGCCGCCGAGATTACCGGCGTTGCCGGAATTGAAGAGGCGGTCGCCGGACAGATTACCTTCGTCGCCAACCCCAAATATGCCGCCGCCGCCAAGACCACTGCCGCGTCGGCAGTCATTGTCTCCGAGGACTTCCCTGCTGTCGCGACCGGCATGTTGCGAAGCAAGAATCCCTACCTGACATTTGCCCGCGCCATCGATCTGTTCTACAAGCCTCCCTGCTATGACGCCGGCGTGCATCCCACAGCGGTGATCGCGGCCTCGGCGAAGCTGGGCAGGAACGCGCATATCGCGGCCTATGTGGTGATCGGCGACGATGTCGAGATTGGCGACGATGCCGTGCTGTTGCCGCACGTGGTCATCTATCGGGGAGCGCGCATCGGCAACCGGTTCTTCGCTCATGCCCACGCTGTGGTACGTGAACACTGCCGGCTGGGCGACAATGTCATCCTGCAAAATGGAGTTGTGATCGGCAGCGATGGCTTCGGATTTGCACGCGACGGAGATCATTGGGAAAAGATCACTCAATCCGGCCCGGCAGTGCTGGAGGATGATGTCGAGGTGCAGGCGAACTCGTGCATCGACCGCGCCAGCGTCGGCGAAACCCGCATCGCCCGTGGCGTCAAGGTCGACAACGTCGTGCAAGTGGGACACGGCTCGGCCGTAGGCGAGCACACGCTGCTATGCGCGCAAGTGGGGCTGGCGGGCTCAACCGTGGTTGGCAAGAACGTCATCCTGGCTGGACAAGTCGGCGTCGCTGGACACTGCAACATCGGCGATGGCGTCATCGTGACCGCCCAGAGCGGCACTCATGGCGACATTCCTGCCGGATCAATGGTCAGTGGATCGCCGGCGTTCGATCACAAAGAATGGTTGCGCGCCGTCACTATCTTCAATAAACTCCCAGAACTTGCAAAAGCGGTGCGTAGCCTGATGGCCAATCGGCCAAGCACTACGGGCCCCGCGAAAAAAGAGAAATAGCCCCGGTCGCCTCCTGGGATAATCGCTCAACAATCGTATAAATTTGCGTTACTTGAGCGGCAAAAGTTGCTTCTAATTGCATAGTGATGGACGAAGATCTTTCCAAACCGGCATCGCAAACCCTGGGTCCGCAACCTGTACCGGCCAATCCGATCCGCGTTTTGCTGCTCGATGATCGCGAAGAGAACCTGGTATTGCGGGCCGCGATTCTGCGGCAAAAAGGCTACCGCGTCGTGACCTCCAATTCGATTGAGGAAGCCGAGTCGAAGCTGCACGCCATCGATATCGCGGTGCTCGACTATCACCTGGGCGCCGGCAAGTTCGGAACTGATGTGGCCGAGACACTGCGCCGCAAGCGTCCGCAAGTCCCTATCATCATTTTATCGGCAACCCTGGAGCGGAAATTCGGCGGCATCGCCGACATGCATCTGCTGAAAGGATACAGCTCGGTCGACGATCTGGTCGGAGCCCTGCGCTCGTTCGAAGCCAAAAAGCGTGGACGCCCGGTGGTGGTGGACGCGCGCGATTTTTACTACTCGCGCATTTCCATGGCGATGGGCGACGACATTGTGCTGGAGATCCTGGATCGCGAAGGTGATTGGCAGTTCGTCAACGATTACTTCGCTGCCATGAATGGACACAAGCGCGCCTGGTTTGCCGGCAAGAACCTGTTCGAGGTTTTTCCCCAACTGGGCGAAGAGTGGCACGAGGTGGTTCGCACCGTGGCCGACACCCGCGAGACCTACATCGATCGCCGCGGATTTCGCGGCGCCTCGCACCTGCCCGACAAGAGCCCGCACTGGACCTGGAATGTGCTGATCTTCCCCATCAAGCTGCACGACGATCGCGATGGCGTGGTATTGACGGCCCGGTTGATTGAAAAGAAGTAACCATCATCTTCGGTATGTTTTGGCTCTGTTCACATCCTTCACAACGTTCGAGGCGGGGAACAAACTAAAACAGACGACGATCGAGTCCCGCCTTGCGGGACGGCGACAAGATAGCCCAGCGCTTCAGCGCTGGGAAGACTGCGGTTTAAGGTTGAGCCCCTTCAGGGGCGGCACATGAATATCTCAACAGAGCCGGATGTTTTCAGATATACAGCGTGGGAAACCGCCTGCCAGCGGCTCAAAGTGCATTACGTCGAGTCTGTGTCAGGGCATGGCTTCAGCCGTGCCAAAAGGGACTCAACCACGACGTGCGCTTCAGCCCCTGGGGAGCAGGTTTCTTGCAGGAGCTAAAGCTCCGGAACTTTTTGCTGCATCTCCTTCGGCACGACCAAAAGTCATTCCCTGATACACCGATAACAATTTGTGAGAAACCTTGCGTGTATGCTAGCGACCTTCGCGCCGTTCCGGCGGCAGCGCACTCCCAATCGCATTGCTGACGGCCTTCTGTAAACTGTCACGATCGGTGTAGTCGTGCGGATCGATCGGCGGATGGAAAACGACGGTCACAGTTCCCGGCCGCAAAGCAAATCGCGTCTTCGGCCAACACTCGTACGTCCCCAGCAGCGTAACTGGCAACACTGGGACGCCCGACTCCATCGCCAGGTGAAAGGGTCCTTTCTTAAAGGGCAGCAGCCGGCCATCGCTGGAACGCGTGCCTTCCGGATAGACCAGCATGTGTAAACCCTGGCGAAGAACTTTGACGGCGTTATGAACGCTTTCAATGGCGGCATCGCGGTCGCTGCGATCGACGGCAACCAGTTGCGCCAACCTCATGCCGGTCCCCAGGATAGGAATCCGAAACACTTCCTTCTTGACTAGGACCGAGCAGCGTCCGGGAACGCTTGGAATCAGTACCGGTGGATCGAGATTGGAAGAGTGATTGGCCATGACAATGTAGTTCTGTCCGGGTTGCAGGTTCTCCAGACCACGCCGCTCGATCTTCACTCCGGCAACCAGGACTCCCCATTTCGCCAGAGTTGCCGAAATGTAGTACAGCGGGTTGACGTTGCCGGTGAGCCACGCCCACAACACCAGCGGCGGGCCGACAATCAGGATGGAAAGCGCCCAGAAGCCCAACATGATGAGGGCGCGAATCAATGCTCTCCCCGGCTTTCATCGTCGCCGTGGATCCATGCGGCACGATGAGCGCGCTGCTTCGGACTGACGCTGGAAAGATCGCGCAGTTGGTAAGCCAGGGCTTCGCGCTCGCCTAAACGCAACTCTACCTCCCGCTTTCCGCTGCGATTTTCCAGTTCCAGATGTATGGTCGTTCCCGGCTGCAGCGCCGACAGCTCGTCATCGAGAAATGCGCCAGCTGGTTTCCCGTTGACCGCGGTTATGCGATCGCCGGCGACCATACCCATGCGCTGCGCGTCGCTGTTGGGATCAACTTGTATCACTTCCGGCTGCCCACCGAGATTGGCAGTCGTAGTGAATCCGGCGCTCGCGACCGGGTAGGCATTCGCCGTAACCTGCAAGCCGGCAAACCGAAAGAAGTCGTCGTAGGGAATTTCCTTCACCCCAGCGACATACTCGCGAAAAAACTCGTCGAAACTCTGGCCGGTAATTGTCTCGGCGGCTTGCTTGACGCCAGCGGAATCGGGAAAGTAGCGGTGCTGCCTGGCGTAATGTTCGTTCATCCACTGGAATAAATCGCGCAATGACTTGTTGCCATTGGTCAGTTGGCGAATCCGCAGGTCCAACAGAATGCCCAGAATCTCGCCCTTGTTGTAGTAACTGATGCTGCGCTCGGGCGAACGATAGAATGCGTTGCCTTCGAACCACGCGTCCAGACTTGACTCTTCCGCCGACTGCCAGCGGTGTGCCGGCCGTTGCTGCAACTCCGAGATTTCATCCCCCACTCGCTGCAGATACTCCGATTCGCCGATCAGCCCGGCCCGGGCCAGCATCAGGTCTCCCACCGTGCTGGTCACGCCTTCGCTGAACCATAGGGCTCGAGTATCGTTTTCACGCTGATAATCAATCGGCTCCAGCGACTGTGGACGAATGCGTTTGACGTTCCACAAGTGGAAGAATTCATGCGCGGTCACGCTGGCCAGCGGCGTCAGGCTGCTGCGCAGGCGATCCGCGTTGATGTCGATGGCCGTGCCGTAAGCATGCTCCATTCCGCCCGCGCCGTGGCCATGCGGAAAGTGATACAGAAACGTGTATTCGCCGAAAGGACGATCCTGCATCCAATCCACTTCGGCATGCGCGATCTTCTCCAACATCTCGTCGAGCTTGGGCAGGTTGTAACCAGCGGGATCGCCGTCTACCACAACGTGGTAGGTAGCCCCGTCCTGCTGAAATGTGGACTGCTGAAAGGCGCCGAGTTCCGCCGGGCTGTCCACCAGTTCGTCATAGTTGTGGGCAATGCCGACGACCTGGTCCACCTTGCCGGGCTCGGCCCCGCCCAGAACATGCAGATCACGCAAGGCCCAGCCCGGCGGCACATCCAGCAGGCGAAGACTCGCCGACTGCGAACGCAAAGCTGGCGCATACATCAGCACCATCGCCCAATTGAAGAATCCGTGGTCGGCATTCAAGCTGCTGCCGAAAGGGCCGGGGCTGTCGAGATGAATATCGTAGTGAACCACCACGCAGCCGGCGGGCGCGGTGATCTCCCATTCACTGGTCTTGGTGTTGAGCACCACGGCAGCAGAGCCGGCCGCGTCCTGGGCGCGAACATCTTCGACGTTGGCGGCAAAGTTGCGAACCTGATAAAGAGCGTTCCACACCGGCATGTCGAGGGTGCGAACCCCGCTCCCTTGAGGCAGGCGGATACTTACGTGACCCAGATGATGAGCGTAGTCGGCCAGCGAGACAAAGTATTCCGTCGGCTGTGGCTGCGTATCGGCGGGAGAGTTGCAGGTAACGGTTGTGACCGCCCAGGAATACCCGGCAAAGACAAGGAGAGTGGTTAGGCTGTAAAGTAGACGAGCGATAGCTGCAATGCGAGAGCGGTTCACGCGGTGGTCGCGACCTCGCGTAGCGCTCGGAGTTTCGCCGGCAGCTTTTCGTAGATTCCGCCGAAGCCGCCGTTGGATAAGATAGCCACGACATCTCCCGGCCGTAGCTCCGGCGCGATGGTTTCGCTGATGGCGTTGGCATCGGCAAGCAAGCGCGCAGGCTTGTCGTTTGCCTTCAGGTCGGCAATGACCATGGCCGGATCAAGCCGCTCCTGTTCAGGAATGGCCTCCGATTTGAAAACATCGGCCAGCACTATCTCGTCAGCGATCGATAGACTCTGGGCCAATTCGTGCTGAAACACGCGCCGCCGCAAAGTGTTGGAGCGCGGCTCCAGTATCGCCCACAAACGACGTCCAGGATATCGCGTGCGCACCGCCTTCAAGGTTTGGGCAATGGCCGTGGGGTGATGAGCAAAGTCGTCGATGATGGTGACCCCGTGGATTTCGGCTTTGACCTCCAGCCGCCGCTTCACACTGCGAAACTCCCGCAGCGCCGCGGCGATGGCTCCCGGAGCGATGCCATATCGCGCCGCCATCGCCGCAGCTGCCGTAGCGTTCAGCACGTTGTATTCACCCGCCAGCGGAAACTCCAAATCAGCCCAGGCTTGGCCAGCCCGCAAGACCTGCCAGCTGGTCCGATCCGGAAGGTACGCTACATCTTTGATTCGCCACTCAGAACTCAGGCCGAAACCGTAACGCTCAACCCGGCAGAAAGCATGGCTGACGCATTCATCGACATTGGGATGTCCATCCCATGCAATTAACGTCCCACGCTGTGGGATAAGATTCACCAGCCGCTTGAACGCGGTCTTCACCTCCTCGAGATCGTGATAGATGTCGGCGTGATCGAACTCCACCGAGGTCAGAATCGCCGCATCCGGAAAGTAGTGCAGGAACTTAGGACCCTTGTCGAAGAAAGCAGTATCATACTCGTCGCCTTCCAAGATGAACTCGCTGCCTGAGTCCAGTGCGAACGAGCTGCCAAAGTTCTCGGGAATGCCACCGATCAGAAAGCTGGGCACTCGTCCGGCATGATGAAAGATCCACGCCAGCATGGAGGAGGTGGTCGTCTTGCCATGGGTCCCGGCGACTACCAGCCGCTTCTTGTCAGTCAGAAACTCGTCATATAAGAGCTGTGCCATCGATTGGAATGGAATCCGCTGGTCGAGGATATACTCCAACTCGACGTTGCCGCGCGAGATGGCATTGCCCACAATCACCAGGTTAGGCGCAGGCTCGAGGTTACCTTCGCTGAATGGCTGCGAAACGGGGATGTTCAGCGAAGCCAGAAAGTCAGACATTGGCGGATATGCCGCAGCGTCAGACCCAGTCACGCGAAACCCGCGCTGCTGCAGCATTCCCGCCAGCGAGGCCATCGCCGTGCCACAGATGCCGATGAGATGGATGTGTTTCTGCGTCATATTCCGACTTCCCAGCAACAGCAGGTCCCTCTGCTCGGACTAAAGTCCTCGGTCGGGATGACAAATCAAAACAACGCGTGAATCCTAACTAAGACTTTGCTCTACCGCAGCCTCGTAGCTCAACGCAACCGTCTTGCCTACCGTCAGTTTTGCCCGCACCCCAAACGGCAGGGTGATACTCCCACTCGATACGTGCCCGGACTTCAGGCCAAAGGCAATCGGAAGCTGCAAATCGCCCAGGATCCGCATCACCACCTGCTGCAAAGTGTAGTCGAGTGCGCCCGGCTCACCGCAATCGATCATCTCGCCGAAAATGATTCCCTGCACGCCGTCAAACTTTCCCGCCAGCTTCAGCTGCATCAACATGCGATCGATGCGATAGGGGCGCTCGGCGCGATCTTCGATAAACAAGATCGTTCCTGGGGTACGAATTTCATACTGCGTCCCCAGCGACGCACACAGCAAGGACAAGCAACCGCCATAGAGCATCCCTTCCGCAACACCCTCCGCTAGGGGCTGGACTTCCTCAACACTGAACTGACGCTGATAAGCGCTGCCCGACGACAAAGCCGCCAGCCACGCGGCCTCATCGAAGCCGCCAGGCCGGGCGATATCGCCTGCCAGCATCGGCGCGTGAAACGTAACCAGGCCGGCGGCATCGCACAGGTACGTCAACAAGGTCGTCACGTCGCTGCATCCGGCGAAGATCTTGGGATGCGTGCGAATGAGATCGAGATCGAGGTGCGGCAGCAGGTAATTGCAACCATATCCGCCGCGCGCACACAGGATCGCCTTCACTTCGGGCCGGACAAACATCTCATGTAACTCGGCCACTCGCCGCTCCGCCGATCCCGCAAAGTACAGCTCGCGCTGGAAGATGGAAGGTAGATAGAACGGCCGGTATCCCAGACGCAGCAGTTCGGCGCAGCCCGCTTCAAAATCGTCGCGCCGAAACCCGCTGGCTGGGGCGATGATGCCAACAGTATCGCCAGGCCGCAGAGCAGGCGGACGCAGGCGCTCAGATTGGGCCAGAGTCGTCAAGAAGGCTTATCTTAAATGAAAAACTCGCCGCGACAGAGTAGCGTTGCCGGTCCGGTAAGAAACACTTCGCTGCTCCATTCGACGATCTGCGCTCCGCCCGGGGCCTGTACTCGCACCGGCGACTTGACTCTTCCCGCGTGGATGGAGGCCACCGCCGCCGCGCAGGAGCCGGTGCCAGACGACATGGTCTCCCCCACGCCGCGCTCGCAAAAACGTACTTCGATTCCGCTGTCATCGATTACCTTGACGAACTCGACGTTCATGCCGTGCTTGAAATCATGATGCAGAGAAATTTGCTGGGCCACCGCCTGCCATCCCAACTCGAATTCCGGCATAAAGACCACATAGTGCGGATTGCCCATGGAAACCGGCGTGCCCGTAACCTCGCCGTAGGCAAACTTGATAGAGAAGTCGTCGCCCACCTCGGGCTCGCCCATGGAGCCGCGAAACTGGAAATCGTTTCCTTCCCGCGCCATGAACTCGCAGGTCTTAAGCCCGGCGCCGGTACGAATCACGATCAAAGGGCGCTGGTGCTCGGCATAATGCCAGGCCGCAACGCAGCGCGTGCCGTTGCCTGAGATCTCCGCCTCGGAGCCGTCGGCATTCAAAAGCCGGACACGCAAGTCGGCATCTTTAGCGGGTAGCACCCACTCAACTCCGTCGGCGCCCACCCCTAGATGGCGACCGCAGATGCGACGAGTGAAGGTGTGAATGTCGCTGGGCGCGTGCACAAAGTCGATGATCAGAAAATCATTGCCGCAGGCCGTGGCTTTCACGAAGGGGATGGTCGCCATTTCAGTTGCGCCCGGTGGTCATGCTTAGGGTTTTAGTCATAACGAAACCGCAATTCACCTCGACAAAGGCTGCGCGGATTGTAGCAAAGGTGGAGCGTTCGCGATGTTAACTGCGCGAGTGCGGGGCACGGTTTGCGCACGGTGGCGACTTCGATGACATCGATTTCGCGCCCTATTCGAAGTGGTAGACTGTAACTAATTCAGTGCGATTTATGAAGCTGGAAGATTACAAAACGGTTCTCTACCGCCAGCCGGATGACACCTGGGTCGCCGAAATTCCGGCCATCCCCGGATGTTATGCCTTGATGCCGACGCGCGAAGCGGCGCTGCAAGAGCTGGCTAACGTATTCCAGATGATCGCCGAAGAGTACCGCGAAAAAGGTACTTCCCTGCCCGCCGACACCACCGAAATCGTTCATGCCTAGCGGCACCGCTCGGGAGTTTCAGAATGCTGCCCGCAGACTGGGTTTTGTTAAGACTCCTCAGACGGGCAGTCATGAGCGCTGGAACCATCCCGACGGGAGGGGGGCGGTGACCATTGCTCTTCATGGTGGCCGCGAGATTGGGCCCCCATTGTTCTACAAGATTCTCCGACAGCTTGGCATTACGCAGGAACAATTCCAGAGTCTGCGATAAGTCCGCTGCGATTACGGTTGTCCTGGCCGGTAGACGACACACCGCTTCTGCCCGGGCGACACGACGGAGAACATCTCAATCAATTCTGTGCGGTGAGACTGAACGGCCGACCATACCGGATCACCCTGGCAGGCGACGATGTAATTGGCGTGCTGAGCCGGATCGAGCAGCGCCCACTCCCAGTCAGGGTGCTCGGCTTCGGAAATGATGTGGCGCAGAGGAACGCCCGCCATGGGCAATGCTCCGGCATGTTCGGCTTCATACATCAGAAGCGTCGACGGACGTGGCAGGCCAGCCAGAAAGTTCGCCAAACCTTGTTCCAGAGCGATCCGCCCCCGCGAATTGACTTGCGCCTCACGCAAGGTGATCGGTGTTTCGCGATAGACCGACACGTAGCTGGCGGCAACTGCCGCGATCAAAACCGACCAGACTGCAATCCGTTGAACTGGCGCGGCGAATCTCTGGCCCAGATATCCGGCCAGGATCGCCGGGAAAATCGCGAACACTGGAAGCAGCTCCAGTCCGTAACGAACGTTGTAGTAGGAGAACGGATACCAAATCGGAATGTAAATAGGCACGCTGCCATAGGCGATCGACAGAGCGTAAAACGCAAGCGGCAGCCACAGCAGCAGAAGAATTCCGTATCGGTGGAAGCGCCACAGGGCGAGCGCGGTTCCAATCAATGCCAGGACGAAAAGCGCTTGTCCCCACAACGGTGCGCCGACATTAAGCTGAGCGGCCTTCAAGAAATAGAGAGCCGCCGTCAGCAAGTGTTCCTGCCCAGGATACGGAGCCGTTCCATTGGCCGTGGTACGCAGCGCAATTGCCTTGGCCGAGTAGGGACCGCTGGCAAAATCGAGTGCGCGTCCCGAGATGAAGTAGGTATAGATGAGCCAGTAAACCGGAACCAGTGCGTTGAGAACAAGAACCTCGACCAGCGACTTCGTCAGGATGCGGCGCTGCCTGGAGTCAGGCGTGCGACGCCACCACAGTGCAAATCCCCACATCAGGATAAGGCCCACGATCACACCGGCAAACCAGCCATCGTAACGGGTCAGCGCTCCGCCGGCCATGGTAATGCCGCAGGCTTCCAGGGCGCGCCCAGGCTTCGTCTGCGCGGCCTCGACCTGCGAGTCGGGAGCGGGCGGAAAGGTCGCGCGCAGAAATTCGTCCAGATAAACCAGCGTCCAGAGGAAGAAGGCCAGGAAGATAGGTTCGTTCATGGCCGTAACCTGCATGTAGAGCAGGTTGGGATTCAGCGCGTAGATGGCGGCGGCAACATAAGCAGCTACGGTTCTGGCGCGAACACTGACCAGGCGAAAAACGGCCAGCGCGCCCAAGACGTAGGCCACCATGCCGGGGATGGCGCCGGCGATCCCGCTGCGCCACAGCGCGTCGTTCCACACAAACGGCAGCATGGCGATGTGTTGCAGCGGCAGCCACACTGTCCCCAACTGCCCGTAAGACTGCAAAGGATGGCGATTGTCCACCACTCGGCGGGCGATGTTAATGTGCGCCACGGCGTCGCCATAAAGCAGCAACTGCTGGTGAGCGTAGTAATAGAAGAGCGCAGCAATCGAGATGCCGCCGAGCAATAGGGTGAAGCGCGCTTCGTTGCGCTGACGTTGGAAGCGTTGTTCGCGAGCGGCATGATCAGTCGACGAGGTGCCGCGAGCTCGCGAAGGGGGCGGTGCTTTCATCCTCCGACTCGAACCACCTGCCTTGGCTTGATAGAACGCAGCGCAATTAGAGTGGCCGGAATCAGGGGCTCCAGATCCTCGATCTGATTGGATCGCGCATTCAGAACCAGTAAAGCTATTTCGCGACTGGCAACGCTCTGCTGATATTCCATGGCTTGGTCGATGGTTATCAGGACATCGAATTCCGCTTCCGCCAGCGATAACAGGATGCCATTCTTTTTGCCGGACCAGCCCATCTCGCCTACCGTTCTGCACTCGTGTTCATCGAGGAATCGTTTCAAGGCACGGGGCAAGCATTCATCAACTAAAACTCTCATCGCGCCTGGGAGATAACCAGTTCCTTCGCGTGCTCCAGGGCCGCGACGGCTGCCTCACGGGTAACCGACGGAAATTCTTCCAGGAACTCGCCCAGCGTATGCCCGCCTTCCAGGTAATCGAGAAGGTTCTTGAACGGTACACGTGTTCCGCGAAAAACCGGCATCCCGCCTAGGATCTCCGGATCTCTCACAACGACGTCCCTTGCGTGGCTCATCTGCGCCTCTAGTGCAGAAGTGTACTACTGTCGATGATTGCAGGATATCAGTACAGCTTCCACGGTTCCGTCGCCCTCAATCCAAATGCGTCAGCTCGCGGAAGACGTTAAACCGGTCATCGATTTCTTCCCGGGTCAGCGATTGCAATCGTTCGGTTCCGAAGCGCTCGACCGCGAACGATCCCATGACGCTGCCGTAAAACATGGCATGCTTCAGCACGCGACGGTTGACTTCATCCTGCGACGCGAGATATCCCATGAAGCCGCCGGCAAAGCTGTCGCCCGCTCCGGTGGGGTCGCGCACCTCGTCGATGGGCAGCGCGGGAGCGCGGAAGGGATGGTGGCCGCCAGCAAATTCGCCATCGCGGAAGAAGATGGTGGCGCCATATTCGCCATGCTTGATGACGAGCGCGCGCGGGCCGAGGTCCAGCACCTTGCGCGCCGCTCGCGGCAGGCTATTATCGTCAGCCAGCATCTTGGCTTCACCGTCATTGATCAGCAGCACGTCCACCCGCTTCAACATCTGGTCCAGATTCTGGCGATGCCCGCCGATCCAGTAATTCATGGTGTCGCCGCCGACCAGCTTGACCTTGGGCATGGCATCGCGAACCCGCACTTGCAGCATCGGATCGATATTGGCCAGGAAGAGATAGTCGGAATCGTTGTACTCCATCGGAATCGACGGGGCAAAGCTTTCGAAAACGTTTAACTCTGTGTTAAGCGTCTTGGCTTCATTCACGTTCTCGCCATACTCGCCGGTCCAGTGAAAAGTCTTCCCTTTCGCGTGCTGGATGCCGCGCGTATCGACGCCGCGCTTGTTCATCACCGCTTCGTTTTCCGGAGTGAAGTCCTCGCCCACAACCGCTACCACGCGCACATCCGTGAAGTGGCTGGCGGAAAGTGAAAAATAAGTGGCCGCGCCGCCCAGAATCTTCTGGCGCTCGCCGTAAGGAGTTTTGAGGGTATCGAATGCGACCGAACCAACCACAAGAATGGACAAGTGCTATGTTCCCGCTTTCTGTTAGGAATCGAAATATTTGCCGACCAGCAGCCGCAGCCGCTCCAGCGTGGCCTTCGGCACAACGGATTTCTGCGTGATGATGGCGTTCTTCAGCGCCGCACCGCACTTGCAGCCGCGCGTTTTGGGCATGGCAGCAACTGCCTCACGCACCACACTGCAAGCATGCTCGGCATTCTTCTGCAGCACGGCGACAATCTGATCCACCGAAACCGAGTCATGTACCTCGTGCCAGCAGTCGTAGTCGGTGACCATGGCGACGGTGACGTAGCAGAGTTCGGCCTCACGCGCCAGGCGGGCTTCGGTGAGATTGGTCATGCCGATCACGTCGAGCCCCCAGCTGCGATACAAGTTAGATTCGGCGCGGGTGGAGAACTGCGGACCTTCCATATTCAGATAGGTGCCACCCGACTTGACGTTCACCCCGACTTTCCGGCAAGCCTGCACCGCGATCTCGGCCGCTTCCGGGCAGATGGGATCGCCGAAACCAATGTGGGCAACCAGGCCATCGCCGAAGAACGTGTCCACGCGATGGCGGGTGCGATCGACAAATTGATTGGGAATCACGAAGTCCAGAGGATGATGCTCTTCCTTCAGCGAGCCTACCGCCGAGAGCGAGAGGACCCGTTCCACGCCCAGTTGCTTCAATCCGTGAATGTTGGCGCGGTAGTTGATTTCGGTGGGCATGAAGCGATGTCCGCGACCGTGACGCGAGAGGAAGGCGACTTTACGGCCTTCCAGCGTACCTAACACATAGGCCTCGGAAGGCCTGCCAAATGGCGTGTTCAGCGATACCTCATGTACATCGCTGAGGCCGGGCATAGTGTACAGACCGCTGCCGCCGATGATGCCAATCTCTGCCTGCTGCAAACCAAGCTCCTAGGGGACTGTATGCAAACGAACGATTATACAGGCAGCGTCTGGGGATCTCGGGCTCACTGCAGGGCTCACTTTCCAATATTTGTCGCACTGATAGAACAAAACTAAGTAGAAAGTGCTGGCTTTGTAAAGCCAATAGGTGCAATATCTCGCCCAACCTTTAGGCCGCAGGAGCAAGCTCCCTGAGACGGAAATTGCGGTTTGAATCGGCCCCGGTTCCCGGCCCCCTCGCACCTTCAAAGCAAGTATCCGCCCACCCTTTAACCGGCTGAGGAGAAATGAAATGAAATCTCGCAAACTTGTTTGGATTGCAGCCCTTTGTCTGTTGTCCGCCACCGTCATCACCGTCAGCCTGAGAGCGCGGCCCACAGGAGTTCTGGCCGCGCAACATTCCATAAGCCGGGCATCGCTGGCCCAGCCCGCAGCCTATATGTCGAGCGCCTCGCTGCGCGCCGCCGCCATTTCCAACGCCCTGCTGTCAGACGAAGCGGGCTCGGCCCCGCGCGTGTCGCTGAACATGCAGCGAATTAGCGGTCCGCTCCTGCCACCCGTAGAAGAGTTCACGCTAACGCCACCCAATCCGGCGCTCAACATTACCAAGACAACCGTCGCGGTGCGCTTTCCGGAATCACCTGTGGAAAAACTGGCGTCACAGATACCGATAACGCTGGGTACACAGAGTGTTGTTCTGCAGCGCTCCGCCGATGATCCGAGAGTCTTTTCGACGCAAGTGGATTTCAACTGGCAGACCTTCGCCAAGGAGCAGCAAAAACGTAAGGAAGCGGCCAGCAGAGGCAGGATGGTTGCCGTCTTCGAAGGACGCCACTTCGCCCGTTCGGAGAAGATGCAGTTTGTCGATGCCGCGGAGATTCTTGGAGCCCTGCAATCGCACCAGCCGATTCAATTCTCACCTCAGATCTTAACCGGCTCAAGCGTCGACATCTTTCCGGATAGCGAGCTAATGATCGTCAATCCAATAGTCGTGGAGGACCAAACTCAAACTTACGATCCCTGCACCCGTACGGGAACCCATGGGGGGGCCTGGACGTTTGCCACGCTCATGACGGCAATCGCTGGAGGCGATGAAGGAAAGGCCGAGGGGATGTTGAACACCCTACTCACAGCTTGGCAGACATCCCAACCCGTCAACACCTACCAGGTTCTGCCGAGGCCCGGCATCGGTTCGTTTAGCCCACCGGCGCACCTCCTAAGCAACTGGCCCATAGACACACAGAATGACAACCTTCCGTCCCTCGCCAACGCTCCTGTGCATTTGAACGCGATCGTCAATCGCATCGACCTAGGCGCAAATACGATACCGGCGGGTCCGGGCGAGCTACGGTTCATCTTTGGAGTTACGGCAAGTAACGTGACTGCCTCAGGCACGCCGCAGCCCTGTTCCGACGCGACTCAGTTATTCAACATTATTCTCGAATATAGCGTTCCCCATACATTCACCGGCAGCTCATGGGCTGGTGTCTGGAACGATCTCGTGACCAACAATCAGCCTTTCAGCTCTGGATACTTAAGCGACCTAAAGACGACCATAACCGACCAAGTGGTGCAGGCTGCCTCCTGTAATGGTGGCAGCTGCTTGGCCGCGTTACGTACGAACGAGGTTGCGCTGGAGGGTGGTAATTCCCAGAATTGGGAGCAAAGGGAATTCCATCTCGGCACCGATGGCTCCGGAAACCCTGTGCTCCAAGAAGCAACCGTGGCCATGACTCCGTATGCAGGATTCAACTTTGGTGCGCCGCCCTGCGACACGGGTGCCGGGCTGCCCTGCATTATCAATTCCGACGGCAGCAAGGGGGGCACCGTGGCGAGCTATGTCAACGCCAATGCACCGACGATCGACCGGTTCTTCGGTGTCCTGCCTCTTGTCCAGGCCACGTGGCCAATTAATGGAGGAGTTGCGTTCCTGGGAGGTTCGGCCTACAACGGCGGCAACGGCCATGGTAACGCCACGGCGTTCTGGCTGGACAACCTCAACGCCAACCCCCCGGACGTCATAAATGACGAAACCGCGAGAATATACTTCTCTGAGAACACCTGTGATGGGTGCCACGGGGCAGAAACTGCGACCTTTGGGTTCCAGCAAGTGGTAAATCGAAATCCAGGGAGCCCAGCGCAGCTTTCCAGTTTCTTGCTAGGTTGTGATGCGGGAAATGATACTTGCGCCGTTGGCGGTAGCCAGCAGTGCCTGTTAACCACCGTGAACTTGGGACAGCAACCGAACCAACCTTGCGTAGAAAACGTAACAGACCCTGCCCCAAACCAATCGGGAACAAAAACTCCCTTCGGTGACCTCGCTCGACGTGTGACCTACCTGCAGACCGCCATCGGCAACGATCCCGGAGCCGGCGGACTTCTTTTGCCCTTTTTGCGCCAGCCCATCGGCGTTCACTAAGGACTGTCCCGACCACTTTGTTCAAATGATGTTGAGCTGTGTCGTTAAGTCGAACGAACAACAATTCCCCCACTCAAGCGCTGGCCTGGGTGGGGGTTCTTGTTTCAGTCGGCAATGGCTCACCGCTGTCGTATCATCCCAGATATCGCAGGAAGGCGTGCCCCGAGTTGTCGAAGCCGGGAAACACCGTGGCTAAATTCGCATTGCCGAGGTGACGCGAGACGGCTTCGCCCAGGACGCGGCGGAAGTCGGTGCTGAGTGCGAGGTCGCGGCCTTCGTTCAGTTGCGAGGGGTCAAGGCCGGCCAGCGTCCGTACACAGGGCCTCCGCGCACCGGTCCGCCCAGCACGAACATCACGTTCGCATGCCCGTGATCGGTGCCGCGATTGACCTTTTCGCGAGCCGTGCGTCCGAACTCCGACATGGTCACCACCACGGTGTCTTCGGTAAGCGGGCCAAGTTCGGTCCAGAAGGCGGCGATGGATTGCGAGAAATCGCGCAACACGTTAGCCAGCTGACCTTCGGCTGCTCCTTCATTAACGTGATGGTCCCAGACACCGATATCGGTGAACGCAACCTGCATCCCGAGATTCGACTTGATGATCTGAGCGGACAGACGCGCTTTACTTAATTGGCCTGGCCCAACCTTACTTCTTCACCGTTTCCTTCTCCAGCTTCTCCAGCTCCCGAGCCAATTCTTCGGCTTGATCGCGCAAACGGTGGATTTGCTCGGCCAGTGAAGGTTCATTTTTCTCGACGGTCGCCGAGGCTGGAGTTGCAGTGGGAGCTACGGCCGCGGGCGCTGGGGCTGCGGTTAAGTCGGCCAGGGCTTCGTCGAAGGTGTCACGATAGATCAGCCGGTCGCCCATTGCCAGCACGACTTTTTTGAGTTGCGGCATACGAGCCTCAGTGGCCTGAATGTAAATCGATTCCAGGTAAAGAAATCCGCCAGTCACCGGCAGGGCGATAATGTTGCCTCGCAGCACGCGCGAGCCCTGCTGGTTCCACAGTGTCAGGTCTTTGGAAATGGTCTGGTCCTGATCGATGCGCGATTCAATCTGCATGGGACCGTACATCAACTGCTGCTTCGGCAGCTGATAGAAGACCAGCTTTCCCAGTTGATCACCATCGCATCGGGCCGCCATCCAGCCGATTAAGTTATCTTTGCCCCGCGGAGTGAACGGCAAAATCAGCAAATACTCAGGCTGCTTCTCTCCCGGCAAAGTTGCCACGATGTAAGTTGGCGATATGGGCTCGGGTTGTCCAGACTGGCCATACAGGTCGCGCGCAACCTCCCAAATATCTTCCTTGTTATAGAACACCTGCGGATCGCGCATATGAAAAATCCGGTACGCCTCCGCCTGGGTGCGAAACATGGCTTCCGGATAACGGGCGTGGCGGCGCAGATCGGCAGGCATGTCGGACGCAGGCAGGAATAACTTGGGAAATAGCTTCTCGTAAGCCTGAATAATCGGATCGCTGGGATCGAATACGTAGAGAGATATTTTTCCAGAGTAGGCATCAACCGTGGCTTTCACTGCATTGCGAATGTAGTTTGCGCCTTCGTCGATCCCGGCTACAGGAAGCGGCGCCGAATAAGGATGATTCAACGAAGTCGTATAGCCGTCGACCATCCAAACCATCCTGCCGTCATCGGTAATCACCAGATACGGATCTGGATCCCAGTGCAGGAAGCCAGCCAGATGGTTTAAGCGAGCGGGCACGTTGCGATAAATCATCATGCGGCTTTGCCCGGTCAGATAACTGGTGAAAACGACGTTGGGCTCGCCCTGGGAAATCGCCGCCGCCAGCTTCAGCGGAAAAGAGCCAACCGGAAATCCGCCTGTACCTTCATAGGTTGAATATTTATTCTGATCGCCCGAGGGATAATCGAACTCTTCCCGGGCCGTATGCACAAAGACCGGATCCTGGGTCTTCTCCCCAAAATAAATCTCCGGCCGGGTTAGCTTAAACGCAGGCGAATTGATCTCCGGTGGAGCATTCTTTATGAGCAAGACGGGCAGGCCATCGGGCGTAATCTTATTGACTTCGGCTACGACCGCGCCGAAGCCGTGGGTATAAATAAATCGCGGATTGATCCAACTCTCGCTAGCTTCGGCCGATAGCTGAGTCACATCGATTTCACGGGGAGACAGCAGGACCTGCTTGATCCGGTCATTCACGAAATAGCGTTCTACATCGGTATCGGGAAAGGTGTAGTAAGGGCGCAGCGCCTGAATCTGGGTGATGGTTGCGTTGTAGGCGCGCAGGTCCCACAGCCGAACATTGGCCAGCAGGGTCGCGTCCTGCACCGGATCGACCACTCCCTGCCCCGAAGGGATGAAAGGCCGTTCGGTAGCATTTCGATTCAGGCCAAAGGCAGAGGTGGTCGCCTGGATGTGGCGCTCGATGTAGGGCCGCTCGATCGAAATCTCATTAGGCCGTACGTAAACCGCGCGCACGATGGCGGGCACAGCCATTTGCAGGATGAAGCACGACATCACCAGCAAGACTGCCTGCTTGAATTTCGATAGCCAGGCCAGAGGCACCGCCGCCAGAGTGGCAATAATCAGCAGCCACCGCAAAGGCAGAGTGACTTTCTCATCCACAAAGTCTGCCCCGGTCATGAAGGCGTGAGAATTAAACAGCAACTCATAGTTGCCCAGATATATCCAGGCCGCAAATCCGAGTAATAAGATCACCGCAATTACGCGGACGAAGGGCGCCCGGGCCGCACCGGGCAAGCGCAGGTAGCTGCCCAGCGTGATCGTGTTCTTTGAGCCCACCAGCAGTTGTCCGTAGCGGAGCCGTTCGACCAGCTGCCATCCCCGGGCCGTGATCCAGAAGACCACGGCGCACAGAATCGCCAGCACAAACAAGAATCCCAGCAGATCGGAATAGAAAGGCAGATCGAACAGATAAAACGGCAGAGCGTGGGAAAAGACATGGTCCTGCCAAGCGTCGGGAGGTGCTGCCAAACCACGCGACCCCAGAAAGCGCATGACCGTCCAGAAATCAATCGACGCGGACGCGAACAGAATCGCGATCACGGCTAAGCCAACCGGAACCAGGCGGGAATATAAGGGATAATCCCGCGGCCGAACCCCGGCAAAGTGCAAAGCGCGTCCGTGCGACACGTACAGTGCGATGAGGGCCAGCAGGGCGCCTACGGCCGTGGGAGCAATGCTGTACCACAGCATGCTGAACCAGGTATTCACCTGGCCAACTTCTTTCCACCAGTTGTACTCGATGACGAAATTGGCTGCTGTCGGGATCGCCCAAAGGAAAAACGCCAGCGCCACTAATACGAAGATAAAAATGCGGATATGGGAAGGACGCATAAAAGCGATTCTTGCGTGTCCAGCAGTAGCACCGCTTCGACCCAGGAACAAAACTTGAGCGACACGGCATTGCTATGGGCAGGTATGCAAATCGTATCACAGGGCCTGCGCACGATGAGGTGGCCGTATCGATGCGGTTTCGGCAAGAAACGCTCTCGCTGTTGGCTGAGATTCCCGACACGCAGTTGCGGCCGAGAGTTCGCTTCCTTGTCTATTCATTTGGATAGCAACTCTATCCACCTGGATAGGACTCGCCAGCTCGGATCCCAGCTCTACCGCTTCGCTCGTCACATCGCTGGTTAACATGCATTTTGTGTACAAGGACTTAGCAGCTTCTGGAAATGCAAGTCGCTTCTGAACAGATCGGGAAAATGTGGACCCTGAAATGCATATCCCGATTCCACCTAAATTCTTCAAGTTGTCGGCCGTGGCGACGTATCAGACCGCAGGCGGTGTAACCGTAGGCAACAGTGTTCCTGCTCTACGTGGGGCCGAGCCGCAGCACAGCGCTGACGGATGGCGGCACGGTCTTCGAGATCACGCCTTAAGCCGGTAAGCGAGTCGTGGCTGCCTATAAGTGGCCTGCTGATCGATGGCAATGGCAACCTTTACGGCACGACTCACAACGCGGTATTCACGGCTTCGGCACAGTGTTCGAGTTCACACCATAGCTTCGGGGTGGTGATGGCGACCTATCACAAGCTTAGGTATGCCACCCTGATAGGCTCAGCAGGTCGGTACCGGTGAATTTTTCGGTCGAGGTGTTGAATGGGTACGCAAGGAACTCAACTCCAACCCGAAGCAGTCCAATCCGCGCCCCAGACGCAGCCTTGGAGCCTTGCCACGCGCGTTGCTTTTCGATTCTGCTTCGTCTACTTCGGACTCTACTGCCTGCTCACCCAAGTCATCACTGGCCTGGTGCCCCTGCCAAACATCGATATTCCCGACCCGTCCACGCTGTGGCCGACGCGCCAGATTGTCACCTGGACAGCGGTCCACATTTTTCGCGTCACCAAGCCACTGGTTTACTTTAGTGGGAGTGGCGACAAGACCTTCGACTGGGTGTTGCTGGTCTGCATGTTGCTGGTGGCTGTCCTGGCAACGGGTGTCTGGTCGCTTCTCGATCGCCGGCGCCAGAACTATGTCAGCTTATATAAGTGGTTCCGGCTCTGGATTCGCTTGTGTCTTGCCGGACAGATGTTTGGCTACGGCTGGACTAAAGCTGTTCCCTTGCAGATGCCTTATCCCTATCTGTTCAAGTTAATCGAGCCTTACGGAAACTTTTCTCCCATGGGAGTTCTATGGTCCTCGATCGGATCTTCTCCGGCGTATGAAATCTTCGCCGGCTGCGCGGAAATGCTGGGCGGAATCCTGCTGATCGTGCCGCGTACCACCACCTTAGGAGCCCTGGTTTGCCTGGCTGACATGGTCCAGGTGTTCATGCTCAACATGACCTACGATGTGCCAGTGAAACTGCTTTCGTTCCATTTCATCCTGTTGTCTTTGTTTCTCCTGGCGCCTGATCTTCGACGTCTCACCAACCTGTTCTTCCTGGACCGCGCCGCCGGACCTTCCACGCAACCGCCGCTTTTCGTCACGCCCAGAGCTAATCGCATCGCACTGGCTGCGCAGGTCCTTTTCGGCATCTGGCTGGTAGGAATGAATGCCTATGGCAGTTGGAAGGACTGGTATCGCTACGGAGGCGGCAGCCCCAAGCCGGCTCTGTACGGTATCTGGGATGTCAACCAGCTTACGATTGACGGCCAGATCCGCTCGCCGCTGCTCACCGACTACGGGCGCTGGCGGCGGGCTATTTTTGAGTTTCCCAAGGGGATGGCTTTTCAGCGCATGGACGATTCCCTGGCTGGTTACGGCGCAACTGTCAATGTCAGCGACAAAACCCTCGCTCTGACCAAGCATGGCGACAAGAATTGGAAAGCAAGCTTTGTCTTCCAGCAGCCGGCTGCGGATCAATTGATACTCGATGGGAACATGGACAGCCACAAGGTTCACATGCAGCTGCAACTTTTTGATCGCAAGAAGTTCCTGCTGGTCAGCAGAGGCTTTCACTGGGTCCAGGAGTATCCCTTTATCCGCTAAGCGGAACTTGATCGTCGGATTGAAAGTCATTGCCAAAGGGCACTCTTTCGAGTGCCCTTTAACTTTCCTGCTCATCAGTTGCGTTCGAACGGTTAGAAGTTGATGCTCATGCCAAACTCCATCGCCCGCGGCGCGCCCAGGTTGAAGACTCCTGTGCCCGCGCCAACGCGGTTGGTGATTCGGGTGGCCGAGGTGGTGCCGTTAATCGAACCGGCACTCCCCGTCAGTCCGCCCGTGAGCGCGTTCGGCGGCAGATCAAAGTTAGCGAAGTTGAACAAGTTGAAGAAGCCGACGCTGGGCTGAAACGCGATGACGTGCGACTTGGCTTCCAGCTTGTAGGTCCAGGCGAACTTCAGATCGAAGTCCCGCAGATTACCCATATTCACCTGGCCGGGAGGAGCAAATTGCAAGGTGCAGTTCGGACTGTTGATGCTGCCGCCCGCGATGCACGGCGCCACCGCCCCCAGTTGCTGCAGTTGCGACTGCGTAAACAGGCCGTTCGAGATCAGCACCTGCCCGGCCGGGGTCACCTTGTTTCCATAGTTGTTGTTGTAATTGGTTAAAAGCTGGTTGATGGTCGAGCCGTTGTACTGCGACCCGAAGGCTCCATTGGCAGTGCCGGGTAGTGGATCCTGCGTCGTGCCGTCACCGGTGAAGTCAGTCTGGAAGATCGCTCCCGGACCGGTTCCGGGGACCTCAATGGGCACCGACAAGGCGGAATAGAAGTGACCGATAAACGAGAGTTGGAAATTCCACGGCAGACTTCCCACCACGCCGAACGAAAATTGGTTCGGCCGATTCAGCAAGGAAGGTCCGAAGTATCGATTGGGATCGGCATTGTCCAGCGAAGGAACAATGAAGTCCTGATCGCTGTTGGAGATTCCTCCCAGCACGCCGCTGATACCGGAGCCGCCACCGGAGTTCTTGAACGACGAGTAGGAGTAGGAGACTTGCGCGTTGATCGCGTGCATGCCTTTGAACGGATTGTTCTTCTGATAGTTCAGCTTGACGTCGAGCGCGTTGTACTTGGAGATGCCGGCCGGAACCAGGAAGGGCATGGCCGGTGCGGCCGGATTCAAGCCCCCGAAGGCGCAACCCGTCGCACAGGTGCCGCCCAGGTCGCCTTGCGAATCGAGACCGTTGGTGGCGAAAGAGGAGATCGTCGCACCCGCCGCAATCGCGCAGTTAATAGCAGCCGCGCTGGTGCCTCCGCCACAACCGAATTGGGCGGTCGTGGCCGATATGGCGGCCATTGCGCCCGGCTTGTTAAAGTAACGCACGTCGCCGGTGTGGTTTTGGTCAACTCCCAGCAGCAGGCCAGTGGTTACGTTGCGAACGTAGTCGACGCTGAGCACCACGCCCGGGCTGAACTGGTGCTGAACCCCGACGTTGATCTGGGTGGAACGAGGCGTCTTGTAGTCGGGAGCGAACAGCCCGAGCGGGAAGTTCACACCTCCGCTCACGAAGTTCGCCAGATAGTTAGGATTGGGATTGGTGAGACTGAATGGCGACAAGGCTTGATACGCCGACTGCAGCTGAGCAATTGCGGTGCCGGCATCTCCAATGCGGATAGGTGTAGTGGTGGTGCCACAGGTTGCCGGCCCACCCGTTAAGCTGACGCCCGGGAGCGGGAGAGCTTGTCCACTGTCGCAAGCCGTAGGAGTCTGCAGAAACGCACCGGTTGGCAGACGCAAAGGTCGATCGAACAGCACGTTGTTCCAGATCACATTCTCGTAATAGAGACCGATACCGGCGCGAATCACCGTCGTGCCGGCCTTCCACGGATCCCACGCGATTCCCAGCGTTGGCCCAAAGTTCAGATTGGGGTTGGGAATGGGCGCGCCCAGGTTGGGCCAGGTCGGGATCAAGTTGTTGAGGAAAGGCAATCCGGGCAAGTCGCTGTCGGTGCGGCCGGTGTCACGGTCGTAACGTAAGCCCAGGTTGACGGTAAAGTTGGGGAACATCTTCCAGGTATCGGCGATGTAAAGGCCCAGACGGTTGTCTGGCCCTAGTCCGCCTGCCGGGAAGCCGAACGCCGGCTGCTGGGTCGAAAAGCCTTGGCCGTTGCCGAGCACAACAGTTTCCACCGGATAGTTCAGAGGATTGCCGGCGCCGCCTGGGAACGGGCCCGTAGCCGCAAACGCCTGGTCACTAAATCCGAATTCGTTCTGGCCGGTTACCACCTGCGGCCCCAGCTTGAAGAAGCTGGCGAAGCCGCCGCCCTGAATGTGGTTGTAGTCCACACCGTAACGGAGGATGTGTTTGCCCACGGATTTGGAACCGTCATACTTAATCTGCTTGTCACTCTGCGGCGTACTCTGAGGCGCCAGCAGGTTAGGTCCGGTGGAAGGCCCGTTCACCACCTCAATGTTGAGATATTGGCCATTGCCGGGAAAGTTCGACAAAGGCAGGCCGCTGCCGATCACGCCGTCGACAATCTCGTTCTGAAATTTCAGATAGCTGAAGCGGATGCTGTGAGTCCACGGACCCGTGGTGAAGTCCGCTCCCCCTACAAAGTTGCGGGAGTAATTCTTCGACTCATAGACCTGCAAGCTATCAGAGAAAAAGGTTCCGTCCGCTTTAATTTGCGAATAGCTATAGCGGAAGAACAGCTTCACATTATGCGGAGCCACCCAGTCGACACGGCCCAGCGCGTTGGGATTCGAGTAGGGCGCATTGAAGCCGCCTCCAAAGCTTTGAAACGGCGGAGCGTATACCACCGGGGTGAACAAATTCTGATCGGTACCATCGCCCTCGGCAAAGAAGAACAACTTGTCAGGAATGAAGGCGCCGCCCAGCGTGCCTCCAAACTGATTGCGGTGGTAGTTGGGATCGTTGGTTCCCGCCGGCTTCGGCAACGAGGCATCGATATTGCTGCTGCGATAATACTCGTAGCCGCTGCCGTGAATGACGTTCGTGCCCGACTTGGTCGATACGTTGACCACGCCCGACGAGCTCAGATCGTTGGAAAGATCCATGGTGGATTGGGCGATCTGGAACTCCTGAATAGCGCTGGCCGAAATGTTGCCGGTGGTGGTACCCACGGTTTCGTCCGAGATATCGGTACCATCCACCTGGATGCGGGCCGTACGTCCGAAACGTCCGCCGATCGAGACCGACTGGTAGCCAATCTTGGTCGGGTCGAAGTTGGTGCCATCCTGGATCTGCACCCCCGGTTCGAGCTGCGCCAGGTCGAGGAAGTTGCGGCCGTTGATCGGCAAATTCTCGATTTGGCTCGCCGTCAGCACACCTTGCACCGAGGTCTGCTCGGTATTGACGCCTATCGACGAGGCTTCGACGTTCACGGTGGTAGCTTCAGAGCCGACCTTCAACTTGAAGTTGAGGGCGCTGTTGTTGCCAATCTTAGCCACGACCTGAGTCTGCGAGCTCTCAAATCCTTTGGCCTCAACCCTCACCAGATACGTGCCTGCGGCAATGGAGCCGGAATTGTAAAACCCGCTGCCGTTGGTGGTGACCGAGGTGGATACCCCGGTGTCTATGCGGGTGATGGTCACTTTGGCCCCGGCCACGGCGGCATCGGTGGTGTCGGTAACCAGTCCATTGATGTTTCCCGTGGAGATCGTCGATTGACCCTGGAGAAAGGAAGCTAACCATAGAGGAACCGTTAGCACGAACATCAGAGGGAGCAGCTTTTGTTTGCAAGAAGCCTTCAAGATCGTCATGCACCTTCTCCTTTCCGTGAGCAGCAGGTAGAAGAACCTGCCCGGTTTCGCCCCAAAAAAGGTTCGACCTCCGATTCGTGCGGGAGATCAAGGTCGGGAAGGACAGCTGTCGAGATGGCTAACCGATCCCGCGGCCGGCCTGCCGCAGGACCTTACAGAAAGTACATGTGCCAGGAAGTTGGAGGACAAGGTTGGGCCAGATCGGCCGCAAGCCGAGCATCTTCGGCAAACGAGAAAATAATGTGGCGCTACGCCAACCACTCCGCAGTTTGGCACAGCGATTCACCCTGAGGTTCAAAATTCTGAACCGAATTGGGCTGCTTTGTCGCATTCGGGTTGCCAAAATTCGTGTCACCTAACTGCTTGCGAAAATTGAAAATCCTGACGGTGACTCAGCCGAAGTTACTGAATGGCATATCTTGAGTCCGAGTTGCCTTCCATTTTCTGTAGGAGAGATTGCCCAGGAAAAGGCCAAGCGGGGGGATCAAAATCGGAGCGGGCGTCTTAGTGTCGGCCCAGCGGACGGAAGATCCTCAGCTCCCGCCGGAACTGGCGCGCGGCCGGTAAGCCCCTACCAGCCTTGAAATCAAAACTGCCAGATACAGGATGCCAAGAATGGCTTCGATCACGGCCACCGATCGCGCTTGCGGCGAGACCGCCGTCATTCCGTTTGCGCCCAGAGTGCTGATGGTTCCGAAGCTGTAATAGATGAAGTCGAACCGATCGGGAACGGTGTGCCAATTGACGGCCGGATTCAGATAGAAGGCGTTGGGCTGTAGCGTGTTCACCATGCCATAGACACCGGCAAAGCTGAAGCCCAACAGCAGATAGATCGAAAGCGCTCCGAAGATAGTTTCCGAATTGGCCTGCTCCCGGGCAAAAACGCGACGAAAGATGACCACGATGATGAACACATCAAAAGCAAAGCTGAGGACAATGTTGAGGATAGAAAGCAGGCTGGCATCGGGCGGGAGCAGTCGCAGGCGTTGTACCAAAGCCGGGACCGCCAGGGCGAGGGCGAAAATCACCAGCGTGCGCCGGAAACTGACCGCGTAAACGCTCAGCAGGATTACCGCACTGCCCACGAATCGGAAGGCGTAGTAACCAAAGCCGCTGTGTTGGGCATAGGGATAAAGCAGCAGCGAAGCCAACAGGAAGAGAAACAGCACGAAGAACCGGTGCTCGTTCAACTCCGATAGGCCCTTCTCATCCGCCGGGGAGTGGGAAGTCATTTGAACCATGGCTGCGGTTGCAACTCAGCCGGGAATAGTACCCTTTTCGCCGACTATGGTTCAATCCGGGGACCCAGGAAATGCAACAGCCTCATCCGACAGAGATTTCCCGTCACAGTAGCTTCCCTTCCGCATGAGGCTCAGTCCAAATCCGCCACTCGGGCAGTCCCCTATTGGAACTGCCAACCGTCCTGCTTAACTTCTTTTGTTGCCCTGTAGCGAAATAGCAGCATAATCAGGACGTCCATCGTAGTGCCTCTCCGAAGAGCCGTTCCCCCGTGGGAACCACCCACCCCCTGAGACACCATCGCGAAGTCACCAAGGCGGAGTAAGCAAAATTGCCGGAGGTGTATCGTGGCATGCAGACTGCGGTTCCGGCGACCAGCGTCATGGTCGAGCGTCCCTGCACGTAATACAACCAGGCAGTTCACAGTCGGCCATGAATTCCTGCTCGTCTTCTTGCTGTTGCAACTCATGGGGGCAGCGGGCGTCTTCTGCACTGGCAGGGACAAGGCAGCAGTCAGGCCCGACCCGCAGCGATTCAGTTTTGAGGATGGCAGCGCAGGCCAGTACGTCGGTGTGTTCTCCGAGGACGCGAAATTTCGCGCTTCATCCAAGTTCACTCGCTTCATGGACAAGAGTGTGACTGGTCCAAGTCCGCCTTCTCGGCAAAGGGATGTGCCACCGCACATGCTTCGTTCTTACCAGCAAGTGCTGGAGGACGATCAACCGCCCCGGCATGCCGCTGTATTGCCGGAGACCCACTCCCTCGGCGGCGGGCTTCTTGATTCGGCGGTCACCGTTGTCTACGGGCATCGCAGAGTCCTGGTGGCTCCGCAATCTGTGACCACGGACTCGCAACGGCGCGTGGTGGTGAGTGATCCCAGTATCCCGGCGGTGCACGTACTGGATCCGGCGCGGAGAAACTCTTTCAGCATTCTGGGAGGGCCAGGTCGGCGGTTTCAACAGCCGGCCGGCGTCGCCGTCGATCAAGACGACAACATCTACATCTCCGATTACGCCCTGGGAATGATTCTGGTGTACGACAAGTACGGCAGATTTCTTCACTATCTCGGCAACCATCATGGCGAAAACATGTACGCCAGCCCAACCGGGATCGCTATCGACCGCAAGGCTGGGCACCTATACCTTGCCGACACTCCTCGACACCTGGTGTTGATGATGGACCTCGAAGGGAATGTCTTGAAGCAGGCGGGGCGGGAATCGCAGCTTTCCGGAGACGATGGATTGAAAATCAGGCGTGAGATAGACCCCGGGGGATTCAGTGATCCGACCGAAATCGCAGTGGGGGAGGATAAAGTGGTGGTGCTCGACTCCGCTGGAACCGAGGTCCACATCATGGATCTGGCCTGTAATCCCATCGCCCAGTTCAGGGTTGCGCATCGTGCCAACGAACAGGCCGCAGGCATCAGTATCGACCAACAAGGTCACATTTACATCTCCCACGTCAACGGCCCCCAGATCGAAGTCTACGACCAGCATGGCAGAGTGATTGGGGGTTTCGGACAGGCGGGTTTTCGGATGGGCGAATTCAACGACCCCAGAGGTTTGTGGATCACGACCGATCAACTTCATGTCGTCGATTCCCAGGACGCCCGCATCGAAGTATTCCAGCTGGCGCCGAAAGCTTGGAAGGCGACAGCCGCCAGCCTGGTGGCAAGCGCTCCCGAAGGGAATTGACGGTACGAATGCGAACCCCGCCGATCGAGAATAATTACACAATTCTTACCCAGCGGAAGGATTCACTTTTCTAAGTAACCTATTTTGATCGAGAGAGAGATTTGGTGGACCTGGTCGGGATCGAACCGACGACCTCTTCCCTGCCATTTTCCTCAATGAAGTGATGCGCTGCAGACCGTGAACGACACCGAGTGATACTGAGAGGCAGTGTTTATGCTGGTTTCGAGCATTGGCACTGCTTCTTGTTTTGCCTGGAGTGACACTCATCGGCACACTTGGAGTCGGGCAGGGATGCGAAGGTTATGACACAAGTCGTGACACAAACCGAGCAAGGGCCGGGGATACGGGGTGGGGGATACCATCCAATCCGAGCGGAGCGTAAGGCGATATGGCTGAAACTGGTGGAATCAAGTTTTGGAACGGTTTCAGCCACAAGCCGGATTACTTGTGATATGGCGATGTTACGTCAGTTAGAACGCTGGGCATAGAACCATTCCGGCAGAAATGCGATGCCGACACCGATGAGAACGAACGCCAGACCCAACGTGTGTTGACGTGGATCATCCGCACTCCCGATAGTCACGCGGGAGAGTCATCGGCAACCCTGGCGCGGCGGCCTCCGTCTGCACCCTGCCCCCACCGTCTTCGCGCTTTCGTCAACGAGGTGTGCTAGTGTCATCTTGGAGTTGGAAATGAAAAACTTTGTGCTGATAACGTGTCTACTATTTGCTTCGAGTTTGTTTGCGGGAAATTGCGTCAAGAATCGGCGCGGTCAGACTGTTTGCGGTAACGGAACGACTGCCGCTAAGGTCAACCCGAATACAGGCAATGCAGCCGTTGCCCAGAAGAACTCGAACGGGGTAACGACCACTCGAACCAGCAATGGCGGCGAAGTTAAGAGCAAGAATGGAAAGGGTGTAGCACAAGGCCCGGGTGGTACCACCTGCGTCAAGACTGCGAACAACCAAGGCTGTACCAAATAAATTGCGGTAAGCCTCGAAGTATCCACCCGACTTGGTCTCGGCTAGGATCACCTACCTGATACCCCCTGAAACCAGGGCGGTTATCCAGCGGCGATCACTCGGTTAGTTGCGACCTCGCCGTATTGAAAAA
>JBAVSY010000094.1:0-43709 GCA_049695855.1 Candidatus Korobacteraceae bacterium | reverse complement strand
CCACTTTCCCGGGGGCTTACGCCCCCGGCTAACTTCATCCCGCCGCGTTGCGGCTAGACTGACCGGTGATTGCGGGTGTTTGTTCCACCAGAAAACTTTCTTTCCGGTTGCGACACAGTCTCTTCAGGCCGTCTGTTAAATATCCGCAAAATCATGCGGCTTTAGCCGCTGCGGGACCTCGCTTCGACTTGCTCCGAGTTTCCTTAGTTGTTGACTCTGACGAGCATCGGGCGCGATTGCTTTGGCCACGCGCCCTCATTCAACCGCCTTCGGGTTCGAAAAATGTTAGCGAGAAACCTTCCGGGGATCGGCTAGCGAACCCTTCTAGCCTAAACTCCAGCCCGTAGGGCGGCTCAGTCTAGCCCAGGACGCAGCCGCGACCGGGGTCCTCGATTCGCGCCGCCTCTGCGCGAATTGGGGTGGGCCAGCGGAGTCCTGGGTACGACGGCAAATATGTTCGGGTCGCGTAGGGACGGCAGAGGTTCTTGCCAACATCTATGCGGCCCTCTGACCATTGGCGACTGGCTACTGGTCACTGTTTCCGATACCATAACCACTCGGCTCGAATTCGCGCCGTCCCAAAAAACCTAAGGCCCTGATGAAAGAATTTTACATTTGCGATTGTGCCCGCCTGGAAAACCAGACCATCACCTCGCTCTTCGTGGTTGCCGTCAAGCAGGTGAAGTCGAAAAAGAATGGCGAACTTTACCTCTCGGTCATCCTGGCCGATCGCAGCGGCCAGCTCCAGGCCAACATGTGGGACAACGTTCAGGACACCATCTCGGCCTTCGAGCAGGACGACTTCGTCAAGGTGAAGGGCGTCATCCACAAATACAACGGCCGCTGGCAGCTCACCATCCACAAGATGCGCAAGCTCGGGGAATCGGAGATCGACTACTCCGACTATCTTCCCAAAACTTCCAAAGACATCGACCAGCTTTGGCGCACGATTGAAGACTACGTTGCCAGCTTCCAGAATCACTGGCTGAAAGATCTGCTCCACGAATTCATGGCCGACGACGCCATCGTCACCGCCTACAAGAATGCGCCAGCCGCTAAAACGCTGCACCACGCCTTCGTCGGCGGCTTGCTCGATCACGTGGTGTCCTTGTTTACAGTGTGCGATCTGGCGTCACGTAACTATCCCCAGGTCAACCGCGATCTGCTGCTCTCGGGCGCTTTCCTGCACGATATCGGCAAGCTGCACGAACTTACTTATCAGCGTTCCATCGCCTACACCACCGAAGGCCAGTTGCTGGGACACATGATCATCGAGCTGGAAATGTTGCACGAGAAAATTGCGCGCGTCCCCGGCTTTCCGGCCGAGCTGAAGATCCTGCTGGAGCACATGATCATCAGCCACCACGGACATTACGAATTCGGCTCGCCCAAGCTGCCTATGTTTCCCGAGGCGCTCATGTTGCATTACATGGACGACCTCGACTCCAAGATGGAGAGCATGCGCGCGCAATTCGAGCGCGAGGCGGAATTCGACAGCCCGTGGACCAGCTACAATCCGTCGCTGGCTCGTCCGCTACTGAATACCCGGAAGTTTCTTGACAAGGGGCTGGCTGCATCCCGAATCGTGGAAACGCCCAAGCCGGCTGCACCTGCAGCTCCGGCGCCGGACGTGATTGTGGAAGAGACTGTCTCCGCGGAACCGCCGAATGGCAATGCTCCCCACGGCGACGCTCCCGACCCTGCGTCCTCCGCAGCCGCGGTCGTCCCCAGCGAAAAGCCGCCGCTCTCTCCCCTGGAAGCTTTAGAGCAAAAGTTCGCCGCTCACAAAGTCACCTCCAAGCCCAGTTAGTATCGCGTCCAAGGGGGTCGGTGGACTTAGCTCAGCATTGGTTTTGAAAGGGCAAAAAATCTCTGTAGGACCGAGGCTTTAGCCGCTGAGGAAAAGACATTCCCGCCACGTCGTGTTTTGGACTAATGACATGAAATTGCGGGACACCGCACTAGATAAGGAATCGCCAGCGACGACGGAGATGACAAGGTGCTTGATTTCTCGTGCTTCGAGTGGCTCTCGTTCGACTGCTATGGCACCCTGATCGATTGGGAGTCTGGCATTGTGGGATATCTCCAGTCACTCCTGCACTGTAGGAGCTGCACCCTAAGCGCCGCCGAAATCTCCTGGCTGCACTCCGAGATCGAACCGCGCCGGCAATCCGGCTCCTCAACTCACTCCTCTTTATGATTTGGGATCCTGAGCGCAGCGACCGCAGGGCGCGGAGTCGAAGGACCTGCTTTTCCATCTGTCATCCTGAGCGCAGGCGGCGCTTCGCCGCCGGAGTCGAAGGACCCCTATTCCCGGAACGGCCTCCCGTAAAATTGCGTATCCTGCTCCCAGAGGCGGCTGCAGATCGGAGGCGCATGCACATTACTTCAAACCGTAGCTCTGCTCAGAACGCCACCGGCATTCTGTTCGCAACAGCGCTGTGCCTCCTCATCCTGCACACGCTCACCAACAGCCAATATGGATTCCATCGCGACGAACTGGCCACCCTCAACGATGCTCACTACCTGAGCTGGGGATATGTGGCCTACCCGCCAGTCACGCCGTTCTTCGGCCGCATCTCGCTCGATCTCTTTGGCGCATCGCTCCGCGGATTTCGTTTCTTCGCCGCGCTGGCGCAGGCGATATCGGTTGTGCTCGCCGGCCTGATGGCCCGCGAACTGGGCGGCAAGCGGCTGGCGCAAGTTGTGGCTGCGCTGGCCGTGGCGATCTCTCCGGTCTCGCTAGCCTCGGGAACGCTGATGCAATATGTCGCCTTCGATTATCTCTGCTGGGTGGTGACCGCTTACTTCATCCTCCGTCTGCTGCGCACGGACGACCCGCGGCTGTGGCTGGCCATCGGCGCCTCGATCGGCCTCGGCATGATGACGAAGTACACCATGATCTTCCTGGTGGCAGGCATTGTCATCGGACTGCTGTTGACCGATGCGCGCCGCTATCTGAAATCGCGCTGGCTGTGGCTTGGAGTCGCGCTCTCGCTGCTGATCTTTCTGCCTAACCTGATCTGGCAAATCCAGCACCACTTCATCTCGCTCGATTTCCTGAAGCACATTCATGCCCGCGATATTCGCTGGGGACGCACCCAGGGCTTTCTTCCCGACCAACTCAAGATCGCCGCCAATCCCTTCACGATTCCTCTGTGGCTGGCCGGCTTGTTCTTTTATTTTCGCGTGCCCGACGGCAAGCGTTTCCGCATGGCCGGCTGGATGTTCGTGGTCACCTTCCTTCTGTTCGTTGTCGCCAAGGGCCGTGGCTATTATCTGGCGCCCGCCTATCCCATGCTGCTGGCCGCGGGAGCGGTGCTGGAAGAGCGCTGGGTCGCCTCGCTTTCGGCGGGATGGTCGCGCCTGGTGCGAGTGGGTACGTTTGCTCTCATCGCTGTGGGAGGCGTGATGGTTGCCGCTGTGGTTCTGCCCATGGCTCCGGTGAACTCCGCTTGGTGGAATGTAGCCAGCAAACTCAACAGTGATTTTCGCGAAGAAATTGGCTGGCCCGAACTGGTCGCTGAAGTGGCGGGCATTCGCGATACGCTGTCGCCCGAGGATCGCAGCAAGCTCGGCATCATCGGCACCAATTACGGCGAAGCGGGCGCCATCGATCTCTACGGCGCGGCTTATGGTTTGCCCAAACCGATCAGCGGTATCAATTCCTTCTGGGCGCGCGGCTACGGCAATCCGCCGCCGCAGGTGCTGATCGTGCTCGGCTTATCGAAGAATTATATGAACGAGGAGTTTGGATCCTGCCAACTGGCCGGCCACATCACCAATCCCTACGGCGTGAAGAATGAAGAAACGGAGGACCATCCCGACATCTACGTCTGTCGACAGCTTCGCCAGTCCTGGCCCGACTTCTGGAACGACTTCCGCTATTACGGATAACGTGGTGGAGTTTCGCTCTGTGCCCCAGGTTCGCCCCTCTGTTGGGCTAACCTGGGATCGTGGCGCAGACTGGCCGAGTCCGAAGTTTCGGTTACCCAGGTTAGCGTCCAAAGGTCGGACGCGAACCTGGGGCACAACCACAAAGGGGCTGTCAGCGTTTTGTCTTAAAGGCTTGAATCGGTGCTAAGCCCCTCAAATCCGCATCGGCATCACAACGTAGCGATACTTGAAGCCGTCGTCGCCCGCGTCGTCGGGACGCATCTGGCCGGCTGACTGCGCGTCTTTGAACTCCAGCCGCACTTCGCCGCCGTTCGAGGCCTTCAGGAAATCGAGCAGGTATTCCGAGTTGAATCCGATGGTCATGGGATCGGCGGTATAGGCAGTTTCGATCGAATCTTCCGACTCGCCGGCATCGGTGGACGACGAAGAAATCTTCAGCTCGTTCTTGTCCAGTTTCATGCGGATGGCCCGCGAGCGCTCATCGGCAAATTGGGCCACCCGCTGGATGGCGGTGTTCAGGTCGGCGCCATGCACCACGACGGACTTGGTGGTCTCGCGCGGCAACACCGCTTCGTAGTTAGGAAATTGTCCGGTCAACTGACGCGAGGTCAGCAGGCGTTCGCCAATCCGGAAGAAGAGCGTGGAGTCATCCTTGGCAAACTCGATGGACTCCACATCGCTGTTTTGCAGCAGCGAATAAATCTCGCTCATCGCTTTCTTGGGGATCAGCGTCTTGTTCTCGCCGCTGACCTCGAACTGCTCACCCTGTTTTTCGATATGCGCCAGGCGATGTCCGTCAGTGGCCACCATGGTGATCGATTCCGGCTTGAGCACCATCAGTCCGCCGTTCAGGGTGTAGCGCGATTCCTCGCTGGAGATGGCAAAAATCGTTCTGCCAATCATGCTGCGCAATGTTTGTGCGGGAATCTTCACCACGCCGGCGGACGGGAAGGTGGGCAAGCCAGGAAAGTTGGCGCGTGCCATACCGACCATCTTGGTATTGGAGCGGCCGCAGCGAATGTTGACCCAATGGTTTTCCAGCAGCTTGATGGAGATGTCGCCGTCGGACAGCAATTTTACGTAGTCGTACAGTTTGCGCGCGGGGATGGTGCAAGCGCCTTCGCGTTTCACCTTGGCCGCACAGGAGGTACGCAGGCTCAAGTCCAGATCGGTGGCCGTGATGGTCAGCCGGTCGTTGCCCGCCTCGAATAAAAAGTTGGAAAGGATGGGGATCGTGGTCTTGCGCTCGACCACTCCCTGCGTGGCCGTGAGTTCGCGCAGCAATTCAAACTTGCTGACACTGATTTCCATCGCTGTACCCTGGATCGCTCCCGTTGCTTCGGCAGCCATAAAGTCACACCTCGGCCGGAATCTTCGTTCCGAATCCCAACCCCTCTTATACTGCTACTTCTTATATCAAATCAAAAACATATAAAACCAGTAGTAACAGTAGGCGCTCTGGAAAAGTGGAAATTTTGAGAAAAACTGCGGAGCCAGCGGCCTGACGTCATTTGCTCCTGTCCAAAACCGCCGGTTGGGTTGCGGACGGCGGTGACGAATCGGGTGGTGATCCAGCTTACATCCACATCTTCCACCCAATCCACATGCCATCCACAGGATGCGCCTGGGAAAACTCATGCCCGTAGTGAAAAACCGCGCTTGGAGCGCGGTTCATAAGCCTAAAGTCTCGGTGAGCTTGTTGAGCACCCTGTTCAAATCCTTATCGGTCTTGCGCGCGGTCTCGATCTTATCGACCGAGTGCAGCACCGTAGTGTGATGCTTGCCGCCGAATTGCCGGCCAATCTCGGGCAGCGACGCGTCGGTCAGGTGCTTGGCCAGATACATCGCAATCTGGCGGGGGAATACAATCACGCGCGAATTGTTCTTGGCCTTGATCTCGGCCAGGCGCAGGCCAAACTGCTCCGACACCGCCTTCTGGATGGACTCAATCGTAATTTTTCGGACCTGCGAGTCGATCAGGTTCTTCAGCACCTCCTGAGCCACCTGCAGGTTGACCTCGGCGCCGGTTAGCGAAGAATAAGCGGTCAGACGGATCAGCGCTCCCTCCAACTCGCGCACGTTGCTGCGAATGTTGGAGGCGATAAACAGAGCCACATCCGTCGGCAGCACCACCTGTTCCGATTCCGCCTTCTTCTGCAGGATCGCTACTTTGGTCTCCAGATCCGGCGGCTGGATGTCGGCAATCAGCCCCCACTCGAAGCGGCTGCGCAGCCTGTCCTCGATCTCAGCCAACTCCTTCGGAGGCCGGTCGCTGGCAATCACGATCTGGCGCATGCACTCGTGCAAGGCGTTGAAGGTGTGGAAGAATTCTTCCTGGGTGCGCTCCTTGTTAACCAGAAACTGGATGTCGTCGACCAGCAACACATCCATATTGCGATACTTGTCGCGGAAGCCGGTCATCTTGCTGTAGCGCAGGGCATTGATCATGTCGTTGGTGAAGCGCTCGCTGGAGACATAGCAGATGGACTTTTCCGGCGACCGCAATTTGATCTCGTGCCCAATGGCCTGCATCAGATGCGTCTTGCCCATGCCGACGCCGCCATACAGGAACAACGGATTGTAAGCCTTGGAGGGCCGCTCACCCACGGCTCGCGCTGCCGCATGGGCAAATTGATTGCCCGCACCTATTACGAAGTCGTCAAACGTATATTTGGGATTCAATTGCGCCGCTCCGTCCCAATCGAAACGTTGTTGAGTGATCGGCCCGGGTCCGGGCTTGTCGGAAATCGGCAAAGGCTCAGGTCGCGGTTCAGCCGCCCGCGGAGACCGGGCGTTGTTACGTTGCTCTGCGTCGGTCACGAATTCGACGTCCTGAAACTCCAGGCCGAGGTTTTCGATGGCCTCGCTGATCAGGTCGCCGTAACGCTCGCCGATATGACAGAACTCGGGATTGGGCACACGCACGAACAGAATGGCGCCTTGCGCGTGATCGTAGCGCGTAGGCTTGAGCCAGGTTTCGTAAGAATTGCGGTTAACTTTTTTTTCCAGTGCGTCGAGAACTTGCACCCACGGATTGGCGGAGGCAGTACCAAAGGAAGACATCAATAGTAGTCCCGAGGCGAACAGGCCTCTTTAGAAAGCAGTCGTTAAACTAGAGGGAAACAGAGCCGAGCACAGAGCCACCAACCGGGGCACAGTTCAACCGGAAAATCGTAGGCTGCAAACCTGAATCTTACGTTATCCGAAGCGTTGCACTTGCATTCGTGCAGTCGGTTTTCTTCGTGGCTGCAGGCGATACTAGCACGAAAAAAAATTCGCGCCATACAAATTATTGCGGTTGCGTTTCAATTTTTCGCGAGTGATTGATTCGCTGAAAGTTAACCCAAAAATTTTTTTTTGCAGTGCCGCGCACCCTGTGCAATGCTGCACAGCTTACGTCCGGCAACGGACCTAAGAGGCACCAAGTGCCAATAAAACCGATCACGTTCATGCAGGCGCGGGCGGAATTTGACGACACTGCAGTGGTTTGCGTCCAGCCAAGAGGTGCACGCTACTCCGAGGTGCGAATCCAACAATCTGAGATCTCGTCGTTGGCGAGCGTAGAAATATCACCTGTGGCGCATTCCCGTGGCGCGAATCTTTAATGTTCCGCAATCGTATAATTGGTACGGTATGGCGAAACAGAGGGGTTATCCTGATCGCCGAGGCATGGGAGCGGACAGCGACTTCATCGCTGAACTGTTCGTACCCTCTGAACATTACAAGACACAACAGATGGCCATGGCTCGAACGTTGCTTGCAGCTGGTTTGAATCCTGATCAAGTCGCGAGCATGCTCCTGATTCCAATTGACCCGCCTTCAGATGAGAAGCCATAAATCTCTATCGGGGCATTTCCTCAACCCGCCCTTCAGAACCTGGGGTGCAAATTCAAACCGCGCCGCGAACTGCGCCGTCCTCGGGTTGCGCGCCGGGTGTATTGGCCGATATACTTTGAGTTTGCTCTAATTCAAATTTTAGTGCCAGTGAGGAGCGCCATTTTCGCATGCCCAAGCGCACATTCCAACCCAACCGTCGCCGTCGCTCAAAGACGCACGGATTTCGTTCTCGCATGAAGACCAAGAGCGGCCGGGCGGTGCTGTCGCGCCGTCGCGCCAAGGGACGCAAGCGCGTCTCCGTCAGCCCTGGCTTCCGCGATTAAGTTAACTCCAGTGAATTCTGCGTCATCGCAGCCTTTCCGATGGAATTGCAGAGGTCGTCGCAGGACTGGGCCGCAGCTACAACGAAACTCCCAGTCCAGCGAACGCTGAATGTCTGGTAACGTCTCCGCCGCCAGCAGCAAGTTTCCGAAGTCGAAGCATCTGCTGAAGCATGCGGATTTCCAACGGGTGTATCAGGACGGCCGCCGCCAGTTTACCGGCAACATGACCGTCTTTTTCCTGCGGCGAAACGTAGTACCCGAAGGCGCGACCTCGACCGGCGGTGCGCGCGTCGGATTTACCGTCGGTAAAGTGTTGGGCGGATCGGTGGAGCGCAATCGCATCCGCCGCCGTATGCGCGAAGCGGTTCGGCTTTCCCCGCAAGCCTGTGAGGGATCGGTAGACGTGGTTTTCAACCCGCGAAAGAGCGTGCTGACGTTGCCTTTTGCCGAACTCAGAGATGAAGTAGCTCGGGGCTTGCGGCTGGCCGCACAACGGGCCCGAGTGGCTGGAACGAAATGAAGCTGGCACTGCAATTCGGGTTGCGGATGTACAAGCGATGGCTGTCGCCCATGCTGCCGCATTCCTGCCGTTTCGTACCTACCTGTTCGGAATATGCCATCGACGCTATCGAGCGTCACGGTGCGCTGCGGGGAAGCTGGCTGGCTGTAGCACGACTGCTGCGCTGCCATCCCTTCGCCCGCGCCGGATACGATCCCGTGCCGACCAATCCTGTCTCGAGGAAGCGCTTTATTGGAGATTTTCTGAAGCTGCGAAAAAAAGCATCTCCGACGCATTTCGAAGGGGCGCAGTTTTGAAGGCTGCGGAGAATGTCGAGGTCGTAAATGTCGGGATCATAAAGGTTTTGAAGGGGCGCACCTTTAGGTGCGCCGTAACGTTGCTTTATTTTGTCATCACGAGCGGGCTTTAGCCTCCGAGGGATCTGCTTTTCGACTTGTTCGCGTAACCCATAGTCATTCGCCGACACCCTGGACCTCGAACTGCTGAACGGAACCTAAACTTTGGCTGAATATCGCAATCCACAACAAGAAGGCGGCGGCGGCGACAAGCGCATGCTGATGGTGTTTGCCGTCACCTTTGCGCTGATCATCATCAGCCAGATTTTCCTGTTCAAGAAGAGTCCCACTCCACCGGCGAAACCGGCCGAGACCGCCCAGAGCACTCAGGCTACACCGCAACCGCCGGCGCCCACACCCGCCCAGGTTTCGCATCGGTCGGGCGCCAAGGCAGCCAAGGGCGCGGCCGTTACGAAAACCGCCGGCAGTGAAATCGAGACCGTCGTTGAGAACCCGCTTTACAGGATAACCTTCACCAATCACGGCGCCCAGGTGAAGTCGTGGATCCTGAAGAAGTACAAGGACGAAGACGGGCATCCCCTCGACCTGGTTAACAAAAATACCGCCAAGTTCGGGCTGCCGCTCAGCCTGTTCACCTACGACGAGAATCTGCGAAACCAGATCAACTCGGCTCTGTACGTCGCCAGTCCTACAGGTAACATCACCGCGCCGGGCGAGTTGACCTTCGAGTACGCCGACGGTGACATTACTGTCCACAAGACTTTCCAGTTCGGTGACACCTACGTCATTTCCATCGAGACCTCGGTCACGCAGAACGGGCAAACGGTGCCGGCCTATCCCATGTGGCCGGCGGCTTTTGGCGACGAACTGACCGCGCCGTCCTATGCCGCGGAAAAAATCGAGTACATGGCTGACGGCAAGGTGGAACGGCTGGCAGCCAAGAAAGTCAGCAGCGGTAATACCCTGCGCGGACCGTTCAACTGGGCCGGTCCGGAAGATCAATTTTTCGCCGCCATCTTCCTGCCTGACAATCCCGACACCGCGGCGATGGTCACGCTGCACAACGCCATCACGGTTCCCAAAGATCCGAAGAAGCCCGATCCAAACAGCGTCAATCACTACGAAGTGCTGGGCGCGGCCGTGGGCGACGCGGGCGGAGTAACCAAAGAGCGGCTGTTCGTGGGTCCCAAGGCGCTGGAAGTGCTGGAGTCGGTGCGCTCCAACACCGCACCCGGCCAGATGGATGGCCCCGACCTGCGCGGCACGGTCGACTTCGGTTTCTTCAGCATCATCGCCCGGCCATTGTTCCTGTGGCTCAAGTGGACCCACGAACACATCGCCAGCAATTGGGGCGTGGCGATTATTATCCTGACCGTCATCATCAACCTGGCGCTGTTGCCGCTGCGCATCTTCAGCATGAGGTCGGCGCTGAAGATGCAAAAGCTCCAACCCCAGATGAAGGCCATCCAGGAGAGATACAAGAAGTACCCGATGCGCGATCCCAAGCGTCAGGAGATGAACGCCGAAATCGGGGAGCTTTACAAGCGCGAAGGCGTGAACCCGGCCGGCGGCTGCCTGCCGCTGCTGATCCAGATGCCGTTCCTCTGGGCGTTTTATACCATGCTGGGGAATGCCATCGAGCTGCGCCAGGCGCCGTTCCTGTGGCTGCACGATTTGTCGTCGCCCGACAAGCTGTTCATCATGCCGGTGGTTATCGTCATCAGCACCTACCTGATGCAGAAGATGACGCCCACCTCGGGCATGGATCCCAAGCAGCAGCAGATGATGACCCTGATGATGCCCTTGATGATCGGCTGGTTCAGCTTTAATCTGCCCTCGGGCCTTAGCGTGTACTGGGTCGTGGGCAACATCATCGGAATTGCGCAGCAGTACATCATGAATCGCACCGGCCTGGGCCGCGAGATGCGCGAAGAGGCGGAAAAACGCGCCCGCAAGAAGGCCAAGTAGTGAGGCTGATTAAGTTCGGTTTTGAAAGGGCACGGCTTCACAGGCTGCGGAAAAAGTCGGGTTCGACATGTTTTGAAGGGGCGCAGCTTCAGCTGCGCCGTCACATGTCCTTTATTTTTGTCATCCCGAACCGGCTTCAGCCGGTGAGGGATCTGCTTGTGAGACTTTTTCCGCAGCTTTCAGCCGTGTCGCAAGCATCGCAATCGACAGGGCTTTAGCCCCTGAGTAAGTTCGGGAAGTAATGCAGAGTTTCCTTAGCGCTGTGTGCAACTGGAAATCGGGTTGTAATTGCCGCAGCCAAAACGAAACTCTGGCATCGCGTGTAACAGACGGGTAGAAAATCAAGTCCGTAGGGCGGTTGAAGCCCCGGAGTCTGGTTCGCATGGGAACTGAATTTGCCTTTCGCCGGTGAAGTGCGGACCGCGAAAAACCAGCGCCGTAGGCGCGGAATAACTTAGCCCAGCATGCAGCGAAGCGTAATGCTGGGTATGCTGAGCCATGATCCTGAGTCCCGTGGGGACGACAGATGATGATGGGGACTTGAGTCCCCGACATACCATGCCCATTCAAGACAAAATCGCCACCGCCAAAAAAATCAGCGAACTGCTGAACGCCATCCTCACCGCCGGCGATTTCCGCCTGCGCTACAAGATCACCGTCGACCCCCAGGTAGGCTCCGACCGCGAATGGGAGCGCCCGGAAATTCTGGTCGAAATTTCCGGCTCGGACAGTCCGCTGGTTCTGGAAAATGGCGGCGAACTGCTGCGCGCTTTCGAACATGTCGCACTGGAAATGCTGCGTCTAGCGCCCGACGAGCACGAGAAGATCAACTTCGATTGCCAGAACTTTCGCTCCGCCCGGTTACAGGAGCTGCGTCTGGCGGCCGACGTCGCCGCCGAGCGCGTCCGTAAGACGGGCATTCCCTACGCGTTTGCGCCCATGTCGTCGCGCGAGCGCCGCATCCTGCATCTGGCCATGCGCGACCTCGACGACCTGCGCACCGAAAGTGACGGCGAAGCGGCCCAGCGCCACGTTGTGGTCTATCCCAAAGACTACAAAGGCAAGGCGCCTGCGCCGCCGGTCTCGCGACGAAGATAAGGCTGGGCTCACCACGGAGAACACGGAGGGCACGGAGAAAATCTTTTCTTTGTGTTCCGCTCTTCTGTTTCCCTAGGGAAACTCTGATTAAGTGTCGTTTTGAAGGGGACGGCCTTCAGGCCGTGCGTTAAGTGGCCAAAAGTGATGCGGCTTTAGCCGCTGCGGGACCTTCGCTGATGAGAGCTCCCTGCTAGGGAATTGGTGGCCGCTCTTCGCCGTTCGACATTCAGCAGAAAATTGAACTGCCATCGCGAGCTCCCCATCAATCTGTCATCCTGAGCGCAGGCGGCGCTTCGCCGCCGGAGCCGAAGGACCTCTATAGCCGCAATCAGGTTCAAACAGGAACCGCGAATGACAGGCAGGGAGCGGCAACCAGCGTCCTACAGAAACTCAGTGTTCTCCGCGCCTCCGTGGTGAACCGTCTTCCCGCTACAATCCCTAACATGCATCTTGACGACACCATCGTCGCCATCGCCACGCCTCCGGGCCGCGGCGGCATCGGCGTGGTGCGGCTCTCCGGCTCCGACGCGCGCGCCATTGCACGTCCCATGCTTCGCCCCGCGCGCGACCTTGAAGCCGGACGCGCCCACTTTGGCGAGCTGATCGATCCTGCCACCGGCGAGCACCTCGACGAAGTTGTCGTCACCTTTTTCGCCAAGCCGCACTCCTACACAACTGACGACGTCGTGGAAATCTCGTGTCACGGTTCACCGGTTGTCTTGCGGCACGTCGTCGAAATGGCCCTCAACACCGGCGCGCGCCTGGCCGAGCCTGGCGAGTTCACCATGCGGGCCTTCCTCAACGGTCGCATCGATCTGACTCAGGCCGAGGCAGTTCGCGATCTGATCGAATCGCAAACTCTCTACCAGGCGCAAGTAGCGGCGCGACAACTGGAGGGCGCGCTCTCCAAGCGTTTGCAGCCCACCAAGCAGAAGCTGGTCGAGCTAATCGCCACTCTGGAAGCCGGCGTGGACTTCGCCGAGGACGACGTCTCGGTTATCCCTAATGAACAAATCCTGGCGCGCATCGCCGCCATTCGCGAGCCGCTGGAAGAGCTGTTGGCCAGCTTCGCCTTCGGCAAGGTTGTACACGAAGGTCTGACGCTGGCGATTGTTGGTGCTCCCAATGTTGGCAAGTCGAGTCTGTTCAACCGGCTGGTCGAACGGGAGCGTGCCATTGTAACGGCTACCCCCGGCACGACGCGCGATCTGGTGACCGAGACCGTTTCCATCGAAGGCATCCCGGTGCGGCTGATCGACACGGCGGGTATTCGGGCCACGACGGATGAGGCCGAGAACATTGGTGTACGAAAATCCATGGAGGCGCTGGCCGAGGCGGACGTGGTGCTGATGGTGTTGGATGTGGCGAATCCCACCGACATACTCATACCGCTGGGCGCTGCCCGGGCGGCTCTTCTGGTTCATAACAAAATCGACCTTGCACCGCAGGCCCGCTTCCAGCTCGCGGAGCCCGCTTCGCCGGATGCACCAATGTTGCTGCGAGAATGGGTAGCCACTTCGGCCCTGACCGGCGAAGGCATCCCCGAACTGCGGAAGAAAATTCTGCAGCTGGTGATCGGCAACGGGCCCCAGCAAGAGAGTGGCTTCCTTACCAATGTGCGCCAGCAGAAGCTGGTGGAAGAAGCCATAGCCGCCCTCGACAAGGCAGCCGCGGCGGTCCCACAAAGGATTCCCCACGAGATGATCCTGCTCGATCTCTACAGCGCGCTCCGTCCCCTGGACGACATCACCGGCGCCACCACCGCTGACGATATTCTCAACCTGATCTTCAGCTCCTTCTGCATTGGAAAGTAAGACCAGGTTTCAGACGTCCCGCCGAGAGAGCGTTTTCGTGTGCTGGAAAGTTCCGCGAAGAAGTGGATCGGCTGCCGCAAATTGCACGCTTGGCAGGGACGGATCTGTGCTGGCTTACCAATTGAAAAATCTTAGGGCGTGCCGGGCTTAGAGCTGATCGCAATCCGGCAAATCAGAAAAGACTTGCCGAATCAGGGCGCGCTCCTCCGGCGTCGGCTGCAATTTGTTCATCAGCCGGCACGCCTGCTTCCAGGTTGTGAGGTGATTCCCCTTCTGCTTCGATGCCCTCATCACCGCCGCATCATAGAGACGGGCCGCGTCGGCATATTTCTTCTGCATGAGAAATACTTCGCCCACCGTTGCCGTCATCCAGTAGTCGGAAGGACGCGGTTCGGTGCCGACAATCGCCTGCACCCGCCCGGCATAGTCCGCCGCCTTCTTCAGGTCGTCGTCGGTGCCCAGGAAAACGCTCTTAGCGGCGGCGTTGATTCCCGTGTAGTAATCGTCCGGCGCGCGCTCAAACGCCTCCGCATATAAGTTTCTCGATTGCTTCAGGTCTGTAATGTCGCCAGACTTGCTGAAGCGGTCCATCCAGGTTCTGCCATAGATTCCGAGTGTCTCGGGATCGCGCTCTCCCTGTTCGTACAACTCTCCCAGGATCTCTTACGCATCGCCCAGATCAGAGCCCTGTCCCCTGCGAGCCAGCGCCAGCGCATACAATTGCTTCGGCCGGATCGCCTTAGGAAATTGGACCGTGAGCTTCTGCAGCATCGCGATCGCATCTTCATTGCGATCCAGCGTGGTAAGACCCTCCGCCGCTTTGCAACCCAGACTCGAAGACAGTCTGCCAGACCAGGCCTCCCTGCTCGAACAGCTTGACCAGTCGCTCCGGATCGCCGTTGCTGACCGCGGCGCCAATCTTTCGAGAGGCTTCGGTAGCGGCATCGTCTTGCCTAACTGCAAAAGCCGCAGCCTCCGGGCTCAGCGGCTGTCCCACCAGGGCATGCAGCAGCCGCAACAGCTCACCGCCGTTCGGTCCATCCGGATAGGAACTGAAGTCGAGAAAGATTTGGTTGGCCGCAAACGGCGGCAGTTCGGAACGGTCGAGCCTCACCGGCACGAACTGGAAGCCGGTTTTGGTGGTCACCATCCTTTCCAAAACCTGATATTCCCGAGCCACCCAGTCGGAATCACCGGTGCTCGAGGACCATATCAACACGCCCGCCTGACTGGTTGACAGAGCCCCTTGCAGCCGCAGGATCAAACTCGTCTCCCGCGCGCAACACGCACTGATCGATGAACACGGTATAGCCATGTTGGCGCAAAATGTCGTACAGATTCAGGACCCACGCCCGGCGGGATCGATCGCTTCGTATCGAACGCATTCCAGTGCCAACCAGCCTACCTTCTTCGACCGCGGTATTCCCGACACGTTGTGCTATGCCCGAATTATCAACTTAGCCAAGACCGATGAAATTGAAGTAGCCTCCAAGACCTATCGCTACTATCCGCGAGTCTTCCTCGCCCCTCCCTGGAAAGAAATTTATTCTACCGACGAAGAACGCAAGCAGACTTTCGAAGATGCGGTGCATGTCTATGAGGCGATGCTGCAGGTTTATCAAGAGTGCGGATATGAGATTGTAGAACTGGCGCGCGTGCGCGTGGCCGCACGAGCTGATTTTGTGGTCTCTCAGCTCAGCTTTACGTTCTAGGCCGCCAGTCTTGACATGGCAGAAAGGGACTAATAAAGTTAGCTAATATGAAATACCACACCGTTCATGAAGCAAAGACAAACTTGTCAAAGCTCATTCAGAAGGCCTGCGACGGCGAAGAGGTCATCATCGCGCGGGGTAAGAAGCCTGTGGTGAAGCTAGTGCCAGTGGGGACTGCAGCGCGGAAACGTGTTCCAGGAGGCTTTGAAGGGAAAATCTCTTGGACTCCCGACGCGTTCGATCCTCTCACGGAAGACGAGATGCGCGAACTTGGGTTCGAATGAACCTTCTCATCGATACCCACGTTCTATTATGGTGGCTCGGCGCTCCGGAGCGTGTCACAGAAACCGCGCGTACCGTCTTAGAAAGTGAGAACCGCGTCTACGTGTCGGCGGCCGTTGCCTGGGAGATTGCGATCAAGGTCAACCTCGGCCAACTCGACGCGCTTGAAGTGGTTTCCGATTTGCCTCGGATCCTGTTCGACAAGGGCTTTCACCGCCTGGCAATTTCGATGGACCATGCCTTGCGCGCGGGCATGCTGCCTCGCCATCATGCCGATCCCTTCGATCGCATGTTGATTGCGCAGGCCCAAGCTTTGAACTGTCCCATCGTCAGTGGCGATGCGGTTCTCGACTCGTACGGGGTGCGGCGAATCTGGTAAAGCGACAGCCACGCAGTTACAAATTCAGCTTCCCGCGAACCTCAACCCCAGAATGCGTAGCGCTTCCACCAGCGCGGGATGATCGACGCCCACGCGAGACGACTTCATATCGCGAATGCGGCAGGGTTCGAACAACGCCCAGTTCTCCAGATTCTGCCCGTAGCGTGAGCGGAAATAAACTCCCGGCAAGCCCATGTCATACACCATGCGTGAGACCAGTTGCGTCAGGGTGCGAGGCGAGGAACTCTGCAGCGCCGCCGCGTCAAGATCTGGAAAGCCCAGTCGCAGACATTCGGACGCCAGCTTGCGCCGCAGAATGGCGATCCACTCCGCCCCGCAGATGTCCGCGTAGTTTCCCTCCGCCGAGGCCGTCCCGATCACGCGCTTCGAGCACCAGTTCAGCGGCACCTCGCCGATCGGCAGGAAGTCATCTTCGCCTTCGATGGCTTTCAATTCTTCCAGCAGCGTGAGATCGGGGCGGAAGCGCGCCAGCGTTTCGACAAAGCAGGAAACCTGCTGGCTGGAGGCGTACAGCACGCGATACTCGCTCTCCGGATCGTCGAAACGATTGCCGAAAGTGCCGTCCTTGGCGCGCGACCAGTCGGGCAGCTGCCACGCATCGGGATAACGGGCCACACGATAAACGGATTCGGTGGGAGTCTTCGTCTCCAAGGGCAAAATGTTAGCCCCCGGCTATGAAGGCGCGCGCCGCGGCCAGCACTTCGGGTGCGACCACGGCGAGGTCTCCCTCGCGCAGCAGCCGGAGCGGAACCCGATCTCCGAGCTCCGGATTCACTCCCATGAGCCAGGCTTGAACCACCTCGCGCGAATCGTGTTCCAGTAAGGTACGAACTACCTGAAAGGTGAGGCGAAGGCGCGACTCGACTTCACCATAGGGCTGGCTGCCGGCGATCCAGCGTTCGACGGCGCGCACATCCTTCACCCCGGCAACATAGGCAATCAGCTTGCGACCGATGGCGTCCGCCAGACGCGACACCAGCTCGGCAAAATTCAGGCTCAACGATTCCCGATGGGCTTGCAATCCGGGCCGCGGCAGCGCCTTGGTGACCAAGATAGCTCCTCGCACGGCGCGTTTTACAGCATGCTTACGTGGGATAGGATGCAGAAATTCACCTCAAAAAATCCATAAAATCACAAACAATATACAGCTAATTTCCAAGACACTTCCATATTCGCACAGGGAACCACGGCGGGGAAGCGAACAAACTACGAAACTGTTAACAAAGTTTAGGCTCCTGCTAGGAGCTCACAGCCAAGAGAGTTCTGATTAAGTTCCGGCTTTGAAAGGGCACGGCTTCAGCCGTGCCGCAAGCATCGCAAAATCAATTGGGGCTTTAGCCCCTGCGGCAAATTAGGGAGGTTCTTAAGAGCTTCCCTAATAGCTAATGCCCGAGCGCCGAAGAGCAACAGCGAAGAGCGAACCGCGGCCCTCTCACGGCCTGGTATCTGGCACAGTGATGGCGCGGAACATGTACGGCAGCGCTTCGGCCACGATCATGGCGATGATGATCAGCGCGCCGCCGATGGCCTGCCGCGCCGTCATCGGCTCCTTCAGCCAGATTACGCTGAGCACTGCGGCGACTACCGGTTCCAGGCTGAACAGCACAGCCGATTCTGTCGGACCCAGTCGTGTTTGCGCGGTCGCCTGTCCCCAGAAGGCGAAGACTGTTGACCCGAGCGCCAGGTAGAGAGCCGAGGCCGCGACCGGCCAGTGCGACAGCGCGGCGAAGGCCTTCTGAAAGCCGTAGGGCGAAGGCAGGAACGCGGTGACCGTGACCGACACCACGCCGCAGATCAGCACTTGCGCGCCCGCCAGCAGCCAGGCTTCCGAGCGCCGGGTGAACGCGCCCATCATCACGATGTGGACGCCGCACAACAAAGCGCACAGCAAGATCTCGATGTCGCCGCGGTTCCAGCCGCTCCACCAGGCGCCATGCAAATGGACCAGCAGGTACATTCCGTAAACTGCGATCACCGCTCCCAGCGCCGAGGCCAGCTTTACTCGCTGGCCGATGACCACGGCCACCAGCGGCGTAAACAGCACGTACAGACCGGTGATGAAGCCGGCCTTGGCGGTGGTGGTGAAGCGCATGCCGTCGGTCTGCAACCAGAAGACGAGAACCAGCACCAGGCCGAGCCAGATACCGTCGAGCACGCCGCGCCGGGTAATAGGAATTCGCTTACTGCGGATGATGACGAACATCACCAGTCCGGCAACCGGAAAGCGCAGCCCCATCAGCGCGCCCACGGAGAGGCCGCCATCGAGCACGATTCGCGTGGTAGGAAATCCGAATCCCCAGATCGTCGCCACCACAGCAATGATGAGCACCGCGGTGCCGTGCGAGATGGCGGCGGGTTGAGAGCGGTCGGAGCGCATGGTCACTCGACGGGCAAACCTTCATCCTATCGTGATCCGTGGCGGCGGGCGGTTCCGAGTGAGTGAGCCGGCGGTTCCGGGCGAGTGATGAGACGGACGAGTGACGGGTCGGCGGGTCAGGCCGCGCTCACCGGCGGCTTCGCGACCAATCTAATTCACTTTGCCAGGCTCTTTATCGACACTTTGCCAGGTTCTCTGCCGAAAGGACAATCATGAAAGGAATCATCGTCGCCATATTCTTTTGTGCGCTCGCACTGCCGGTTTGCGCTCAGAACTGTTCCCGGATTCTTGGCTCGCAGAAGGCCGATACCGCTTCGGTCAAGAAGGCGGAAGACGCCTGGGATGAAGCTTTCCTGCATGGCAACGCCGAGTATCTGCAGTGCCTGCTCACGCCCGACTATGCCAGTGTTTCTCCCAAGGGATCGCACGACAAGGCGTGGGAGTTGGAACAAGCCAGCAAGAACAACGGAAGTTCGGCGCCTGTTCCTGATTTCCCTGGGATGACATTTCAAGTTCACGGGACAACCGCAATTGCGCGGCTGTTCCACCCGGCGTCGGCGGACGGAAAGCAGCCAGCTTCGTACGCGGCCGATATCTTTACATTTCAGGACGGCGCCTGGCATGCCGTGTATTCGCAACATACCAATGTCGACGCGGGAGCCAAATAGGCACAGGGGGTGGGAGCAATTTCAGAGCTTATAGAAGCGCCTCGAACGAGCCCTGCAGAGTGGTATGAGCGCTAAGGAAACTCTGATTAAGGCTTGTTTTGAAGGGGACGGCCTTCAGGCCGTCGGTTGCGCTGCCCGCAAAATCATGCGGCTTTAGCCGCTGCCGAACCTCGCTTTGACTTGATTGGAGTTTCCCCAACTTCGTGCTCGGAGGTTCGCAAATTCGAATCGAACCAGCCGCGCAGCGGCGTTATTTGTGTTAGCCGCGGGCGTAAGCCCGCGGATTAAGTGGCAAGAATTTGCAAGTCGCGGAGCGGCGAGATGGTTATGACACAGACGCCGCACAGTCGAAGTTTCAGATGGTCACATCAACAGCAGGATGAGACCGATCGCCTCAGCGAAGGCTCGGAAATCGTGGTCGCGCGTGATGAGCGGAATGTTATGGTCGAGGCAGCTTTGCGCGATCAGCGCATCTCCCAGCCGTGCCCTGCGGCGCTTTGCAAGTGCTTTCGCGCACAGCGCCCCGGCACGCTCTCAGTAGCCAGCTTCAATCTCCACCATTGGCATCTGGCAAAGCCTTGCGGCGGTATCCGAAGGAAGCTTCGGGTCGCTGAGCAGCTCGGTCAGCACTACCGGAACCATCAGCACCTGGCCATCCATCAGGGCCTGGTCGAGCAGGTGCACGTCGTCGCCCGAGCCGCGATCGAGGAACGCGATCCACGTGCTCGTGTCGGCGGCAATCATCGGTCAGCTTTCAACTGCGCCAATGTCCGGCTGAAACGGACTTTTCCCCGCATCTGCCGCAGGGCAGCGTAGGTTTCGGATGCAGCAACCAGTTGCAGCCCGGTACGGATGGTTTGGGTGACGCCTGCCCCGGTGGCTTTTTGAGCTTTCTCCAGCAGCTCGGCGGGAAGTTCGACGGTTATCTTGCGGGCGGTTGCCATGAGGCTTCATCGTACGATATTGAATACCAGGGCTGAGTATGGGGTGGCCGTTGTTCCCGAGATGGACTGTTCGTAGCGCCGCTGTTGTTCATTCGCTCAAGGGATCGATCACCTCGAGGAAGGGAAATCGATGGAGGTCGGTGTCCCGCGTGCAAATCCGCCGAATGCCGTGTTCGCGCATGAGGATCGCGGTATGGGAGTCATGGAGGAGGTTGCCGGCCAGATGGGGAAGCTCGGCAAAGACTTGCCCTGCCACCTCGGCGTGCCGTGAGGTGGGGACCAGCACACTTATCCCCGGCGAGGCGAGCAGGCTCGACACGAACTCCCACGACTGCTGTACGCTCCAGGGCTGTCTCATGACCCGAGGATGAGTGGTCACTCGCAGAAATTCGTATACGACCGGCCACGTCGTGTACCACGCCTCCGGCCTGCGCCGTTGGTGCTCAAGCCAAGAGCGCGAAGCGGAATGGTGTGGAGAATCAGCGTCGGCAGCATAGACCAGAACATTGGTATCGACGAGGACCAACGCCTACCTGCCTTCCATCGCCTGGTACAACGCATCCCGATCGGCAACATCAACCATGGCGCCGCCGCTGTGGAAGACCGGCAAGGGCGGTAGTTCGGCGGTCTTTTTTTGCGCCCGGAACAGGTTACGTAGCGCCGTCTCGACCAGTTCTGACATGGTCCGCCCCTGCCGGGCGGCCTCGCGCTTGAGCTGGGCCATGACGGTATCGTCAACATTAAGGGTGGTCTTCATATGGGAAACCATATCACTGGTATGGGTAGATGGCAACCTATTAACCTGCCTTTGGGCAGAAACCGGAGAGGGTGTCTAGGTCTCTCGGTTTTCGAGAGAGATGGGCGCCAACCTGCGGTCATCGTCTCGGATTAGCCGGTTTCTGTGCTGACGAAAAACTTGGACAGAGTCATCTTTAGAGAACTCCCGGGTCTCGAACCCCGCGAGACCCGGGGCACCCGGCGGCCACTCCGCGTCCGAGCGACTTGTCCGCGAGAACGCGAGAAGTAATCACTCTGATCGGCTCACTATGTGATTACGCCCGACTTTAGGCACTCTTTCATTGCCAAGGTTTGAGACAGAGATTTTGGGATCGGAGCCCAGCCAGCCTTTGAGGTCACTCTCGAAGACGAGGGGGTTCGCGAGTGCTGCCTTCCACAGCGTGTCATACGGAACGCGTTTCTTCGAGGAAAGAATTTCGAATACCTTTGATCTTGAGCGAGCAACATATCGGTCGCGCAGCTCAACATAGAACTTGGAGCCAAGTGTCTCATTGCCGCCAAACATCTCGGATTGACCTGTTCTCTTTTCGAACTTTCGCAACTTCGCCTGGGATCGAGCCGGCTCCATAAGGTTCATTGCCCTCTTTTCAGCCTCCTTAAATTTTGTGAGCCCAAGTTGGTGGCGCGTTCCGTATATCAACCGGTAATGTGGAACATCAATGTTCGAGCGCAGGATTACGGCGGCACAAACATACTCATAGCAACCAACTGTCCGCAGTTTTTCTGAGTAGATCGCGACTATTTCGTCGTCAAGATCTTGGCCGCTGAGTCCTCGTAATCTTTCAACATATTCCGCCGAGCCGAACAGTTCAGATTGATTTTGGGTTTTGACGAAGCGGTGCAGGTGAGAAGTCATCAAGTTTATGAGTACTTCCCCCGGGTGGGTCATAAGCAGCGATTTGATGACCCCAATTGAAATTGCCCTCCACCCTTTGGGATCAATGAAGAAGAAAGGAAAGGTGCCAGGTGATTGGTTTACGAACTCGATGATTTCCGGAACGAGATCTTCAAACCTACCGTTCTTGGCCTCCAGTTCGACACCCGGTTCTCTTGCAATCTGTAGAAATTCGTTCAGTTCGTGATACGCCCTCTCGTTTTTCTCTATGAAGAAACATCTCATGCTTACGTTGCGATTGAACTGTGTCCTTAACTGATTCCGGGCTTTCTTCAGTTCTTCTATCGCAATTCCAAACGATGTGTCTTGATACTTCTGAGACGCCGCTTTCCAAGGGCCAGAGAAGCAATCGACATACGTCACGGAGGAATATTCTTGACCAACAATGTTGGCTAGAGCAGCCAGATAATCTTTGAGTAGGTGGTGCTTAACGAAAGTTTGCTCTCGCCCGAGGTACCAATTGTCAGAGTCACTCATGACGCGATCTGTATTAGCTCGGGCGTCCCAATCAGTTGTATGTGGAGTTTCCTTTCGTTACTGGTCATTACTGGAGAAGCCGATCCTTCCGGTAGCTCGTCATACGTGCGCCCTTCCAACATTCTCCCGTTTTTCGCTTTTCGTGTCCCGCCCCACTGCTTGAAGAAGAATCTTACGCCCGCTCCCCGACATTGGTTACGAATATTGATGACCCACTCCTGAGACATGGATCGCGCGCCGCCTCCGCTTTCGCCCCCGACGATCACCCAATCGATTTTCTTCAGGTCAATGGTACCGAGATCTTCGAGCAGAGGTTCTATCGAAAGAAACCGCACTCGAGCCTTACTGTGCTGTAATTCGAACACTCGCGGAAGGCCGTGCTTTTGGTTTTCAACACTCACTCCCCACCAAATGTTGGTCGCATCGGCGGCAAATTTCAGCTTGCTGTTGAGAAGCTCTCGCATACGGCCCGCTCTTTTTGTAAGAACTTGGTAAGTGTGCCAATTTGCCAAGCGCATGACCCGCGCCGCTTGGATGATGAACTCGTCCGGCACTTCGTTCTGAAACAGATCGCTCATGGAATTTACAAAAATCATTCGTGGCCGGACCCATTTGAGCGGTTCAGTGAGCTTTTCGGGCACGAGCTTAACATCAAACCCATGTTCGTAAGGATGGCCCGGAACTCCCCGAAATCGTTCCGCAAACGTTTCCGCGTAGCTGTGCTTGCAACCCGGACTTACCTTTTTGCAGCCACGAACCGGGTTCCAAGTCGCATCGGTCCACTCGATCTTCGAATAATTGCTCATAGCGAATAAACGGCGAAACTATATCTTGCGATTGCAATCGCAGCAAGAAAATTATCAGCAACCGATGTTACTCTTCCGGCACAACCGACTCGGCTAAGCGTTTGGCTTACAACGCAGGACTCTTGCTCTCAATCAGCCCCTTCACCCGCTCGACAAACGCCTCCACCTTCACCGACCCTTCCGCCCTTTCCTGGCCGCGGACGCGGACGTTGACCTCGTTGGCCTCAGCTTCTTTATCGCCGACCACAAGCTGAAACGGCACCTTCTGCAGGGCGTGCTCGCGGATTTTGGCGTTCATCTTTTCGTTGCGCACGTCGACGTGCACGCGCACCCCGGCAGCCTTCAGCTTGTCGCCGACTTCATTGGCGTAGGCGTGGTGCTTCTCGCCAATCGGAATGACGACTACCTGCACCGGTGAGAGCCACACGGGAAACGCTCCAGCGTAATGCTCGATGAGCACGCCAAAGAAGCGCTCGATTGAACCGTAGAGCGCGCGATGCACCATCAGCGGCTGATGGCGTTTGCCATCCTCGCCGACATACTCCAGCCCAAAGCGCTCGGGCAGGGTGAAGTCGAATTGCACGGTCGACAGCTGCCACAGACGGCCAATGGCGTCGACCAGCTTGATGTCGATCTTCGGCCCGTAGAACGCAGCTTCGCCGGGAATGAGTTTGTAGGGGATGTTGCGGCGCTCCAGAACGTTCTTCAGCGACGTTTCCGCCAACAGCCACTGCTCGTCGCTGCCGATGAAGTTCGTGCGATCGTTCGGATCCCACGTCGACAACTCGACCTGATACTGATCGAAGCCGTAGGTGTGCAGCGTAGCCAGCGCAAAATCGATGCAGCCGACGACCTCATCTTCAATCTGTTCCGGGGTACAGAAGATGTGTGCGTCATCCTGGGTAAAGCCACGCACCCGCAGCAGCCCGTGCATCACGCCCGAGCGCTCGTAGCGATAGACCGTACCCATCTCGCCCAGCCGCACGGGCAAATCGCGATATGACTTCAGCGAGTCCTTATAGATGAGGACGTGGAACGGACAATTCATCGGCTTCATGCGATAGTCGGCATCGTCCAGTTCCATCGGGGTAAACATGTTCTGCGCGTAGTAGCCTTCATGGCCGCTGATCTTCCACAGATCGACGCGCGCCACGTGCGGGGTGTGCACCAGCGAGTAGCCGCGCTTCAGGTACTCTTCGCGCATCCAGTCTTCCATCTCCTTGCGCATGATGCCGCCCTTGGGATGCCAGAAGATCAGCCCCGGTCCGGCCAGCTCCTGAATGGAGAACAGGTCAAGCTGTTTGCCCAGCACGCGATGATCGCGCTTCTTCGCCTCCTCCAGCTTGTGGAGATACTCGTCGAGGTCCTTCTTGCTAAAGAACGACGTCCCGTAGATGCGTTGCAGTTGCGGATTTTTCTCGTCGCCCAGCCAATACGCGCCGGCGATGCTGAGCACCTTGAACGCCTTGATACGTCCGGTCGACGGAATGTGCGGCCCGCGGCAGAAGTCGGTAAACTTGCCGGTCTTGTAGATGGAAATCTTTTCGTCGGGCGCGGTGAACTGCTCAATGAAGTGACACTTCATGAAGTCGCCTTCCGACTTGAAGCGCTCCAGTCCTTCCTGGCGTGGCAGAAATTCGCGCGCGTAAGGCAGGTCCTGCTTCACCAGCTCCTGCATCTTTTTCTCGATGGCTTCCAGGTCTTCGGGCGAGAACGGCTTCTCGCGATAGAAGTCGTAAAAAAAGCCGGACTCGGTCGCCGGACCGTGGCCCAGCTTGGTCTCGGGAAAGAGTTCGAGCACCGCGGCGGCCATCAAGTGCGCCGAGGAGTGGCGATAGACTTCCAGCGCCTCAGGATCGCGGTCGGTGAGCAGGCGCAGCTCGACGTCCTGCTCCAGCGGACGCGCCAGATCGATGAGTTGCGCGCCGTCCTTGGCCGGGGCGTGCGCGCTGGCCGGTGCGGAAGCCGGCTCAGCCCCCGCGACCGCTGCTTCGGCGGACGGCTGATGTCCATTGCCGCCAGCACCGTTTCCGTTCGCAGCCAACGGTTTGATCTGCGCCGCCAGGGCGGCATCGGCCAGCCGCGGGCTGATGCCTTTGGCGATGTCGAGTGCGGAGGTCCCGCGCGGCACATCTTTGACGCTGCCGTCGGGCAATTTCACATGAATGTTTTCTGCCATGATTTCAAACCCGTATAAGCAGCTTGCGCTGCCGGTCTTGAAAGGGCTCGGCTTTAGCCGTGCCGTTAAATGCCATGAATACGCTGGACTTTAGCCACTGACAGATCTTCGTTCTGACGAACCAGACCGCATCAGCGCAAATTCTGAGTGTATCGGAGGTAAGAAGCCAAGGGCAATGACGAGCCCCATCGCAGCCTCGGCGGAACGCGAGGCTTAGCGGGATGTTCGGGTGCGCACTTCCAGCACCGCCGAGCCGATCAGCGCGACCGAGCCGGTGAGGATGGCCACGGGAATCGCAACGTGTTTGTAGGCGTTGGCCATATCGATCTTGCTACCGCTTATCATGCCATAAAGCACCGTGCCGAGGATACCCAGAAACAGGCCCGCTCCCATGCCTCCAGCGGTGAACAACAACGTGGTGAACAGCACCCGCACCGTCGAGGTGAAAGCGATCGACAACTTGCTGCGGCGCTTGCCGGCTGGACTGGCGATGGAGTAAGACACGGTTAACAATATTGTAGAGCAGAATCAGCCGCGCAGTCGCGGGTCAGGGCCGCAGATCCATTCGAGTACGCCTCCGGATGTGACGAGGCGCAGCCCTCTGCGCGGATGCTCGGCTCAGGATGACAAAGCGTAAAGGACGCGACCAACGACCAAGCGACAAAATTAGACCTGATCCAATCTCATAATCGTTTCGTATCAGGGCACGGCTTCAGCCCTGCCGTAAGGAGTCAACGACAATTTGGGCTTTACAGTTTGCTGAAAAACTCGAAACCGCGGATCCCTCGGCGGCTGAAGCCGCCTCGGGACCACAAATTTAAGGGACTTGCAACGGCGCAGCTGAAGCTACGCCCCTTCAAAACCAGTGCTCATCGAATTTTTCAGCAAACTGTCTATCCCCTGAGGGCGCAGGTTTCTTGCAGTGGCTAAAAGCCGCGACCTTTTTGTTGCACTGGTTCGGCACGACTAAAAGTCGTGCCCTGATACAACCCATAACGATTTGTGAGATGGCTTCTAACGATTAGCATTTCTCGCGGTTACACAACGCGGCACGGAATACCTGCTCCGGCGGTGAGAGTTAATATAGCCGTACAGTAGTTTCCCGGGGAGCATCTTGCATGCAGACATGTCAGTCATGCGGTACGGAAAGCGCGCAGGCAACGCCCTTCTGCGCCAATTGCGGAAAGCCATTCGGCGCGAAGGCATCACCTTCCTCGGGTGCAGAGGCGCCAACCCTTATGGCCACCTCGCCTGACGCTCCAACCTATCCGCCACGCCGCAGGGTTCCGTCATCCCGGCCGTCGTCGCATCCTTCGCGTGACGAAGGCCGTTTCGTCCCGGGCATGCTGGTTGCCGGACGTTATCGCGTGATCGCGCTGCTGGGCCGTGGCGGCATGGGCGAAGTCTATCGGGCCGACGATTTGAGCCTGGGCCAGCAGGTGGCGCTCAAGTTCCTGCCGCAGGCCGTAACCGACGAGGAGACCCTGGAACGCTTCCGCAACGAAGTCCGCATTGCGCGGCGCATTTCGCATCCCAACGTCTGCCGGGTTTACGACATCGGTCAGGCTGACAATCAAATTTTTCTGTCGATGGAATACGTCGACGGCGAAGACCTGTCGTCGCTGCTACGCCGCATTGGCCGCCTGCCGCCGGATAAAGCGGTCGAGATCGCGCGCAAAATTTGCGCCGGCCTGGCGGCTGCGCACGACAAGGGTGTTCTGCATCGCGATCTCAAGCCAGCCAACATCATGCTCGACGGCCGCGGCGAAATTTTGGTCATGGATTTTGGTTTGGCCGGACTGGCCCACGAAATCGAAGACGTCCGCAGCGGCACTCCCGCCTACATGGCTCCGGAGCAGCTGGCGGGAAAAGAAGTCACGGTCCGCAGCGACATCTACTCGCTCGGCCTGGTGCTGTTCGAGTTGTTCACCGGCAAAGCCGCGTTCGATGGTAAGTCGCTGGAAGACGTTGTGCGGGTGCGTCGCGACAGCACGCCCGCTCGGCCGTCGGCATTCGTCCGCGACCTCGATCCCGTAGTGGAGCGAGTCATTCTGCATTGTCTCGAGGCGGAGCCGGAAGACCGGCCGGCAACGGCGCTGATGGTATCCGCGGCGCTGCCCGGTGGAGATCCGCTGGCCGCCGCGCTGGCTGCCGGGGAAACGCCCTCGCCGCAATTGGTCGCTGCCGCCGGCGAGACTACCGGTCTGCCTGTCCGCACGGCGCTGTTGTCGTTGACGTTCGCTTTGCTGGGGCTGATTGCCGTTTACTGGATTTCGTCGCGCACCAGCGGGCTGTCGCAGATGGATCTTCCGTACAATCCCGAAGTGCTGGCGCAACGGGCGCGCGATTTTGTGCGCCAGGCTGGATATTCCTCTGCCCCGGCAGACTCGGCAAGCGGCTTCAGTTTCGATGATGATTACCTGGAGCACCTCGACCACGCTGGAGGCCGGCATCCCGATTGGGACAAGGTCTTAAGGAACCGTCCGTCGGTCCTGCACTATTGGCAACGCCAAAGCCCGGATTATCTTGTCCCTGCCAACCTTCTGAAAAGCAGTTTGCTGATTGCCGGGGTCGCGACGCTCGACGATCCGCCTCCCACATTGTCAGGCATGGTGGCGGTATCGCTGGATCCGCAGGGACGCCTGGCTCGCTTCGATGCCGTGCCGCCCCAGAAAGACACCGCTGCGGTTCCGTCGCAACCTTACGACTGGAGCGCCATGTTCAATATGGCCGGTTTGGACATGACGCAATTTCATTCCACCCAGCCCATCTGGAATTCGTTGGGCGCCTCCGACCAGCAAGCAGCTTGGACCGGAGTGTGGCCCGGAACTACGCTGCCGCTGCGCGTGGAAGCCGGAAGCTGGCGCGGCAAGCCGATTTTCTTCCGCCTCATCAGCGACTGGACCAAGCCTGATCGCATGCCTTCGTCCGATAGCTCGCAGTCCAAAGCGCTCGAAATCCTGCTCACGGTTTTTCTGCTGCTTCTGCTGGGTACCGCGGTGTGGCTGGCGCGTCGCAACTATCTGCAAGACAAGAGTGATCAGCGGGGGGCCTTGCGCTTGGGCTTGCTCATCTTCGTTTTGCAAATGCTGGTGTGGATCTTCATTGGCCATTTCGTACCTGGCGTCGGTTCGTTCGCTATGTTTGTGCTGGCGGCTTGTGGCGCGGTATTTCTGGCTGCAATTTTCTATACCGTGTATCTGGCGCTCGAGCCTTACGTGCGCCGCCATTGGCCTCGCGCCATCATCTCCTGGAGTCGCCTTATGGCTGGCCGCATTCGCGATCCCCTGATCGGACGCGATGTTCTTTTTGGCGTCATGCTGGGCGTGAGCTGGAGTCTTATCTTCTCCATCTTGTTTCTTGCTTTGAGAAAGATCAGCGCCGAGCCGCAATTTGGCTCGCTCGATATCCTGATGGGAGCGCGACACGGTATCGGCAGTTGCCTGGCGCAGGTTACCGGTTCCGTGCAGGGAACCCTGGCGTTCTTTTTTCTGATGTTTGTGTTTCGAGTCATTTTCCGCAAACCCTGGCTGGCGGCTCTGGTCTTCGTGGCTTTCTGGACCACGATCAAGGCGGTCGGAGAGCACCATCTTGCTCTCATCCTCCCGGCCTATGTCCTGGTTTACGGCATCGCCGCCTTTGTCATCCTGCGCTTCGGATTCATTGCGTTGGCGGTGGGAATTCTTACCGTCGATCTGCTAGCCAACACTCCCTTTGCCACCGACTTCTCCAGTTGGTATTTCGGAGGTTCGCTTTTCGTCGCGTTGCTGGTTGCCGCCATGGCCGTTTGGGGATGCTACATCGCGCTGGCGGGACAGAAGTTGCTAAAGGAACACCTTTTCGAGTGATGAGCTCGGAGGCTTCCGGCCGCGCTGACGTCCTGGTCTGGACCGCCCGGGATGTCGCGTTGATCTGCCGTCTGTTCGGCCGCCCCGACCTGGCGGAAAGGAAGCCTAGCCGCATAGCTGCGTTTTTATTCCGTTACAATTCAGTCTCTACTACTAGCAACTGGTAGTACTCACCGAAATGAGTTAGGGTGTGCTCGCTGCCGGCCCCGCGACGCCGGCGCATGGCCTGGACGCGGTGGAGGAATCCATTCATGCTCGCCCGGGGACTTTATGTCGGTCCGAATTTTGCTGTCTCTCCCTGTCCAGTCTGCGGCGGCCTTTTCTCTAAGTGTGGGCTGCCCAACCACATCCGAAGCCATCAGAAAACCCTCAGCAAGAAATCTCGCGGCGGCGGTGTCAATAAGCGGTCTCCGGCTTGGTGGGACGGTTGGAAAGAAGGTTACAAGCTAGGCATGCGAGACGCGCGCCGGGAGCGCAAGAGAGCGAATTCCGATCGGGAGTCCCGGTCCTGACCCCGCTGCATACTATTGTCCTTCGTATTACAAGTGGTGCAAAATTATGCGCAGCAGCAAGATTCGGACATTAGTCCCGTAATCCTGCTTATGATTCTTGCCTCTAAGGCAAACCTCTAACCCGCAATGACATAGTAGGGGCACTGCCAGGCCAATTCTGGGTGCCCAGCGTACGATTTGCGATTGGGCTAAAATTTGCTACTATTGTTGCAACATCGTCCTGCCCTCTCTACATCGCCTGACGGCCTGATTTTTGACGTTGGCTACAGCGGCAAGTACGGGACAGCTTTGTCGGTGGGGTATCTCTGCTAGGGATATGTTCGGCTAAAGCGAAATCCAATCAACACTAGAACTTGAGGAGAATCAAAGCTAATGAAGACTAGTTTTGCTCGCCTGTGTCAGCTGATGGCGCTGACACTCTTGGCATGCTTCTGTCTGTCTGCGCTCGCTGTGGCGGCTGACAACGACACCAACGTAAGGCCGCGGTTTGTGGTCATTCCGCAGAAGCCGTTGCCTCCCGGTGTAAAGCAACCGGCAGGAACGTTGCAACAATGGAACGGCTCGTTCACCTATAACGGGACCAACTATCCGTTTGTGATGGTAGGCACGGATCCTTCGACCGGTACGGGAACCGAGATCACGACCTTCATCGTTCCGGTTAAGCTCGTCCTGTCCAATGGTCACGTTTATGATCCGTTGTCCGGCGGCCCGTTTAGCCCGGTGGCCATGACCCAGCTGTCTCCGATCTTCGATCAGACCACCACCTACACGCAGGGCGGAGTAGACGTGGGCACCACCCAGTACGTGGATGCCTTCCAGCGCGCCAACTTCTGGAGCACGGTCCAGAACGAACCCGGCTATCACGTTCTGTTGGGTGGCCCCACCGCGCGTCCGCAGCTTCTGCCTGAGATCACGCTGAATGTGCCTGCTGGTGACGGTACCGAAGGATCGCCGTTCGGTCACCTGGTTGCCGAAGTCAACATCGATTACTTCGACACTCAGATCAGCAACTACATGGCCCAGAGCGGTGTCATCAACCCCACCAACTTCCCCATCTTCATCACTGAAAACACCTACCTGACGGAAGGGGGCTGCTGCATCGGTGGCTATCACAGCGCCAACGGCCAGCAGACCTATGCGAACTTCGAGTACATCACCTACTCTGGTGATTTCTCGCAGGACGTGTCGGCGTTGTCGCATGAAGTGGGCGAGTGGATGGACGATCCTTTGACCAATGGCCAGAACAACACACCTTGCGGCATCCTGGAAACCGGCGATCCGCTGGAAAACACCACCAACTACGGCGACTATCCTTATCCGCTGCACAACTTCACTTATCACCTGCAGGATCTGACCTTCCTGCGGTATTTTGGCGGACCCGCGAACGGCTCCGTCAACAGCTGGTGGACCTTCCAGAACTATCCGTTCACCCGCATCTGCCAGAACGGCTCCTAGTTCCGGCATAGCCTCACTGCCCGCCTCGTCAAAAGGGGCGGGCTTTTTTTGCGGAAGTAGATAAATTGTGTATCGCGGCCCTGTGGTGACCAGAGTTTTGGCAGCAAACGTGCTGTGGTATTTCTACAAGAATTTGACAACCAGCCGAGCGGGCTCGGGTTCTAATAAGTGTTACGTCCTGAGTCATGGCACATTTAGGTGAGAGACTGTGCTTGACATGTGAGGTACACTGAAATGCCTAAGAATTGGCATCAGGAGGAGAACTTGGCAACAGCTGCACCATGCACGTTTGAAGAAGTAGGGGAGACTCTGGCCTCTTCTAATCTGGTGCGCCTCCCTGCGGTTCAGTCGGTGAATATGTTGCGAGTCGATTCCGAAGTGTCGGTTTGGGTTGGGGTCTCAGAAGACAGCCGCGCCATTAGGAGCACGATATATGCGGTGGAGGACGTACTCGCAGGGCGGTTCCCCGGCTTGATGTTTGCCGTCCACGTTGTTCCCGTTCCCACAGGTCGCCACATAGAGGAATTTGTATCTGAGTCGCGATCTGTGTATAGGCGCATCGCCGCTTAGTGCCCAACACCTACGATCATCGTCAAAGGGCCGAGCAAAATCTTCGCTTTGCTCAATCGTTCGCCTTGGATTCAACTGAGTATCTTGACTGGGTGGTGGCCGCTTACTTTTACGCTGCGCTGCATTGGGTGGAGGCCCTGCTGTACGAAAAGGATGGACTTCATTCCGGCAACCACACGAAACGTCGAGAATACCTGAGGGAGAAGTGGTATCTGAGGGGAATAAAGGACGCCTACTTTACCCTTTATGACCGTAGGGATGATGCCTGTTATAAGTTGCTGACAATGACGCGTCCACGCTTGGAGCGTGAAATCATCCCGCCGTATGAAGAGATTGCGGCGCACGTCATACAACAACTCCCCCCGGCCGGTCGCGAGCGTCCCTAACCGATTTCCGCCGCATCTGCCATCGGCAACAGCATGGCGAAGCTGAAAACAGTTCTTTGCGTCACTCCGGACAACGCTCAAGCTTGGTTCCACTGCGGAGTCAACTTTACACCTCGAGGGACAATGCTCTAGCCGGAGTTCGCTCTACCTCAGGAACGCAAGAAAAGGGGCATGGACTTTTGACCATGCCCCTGCTGATATCGCACGGCGCCGGAAAGTGCGCCGCGTGCTCCTTGATTTCTCTACGGTCCCGAAATGTAGTTGTATTCGTTGTAGAACCACTGTCCTCCGACCAGCGACCAGAGGGTAACGTAGATCGGGCTGCCATCCGCCGGCAACCTGTAGACCGTCGTGTTCAGAGCAGTGCCCAGATTCCCCGATTGATAGTAGTTGTTCCCGCCCTGACTGCTGCCCACGTCCATCCAGTATGCGGTTGCGCCACTTCCCGCGCTCCAGGTAAAGGTCTGAACGTTAACGCTCAGCGTCGATCCCGGAGTAGGGGACTGCATGATCGCCAGCGAGCTGCCCGCATTCAAGGCGGTGTAGGTGTAGCCGTTGCTTACCCATTGTCCTCCCACCAGCGACCACAGCGTCACATACACCGTGCTGCCGTTCGTCGGCAGACCGTTGACGGTAACCGTCAGCACGTTGCCCAAGTTCCCCGACTGGTAATAATTGTTGCTGCCGGGAGTGCTGCCTGCATCCAGCCAATAGGCTGAGGCGCCCGCGCCTGCTGTCCAACCGAACGTCACGCTGCTGCTGGTGAACGTCGATCCCGGAGGAGGCGTGGTTAAGGCTCCACTTCCCCCAGACGGGTTAAACGCGGTGTAGGTATATGCGTTACTGACCCATGAACCATTGATGAAGTAGTAGAGGGTCACGTAAACCGTACTGCCGTTGAGGGGCAGAGAGTTCACCGTGGCCGTGAGCGTCGTGGTGGGCAGGCTTCCCGACTGATAGTAGTTGTTGCCGCCCACGGTGCTTCCTGCATCGATCCAGAAGGCGCTGGTTTGTGGCGGGCCAAACCACTGGAAGGTGGCGCTGCTACCTGACAGTGTCGACCCTGGTGCTGGGCTGTAAATGCCAGCCTGCGTTGTGTTGAAGTTGGCGGTATAAACGGCCGTGGTGGCTGGAGCTGTAACTGTGTCCGTCGTGCTGGTGTTGCCGTCGGCCCATTGCGTGAACACGTACTGAGTGCCCGCCACAACCTGCGGCGTGACCACGCTCAAGCTGCAGGAATTTCCCGGCGTCCAGCTCAGCGTGACTGGCGTTATGTAGGTTCCGGGCGCGCAGCCAGTGCCGGAGGTGGTGACAGTCAGGCCGGAGGGCGACGTAGTGATTTCCACGTTGCCCGCCGGTATCGACGGTGCAAACGATACTCCCTTAAAGTTGGAATCGGGCGGAGCGGTATCCAATAGAGAGAATGTCTCCCCCGAGGCCTGCGATGCCAGCGTGAAGGTCAGATTATCGGTGATCCCATAAAGATAGGTGTAATCGAGATCGTTGAGCGTGTAGTTGGTCACGTAAAGCTGGACCGTGTTGCCGGACACGGTGCCAGCCAAGCCATACAAGCCGCTGGTCCCGCTAGTGTTGCCATTGTTGACCAGATTCAATCCCTGCCAAAGCGTGTAGGCGAGGCTCCACGTCCCGGAACCATTGGACTGGCTGTTGACCCACTTTTCCAGACCGCCATTTCCGATGTTGGCCGTGCCGGTGGAATTGTTGTCGCCATTGGAATCATTTTTCGGAGCACCCGTATCCGCCACATAGAGAACCGAAGGGCTGGCGAAGAAGTAATTCGACGGACTCAAGTTGATCGGCAAACCGGCATTGAGATTGTTGCCATTGCTGTTGACGCCGGTCGTGATCGTCTCTTTGCCGGTCCCTCCGGTGTTGCCGTATCCGGTCAGCATGGTCGGGCCGCTGCCGTTGTTGTAATAACCTGTGGCAGGCGGCGAACCCAGAGTGCCGATGTAAGAGCGGTTATTGCCCGATCCCTCCTTGCTGTCGACCGAGACGTAGAGCGTATTGTTCAAGATCTGAACGGTGCGCGTGTCCTGGGCAATGGTCTTGCCGCTCGCATCGAGACCGGTAATCGCGGTGGGCGAGGTGTCTGGCGCGCCGACTGGAAGGTAGAAAACTCCGCCGGTCGCATCGCTGCCGCTGCCCTGGCCCGAGACATAGGCAGTGGTTCCATTGAGCGTGAAAGCGCTGCGCGGATTGTTGGTGTTGAAAATGTTGTAGATCGCGGTCGAGGAATTGACGTTGCCGTTGGCGTCGATCAAGGTCAGCGTGCGCGGAACCGGCGTGTAGCTTTGTCCGGTCAGGCTGCCCGACTGGGCCAGTGCTCCCGAAGGTGCCGCGCCGTAGGCGTCAGGATTAAGGTTGAAGGCGCCGACGTTGATGCCGTATCCCATAATGGTCAGGTATTGGCCACCTGCCGAAAGCTGCACCGTACCCTCCGACGAGGACCCGTACTCACCGGCGAGGGGAACATTCGCACCCGCAGCGGTGGGCTGCAATACCAGCGAATTCACATAAGAGGCGCTGGCAGTTCCGTTTGGGGTGTACTGGAACAGCGTGAGCGGAGCTGCCTGGTTGTCCCCGAAGCCGCCGACCGAACTGTTACCGCTGCCATTGCCGGTGCCGTTTGGGACGTTGGTACAGGTGCCTCCGTGGACACCGCACCCCTCTACGGTGACGACCAGATTCCCTGGGGTAAAAAATGTGCCTTCCTGGGCAAACGCCGGCACCGACAGCAACAATGCGACAGCGAGAGCGAACGATTTCATGCGAGCTTCGACCATGGCGCAATTCCTTCATACTCCGGATTAAACTCCGTCGAGTAAGAGCGAGAACCGTACCATGCAGAAGTTACATGAATATGAATTTCGCCTTAATGTCCTATCGCCTGCGCGCCTTTCTGCTTGACGGTTTTTTTCAAGATAAAGACGATAGGAATACAGGCGAAGCACACCAGCGCCATATAGCGGAAGTCATCGACGTAAGACCACAGGCGTGCCTGGGCCGTAAGCTGGCCGCCGATCAGGGCATAGGCCCTGATCATCGCATCCACCGAGTTATAGCCCTGAATTTCCAGGTACTGTTGCAGCGAGTGCAGCTGGTTTTGCAAGGTGATGCTGCTGGGCGCCAGCGAGTGCAACAGCTCGTTCTGATGAAGCTGCTCATGCCGCGCCACAATGGTGTTCACGATCGAGATACCAATGCTGCCGCCCACGTTGCGGAACAGGTTGTAAAGTCCGCTGGCGTTTCCGATTTCCTCGTTCGGCAGACCCGCGACCGCGGTGGTCGACAGCGGGACGAACACCGATCCCGAGCCAAAGCCGCTGAGCACAATCGCCCACAGAAACGACCACTGCGAAATTTCCAGATTGACCTGGCCGAACCCCAGGCCGCTGATAGCAAACATCAGAAAGCCGGCGGCGATCAGCCAGCGGTTGTCGATCTTGGCAGTCAATATCCCAATGATGGGCAAGGCCATGATCGCGCCAATTCCGCGTGGGCTGACCGCCCAGCCTGCCGCATAGGCGGTATATCCCAGCAGCTCCTGATAAAACAGCGGCAATAAGGTGATCAGCCCATAAAGGGCAGCTCCAAAGATTCCGATCAGGATGCAGCCAATCAGAAAGTTTCGGTGTCGAAACACACGCAGGTCAACCAGAGGTTTGTCATGGGTCAGCTCGCGGACAAGAAACGCGACAAAGCTGATCAGCAGAAGAGCCGTGGTCCAGCGGATCCAGGTAGCTCCAAACCAATCGTCTTCCTGTCCCTTGTCCAGAATGATTTGCAACGAGCCCAGCCACACCGCCAGCAGGCCCAGTCCGATGCCATCGATCTTGCCGGGCTTGGCGTTCTTGATGTAGGACGGGTCTTCCACGAAACGCAGGATCATGAAAATGGCGAAGATCCCGATGGGAATGTTGATGTAGAAGGCCCACCGCCACGAGTAAGTATCGGTGAGATAGCCGCCCAGAGTAGGACCCAGCACCGGCGCTACCACCACGCCCAAGGCAAATACTGCCAGCGCCATGCCGCGCTTGTCGGGCGGAAAGCTCTCCAGCAGGATCGCCTGTGATAGCGGTTGCAGAGCGCCTCCGCCGGCCCCCTGCACAGCGCGCGCCAGAAGGATCATCCACAAACTGGTGGCCGCTCCGCAGGCAAACGACGATACCGTGAAGATCGCGATGCAGGTAATCAGGAAGCGTTTGCGGCCAAACTTCAGCGAGAACCAGGTGCTCGCCGGCAGGATCACTGCATTTGCGACCAGATAGCTGGTCAGCACCCAGGTAGCTTCATCGTTGGTGGCCGACAGGCTGCCCGCGATGTAGGGCAATGCCACCGACGCGATGGAGGTATCGAGCACCTCCATGAAGGTCGCCAGCATTACCGAGACCGCGATCAGCCACGGGTTCGTGGCGGGACGGCTGACGCTAAATCCCTGGGCACCAGCGAATGTCGTGCTTGCCATCGCGCTTCCTTGGCGAAGAATCGAGGGATTTTAACGCAAGCGGCAGGAACTGACCGCGAAAGCATAAAGATGCGTGGCAGGGGAGGAACGATTCCTGCGATGTCGTCGCTACTTCCGGGTTTACTGGCTGCCGGAAAAAGTCCGATGCTCCGTGTCTTGCGACCGAGGGACGGCCTGAAGACCGCCCCCCGCGACAGCCGCACTGAACCAGAATTTTTCTAACGTCCCGGCTTTCCCCGCTCAGCCTGTTCGCTGGCCAGGGCGCGCTCCGCTTGCGGTGTGGTGATGAGCCGGTCGGGCACCCGGATCACGCCATAGATCCCGGCAGCCACCACCGCTCCCACCAGCGGCGCGACGATAAACAGCCATAACTGTTCCAGGGCCCAGCCGCCTACGAATAGTGCCGGCCCGATGCTGCGGGCAGGATTGACGGACGTGTTGGTGATCGGGATGCCCACCAGGTGGATCAGCGTCAGCACCAGCCCGATGGCGACTCCGGCAAAGCCTACGGGCGCTTTAATGTCGGTCGATCCCAACACGGTAAGCACCAGGAACATGGTCAGGATGATCTCGGCAACAAACGCAGCCCCCATGGAATATTGACCGGGAGAATGCATGCCATAGCCGTTTGCGCCCAGGCCGGCTACGGACGGGTCATAGCCAGCAGGATTTCCCTTGGCAATGAACAAAATCAGCGCCGCGGCGATGATTGCGCCCACGATTTGGGCAATCACGTAAATGGCGGCATCTTTCGCGCCAATTTTCTTCGCCAGGAAAACGCCACAGGTCACCGCCGGATTGATGTGGCATCCGGAAATCGGTCCGATGGTGTACACCATCGCCAGCAGTGCCAGACCGAAAGCGAAGGCTACTCCCTCAAAACCAATGTGGCTGCCCGCCAGCACCGCGCTGCCCACGCCACCAAATACCAGGACGAACGTGCCTACTAACTCCGCAATGTATTTGTTCATGGCCACTCCTCCTTTTCGTAGGAGTATATGCCTACGTCGAGTCCCGGAATGTTAAAAAAATCCCGGCGCGCGGAGTATCCGGATTGAGTTGTCGGACGCTGCATAACCTCGCCGGACTTGAGGTTTCAGGAAAGTGCGTTATCATGCGCAAAGGCTAGTTTGTATGAATTGTCAGCAAAATCCTGCGCCAGACCTTGGGCCGAAATCGTGGCATCGCGACGGACGGTCAGCATGATGCCTCAGGTCGCTACGAGTTCACTGTGTGATACAAAACCGAAGTTAGCAGCACTGGATTCATGGGAACTTTAGGCCAGGATTTTCGTTACGGACTTCGGATGTTGCGCAAGAGCCCCGGCTTCACCGCCGTGGCCGTCCTTACCTTGGCTCTCGCGATCGGCGCGGTCACCGCCATCTTCTCTGCTCTCTATCCCGTGCTCTTGCGCTCTCTGCCTTTTCGCGATCCCGACAGGCTGGTCACCCTCGGCGAAAGCCGCCACCGGATTGTTTGCTGCTCCTACAATTCTTCCTATCCTGACTATCTGGATTGGACTCGCACCGCGAAAAGCTTCCAGGCGCTGGCCGGTTCTGCCTCTGATGCTTTTACCTTGACCGGAAATGGCGATCCCAAGTCCGTATTCAGTGCCATGGTCACGCTCAACTTCTTCTCGACCCTGGGAGTCACTCCGGTACTAGGCCGCGATTTTATCGCAGGCGAAGACTTACCTGATGGACAGGGGCCGACCGTCGCGATTCTCAGCAACGATTTCTGGCGCAGCGATTTCGCCGCCGATCCTAAAATCATCGGCCGGATCATTACCCTCGATAAGAAACCAGTCACGGTTGTCGGTGTGCTGCCCAGAGATTTTGAATATCCGCCCGCGGGAGTGGTGCCGATCTGGGTACCTTTGCACACCAACCCGTATACCGCTACCACTCGCAATGCTCGCTGGCTGAATGTAATTGGGCGTCTGGCTCCCGGCGTTAGCCTGGCCCAGGCGCGGGCCGAGATGACCGGCATCACGGCCCAATTGGCCGCCGAATACCCGCGTCAGGACAAAGGCATCGCGGTTACCGTGGGACCTCTGCGGGAACAGGTGGTGGGCGATGTTCGTCCTTTCCTGCTGGTGCTGTTTGGAGCAGTCAGCTTCCTGCTGTTGATTGCCTGCGCCAATGTGGCCGGTCTGCTGCTGGCCCGCTCGGTTGATCGCCGCAAGGAGTTTGCCATCCGGACGGCGCTGGGCGCCAGTCGCGTGCACTTGCTGTTTCAGTTGCTCATTGAGAGCCTGCTGCTTTCCCTGGGCGGGGCAATTCTCGGCTTTCTGGGAGCAGCGGTGGGATTGTGGCTGTTACTGCGCAGCATTCCCGAAGCCCAACTTGATGTGATGCCCTACCTGCGCGATATCGGCATCAGCTTCCCGGTGCTGGCTTTCGTCTGCGGCATCACGCTGCTGACCGCTGTGCTCTTCGGCATTGGTCCGGGAATGTCGGTTCCGCAAACTCCACTGGCTCCAATGCTGAACGACGAGTCGCGCGGCGGCACCAGCGGCACACAGTCCCGGGTGCGCAATGTGCTGGTGATTGGGGAGATCGCAATTTCCCTGGTCTTACTTGCCGGTGGAGGCTTGATGCTGCACAGCCTGCTTAGCCTGTTGCGCCAAAATCCGGGCTTCGAACCCGCGCATCTGCTGACCTTCGGAGTCAATCTTCCGGGCGCTTCTTATCCGGTTTCTAAAACTTGGCCGTATGTGAGCCCTAACGGAATTCGTTTCGAACATGAGTTCACGGAACGGCTGCGTAATCTGCCGGGAGTGGTGGGCGTGACCACCACGAACTCGCTTCCGGTTGCCGGAAATACCGGGCTCAATCGATTTCTGATCGAGGGACGCGCCGCTCAGGAAGGTCAGGAGGAAGCGGCGCTGGCCCGGCGAGTCGATCCGCATTATCTCGAGGTCATGAAGATACCCTTGCTCAAGGGACGCTTCCTGGCTTCCACCGACACGGCGGATACTCCCAAGGTCCTCGTGGTCAACCAGGCGTGGCTCAAGCGCGAGTTTCCCGACGGCGAAGATCCGCTGGGCAAGCGTGTCCGATTGACCTTTGCTCCCGAGGAACCCTACCGGGAGATTGTCGGCGTCATCGGCGATGTGGCGGAAGACAGTCTTGCAGTTCCGCCGCCGCCCACCATGTACTTTCCCATCGACCAGGATTCCGGCCACACTGCCTACCTTAATTACCTGATTCGAACCACCGGCGATCCGGCGGCGCTGGTGCCTTCGGCGCGCGCGATCTTGCTGGGACTCGATCCCCAGCTGGCCGCCATCCAACCGCAATCGATGGATGACTTTGTCAACGGATCACCGGCGGTTTTCCTGCGCCGCTTCCCGTTTTACCTGATCGGCAGTTTCGCCACTCTGGCGCTGATCCTGGCGATGATCGGTTTGTATGGCTTAATTTCGTACTCGGTTTTGCAGCGCACGCGCGAGATTGGCATTCGCATGGCTCTGGGGGCACAGCCCAACGATATCCTCAAGCTCATGCTTCGGCAGGGGATCAAGGCCACGGTGATCGGAGTGGTGATCGGCTTGGTCTGTAGTCTGGCGTTCGGCCGCGTAATGGCGAGTCTGCTATACGGCGCGGCCTCCAGCAATTGGCTGGTCTTCGTTGGCGTCGCGCTCATGCTGCTGCTGATTGCGTTGGTCGCGTCTTACATTCCCTCACGCAAAGCGGCTGAGTTGGATCCCATGACTGCCTTGCGCAATGAGTGAAGCATGAGCCGGGTTAGCGCGAGTTCGGGTAGTGCGGGCCTTCAGGCCCGCGTTTAGCTGTTCTATAACATGAGGGCTTTAGCCCCAAGGGTACTTCCGACAAGCTTTCAGCCACTTATAGAGGTATGTTCTGCCCCGACCACGAACCGCAGATCCCTCATGAGTTCACGAATCAAGTGCAACACCGTACAAAGGTGTTGCACTTGATTCGTGAACTCATGACCACCCCCTTTGTCATCCTGAGCGCAACGCAGCGCAGCCGAGGGATCTGCGGTCCGGTGCCGGAAGCAGCGCCGGCTGCGGCGCCGATGCGGTACACTGCATTCCACTTCATTATGGATAACGACCTCGGATTCACTCCCGCGGAATTGCGCAAGCTGCGCAGCCTGAAAGATCCCTACGGCATTCAGCGCTTTCTCAACGACATGCCCTATCACCTGGGCGACACGGCCTGGTCGCCGCGCCGCGTCCTGCGCGAGAACACTGCCCACTGCTTTGAAGGCGCAATTTTCGCCGCCGCCGCCTTGCGCGCTAATGGCTATCCGCCGCTGATCCTCGACTTCGAAGCCGAGAACGATACCGACCATGTGATCGCCATCTACCGGGTGAAGGGACATTGGGGCTCAATCGCCAAATCGAATTACACCAGTTGCCGTTCGCGTGAGCCGGTGTATCGCACTCTACGCGAGCTCGCCATGAGCTACTTCGACACCTACTTCAACCTGCGGCGCCAGCGGACCATGCGAACCTTTTCCCGCCCGGTCAATTTGAAGCGCTTTGACGATCAGCAGTGGATGACTACCGAGAAGACCATCTGGTTCATTGTCTATTACCTGCTGGAGATCCATCACACCAAGCTATTACCGCGAGGTATGGCGAAACGGCTGCATCGCGTCGATGAACGCACGTTTAAAGCCGAGACCCTGGGCAAGGCGTACAAGGTGCCGAAGACTTCACTGTTCGGCTAGCGCCTCTATCGAATATCGCTGGTAGCGGGTGCCCCATCCAAGCCGACTTTGCTTGGGTGGGGGGTTTTCTGAACAGCCTTAGCTCTTGAGGATGGACGTGTATTGATACCAAGGTCCCACTTCGTGGGAGTACTGCTTGGCGGTGACCCGCGCGATCTGTGAAATATGCGACAGGTCATGAACCGCCCACGACGAGATTAGCTGGCCCAGCGTAACGGTTCCCAGTTCCGGATGTGTGCCTTTACGTGAAAGGTCGTCGCTGCTCAGGCGCAGACCTTGCAGGATGGTCAGGTTCTCCGCTCGCATGAAGGCAAACTGATCGAGCAGCGCGCCGATAGGCCGAGTCTGGTCTTCGCGGAATTGGGCGCAACGGTCGAAGGGCTCAAAGGCTTTGGCCTCGCCGTGTTCCAGAATGATGCGCACACGCGGAATCCAGTCGGTCAGCTCGCCGTGAATCAGATGTCCCACAATGTCGTAGCAGCTCCAGGTGCCAACGCCTTCGGTGGCCTTGATCCAGCCAGTGGGAATGCCCTTCACCATCTCGGTCAGCACGGCGGGCGTGCGCTGCAGGATTTGGGTGGCTTCGGGAAGTTTGAACGGCATAAACATCCTCAGCGGTGAAGGGACATCGCGACGGACCGCAGCCCCGATTCGGTTCAGCCACTCGCGATGCCGTCCACTGTGGTTTCGTCCAGGCTGATATACGGCAGCGGTTGAATGAAAGTTCCGAGAAGGTTTAAAGTCGAATTTGGACTTTCGTCCTCGCTAGCGACCTCTCGCGCCCCTAGCGAATACTCTACTAGGTTGTGCCGTGCGTAACTGTGCACAACTAGTCGTACAATTCTTGCGAGGTGTCGAAATCGTGCGAAGGCTTGCTCTAGTTACGTTTGTGATGCTTACGTCACTTTCATGGAATGCACTCGGTCAAGATGCCGTTCCGACAGAGATACTGGAACGAACAATCTTCATCAAGGCTGGAAACGAGGAGGGAACTGCCTTTACCGTCGATTATCAAGGCAAAATGTATCTTTTGACTGCCAGGCACGTTGTCGCAGGTCTTCCTACAACGAACGCTACTATCCAGGTCTGGCAAGACGAACACTGGAAGGAGTACAAGACCGTTAAGACAATCTTTCCGGCTTCGAGTGATGTTGACATTGCAGTGTTTGAGACTAGCGAAAAAGTTCCGACCCCATACGAAATTAAGCCACAGGATACGAGTGGAGTTGTAACGATGGGCCAGCAGGTCTGGTTCTTGGGATACCCGTTTGGCATAGCCAGTCACTTCCAAGGCGGAAAAAGAGCACCCTTTATGAAAAGGGGAACGATGTCGGCCATTGATGCGACTAGCCCAGACGCAGTTGTCATTTACATTGACGGTTTCAATAATCCCGGATTTTCGGGCGGCCCCATCGTTTTCTGGGACTTTTCGAAGCATGCCTACGAAATTCTCGGCGTGGTACAGGGATACAAAGAGGATTCTGCGAAGATCCTCATTAACGGCCAGCATGTGAACACTCAACTTCTAGTCAACACCGGCATTCTTGCCGGATACAGCATCAAGCACGCGATGGATGCCATTGCCGAGATCAAGAAGCAGCCTCAGCACTGAGTTGGGTACTCGCCTTTGCGACCGGATAAAATACCGTGTAATCCACTGATTTTGAATAGTCGGGACGGGTAGATTTGGACGGCCGACCCCTCGCACCCCGAGCGAGAAAAACAGATGAGAGCCACGGGCGAGGAATCAACGGATTATGCGATGTTTCTTCCGGCCCCAAAATTGTAAGGCAGGGGTCAATGAACGCCCACGGAATGCGCCTTCTGCCGTTACGTCAAAAACGGTATCATGAGCCTGTCTTCTCCAAAACAATTTCAAGGGAGGCATGCGGCGGAACATGGACGACGCAACAGTTCTCATAATTGTTCTGCTTGTTGTTGCCGCCGTCGTGGCATTCGCGGTGGTTCGATTCCGACAGATTAAGCCGATGGCGCCCCAAGAGCGCGCAGAGTGCCAGATACAGCTTTACAACGAGCAACTGGCTGCCTACAACTACCGCATGCAGTTGGCGCATGGCCCCTTGAATCCGGCGCTGGTGTGTCCGCACTGCCAATCAAAGGGGGTCGTCAGGGTTAAACCTGTGACACAGAAAATGGGCGTCTCAGGAGGTAAGGCCACCGCAGCGCTGTTGACTGGCGGCGTGTCCATGCTCGCGACCGGGTTATCTCGCAAACAGAAGTTCACTCAGGCTCATTGTCAGAACTGCAACTCGACTTGGATGTTCTGAGTCGTCGCCCCTTACGGTGAGTGTATTCCCTACCACTAGGGCTAGAGCATTTCTAATTTAAGTATATACATTCTGTGAGATAATGCTTCTGCCGGTAAGGAGAGGCCAGGGATGCAATCCTATTCTCAGGATTTGCGCGAGCGGGTGTTGCGGGCACTGGATCGCG